>CANMJR010000001.1 GCA_947498025.1 Helicobacteraceae bacterium
ATCTTCTTTACTCATATTGGTGTCTGTTTGAATGATAATACTATCTATGTTATGTGTTACATCAATGGTTCTTTCAACTGCGTTTACTACTTTATCCACATCCTCTGTACCGTATTTTGTTTCTAACTCTTTCATATTTAGTTTATTATTGATACTTTCAGATACATGCTCGCTCGCCTCTTTTGAACTTGCGGTGCTACTACTCGGGGGTTGAGAAGCTTTTTGTGTTTGGAGGTTGCTTAGCATATTTTTTAAACTCTGTATCTGTTTTTCTAATGCGGCTATCTGTTTGTTATCGCTCTCATTTTGAGATTGTTCACCATCTTTTTCTTTAATATCGTTTAATTTATATGCACGATATGCCATTTTTTCCGTTCTGACCAGTTGCGATAAATCTCGTTCTACCTCGTCTGAGTTTATCTTTTTATCATTGTTTTTATCAAGCTTTTTTAATTCTTCTTCAAGCACATCAAGCGACAAACCTTGTTGAAAATAAATATTTTGTATTGTTTTATTGTCAAGCAGATTCAGTCCGCGAACTAACTGAAACATATCTTTTTTTGCATTGAAATCTACCGAAAGTTTTACATTTGAAAGTTCTTCATAAGTTAGAAATGCATCACCGTCTTTATCCGCAGTGCTAAAGTTGATTTTGTCCTCTATAACGGTTCCTATGCTCTCTTTGGAACCATCAACAAGAACATAACTTTTTACGTAATCCTGATCAACTTTCGGCAATACCGACAGATAATTTATATTCATAAAATTTATATCGGAAAAAATTTAATTATATTTAATTTAAGAAGGAAAAAAGTGTCGCACATATTTTCATGTATAAAGAGATAAAATCGAGTGACAAAAATCAAGTTTCGATTCAATTCTGATGTCCTTACAACTCCATAAAGCTGCAAAAACAAGTGAAGCGTCTTTCGCAAAGCAAAAATGTTTCTTTAGTCAAAATTTGTTTTTAGAGAATTACATAGCATAGTGCAATATTTTTGCATCCACTCCATTTCTTCTGATATATTTCTTTCTAATTTAAATTAAAGAGTTCCAATGAGAGATTTTTATAGCGTTATAGAAGAGTTGAAGAAATATTTGTCCGGTGATAAAAAAATAAAAATATTGGATAAAGATGTGGCGGATGTATTGGGTATTTCTCAGGCAAATTTTGCAACTCTCAAGAGGAGAAACTCTATGCCTTATGAGAATATATTGCTATTTTGTCAAAAAGAGAAGCTTTGTGTTCGTGAACTATTATTTTCAGAGCTGTAGCATGGCAGTTAAATTTTGGACTGGATTGTCACTTTTTTAGCTTCAAAAAGTTCAATTGCTTTTTGAACCATCGGCTCTTCTCTTATGTCAACTCCGTTTACTTCTTTGGCGGATTCATCGCTTTGTGAACAGCTGCTAACGCAACTATCACTTCCGCTAACTTCGGCATCTTCAATCATAGAACTGCTCTGGTCAAGCGGCATCGTTGGTTGTTCTATGACATGTTGAGGTATGGCAGTCGGCTCGGCTGTTTGAGTGAAGTTTTCCGGAATTACATCATTTTTTTTTTCCTCTTCCATCGCTTTGGAACAAGGCAAACCCTTGATTTGTGTCTCAAATCCAAATATCTCTCGAACAAGTTGTCTGATAACCGTATAGCCATGTTTGAGTGCCTGTTTGCACTCCTCGTTCGCACAACTCTCCCATGACAAAATACCGTCCTCATAAGATACAAATGTTACGCTTTTGGTAAAACATTCGCCGAGTTTATGGTTTCTGTCTCCTATTCTATTTATCAACTCTTCAAAGCTTTTTACATGTGGATTGATAATGGAATACGGAGTTTCTTTTGGCTCTTTTTCAATTTTGATTTCTATCTCTTCTTTAGCATGTACGGTCGGTTGAACTCGTACCTCTTCTGTCGGCTTTGGGTGTGCAACTGCGGCATGTGGAGTTTCTATCGCCGGTCTTTGAATCTCTTTTTGAAGAGATTCTATCATCTGGTCAATCTCTTTTATGCGGAGCGCTTCAACCATCTTAAAAAATATGAGTGAGAGAACAAAAGAGCCGTTGGCATTGATGCTGAAGAGATATTTTGAGTCACTCAGTATTCTAAAAAATCTATCTAAAACCAGTGTTGAAAAGAGCGCATCATGGTTGTACATTCGCTCTTTAAGGTAGGCGATAAGCTCATCCACAACCATCTCTGCTTCATAATCTTCTAAAATTTTCGTATATTCAACCAACTGTCCATAATCTTTTGCAAAAACTGCACCGAATAAATCTGTCAAAAATTTTGGGTCAACAAGCCCCAGCATGTCGGTTACGGTTTTGACATCGACATGGTTTTTGGAGTAGATGATGGCTTGGTCAAGAAGGGTGAGGGTGTCTCTTAGACTTCCGTTTCCGCTTCTAGCGAGTATTTCAAGTGCATCACTCTCATACTCAATTTTTTCACGATTAAGAATGTATGCCAAATGGTCTGCTACCTTGTTTGTTGCAATGCTTTTAAATCTGAAGTGCTGAGAACGACTCAAAATTGTCGCCGGAATTTTGAGCGGATCGGTTGTTGCAAGTATAAACTTTACATAGGCAGGCGGCTCTTCAAGCGTCTTTAAAAGTGCGTTAAACGCCTGAGGAGTGAGCATGTGAACTTCATCGATGATAAAGATTTTAAATCTTGCGGTGGAGGGTTTGTATTTCGTCTGCTCCACAAGGTCGCGAATATCGTCAATTCCGCGGTTTGAAGCAGCATCCATCTCCACTATATCCATGTGGCGACCCTCCAGAGCGAGCGTGCAGTTTTGGCAAACTCCGCATGGTTTATGGGTTACGCCTCTTTCGCAGATAAGAGCTTTTGCAAAGATACGGGCGGTTGAAGTTTTGCCGCTTCCCCTGAGACCTGAAAAAAGGTAGGCATGAGAGAGGCGGTTGGAGTCGAGTGCGAGTGAAAGAGTCTGAGAAATTGTCTCCTGCCCTATAAGCTCATCAAAGTTTGAGGGTCTGTATTTTCTAGCTAAAACTTCTGAACTCTCTTTCACATCCAACTCCATTGTTAATTGGGGTGATTCTAGCATTTAAAGGGTTAAAGTATCATCAAAAGAATTTTTAAAAATTAAAAATGTCATCTAAAGAGATCTCATAACATGTCTCTTCTTTTGGCATAATCAAGGCTTGAATCATCTCATAATCAGCTTTTAAAGAGTTGTCCATAAAATAGAGGTTTGCTCCTCCATTTATAAAAAGAGTCTGTAGCCAAGTGTCTAGGTTCTCTATAAAACCGTCTATCAGTAGTAGCTCCGATTTATTAAGCTCTATAAATCTCTCTGCGTTTCCATTGATAAGATTGGAAAAGTTAGTTATCGTAATTGCAATCGGAGAGATTCTTTCATAGTAGCTTAGAGTTAAACAAAAGAGAGAAAATATGGATCTAAGCGATATGAAGATATTTTTATTGAAGCCGATTTTATTAATTTGAAAAGCTAACTCCTGCATATCCTCATTTAATTTCAAGAGATACTCTAAATCTTCTTGATTTAAAAAAGTATAAACTTCTATCCTCTTATTTTTTTCCGGATTGATAACAGAGTTTATAAGATACTGCTCTCTTTTTTCATTTTTGAGATTTATTGTTTCAATATTTTTTAGGCACTTTAACTTACTTAGCTTTATGCTTATTTTCTTTTTATCATAGAGAAATTCGAAGGGAGTATTTTGTATGTAGAACTTAAAAGCGCGAGCTATCTTTTGATTCCATAGTGTAAAGTAAAAATAGCCGTCACTCTCTTCTAAAGTAATTTCAAAATAGAGCTTTTTGTTGTCTCTAATATAAGATAAAGCGAAGTTGTGGAATTTTGTTATGAATGCATGAATTAAATCATGGGTTGGATTATTTGAAGCACTGATAAAGTCCCAAAAGAGATTTACATCTTCCTCGCATGCAATAGAAATTACATGCCGTATCTGATAAATATCTTTGTCGTTAAAGAGGTTTATAATTTTCTGTTTTTTTCTCATAACAGACTGCTTATAGAGAGATGGCTGTACTCATGTTTGGCAACTTTCTTTTGTGCCGACAAAACAGAGTTGATGTTTTTTGAAGACCTGTTCTTCGTTGCTTTTGTTATGATTACTATGGAGGCACTCACAGTAAGCAGAGGGAACACTTTTATATTCTCCTCTCTGTCTTTGGAGATTATAAACCCTCGCTCTTTGTCCTCTTTTGAGTAGAAATTTTTGGCATCCTGTGTGAATTTTGTCATAACTTTTATTATCTTTTTTGTATAGGAGTATTCATCTTCGTTATTGTGTTGCATGGCGACAAAAAAGTCATCGCCGCCGATATGTGCTTTGCAAAACTCCGATGGCAGGTGTTTTTTTATAATATCCGCAAAAAGAAGTATAACCCTGTCCCCGTTTCTAAAGCCGTAAACATCATTAAATGCTTTGAAATTATCTAAATCAAAATAGCAGAGCAGATAGGAGTCGTTATTGGATGAAGCTGCTGCAATATACCGCTCGATGACCGTGTTCCCGGGGAGTTTCGTGAGAGGATTCTGCTCCCTTGCAAAGAGTATATTCTCCTCATTCATTATGGTGATAATAGCCCTTGCAGAGAGGTAACCATAATATTTTGAGTTGTTTGTAAGAATAATACCTCTGGACTCTTTATTGTTTGAGAAGAGCTCTATAATTGTTGTAATGTCGCTGTTGATATCCGCTAAGCCGCAGTAGCTGATTAAATTTTTGAGTTTGGATTTTTTAGTACCGTCATTAAGAAGAAGTGCTTTGCCATATTGGGTATATAAAAACTCTTTTATCGTATCCTCTTGGAGGATTCCGACCGGTTCATCGTTTGAATTTACAATTGGTATTAGCTGGCTATTTGGATATTTTTTGAAATATTCTATGACTTGATTCATTTTTGACCGAAGGCTAAGAGGTTTTATTTTCTCTGAATAAGCATCTAGTTTATACTCGTTCTCGGCTCTTTTATCATGTTTGATTAAGTCGGAGACAGTGCTATAGTTTTGATTTATCTCTTTTGTGTTTTTAGTCGGTCTTTGCACAAAGTAGCCTTGAACCAAATGACACCCTATCTCTTTGCATGTCATAAGCTCTGCCTTCGTCTCAACGCCCTCTGCAATCACTTTTATGCCAAGCTGAACAGCTAAATGCGTTATGCTGCTGACCATTATCTTTTTCTTTATATCTTTTTCTATATCCGCCAAAAAGAATCTGTCTATTTTGATAACATCGGGCGTACTGTCATAGAGGAGTTTATAGCCTGAGTAGCCGACGCCAAAGTCATCAATAGCAATGCAGAACTCCTCATCTCTATAGTGCGATAGAATTTTTTCCATTTTACAATTGCTCGTTATCTCATGTCTCTCTGAAATCTCAAAACAGATGCTGTCTTTTTCTATCCCATACTTTTTGAGCAATATGCTTGTGTTTCCGCTTGTAAAGTTAGCCATTTTAAAGAGACGGTTATCGAGGTTGTAGAAGAGTTTAATATTTTTAAAATTATCTATGTTTATGAATTTTTTTATAGCTTTCTCGCGAAGAGCCACATCAAAAGAGTAGAGCAGATTGTCTTTGTAAATTTGGTCAAAAAGCTCAAAAATGGAGTCAAAACCCACCTCTTTATAATTTCGCAGAAGCGCTTCAACCGCATAGGTTTTGCCGGTATGAATATCCACAATCGGCTGAAAAGCAATATCTAAAACTTCTAAATTGTCTAACCATTCTTTGGGTAATGTGTTTTCCATGAGCAAAATTTTATTATCATACTGTTGCAAAATGGTTACAAAACATGTAAGGAGTGCTTTTGGAACTTTTTATATATAAAAACTGTATATAGAAAAAAACTATATATAAAAAGCTATAATGTTTTATATTTTTCAAACAAAGGATACCAATGTTTCAAAGTGGAAGCCCTGTAAAAGGAAAAGATTTTATAGATAGAAAAAAACATCTCCCGCTCTTTAAATCTTATCTTGATAACAATCAGCATATCATGATTAAAGCCCCAAGAAGATTTGGAAAAACATCGCTCATTAAGCATATCTTTGATTATGAAAAAGGTTATGATTTTATCTACATAGACATAAGACTACATCACTCTTTAGATTCATTGTCCAAGCAAATACTTGATAGTGCATACAGTTTTGTAAAGATTGAAAACTTCATCAGACAAACTAAAAACTCCCTTTTAAATCTTTTGAAATCTATCAAAACCATCTCCATTCCCGACATGGCAGAAGTGACCATAGATTTGGTGAGTAAAGAAAGCGACCCTATAGAGCTTTTTATCCACTCTTTAAATGTAGTAGATAGCATAGCGACCTCAAAAGGTATAAATATCAAAGTGATATTTGATGAGTTTCAAGACATCACAAAACTCTATGACAAAAATATCTTAGAAGTGCTTCGTTCCGTTGCACAGCACCATGAAAACATCACTTATGTTTTTTTAGGAAGCATCGAATCGATAATGACTGAAATCTTTGAGAGCAAAGCGTCACCGTTTTTTCATTTTGCAAGTGTGATAAAATTAAGCGGGCTTGATACGGATGAACTTTTTGAATATACAAAAACAGAGTTTGACAAACATGACATCGCTTATGACGCAGAACTTTTACATGCTACGATAACTTTTTTAGAAGGTCATCCTGAGTACAGTGCAAAAGTACTGCAAACGCTTTACATAAACGCCATGCTAGAAAAAAAGCCCATAGATTATAGCTGCGCACTTGAGGCTATAAGCTTTAGGGTGCTAGAAAACAGAGCCTATCTTGATGAGCTTATATCGAAACTCAAATCTAAAAAACACCATTTTGAAGTGGTCTATGCCATGGCAAATAACCTAAGCCATGCTATGGACTCAGCCACACTTTACAACACCCGAGTATCACTAGAAAACATGGGACTCATAGCAAAACTACAAAAAGGCGAGTACAAAATAGTAGATATATTTTTAAAAATCCTCTTGCAGCAACATGATGATAAGATGGTGGCACTTGATGGAAGATTGAATATTGGGCTTGAGCATGATTTTGAAAAATAAGGGGAATGGATGGAGTTAGTTTATTTGTGGGTTGAGGATTACAAAAATATACATTATCAAGGGTTTAATTTCAATCCGAGATTTGAATTTGAATATATTCAAGATAAAAAGGAATTGGTACTTAACAAAGAAAATAAAGATTATGTAAGTATTTTTCCTCTAAACATTAATGTTACTGCTATTGTTGGGGAGAATGGGAGTGGGAAAAGTAGTGTTTTTGAAGTGTTATCAAAAATACTAACACTTAATAGCGGTTTAGAAGAATTTAACTATTTTTATGTTTTAAATAATGGTTCGGACAATATCTGTTATTCAAATAATATAAATATAGAAAAAAACATTTCAATGCAAATAGTAGATGGGAGTTTAAGTCATGGAACGGCTAGTTATAATATAGCTTTAAATAAACATTTTGATGTAAACTATCTTAATATATCTCATTTAGAAAAAGATGGCATTATTAAAAATGATTCACCAAGTCCAGAAGACCCTATAAAATATTATGGTATTTATAGAAAAAATGATTTTGATTTATATAAAGAAAATAGTTTGTATCCAACTTTTTCAGGATTCAAACTTTCACAATTTAACTTTTTTCAAACTTATGCAATAGGTAATTTATTGGTTGATGATAAGTACAAAAAGCTATTTTTTGAAGTTTTTAAAATCAAACAACCTTATAGTATTAAAATTGACTATAAAAAAGAAGACCTTGAAAAAATAAAATTTTCTAATACACCCAATGGTGACCCATCAAGACTAGTGGATGCAAGTGTCCCTGAGAAGATTGATAAAATACTCGAATTTTTAATAAAAATAGATAATAACTTGATTATTGAAAGTGATGATTATAAAACATTTTTTACATTAGTTTCATCTGTAAATTTAGAAGAAGAGTTTCAATTGACTTTTCAAACAGAAGAGAATAAAACTATCAAATTAAGTGCAGGTGAAAAAACAATTTTATTTTATTTGGAAAGAATAGATTTTATGTTGTCACAATTTAAAAGCAAAAGCAATATATTACTTTTTGACGAAATAGAATTATATCTTCATCCAAATTGGCAAAAACGAATTTTAAAAATAATACTTGATTTTATTCAAGAAAATAAATTAGTAAAAAATCTACATATTATAATAGCCTCTCACTCTCCATTCATTCTCTCAGACCTACCAAAAAAAAATGTGATATTTTTAGATAAGTTTGATGATGAAACAAAGAAAAAATATCCAAAATTAAAGATAAATGGATTAGAAAATGGAAATTGTATAAATGTAAGTAAGTATATTGAACTTAATCCTTTTGGAGCAAATATCCACACTTTACTTTCTCACGGTTTTTTTATGAAAGATGGGCTTATGGGTGAGTTTGCGAAAGGGAAAATTGAAGAGATTAAAAAATTTTATGATGAAAACAAAAATCTTCAAAAAGAAGATGCAAATTTTCAAACACAGAAAGATGATTATGAAGCAAAAGAATATAATTTTAGATATATCCAATCAATCATCGGTGAGCCATTTTTAAAAACTATTATTGGTAATTATTTGGATGAGTTGGAAATTTTATTTTATGGGAAAAAAGAGTTTTTAAAAAAAGAAATAGAGAGGTTACAAGAATTAGAAAAGAGTTTAAATGATTAAGCTAGATTATGCAAACTTTCTAAAAAAGAAAGATTTTGATTTTGCGAAACAATATTTAGATGATTTAAAAACTATAACAAAATTTGAAAAACCACATGAAAGCATTGAAGAAAGATTCAATAGGTATAAGAAAAATGATAAATCATTTAAAAAAGTATTTAAAAATTATACTTTTGAAGATATGATATTAGCCAATACAGAAAAAATAAAAATAATTATTCGCCCTATAGATAGTGAAATTAAAAAATTAACAGCTACAAATAAAAAAGAAACTATTGAAAAGATTAAAAACTTATTTAATTATTCAGACAAATATCAATCCAAAGTATTAACTCCATTTTTCACAAAAAATTTCAATTTCAGAACCTGTTTTTATTGCAACAAAGATTTTATTACAAATTTTGATGCAAAAAAAGAAGTTTCAACTTTTCAACTTGACCATTTTTTTGATAAAGGAACTTATCCATATTTAGCACTTAGTTTTTACAATTTTATCCCATCTTGTAGCACTTGTAATTCAAGCAAAGTCAAAGGAAGTAAAAATACTTTTGAACATGATGCAAAGGTGGGGAAATTTCAAAATGAAACTTGTATCGCACCAAATGATGAAACTTTCGATTTTCACGAAAAAGTAAAATTCAAACTACTTTTAGATGATTCTTGTAAAAATTTACATGTAAATTCAAAAAATGATATTGCCATTCCTCTCAGGGAAAACTATACAAATCAGTACGATAAATATAAAAAGATTTTCGAACTAGATACAAGATACAAAGCTCACAAAGATATAGTTTTTGAGATGTTACAAAAAGCTGAACTTTATCCAGAGAGCAGACTGAGAGAGTTGCAAGATTTAACAGGCATACCGTTCCAACAAATCAAAAAAGATATTTTTAATCTTATCGATGAAAATGAGGATTTATCAAAACAGCCTTTTTCAAAACTAATAAAAGATATAAGCGAAGAGCTAAAACTTTAGGAACAGTTTGAAAAAAATGACTAAAACAGTTCAACTTTTTCATCATATTTGACTAGAAGTTACGAAATATAGCTTTTTAGCGATGCAAAAAGTCTAATAAGTTTTAAAGATTAAGCCACATCTTCGCAACCGCTCTGAGTGCTTCCGGGTTTTCTGAGGCGAAGAATTTGAGTTTTGGGTTTTTATATTTTGTCTCAAATGTAAACTCTTTTTCTAAGTGTTCAACAATTGCTTCGCCGGAATGAATCAAAATTGTATCTTTGCCGAAATAGTTTTGAATGGCATTTGAGATGAGGGGAAAGTGGGTGCAGCCGAGAATGACGGCATGGGGAGTTTCTAAATCTTTAAAGTAGTGTTTAAGTGTGGCATCTAAAATCTCACCTTCGTAAATTCCCTCTTCAACCATAGGAACAAACAGCCCCGTCGCTTTTGCCTGCAGGTTGACAAAGCCCTGTTTATGAAGGCTTGTCTCATAGGCTTTTGAGTTTACGGTGGCTTTTGTACCGAGTATTAAAATATTTGAATTTTTGTCTTTCAGTGCATTGGATGTTGCAAGCACGCCCGACTCTACCACCCCGATAACAGGACATGCAGAACTCTCTCGCATCTCCTCAAGAGCGTACGCACTCACGGTGTTGCATGCAACTATGATGAGGTCAAGTTCAAAGTTTTTGAAAAACTCTACAGCCTCTATGGCATAGCGGATGATAGTGTTTTTGTCTTTAATGCCGTAGGGAACACGCGCCGTATCTCCGAAGTAAATAATCTCTTCAAAAAGTTCATGCTCTAAAAGCGATTTTACAACTGTTAGACCGCCGATTCCGCTATCAAATACCCCTAATTTCATAGTTATTGGTTCGTGTTCATGCTTTCTAGGAACTCTTCATTCGTAGCTTTTTTGCCCATTGTCGTGTAAACAAATTTGAGTGCTTCTATCTCATTATCCTGCTTGTGAATCATTTGGCGAAGGATAAACACTTTTTGCAGAACATCGGAACCGATGAGTAAATCATCTTTTCTTGTTCCTGATTTTAAGATGTCGATTGCAGGGAATATGCGTCTCTCTGCGATTTTACGGTCGAGCACAACTTCAGAGTTGCCGGTTCCTTTGAACTCTTCAAAGATAACTTCGTCCATCTTACTTCCCGTATCAATGAGGGCGGTAGCGATAATAGTTAAACTTCCGCCGTTTTCAATATTTCTGGCTGCTCCGAAAAAGCGTTTTGGTTTGTGAAGTGCGTTTGCATCCACACCGCCGGAGAGAACTTTACCGCTTGAAGGTGTTACGGTGTTGTAGGCACGCGCTAGACGAGTGATAGAGTCAAGAAGAATGACTACATCTTTTCCTAACTCAACGCGTCTTTTCGCTTTTTCTATGACCATTTCGGCAACTTTTACATGGTTTTTTGCAGGCATGTCAAAGGTTGAACTGTAAACATCACCCTTAACGCTTCTCTCCATGTCCGTTACTTCTTCAGGTCTCTCATCTACAAGTAGAACCATCAAATCAATTTCAGGATGATTTGCGCTTATTCCATGTGCAATCTCTTTTAAAAGTTCTGTTTTACCGCTTCTTGGAGGTGCAACAATTAGACCCCTTTGCCCCTTGCCGATAGGTGCAAATAAATCCATCATTCGACCGATAAGCCCTTTTTCTCTATACTCTAATTTGATTTGTTCTAGTGGATAGAGCGGTGTTAAGTTTTCAAAAAGAGGTCTTTTTTTACTCTCTTCGGGCGGTAAGCCGTTTACAGCCTCTATTTTAATAAGTGCGTAGTATCTCTCTTGATCTTTTGGAGGGCGAACTTGACCTGTTACAACATCCCCGTTTCTAAGTGCAAATCTTTTAATCTGAGTGTTTGAAACATAGGCATCGTTTATACTTTCGTTGAAACTTTTGTCAATCGAGCGGATAAATCCATAGCCGTCTTGCATAATTTCTAAGATGCCGCTAAAGAGTATAAAGCCGCCTTGCTCTGTTTGAGCCTTTAAAATTTCAAAGATAATATCTTGTCTTTTTAACTCATTTGGATGTTCAACATTGAGCTCATTTGCGAGTGTTACCAACTCTTCAATTGTTTTTGCACGAAGGTCATCAACAGTTACACCTTTAACAGGAGTGTGGGAGCGGGTTTTGTTGTTTGGCTTTGTCGTTGTCTTGCGTGGTTGGGTCGGTGTTGCTGGGGTTGTCGAAGTTGCTTGTGAATTGTTTTCACTCATTAAGTAATTACCTTAGATTATTGGGATTTTTTTGCATAACGCATAAATTAGAGGATATTGAGATATGTAAATATCTGTTTTGATGCCGTAATTTTACACTATTTGAAGAGGCAATGTCAAGTTTTAAGCCATTCTTAACTTTTTAAATTTGAAATTGCATCCACAACACTTGAGATATTTACTTTTGCTTCACTGAGTGTTGCTTGGGTTTTTTCTGCAAGATTTCTAACTTCATCCGCCACCACTGCGAATCCTCTTCCATGTTCACCGGCGCTTGCCGCTTCTATGGCCGCATTGAGAGCAAGCAGATTTGTCTCTTCCGCAATATCCGAGATAGTCTCCAGTATATGGAATATGTTATGGCTTTTATGCTTGAGAGAGAGTAATTTTTCATTAAACTCTGCATCGTTCTCATGAGGTTGTCTTTCTAAGCTTTTCAAATTTTCTTGAAATTCACTGATAAGCGCCTGTTGTGAATCTTGCAGCTCTGCTATTTTTTTCTTAAGCTCTTGTATGTCATGTTCGAGAGCTCTCTTCTCTTTTTTTAGTTCATCGTTTGCTCTGTTTTGCTCTTCATGCCAAGATGCTTTTAGGCGTTCTAAATGCTTCACTTCATTTAAAACATTATTATGCACTTTTTGCAGATTCGCTAGGGCATCACCATCATCACTGTTTTCTGTAATAGTAGTTTCTACATGGCTGGTTTCTGCATGCTGAGGAGGTGCTTCCTTTGCCTTTTCTGAGCTATCGCTCTCCTCTTTGCTTTGTGTTTTATCCATCTCCGGCAGATTTGCAAAGATATCGTTAATGTTGCGGCTGGGCTTATCGTTATTGATTAAGGCAGTGTTTTGATTTCTAAAGAAAAAATAACTTACGCTAAACCCTAGAATAAGGGCTACAATGCCTAAAAGTATAAAAAAAGGAAGAGGATTCTCGGACTCGGACTCGTTTGAGTTGGTTCTAATAAACTCCAAACCATACTTATTCATCTGTGTATAGAGCTCTACTAAATTTTCTACATCACTCTTTTTAATCTTCTGGTTATTCATTTTTATTAAGGAGAAGAGCTTTAATGTCTCTTGCTCTACATCTTTGAGTGCATTACCGCTATGCTCACCTAGAGCATAAGCAGTTGTTATTTTGTCATGCGTTGCCAAAACTAACAGGTAGAGGGAAACTTTTTCTTCTGCTGAGAGTAGGGGAGATATTTTCTCAATTCCCGCATTGAGCTGTTCATACTCCTGCTCTATATCAAACGCCGACGAAGCTAAAATAGCTACATTTAATAAAATTATTACTATTAGTGATTTCATACACTTTTACAAGCATATACTATTCCAAAAAAAACTAGGCGTACAGTTTTTTATTGTAATCATCAAACTCTTGAAGAGTTTTCTCTAATAATTTTTTTGCATCTTCAAAAATTTTATCTATAGAATCACTCTGTTTTAGAGCGTTGTCAAACATTTTGACTATATTTGTTTTTACATAATTTTTTGTATCTTCATCTTTTTCTTTCATAGGTGCAAAAATATCCGCTATCTTGTTTGCCAGCTTTGTAACAGGAGTTTGCGGTGCATCCTGCTCTAGCTCTTTTAAAAATGAATCAATAAACGGTTTTGCGATTTTCATAAAAGCATCTATCTCTTTTTTGTCATTCTCATCTATTCCATTGCCGGTTATAGAGAATTGAAACGACTGCATAGAGGAGAAAGAGAGGCTATCTTTGCTTACATTCTCGCTCTCTTCATGCGACAGAGAAAGTTCTTTTTTATTCGCAAAATCCATGTTGATAACATCACCGCTCGATGTTTTCATTCTTATATTTAAATCGTGTGATGCATAGGAATTTAATCCATAGGATGTGTTCATAATGTGCCCCTTGTAATTTTCAATACTATCGGAAAATGCAGAAATTCTTTTAATCTTTTTCTTTATTTTAGATTTTACTTATAATTAAACCAATATAATGATTTCAAAATTTATTTCGGGGGAAGAGCACATGAAAGTTATTTTTACAGCAGTGATGACTATACTGATAAGCAGTTCCTTAGGAGCCTATACAAAACAGATTGTTTTTGATAGTTTTAAAGACAAAGAGAGCGCGCATGCTGCATTTGAAAAACTAAAGAGTGATGAAATCTACAGTAAACTTGAACTTATTTCAAAAGAGAATGATTTTACTATTCATGTTATCGGCTCTTCCGGACAAAATCTTTTGGTTGCAGAACCTATAAAAAATCAGTTTATACTCGAAGAGACACTGAAATTGGTTGTACAGAAGTTTAACAATGCCAGTATAAAAGATATTGAAAAAGCATCGCAAAAAGCAGTGCAAATATTATCTACCGATAGTGCATCCACCTCGGAATATCCAAAAAAAATCATGTTGGGATCATATTCTCTAAAAGAGGGTGCCTATGAGGAGCTAAAAAGGTTTCAAGAGGATGAGGTATATGAAAAGCTTAACTCATTGGCCGGAAAAAATGATTTTGTAATTCATGTCCGACCTCTTGACAACTATACTGTTTTGGTTGTAGAACCTATAAAAAATAAAGAGATGCATGAAGAGGTTATGCGTCTTGTTACTTCTAAGTTTGAGGGTGTATATAGTCTAGAATATAGCGGAGCAACCCAAACCAAAGAAGAAGAGCAAAGCCTTGAAGTATCGGTAGCAGCAGTGCCGGCAGTCATTCCTGCAAAAACAAAAGTTGCAGATAAAAATATTTCGGCAACAAAAACAGATGCTAATATCACTCAACCTTTAGTGCATGCGACTCAAAAAGATACGAATGTTTCAGTAGTAGCACAACTCGATAGTGACAAAAGCAAAGCAGAGACAAAAGTTGTAACAAAAAGTGCAAAAAAAGAAGAGACAATAGTTGTTAAAAGGGTAAAAGAAGAGGCAGAAGGGGAGAGTTCATTTGCCATGTTTGTTTGGCTATTTATATTGGGCGTAGCAGCCGGAGCGATAATATATGTATATCCAAAAGCAAAACGAGTGTATAACCAGTATTAAAAGTGTTTTTAAAAAGAGGGACATGAAAGAAGTTTATTGACAAAATATAAAATTGGATTGGCATGTTGGATTACAAGCAAAAGTTATCAAAGACAGTATAAATTGTATTATTTAACTGATGAAGAAATAAAAATTATTGAAGGTAATAGATGAAAATAGATGCTATAAGTATAAAAAATTATAAATCTATTAAAGATATAGATGATTTAAAACTTACAAATCTAAATATTTTGATTGGTGCCAATGGTGCAGGAAAATCAAACTTCATCTCTTTTTTTAAAATGCTTAACATGATGATAGAAAAAAAGTTTCAAGAGTATGTAAAAGTGCAGGGTGGAGCAGATAATATTTTGTATTTTGGTTCAAAAATTTCATCGGAAATTTGTGCAACAATTGATTTTAAGAATAATATATATAGATTTATACTAAAACCAAATGAAGATGATACACTATTTTTTGCTGAAGAAGCAACGCCTTACGTAGGAGAAAATATTATAGGTAAGGCTACCTTTGAAACTCAGCTTTTTAATGCAAAAGG
Source organism: Helicobacteraceae bacterium (assembly GCA_947498025.1). Lineage (GTDB taxonomy): Bacteria > Campylobacterota > Campylobacteria > Campylobacterales > Sulfurimonadaceae > Sulfurimonas. The sequence goes on from CANMJR010000001.1 coordinate 15,461, forward strand.
TTCGAAAATATATGGAAAATATCATAAAGGAGTTGCTGATTACGTAATTGATGCTTTACAGTCATGGAAAGTTTACCATTTTCACGATACAAGTTCAACGGCAGGTGTAAAAAAATATTGTGATATATCAAATAACAGAAAATTAGCTCCAGATGCCTCAAATTTGGCGGCTTTTTTATATCTGCTTAAAATAAAATTTCCTGATAGTTTCTTTATGATAGAAGAAAGCATCAAACTTATAGCACCCTATTTTGATAGATTTATTTTAGAACCCGATGCATTGAACGAGGAACGAATTAGATTAGAGTGGTTAGAAATAGGAAGTGATAAAATTTTTAATGCAAATCATCTCTCAGATGGAACTCTGCGAATGATATGTTTAACTACACTTTTGCTTCAACCAAATGCAGCAGACACAATCATAATAGATGAACCTGAACTTGGGCTTCATCCTTATGCCATAACTGTTCTGGCAGCACTTATGAAAAGTTTTGCGATTGATAAGCAACTAATAGTTTCTACTCAATCAGTGTCTTTGATAAATCAATTTGAGCCTAAAGACATTGTCGTAACGGATAAAATTGACGGAACATCAGTTTTTAGAAGATTGGAAGAAAATGAGCTGGCTGACTGGGTAGGCGAATACTCTTTGGGTGAGATATGGGAAAAAAATATTATCGGTGGTCGCCCATGAGCAAAGTTCTTATGTTGGTTGAGGGAGACACCGAAGAAAGATTTGCCAAAGAGTTGTTAAAACCTCATTTTGAGCAAAAAGGAATTTTTATTATTCCGAGAAATTTAAAAGGTGTAGGGAATTATAAAGCAATTCATCATGAAATAAAAATACTTTTAAAAGATAGTAATGCTATATCTGTTACTACAATGCTTGATCTTTATAGAATACCATCCGATTTTCCAGGTTTTAAAGATTTGCAAAAAGATTTACATTTTAGAAAAAAAGTTGAAAAGTTAGAGATTTTATTTGCTGAAGATATTGATAATAGTAAGTTTTTACCTTATTTGCAGTTACATGAATTTGAAGCACTTCTTTTTAGTGATGTGTCGCACTTTAAAAAAATTCCAAATATAGGAAATAAAATCTCTGAATTTGAAAAAATCATCTCTTCAAAAGAACCGGAAGAAATAAATGACTTGCCAAATACTTCACCTGCAAATAGAATAAAAAAAATATTTAGCTTTTATGATAAAAAGCTTCATGGGATAATAATAGCAAAATCAATAGGATTAGATAAGATGAGAGAAAAGTGTCCTCATTTTCATAGCTGGATAGAGTCAATTGAAAGTCTGACATCTCAAAAACTTTAAACTCAATGCAAACACGATAGAATGGGCAAACGGTGCAGATATAGCACCTGAGAGAATTTATGAGATAGCACAGTAAAAAAATTAAGTTGACATGTGGAAGTTTAAAATTATCCACTTGCCGACGCAAGAGAACAGGATACAAAAACGGACGAGTTGGTCTATAAGTTGTATAATCTAAGCGATAAAGAGATAAAAATTATAAGAGGAACGCATGAATGTAACGATACATTTAGAAATACAAAATGATTTAAAAGATGCTTTACTTGCTTTTTTGAAGTTGTTGCCATCCACTGCTGTTAGAATATATGAGGAAGATGACACGACATTTACGGAAGAAGATTAGGCGGCATTTGCAAAAGTGATGGACGAAAAGAGCAGAGTGTTAGTTTAGATGAATTAAAACAGAAGTATCTCTAAATGTATCGTCTTGAAATTTCCAAAGACGTTGATGAAATTTTGATATATGTTTATAAGGCTGATAGCAGGGGCGATATTTATAAGTGATGAATAAAATAAAATGAGGAAACAGGATTGAGATACAAAATTTTAGTAACAAACGACGATGGATATGAGGCGAAAGGGCTGCGAAATTTGGTGCGTGCTTTGAGAGAAATTGAGGGTGTGGATGTTACCGTTGTGGCACCTGCGAATGAGAAGTCTGCATGTGGGCATTCGCTTACTTTGGTTCGTCCGCTTCGTTTTGTCTGCGTTGAGGATGATTTTTATAAGCTTGATGACGGAACGCCGAGCGACTGCGTTTATCTCGCACTTCACTCCATGTTTGAGGGACAAAAACCGGATTTGCTTGTGAGCGGAATCAATCGCGGCTCAAACATGGGCGAGGACATTACCTATTCAGGAACATGTGCGGGTGCGATGGAGGCTGTTTTGCACGGTGTTCCTGCTATTGCCATAAGTCAGGTGATGGATTTTACGAATCCGGATGGGGATTTTTCGCTTGCATGCAATACAATCAAAGAGCTTGTTTCGAAGATAAAAGAGGGTTCGTTTCCTTTGCCTCACAGAGAGTTTTTAAATGTGAATATCCCGGCGGAGTTGAGTGAAGCTCCCATGAAAGTTACTTATGCGGGGTATAGATGTTACGCAAATGACGCGCATCTGCATAGAAATCCACGCGGTGAAGAACACTACTGGCTGGGTCTTCATCCGCTGGAGTTTAAATCTCGCGATGTGGCACATGACATGAGCGATTACGAAGCAATCGAAGCAGGTTTTGTCTCTTTGACTCCGATTCATCTCGACATGAGCGCATATAAAAGCATAAATGCACTTGTTGAGTGGATGAAATAAACGGATGAAATATGAACGAGTAAAACAGCTTTTGTTAGATGATTTTTCAAAGTTGCAAAATGCAAAAGTGATACTTTTGGGAGTCGGCGGAGTCGGCAGTTTTTGTCTTGATTGTCTGACTCGTAGCGGAATAAGCGATATAACAATTGTTGACTTTGACACCTACGATGTGACGAACCAAAACCGCCAGATGTGGTCTGAGCTGCATGAGGGCGAGTTTAAAGTTGAAGCACTTCAATCACACTATCCGCATGTTAAGATAATAAATGTTCGTATAGATGAACAGTGGGTTTGGGACTTTGATTTTGATGCCTATGATTTGGTTTTAGATGCCATAGATGACAGAAATGCCAAACTCGCTTTAGCTCAAAAGTGCTACAAAAAACTCATCTCCTCTTTTGGAAGTGCTAAAAGATTGGATCCCACAAAGGTCGAAGTAGCAGACATCTGGAAAACACATGGAGATAAATTCGGCTCTAAAATAAGATATGAGCTCAAAAAACGAGGCTTCAACAAAAAATATACAGCCATCTTCTCAAGCGAAGAGGTGGTTACAAAAGAGAAGGGAAGTTTTATGGGTGTAACGGCTACATTTGGGCTTGCCATGTGTGCACAGACGATAAAAAAAATAAGAGAAAAGTAGGAGAACGGTTTGTTTGATTTTTTAGATAGTGATTGGTTTAATATTACGCTAGAGATTATTTTTTTGATACTGATAAGTTATGATATAAAAAAATATATCCAGACAAAAAAGAGAGAGTATATAACGAACATAGTTTTAACTTTGGGCTTTGCAGTGTGGACTTTGCAGCCCTATTATAATAGTTATATTGGATGGGATGACGGGCAAAAACTGAAGGTTATTTCTACAAGTCAATATGACACGAATCAAACGGTGAATACATGCATTGATGAAAAAATTTTTAAAGAATACAGTTTTGAAAGTTATCAAAATTTAGACAAAAACAGCACTGACTTTGCAGAATTTATCAAAGAAGCAAAAGAGGATTGTTTAGATGATTCATGGTTTTGATTTGAACGCACCACTCGTTTGTGAGGGCATAGTCGGAGATGCCTGCGGCGGCGGAAGAATATTTCTTATAAAAGAGGAAACCCTCTATGCAAATGACCCGATAACAAACGAAAATATAAAGCTTTTAGAAAATATTCATATGCCTCTAAAAATAAGCAAAAAAGGGTGTATCGTTACCATTGAATGCGAACTAGAGAGGATTGATTTTGATTTATCGAGTATGAAACCAACAATAAAACAACTTTCGATATAATTACCGCACTAAAATTTAACTAAGTACCCCTTGAGGGTAAAAAAAGAGAACGATTATGGAAAGAATTGAACCTATGACAGTTTTTGGCTATGCTAAACTGCAGGCTGAGATGAAAGATTTAAAACAAGTTAAAAGACCGCAAACTGTGAAAGATATTGAAGAGGCGCTTGAACATGGCGACCTTAAAGAGAATGCCGAATATCACGCCGCAAAAGAGCAGCAAAGACTCATTGATGGGCGACTTATTGAGTTGGCGGATATTATCGGTTCTGCTCAGATAGTTGATCCCTCAGAGCTTGAACATGCCCGCATTAGTTTTGGTTCGACTGTGGTTTTGTGCGATTTGGAAACGGATGAAGAGATAACCTATGTGATAGTGGGTGGATGTGAAAGTAACCCTGATATCGGGCTGATTTCATTCGCTTCTCCTTTGGCTAAACAGCTTTTAGGAAGAGAAGAGGGTGATGATTTTAAAGCGAAACTTCCTAACGGTGAAAAAGAGTATGAGATACTTGAAGTGAAATATCAGGAGATTGTGTTTGAGTGTAATTAATGTCGGAATTATCGGTGCAAGCGGATATACAGGCTTAGAGCTTCTAAAAATTCTTATTAATCATCCAAAATTTCATCTTAATTATGTTGCAAATTCTGAGGGTGGGATTATTCTCTCAGAGCTTCACCCATCTTTGGCAAAAGTGTATGAGTGCGATGTAGAAAAAGCTGACATGGACGAGGTTGCAAAGAGGTGTGAATTAGTCTTTTTGGCAGTTCCACACCAAACTGCTATGGCTTTTGTAAAACCGCTTATCGCATCTGGAGTAAAGGTTGTCGATTTGTCGGCTGATTATAGACTTCCTCAAGATGTTTATGAAGAATTTTATTGCCCTCACACAGATGTAGAAAACTTGGAGAGTGCCGTTTACGGGCTTCCTGAGATGTTTAGAGATGAGCTTCAGAGTGCTTCTCTGGTTGCAAATCCCGGCTGTTTTCCTACTTCTGCAATTTTAGGGATGCTGCCGTTTATGAAATATAGAGTTGCGCATACTCCGGTTATAATTGATTCAAAAACAGGAGTGAGTGGAGCCGGTAAAAAGCTTAGCGATGTGACCCATTTTGTGAATGTAAATGACAACCTCTTCGCATACAATCCACTCTCTCACAGACATGCCCCTGAGATTGCACAAAAGCTAGATATTCCAAATGAAGAGGTAATTTTTGTACCCCATTTGGTGCCGCTGACTCGTGGTATGATTTCATCGATTTATCTGCAAGTGAGCGGGACTTTTGATGCGGTTGAAATTTTAAAAGAGTACTATAAAGATGAGCCTTTTGTACGAATTTGCAAAAATCCTGTTGACATGAAGAGTGTTGCGGGTACTAACTTTTGCGATATTTATATCAAGCAAAAAAACAATATGCTTTTTATCTCAAGTGCAATCGATAATTTAATGAGAGGGGCTTCCTCTCAAGCGGTTGTCAATGCAAATATTATGATGGGATTCCATGACTCTTTAGGTATTTCAAATATCGCTTATGTCCCATAATATCACAATTAAAGAGGGTGCATTTGTTATTGCAGATGCACACTATTCACACCTTCGCCCACAACTTTTAGACTTCATAAAAGAGATACATTCAAAAAAACTACAACCTACGCAACTCCTATTTATAGGTGACATGTTCGATACTCTTTTTGGTGCAATCCCATATACTCAAAAAATAAATGAAGAAGCAATTACGCTTTTAAATCAGATTTCACAAGAGATAGAGCTAATCTATTTGGAGGGAAATCACGACTTTAATTTAAAAAACATCTTTCCTCATGCCAAGGTCTTCCAAATTAAACAGCAGCCATTGGCATGCAAATATAATGACAAAGTTGTAATGCTCGCGCATGGTGATTTTGGAGAAGATGTGGGATACAAAATATATACATCGATAATTAGAAACCCTTTGGTTTTGCTATTTTTAAGAGTCCTAAATTTTATAAGCAGTAATTTGATTTTAAAAAAACTCGATAGCTATCTGAGTAAAAAAAATGATTGCAGAGAGTTTGTCGGATTTGATGCGTTTATAGTAAAAAGATTAGATAACAAATATGAGTGTAACTATTTTGTGGAGGGTCATTTTCATCAAAACAGGAGCATAAAGTTTGATAATTTTAGATATATAAATCTGGGGGCTTTTGCTTGCAATCAAAGATATTTTATTGTAAAATCGTTCAAAGAAGTAGAGTTGCTAGAAGAAAATATTTTCTTTAAGGATAAATAAGCATGGATGATAATGCACTAAAAGTCGGCTCCAATGAAATGGAGCTTGTTGATTTCCGCATATTAAAAGAGGAAGATGGAGAAATATATGAGGGGATTTATGGGATTAATGTCTCAAAAGTCCGCGAAATTATTCGTATTCCAAAGTTAACAGAGTTGCCGGGAACGCCAGATTTTATTGAGGGCATTTTTGATTTAAGAAGTACTGTGATACCTGTTGTAAATCTTGCAAAATGGATGGGTATTACTGCTCCTGAGGGTATAGAAGAAAAATCAAGAATAATAGTTACCGAGTTCAACAATGTTCTTATTGGCTTCATCGTTCATGAAGCAAAAAGAATAAGAAGAATCAACTGGAGCGATATAGAGCCATCAACATTCGGGAGCGGTTCTGGTTCTGTTGATGGGGGTAAAATCACCGGCGTCACAATGATAGAGAATGATAATGTACTGCTTATTTTAGATTTAGAGAGCGTGGTACAAGATTTGGGACTTTATGAACCCGATACAAATTATGTTTCGGAAGAGCTAAACTCCTTTGACGGATTAGCCCTTATTCTGGATGATAGTTCGACTGCCAGAAAAATTGTTAAAGAAGCCCTTGTGAAGATGGGCTTTGAAGTGATTGAAGCCATGGACGGGGAAGATGGATTAGAGAAATTAGAGAATCTCTATGATATTTACGGTAAGGATATCTCTAGTCGTTTAAAACTTATAATATCAGATGTAGAAATGCCGAAAATGGATGGTTTTCACTTTGCGGCGAATGTTAAGGAAGATGCAAGATACAATAACATACCGATTATATTTAACTCATCAATAAGCGATAGTTTTAGTGAAGGTAGAGGAAAAAAAGCTGGTGGAGAAGCCTATTTGGTTAAGTTTGAAGCAGCTTCATTTTATGATGAAGTAGCACGAGTCGTTCGTGCACATATAAAGTAGGAGTTTAAATATGGATGAATTTCAGGAAATATTACAAGATTTTTTAGTTGAATCTTTTGAGTTGATAGAACAGTTAGACCAAGATTTGGTAGAGCTAGAATCGAGACCGGATGACTTAGAGCTTTTGAACGGAATTTTTCGTGTTGCACATACAGTGAAAGGTGCTTCGTCATTTTTAAATTTTGATGTATTAACGCATCTTACACATCACATGGAAGATGTTTTAAATAAAGCCAGACATGGCGAACTCGCTATCACCGCAGAGGTTATGGATGTTGTTTTAGAATCAATAGATCTCATGAAATCTCTTCTATCCAGAATTCGAGATACGAGTTCTGATGGAGGAATTGAAGTTGGCGAGTGCGTAAAAAGACTTGACAAAATCAGTGGCGGAAGCGGAGATGTGCATACTCCTGTTGCTGCAGCTCCGATAGTCGAAGAAAAGCCTGTTGAAGAGCCAAAGGTTAATCAAGATGAGCCAGATTACGACAGCATGGGTGCTGATGAAGTAGAAGCTGAAATTGAGAGACTTTTGAAAGAGAGACAAGATCAAGACAAAGCAAAAAGAGCAGCTAAAATAGCAGCAGGAGAGAGTGTTCCTGAAGCTCCGCCTGAACCTATGGATGAAGTTGAATCTAAACCGGCACCAAAACCTGTACCGGCTCCGGCTCCTGTTGCCGTTCAAGCCTCTCCAAGAGCCATGGCCAAAGCAAAACAGGATGAGGATGATGCAAAAGCGGCAGCCCCTGCAACAAGAGCTCCGACAGTAGTTGAACAGACAATTCGCGTGGATGTTAAAAGACTTGACCACCTTATGAACCTTATCGGCGAACTGGTTCTTGCCAAAAACCGTCTCATCAAAATCAATGTGGATGTTGAAGAGAGATATGAGGGCGAAGAGTTCTTAGAAGAGCTGAATCAAGTTGTTTCTATTGTTTCTCTTGTTACAACAGACCTTCAGATAGCGGTTATGAAGACCAGAATGTTACCTATTGGAAAAGTGTTTAACAAATTTCCAAGGATGATTCGTGATTTAAGCCGTGAGTTGAACAAAAAAATTGAGCTTGAAATTTCCGGTGAAGATACGGAACTTGACAAATCAATTGTTGAAGAAATTGGCGACCCATTAGTTCACATTATTAGGAATTCATGTGACCACGGCGTTGAGACTCCGGATATTCGTTTAGCAGCAGGAAAAACAGAATCTGGAACGATTACTCTCAAAGCATACAACGAGGGTAATGCTATCGTTATTCAAATAGATGATGATGGTAAAGGTCTTGACCCTGAGATGTTAAAAAACAAGTCGGTTGAAAAAGGCATTATCACTGAAGCTGAAGCGGATGTTCTGAGCGACAAAGAGGCATTTGCCCTTATCTTTAAACCGGGATTCTCAACGGCTGCAGCAGTAACAAGTGTCTCTGGGCGTGGTGTTGGTATGGATGTTGTAAAAACAAATATCGAAAAACTCAACGGCATCATTGATATCGAAAGCGAAATCGGTGTCGGAACATCTATGAAATTGAAGATTCCTTTAACTCTCGCTATCATTCAGGCTCTTCTAGTAGGCGTTCAAGAGGAGCATTACGCAATTCCTTTGGCATCTGTTTTGGAGACTGTCCGTATCTCTAAAGATGAGATTTATACAGTTGAGAATCGCTCTGTTATGAGACTTCGCGACGATGTACTCTCTTTGGTACATATCGGTGATATTTTTGAAGTTGAGCGAATATTAGACTCGGGCGAACATGCGTATGTCGTTGTTTTAGGGCTTGGTTCAAGCAAACTCGGACTTATAGTAGATACTCTTGTGGGACAAGAAGAGATAGTCATCAAATCTATGGGTGACTATTTAAAAGGTATTGAGGGAATAGCAGGCGCAACTATTCGCGGTGATGGCGGTGTCACTCTAATTGTTGATGTAGCGGCACTTATGCAGATAGCAAAAGGCGTAAAAGCAAAAGCTATGGTTGAAGATACAAGTGCCGGTTCAAAAAGAGAAAAATCAAGAGCGAGTGACTATAAAGTTATGATAGTGGATGACTCTAAAACAGATAGAATGATTATGAGAAAAGCATTAGAGTCATTAGGTGTTACAATAGTCGAAGCAGGAGATGGGCAGGAAGCGCTCAATGTTCTAAAGCAGGGCGACCATAACTTCGATGCCATGCTCATTGATATAGAAATGCCAAGAATGGATGGTTATACGTTAGCAGGAGAGATTAAAAAATATAATAAATATAAAAATCTTCCTCTGATTGCCGTAACATCTCGAACTGGTAAGTCTGATAGAATGAGAGGTGTAGAATCGGGAATGGTTGAGTATATTACAAAACCTTACTCTGCGGATTATTTATCAAGCGTAGTTCAAAGAAATGTGAATTTTAAATCGGAGTTTTTATAATGAGTGATAAATTAAAACAGATTATTAATAAACAAGGCGAACAACAAATAGGCTCTACGGAACACTCTGCTGATATAGTTCAGTTGGTTGGATTTATTATAGGTGAAGAAGAGTATGCGGTGCCTATTTTAACAATTCAAGAGATTATTAAGCCTATAAGATGGACAAGAGTTCCTCAAACTCCTGCTTATGTTTTGGGTGTTTTTAACCTTCGTGGTTCTGTTATACCTTTAATCGACCTTCGAACTAAGTTTGGACTTCGTCCTCTAAAACATAGTGATGAGACTCGTTTTTTTGTTTTAAAACAAGGGGATGAAGTTGCCGGTTTTGTTATAGACAGGCTTACCATGGCTATAAGAATTAAAAAGTCAGATATCGGTGCCGCTCCTGATACTATTGCTGCTGATGACAGTATGATTGCCGGAGTCGGAAAACAGGCTGGTAGAATTTTAACGATATTGAAAGTAGATAAGTTATTGGCAAGAGACTTCTAATCTACCCCAATATGACTACTTCCTTTTTAACTATAAATAATAGTAACAAAAAACTCACCTTGAATTTTTCAGGGGAGTTTACTGTCTATTTAGTTACAAAATATCAAAAGCAAATAGAGAGTATCGGCCTCTCCAAAATTGAGAGTGTAACAATAGATTTTAGTGCATTAGAACTTTTAGACACCGCTGCAGCAATATTTATAAATACCCTACAAAAAAAGTTGCAATCAAAAAATATACAAAATTCTCTAATATGTCATAAACAGGAGATATTAGAGAGTCTTGAATTGGTAAAAAAAGAGAAGCAAGTCGCAGGAAAAATTCCACATGCTCCGAAGCAGAGCTATTTGGAAATTATCGGAAAAGAAACCCATAGAAATTATATGGAACTTTTATATTTTTTATCTTTTTTGGGAGAGATGTTTCATACACATGCTCAAAGCCTAAAATCAATTAAAGATATTAGATTTAAAGAGATAGCTTTTGAGATGAATGAGAGTGCTATTAAAGCCTTGGGAATTATTGCATTAACAAGTTTTTTGATTGGTTTAGTTGTGGCGTATCAGTCGGCATATCAGTTAAAACTTTACGGTGCAAATATATTTATAGTTGACATGCTTGGCATTTCCATTCTTAGGGAGTTAGCACCCCTGATTACTGCTATTGTTGTAGCCGGAAGAAGCGGCTCGGCTTTTACTGCACAGATTGGTGCTATGAAGATAACCCAAGAGTTAGATGCGATGCGTACTATGGGATTTGACCCGTATGCTTTTTTAGTGTTACCCCGTATTTTGGCTCTTATGATTGCTATGCCGATACTTATTTTTGTTTCGGATATTATGGGAGTTTTAGGCGGAATGCTTGTAGCAAATTTAGATTTACAGATTACTCCGGAACTTTTTTTAGATAGATTTCAAGATGTTGTGGCGGCAAAACACTTTTTTATTGGCATAGCCAAAGGACCGTTTTTTGCATTTTTGATAGCAACAATCGGAATTTACAGAGGTCTGATGGTCAAGGATGATACGCAAAGTATAGGTTTTAATACAACCAAAAGTGTAGTTGAGTCGATATTTGCAGTAATCGTTTGCGATGCAATTTTTTCAATAGCTTTTACAAATTTGAAAATATGATGAAAGCTATAATAAAAGTACGGGATGTTAAGACAATATTTGAACATAGAGTTGTGCATGACGGATTAAATCTTACCGTAAAACAGGGTGAAATTTACGGTTTGCTCGGTCCTAGCGGATGTGGTAAAACAACACTCTTGCGAGAGATGGTTATGCTTCAAAAGTTTGGCGGCGGCTCAATAGAGATACTAGGGTATAACTTAGAAAAAATCAATCAAAATGATGCGCAAAAGCTAAGACGCCAGTGGGGAGTATTGTTTCAGGCGGGAGCACTCTTCTCGTCGCTGAGTATCGCAGAGAATATCGCTCTTCCTCTTCAGGAGTACACGGATTTATCACCGAAAATGATAGATGAAATTGTAGAGTTTAAGATTAACTTAGTCGGTCTCAAATGCAGGGATGCTCTTTTGTATCCCTCACAGATAAGCGGCGGCATGAAAAAAAAAGCAGCTCTTGCCCGTTCGCTCGCCATGGATCCTAAACTTCTTTTTTTGGATGAGCCCACAAGCGGGCTCGACCCGATTTCGGCAAGAGATTTTGATGCTCTGATTTTAAAGCTTCGCTCGCTTTTGGGGCTTACTATCGTTATGGTTTCACACGATTTAAAATCAATTTACGATACACTCGACAGAGTTGCAATTATAGACAATAAAAAGATAGCATACGAGGGAACTCTGAGTGAAGTGACCTCGGTACAAAACGAATTTATACAAACTTTTTTCAGAGGAGCATAGTATATGTGTTGCTTTTTAACTGATGTTACGCACCTAAACGAACGCGTCCGTTTAGATGGCAGAGGTATATGTCTCTACAACCCCCTAAAGCTACAAGAAACGCTGTTTTTTGAGAATAATATGGAGATAAAATTATATGAATAATAAAGTAAACTACTCTTTAGTCGGTACTTTGGTCCTTTTAGGGGTTGCTCTTATGCTTGCATTTGTTTATTGGCTTTTAAAGCCATCCTCAGAGCAAGAGACAAAAACTTACGCAATCTACTTTAATGAATCTATTTTGGGTCTAAACATAGATGCACCGGTAAAGTATAGAGGAATCGCGGTCGGCAAAGTCTCAAAGCTGCAGATAAATGCCAAAAACTCGGAGCAGGTAGAGGTTCTTGTAACCATCTTAAAAAATACTCCTATAAAAGAAGATACGATAGCGAAACTTACCGCACAGGGGATTACAGGGCTTAGTTATATAAATTTGGACATGGGTTCAAACGAGGCGCCTGAATTACAACTAAAAGATGGAGAAAAGTATCCGGCAATAAAGAGTGCTCCGTCCTTTTTTGAAAATATTGAATCTTCCCTTGGTTCTGTATCTACAAAACTCTCGGCAACTCTTGCTCAAACTGAGAAACTCTTAAATGAAGAGAACCAAAAACAGATAACACTAGTGCTTCAAAGAACCGCGGGATTTATGGATAAAATGGAGAAACTTTTGGATGAGGAGAGTGTCAATCACCTTCATTCTAGCGTAAAAAATATAGACAAAGTCAGTAAAGAACTTACTAAAATCACACCGAATGTTGATAAGTTTATCGATAAAAGCGGAAAATGGGAAGAGAGCACATCCTTTTCTCTTTCTTCTATCATGGAGAGCTACAAAGGTATTAAAAGTGCTATGGATGAGGTAAAAAGGGCAGTTTCAAGCGGCGAATTTAATCTTAAAGAGATTTCGAGTGATGTTGTTCCGACTATGAATAACACTCTTTTAGAGATGCAGGGGCTTATGATAAAAATTGAGGATACTCTCCATGCTTACGAGAGAAGTCCTGGAGATATTCTGTTTAAACAAGAAGAGACCAAAAAAGGTCCGGGGGAGAGATAAAATGAAGTTATTTTTTATAGCAGTTACTCTATTGTTGCTCGGAGGATGTTCTACTATGACTCCTCCAAAGAGTGAGTACAGATTGAAGTCCGACATGCCGAGCAAGATTTTGAACCAAACGGGATGTGCAAATAAATCCCTAAAAGTTGCCGAAGCATTTAGTTCAAGTACTCTTATGGCGTTAGACATGAATTATGTGCAGGGTACAAATAAGCAGTTTGCCTATGCACAAGCACAATGGTCAACTTCGCCAAACCATGCCATAACAGATAAGTTGCTCTCTCTTATTAGAGATGCAAATCTTTTTAAAAGTGTTCAGGTTTCAAAGTCTAGAAGCAAAAATGACTTGATATTAGAGACAAATATAGAAGATTTTATGCAGTACTATAGTGAGGATTTTAGAGAGTCGTACTCCAATGTCGTTATAACCTTAACGCTGATTGATTCGAATACAAACAGTGTACTCTCCACAAAAACCTTCAGCTCAAAAGTAGTTGCTAAAAGACTCGACTCAGAGGGCGGAGTGGTTGCACTTGACAGCGCACTCTATGATGTTCTTTCTCAAATAAATGAGTGGTTTTCTAAGGTTTGTAAATGATAGCAGAGCTAGAGTATAAGGCAAGAAGAGATGCTCTTGGAGTAAAACTCTCAAATAACTCTGTCGCCGTTTTGTTCAGTGCAGAGCCTAAAAGTCGCTCAAACGATACTGAATATCCCTATAGACAAAACAGTAGTTTTTACTATGTAAGCGGCTTTAAAGAGGATAACTCTGCACTGATTTTTGTAAAAACAAAGAAGGGGCTGAAAACTATTCTGTTTGTGCAGGGCAAAGATAAGAAAGCAGAGCTATGGAGTGGAAAAAGATTGGGAGAAAAGAGAGCTAAAGAGAAGTTTCTAGTGAATGAAGTTTATGCCATGAGTAAACTGCAAGAGAAGCTCAAAGAGTTTTTGACTAATAAAAAATCTCTCTATTATGATTTTAGTTTGGATTACTCGAAAATCAAGATGCTAAAGAGAGAGTCCAAAGAGATATTCGCTCATAAAAATATTGCACTTCTCATCGGTGAGATGCGATTGATTAAATCAGCCACAGAGATTGAGCTGATAAAAAAAGCGATAAAAATCACAAAAGAGGCGCACCATGCGGCTATGAGGTTTGATAAAAAAGATAAATTTGAATATCAGCTTCAAGCTGAAATAGAGTATGTTTTTAAATCAAATGGCGCATACAGCGACGCTTACACATCTATTGTGGCAGGCGGAAATTCTGCAAATACGCTTCATTATGTGAAGAACGACAAAATTCTCAAACAGGGTGAACTAATTTTGATAGATGCCGGATGTGAATATGAGTATTATGCAAGCGATATAACCAGAACCATTCCGGTAAACGGCAAATTCACAAAACCGCAAAAAGAGTTATATAACATGGTTTTGGGTGTGCAGAAGAAAATCATAAAGATGGTAAAACCGCATGTAAAAAGAAGCACTCTTCAGGCTAGATCTGAAAAGTTATTAACCCTAGGGATGATAAAACTTGGGATATTAAAAGGTGACTACAAAAAACTAATCAAAAAAAAGAAACATAAAAAATATTTTCCGCATGGCATAGGTCATTGGATGGGGCTTGATGTTCACGACGAGGCACCCTATAAATATCATAATGATAGTGAGATACCTCTGAGCTCCGGCATGGTTTTAACAATAGAGCCGGCGATTTACTGTGATAAAAACGACAAATCTATCCCTAAAAAATACCGTGGCATAGGGATAAGAATTGAAGATAATATATTGGTTACATCAAAGAACTATGAAAATCTTTCAAAAAATATTGCAAAGAGTGTTGCGGCTATAGAAAAAAAAGGAACTGTTTTTGCTTTGAAAGCATATTACGGCAAAGGAAATAATGAATTATGATAAGAACGTTGTTACTGTGGATAATGATGATGGTTGCTGCGAACGCTGCTACAAATATGTGGATTCGTACAGGTGACGCCTATGGAATTGATCCAAGGTTGCTCTACGCTATCTCAAAAGTTGAGAGTGATTTACGCCCGCTCAATATCTCTGTAAACTACAAAAAACTAACCAAAATGCAACTCGATAAACTCTATCTTATGCTTAAAAACAGAGGTATTCCTTATAAAACTTTTACAAAAGTAGTGGCAATAGAGAACGAAAATATTACTCAAGCCAAATATGTCATTAGCTTTTTGGATAGCAACCACTACCCAAGCTTTGATATCGGGCTGATGCAGATTAATAATGTTCACAAAGAGGTGCTTGCCGGGATGAAAATATCACTTCACAGCCTTTTAAACCAAGAGACAAATCTTAATGTTTCGGCTGCAATTTTATGGGAGTGCTACAAAAAGCATGGATCTACTTACAAGGCTATTAATGCCTATAACGGCCGTGTAGCAGGAAATCCTTACTACTCCAAGGTCTCGGCAGAGCTGCAAAAGCTTCTTCTTCCGAATGAAAACAGTTCAAAACGTCTCTTTTATGGGGTGCTATAACTAATGTTACACACTCAAATGAGCGAAGCCCATTTGAGTGGCAGGGACAAACTTGTCCCTACAACCCCCTAAAGCTACACAAAGTAAGCTTTGTGAGATTTGTTTGCGGAAATATCAAATATGGCTATAACTCCAGCCGGTTAAACTTTTCTCTTTTGCCTCGCTAAAGTTATCCGAATCTGCTAAAAAATCCATTACAAACATCGCTACATGTGGAATTGAACTTATATCTTGAGGTTTAATTAAAAGCATGGGCATCGGTGTCTCCTGTAAACTTTGTGCAAACCCTACCGCCATTATTTGGCTCATAAGCTCTTTTGGGGTCTTGATGTTATTCTCTTGCAAAAATTTATCTAAAACTGCTTTTTGAATCTTTTTTGGAAGACTCTCCTCTGTATTTAAAAAGATGGTGAAGTGAATTGGAGTATCGCTAAAATGCTCCGGTGCAGGAGCTGCCATGATAATGTACTCAACACTTTTTAGATGTTTTTCTATCTCACTCGGCTCTAAATATTTATTTGTTTTGATTGCTTGATTGTTCATCTTTTTTCCTTTATAATTTTTAGATAGCTGATATTACGCACCTTTATGAAAAAATATGTAAAATACTATGTAAATCTCGAAAAATTTATTTTTCGTAGCTTTAGGGGGTTGTAGGGACAATTTGTCCCTGCCACTAAAACGGACGAGTTCGTTTTAGTGTGTAACATCAAATGAGTTTCTGAACCCTGATAAGCGTTGAGAGCAAAATTGCACCTTTATCCACATTGGAGCTTTTCATTTTTAGTTCACTGCCGAGCAGAAGCGCATGCAGTTTATAGTAGATGTTCGGTTTAAATTTTAGTGAGAGCGCGGCTTTTTCGTCTATTACCGGTTTTGGAGGAGAGTAGCCTATTATCTCCTGAGCATTCGGAGCGCCGTTGACCCTTATGTAAATGTTAAACATGTAGAGCTGTGTTATGTAGCTTGTAATAGAGGTTATCACTCTTATCTCATCTTCTCCATGTTCGAGTATGCTGTTTAAATCCTCTATAAAATCTTTTTTGTTGAGCAATTTTTTTATAAAATCGTCCAGATTTACTTCGGCCAATCCAAAAACTAAGCTATCTATATCTTTTGTAGTCACTGCTCTGTCGTAAACTCTGAATTTCTCTATCTCGTTGCATGCAAGAGCAACATCGCCGTTATGAATTTGAAGGAGGTGAATAATTGAGTAGTTGTCTATATTTACCCCTTTCTCTTTTGCAATTTGAGATACTATGCTTTGCGCCTCATACTCTTTTGGATGAAAAAATCTGACACTCATAGTTCTTTTTTTGTCAAATGCTTTTGCATAAACCTTATGATCACTTCCATAGTAGGCATATACAAAAACATTGTCGGGATTTTTTTCGCAAAGCTCTATATAGATATCTATCTCTTTTTTGTCTATTTTTTTTTCGCTCTTTAGAACTAAAACATTTCTATCTCCAAAGAGAGAGCCTTGCGATAGATGGGCTTTAGCAGAGCCAAAGTCATATTCGTCGTGGTAGAATGAGAGTATGGAGCCATCTTCTACATCAGAGACTTTTTTTGTGTAGATATCTATAAAAAAAGTGCTTTCTCCAAAGAGTACAAAACTGTTGGAAGTAGATCTGTTTTGTATATGCTTATCTAACTCGCTTTTGTACATTACTCTTCGTCTCTTTTTGTAGCAGTGGCAAATATTTTTGCTTTTGCTATGTCAACGCGCTCTATTTTTGCATAAATATCTTCAAATAGAACCACATTGTCATGCGAGGTAATATTGAGTCTTGCTCCAATAATTTCATCATGAAGTTCAGCTTTTACTTCAGGGTCTGTTGCATTTATACGGGCTTTGAAGCTTTCACCGACATGCCCTGCCGCCCATCTTGCAAACTTTCTGGCCATAAACTCATTCTCTATCGTACTTGCCTCTCTCTCTTTTTCGCTTATCGTCATGCTGAGTGCTTCAATATTTCTTAAAACATAGGAGCCCTCAACTGTGTCGTTATTGGCTATTGCTTTTAAAAGTCTGTGAACGATTAAATCTGAGTATCTGCGAATAGGCGAAGTAAAGTGGGTGTACTCCTCAAAGCCCAATCCAAAGTGACCCGAATTGAGCGGAGAGTATCTTGCCTGCATCTGTGAGCGGATGATAAGCGTATCGACCTCTGACTCAAGACCCATATCTCTTGCCTGTTTTTGAATATCCGAAATGGTCTCTTTTATAGAGTGTTTTATATCTATATGCATGCCGATTCCGGCCAGTTCTTGGTAGAGAATTTGGAGTTTTAACTGGCTTGGAGGTTCATGAATTCTGAATATTCCTCTCTCAAACTGCTTTGCTGCTTCTTTGTTGGCTAAAAGCATACAATCTTCTATGAGTGCATGAGAAGGGGTTTCCTGAGCATAAGTTGTATGTGTTAGATTCGATTTCTCATCTATAAACATCTCCAACTCATTGGAGCGGAAGTCATAGCCAATTTTTAATCTTTTTACTTTGAGCGCATCAGTAATCGGTCTAAGTTTTTTTATATACTCAAAGATTTTTGTCTCATCTTCATTTTTTGCTCCCAGTTTGCCCTCAAAAAACTTATCAATCTCCTCATAATTAAATCTTCGTGCAGAGTGAATAATCGCCTCATACACTTTTGATTTCGTAACCTCTAAGGTGTTCAAATCTAATTTTATTTCAAAAACATAGGCAAGTCTGTCAACATGCGGCTGCAAAGAGCAGAGGGTTTCACTCAGTTCACGGGGCAGCATGGGGATAGAGCGGTGAGGAAGATAGATAGAAAAACATCTATAAATTGCTTCGTTGTCTATTGCCCCAAAGGGTGTCACATATTCGCTGACATCGGCTATGGCTACATAGAGAGTCGTGTTGTTGTCATCCCAGTAGATGGCATCGTCAAAATCTTTTGCAGTAACCGGGTCGATGGTGCAAAACGGCAAATCTCTTAAATCTTTTCTATTTGGGTATTTATGCGCATCAACAGGTTTAAAAGATTTTGCAATTTCTAAGACCTCTTCAGAAAATTCATCATGTTTATTGAATTGTGCTAAAACTATTTTTTCGTCAACAAGAGGGTCGTTTATGTTCCCAAGTTTTTCCATAATGGCATTTTCTTGATTGTCGATTTTAAATACATCGCCGACTTCATAAGAATTTAATTTCTCATCACTCATCTCTGCACCGATTGGAAAGTCTGTTTTTAAGTCAACCAAAGAACGATGCGTGCCCTTTTGAATGATGTAAGCAACGCTGTAGCTAACGGCACGTCCTACAATTTCTGCTATCTTCGCACTTGGTGCTCCCATTTTACCCAAAAGCCTTTGGGCAATAATGAGGTCTCCCTCTTTTGCCGTTCCCAAATCGCCCTCGCCAATAAAGAGATCACGGACATTCTCTCCGATGACATTCAGATAGGCTGTTCCTTTTTGAACAAGTCCTAGAGTCCCTGCGCGGTATTTTGAGTTAAATTTATAGACATTATCTTTAAAAGTGAGATATTTTTTTGCTAAGAAGTTATTGACATGTACTTTCTCTTCGGGGGTGATGTCTTGCTCACTCAAACCGAGAGTGAGCCTAATAAGTAGAGATTTCAAAGGGGATTATCGAGCGCTTTCTAAAGCTTTGTCAAAGCTTTCCATGTCAAGCTCATATTTTACGATAAGCTCTTTGGCAGCTGCTACACTTTCATCTGTCATAACACCGTTTATAGGTACAGCGGCACGGACAACTTTTAAGATACTTGCCGCTTTTTGGTACTCTGGGTCTGCTTTTTCCGGCTCTTGACAATATTTTATAATTTCAATAAGACCCTTTTCAAATTTCCACATGGCAAATATAGTAGAACTAACATCAGGAGTATCGGTACCGACTACTTTTGTCTCGGCTGCTTCAACATCTTGAAGCTCTTTTAGGGCATCACGAAACTCTGCTTGTTTGTTTTCCGCCATTACTTCCTGAGCAATGAGAACTTTGCCAATCTCGACAAGAAAGGCAGCAGGGGAAAGTACTCCTAAAAGTTTGTTTTCTTTTCTTATGCACCAAGCAGTTGTGAGGGCATGTTGTCTTTTTGAGAGTTCGGAAAACATCTCATTGGTTATTCCATAAGCAGAAAGATCCAGAGAAAAACTTTTTTTTACAATAGATGCTAGAGCAAAACCTCTTATTGTTCCCATTCCGAAGAGACCTACGGCTTGACTAATCGCATTTATTTCACGAGAAAAACCATAGAGCGGAGAGTTTGCCGCTTTTAAAATATCGGCAGTCAAAAGAGGATCTTTTTCGAGTATCTTCACCATATCGTTAAAGCTGCTATTTGGATCTTGGTAAATAGCCTCAATCTGCATCGCAGATTCCGGAAGCGGTGGGAGTTGTTTTATTTTTGCCAATAGTTCTTCGGTCATAATACTCTCTTTTCGGTATTTAAGTTTAGTGCTATAATTATAGTTAATACAGATAAATTGATACTGAATATTTACAATTTACTGTTATTATTTTTTAAAGAAATTAAAAAAGAGTAAAAGGAAAAGCGATGATGATACAAAGAGATGCAATGTTGACACAATTAGGTTATGTGCCAAATAGTGCTTTATTAGGTCAACTTGAGAGAATTGAAAACAATACGGTTGGGTATGAAAAGATAAACAAGCACATTATGGATTTGCATGATGCTCTAAAAGTGGACGGCTCTTTTGTAGCTATGTCAAATACGAACGATTACTTTAAAATAAAAGTCGGAGTAGCAAGCCCTGAAATCGTTGAAGAGGTACACGAAAAAATTAAGCATTTTAGCGATAAATTCAAAGTAAGCGTTAAAAAATTGGATAATAAAGAGACCTATTACATAATCGGTTTTAATCATTAAGGCTTTCTCTTGATTGAGCCTATGAGCGTCGAGGGCTACGACCTTTTGGTGGAAGAGTTTAAGTTTTTACTAGAGGTGGAAAAGCCTAAAGTCGCACATGAGAAGTTAACTGCTGCGGCACAGGGGGACAGAAGCGAAAATGCCGACTACCATGCAGCAAAAGAGAAACTCCGTTTTATTGAGAGGAGACTTTTTTATCTCAACTCTATGATACAAAAGTCTCAAATTATAGACCCTGCTTCACTTTCACATGCCAGAGTCAGTTTTGGAAGTACGGTAAAAATAGTTAATATCGAGAGTGAAGAAGAGGAAACCTATACGCTTTGCGGAGTCTTGGAATCTGAACCGGAAAACGGGCTTATCTCGATTCATTCACCCCTCGCAAAAGCACTGATTGGCAAGGAAGAGGAGGATGAGTTTACAATAAAGCTTCCACATACCAAGAAAAGCTATGAGATTCTAAAAATAGAGTATAAAAACATCTTCTCACTCAAAAAAAATATCCGCACCAAGGTTGATTTTTCTTTTCATTAAAAATATTTTGAGAGAAAAATCATGTCCATATTTTATACAGCAATCTTTTTAAAAGTTTTACGCAATTATCTTATAATGCGTCTATGGAAAATTTACTACTTGCAATTTTTTTAACGATCGCCGTCGCAACCGTACTTAATATTGTCCTGAAAAAGTTTGGAATTTCCCACATTATAGGCTATATTTTTACAGGAACAGTTATCAGTTATCTCTTCGGATTTAATGGGCTCAATATAGACTCACTCGACCTTATCGGGGAATTTGGCATTGTCTTGTTGATGTTTACAATAGGGCTTGAACTCAGTCTGCAAAAAATCAGAAAGATGAAAGATATTCTGCTGACAAATGGTCTGTTACAAGTTCTACTGAGCGTTGTCGTGATATATCTACTCTCGTTTTACATTTTTAGGCTTGATTTCAATACATCAATCATCGTCTCTTTGGCTTTTTCGCTCTCTTCAACCGCAATAGTCCTCACCTATCTCAAAGAGTCCAAAGATATTCATACACCCTATGGACAAAAATCTATGGGAATACTTGTCTTCCAAGATTTAGCTGTCATTCCTATTTTACTGCTCATTACATTTTTGTCAAATGACACTCTGTCTCTGGGTGAAGTCCTTATCACAACACTGGTTTCAGCCGTTTTAGTCGTTGTTTTTATGTTTACGATTGGAGAGAAAATTGTAAACCTGTTGCTTCAGTTTTCTGCTAAAACAGAGCTTGAAGAGCTATTTTTGGGCTCTGTATTTTCTATTGTTATCGGAGCCTCTTTGCTGGCACATGCGATGGGTTTTACCTATTCTTTGGGTGCTTTTATAGCGGGCATGATAATCGCTGATACAAAATACAATGTAAAAGTAGAATCCGACATCGTGAGTTACAAAGATCTGCTTCTTGGCGTGTTCTTCTTTGGTGTCGGGACAAAAATTGATTTAATCTATTTTTTGGCAAATATTCACACCGTTATCTTCATTTTTATACTTGTAATGCTTTTCAAGGCTCTTGTAATTTATGCAATCATTAGACGAAATTCAGACAAAAACAGTTCAGCAAAAACGGCTCTCTCTCTTGCCCAGATTGGGGAGTTCTCTTTTGCAATCTTTGCTCTTGCCGCCTCGCAAAGACTTATAAGCCAAGAAATGGCGAACTTTTTGATACTTGTGAGCGTCATGTCGATGATACTAACACCCTTCATTGTAAATAACATCTACAAACTCTCCTCCTATTTTGAAAAAGAGTTTTATGAGTCAGATGTTATTACACCCATCGGGCGAAAAAATCATATCATTGTCGCTGGATTTTCAACTCTTGGAAGAATAGTTGCATCCGATTTAAAGGCAAGAGGAGCGGATTTTGTCATCATCTCGGACAACCTCAAACATGTACTTCTTGCAAGAAAACTGGGCTACATGGCATACTTCGGACACCTCAATAAACTTCCCGTTTTAGAGTCTCTCATGGTAGATCAAGCCAAAGCCATAATCATCACAGTAAACAGCGAACACCTTAAACGGCTTATCAGTGAAGCGATACTTGGTTTTTCTAAAAATGCAAACATCATCATAAAAATCGATAGTGTAGAGGAGAGAAAAAGCATGCGCGATTTACCCGAACTGGAGTTTGTGGATGCAAGTTTTGAGATATCTAATTTACTTGTGAATAATGCATTGAAAAATGGCTAGTTAAAATTTTTTTTACTACTTATGCGATATAATCCTCACTTAAAAACCAAAAATCAAATTTTAGGAATCCTCCGTGAGTCAACCATTAGAAAACATTGAAAAAGTTCTTGTATCCCACAAACTTTCAAGCGAAGATTACGCACATATCAAAAAGATTTTAGGGCGAGAGCCAAATCTTGTCGAGATTGGTATTTTTTCTGCCATGTGGAGTGAACACTGCTCTTACAAATCTTCAAAAGTGCATCTGAACGGTTTTCCGACAAAAGCTCCGTGGGTTATTCAAGGTCCGGGGGAAAATGCCGGAGTAATCGATATTGGCGACGGATATGCGGCTGTATTCAAGATGGAATCTCACAACCACCCAAGTTTTATAGAACCGTACCAAGGGGCTGCAACGGGTGTCGGCGGAATCATGCGTGATGTTTTTACGATGGGCGCGCGACCTATTGCAAACCTCAATGCTTTAAGATTTGGCAATGTTCTTAATGATGATAAAACCTCTGCACATCAGCGCTATTTGGTTCGCGGTGTAGTCTCTGGAATCGGCGGTTACGGTAACTGCATGGGCGTTCCGACTATCGGCGGAGAGACAAGCTTTGATGAGTGCTACAATGGAAATATTTTAGTCAATGCCTTTACTTTAGGGCTTGCAAAGTCGGATGAGATTTTTTATGGTCGTGCGGATGGTATCGGCAATCCCGTCATTTATGTGGGTGCAAAAACCGGTCGTGACGGACTCGGCGGTGCGGTCATGAGTAGTGACAGTTTTACAGAGGAGTCAAAATCTCTTCGCCCGACTGTTCAGGTTGGAGACCCATTTACAGAGAAGCTTCTTCTTGAGGCATGTTTAGAACTCTTCAAAACTGACCATGTTGTCGGCATTCAAGATATGGGTGCAGCAGGGCTAACTTCTAGTGCATTTGAAATGGCTGGCCGTTCAGGTTCTGGGATGATTATGCACCTTGATAGAGTTCCGGCGCGTGAAGAGAATATGACTCCGTATGACTTTATGCTCAGTGAATCTCAAGAGAGAATGCTTCTTTGTGCAAAAAAAGGTTCTGAAGCGGAAATTATCAAAATTTTTGAAAAGTGGGATTTGGATGCTGCAGTAATCGGTGAAGTTACGGCAACCGGAAATATGGAACTTTTCTGGCACGGTGAAAAGTGTGCTGAGGTTCCTGTAAATCCTGTGAGTGAAGAGGCTCCGGTGCTCAACCGTCCAATGGTGCGCCCAGCGTATTTGGACACAATCGCGGATGTTACAATTAACGACTTTGCAAAGGTATCGAATCAAGAAGCGTTTGTAAAACTAACTAAATCAATGGAAGTTGTTGATAAGTCTTGGATTTATACGCAGTATGACTCAATGGTTCAAACAAACACAATCAAAAAAGGGGGCATGTTAGACGCTTCTGTTGTTCGTGTCAAAGAGAACAAAAAAGCACTTGCAATGAGTGCTGACTGTAATGTTCGTTACTGCTACATCGACCCAAAAGGCGGAGCTGCCGCGGCAGTTATCGAGAGTGGGCGAAATGTTGCCATGAGTGGTGCGAGACCTCTTGCAATAACGGATTGTTTAAACTACGGAAACCCTGAAAATCCAGAGGTTATGTGGCAGTTTGGACAAGGGTGTTTAGGTATTAAAGAGGCTTGTTCTGCACTTACTACGCCTGTAATCGGCGGAAATGTTTCACTCTACAATGAGACAAACGGTATTTCTGTTTTTCCAACTCCTTCTATCGCAACTGTGGGTGTAAATGATGATGAGAACAGAGTTCTTATGTCAAGCTTTCAAGGTGAGGGAAACACTCTTTATCTAGTGGGAGAGAGTAAAAGTGAGTTTGGTGGTTCACTCTACATGAAAGAGATTTGTGGCACTGTTGCAGGAAAACTTCCTGAGATAAACTATGCTAACGAGCTTGCTCTTTGGGAGCTTGTTATTGAAGCGAATAAGAAAGATTTACTAGAGTGCGCAAAAGATGCAAGCAGCGGCGGAGTAGCTATCGCATTGGCAAAAATGTCGGCTGTAAGCGGGCTCGGATGTGAAGTAAACATGGGTGTGCAAGACGAGAGAGATATTTTTGCAGAGAGCATAAGCCGTGCTATTATTGAAGTAAAGCCAGAAAATTGTGCAGCATTTGAAGCCATGTTAAACGGTTTGGCATGTGCAAAAATAGGAACAATCGGCGGAGAGATTATCAGAGTAAATGATGTATTTATGAGCATGAATGAACTTCAGGATAACTATTTTAATACATTTAAGAGAGTTATTGAGAGAGATTTATAGTTTAATATTACACACCAAAATGAGCACGTGTGTTCTGTGTCATAAAAAAGCACAGAATAAAGCCCATTTTGGCGGCAAGGACAACTTTGTCCTTTGCAATCCCCTAAAGCTTCCAGCATAAATGCTGAAGATTTTTACGAACTTTTTGCACCCTACTTCTGAAGTTTACTCAGAGCATCAAGTATATTATTCTGTTTCTCTTGAGTGAGAGGCATGTCTTTGTTTATAAATATATAAAGTTCTACCCTTCTGTTCTTAGCACGGTTTTCTTCGGTATTATTATCTGCAATCGGTTTCGCAGAACCAAATCCTGCCATTGAGAGACGCTCCGCACTTACACCGTTGCTTATGAGTTCGCGCATTACTGCATCTGCTCTTTTACTAGATAGCGCAATATTGTCCATGTATTGAGAGCCTTTTGAGAGAGGCTGACTATCTGTATATCCACGCACAGAAATATCAACATTAGCCGGAAGGGCATTAATAATGTATGAGATACGACTGATAAATAGGTGCAAATCTTCATCATCGATAGTTGCAGTTGCGCCCTTGAATGGAATGGAAACAGGAAGTTTTAGCAACACTCCATCCATAGATTGGTCTAGCGGTCCCTCCCCACCCATTGTAGAATTAAGCAGCTCTTTTTGAATTTTACTGATAGCGTCTTTAACTTCTAGGGTTTTTTGTTCTCCGGAGACGAGTGAACCACCATTCTTCGACACTATATTGCCGTTTGGTTTTCCTTCCGTATCTGGATCAGGTTTTGTGCTGTCAGGTTCGAGTCGTTGTACCGGATTCATTTGATCAGGAGGAGGAGTGAAATCGTAAATTTTTATAAATTCCTGTTTAACGGCCTTTAATTTTTCGGTATTAACAGATGCTATCGCAAAAAGAGCAATAAAGAGTGCAAGAAGAAGACTGAAAAAGTCGGCGGTAGGAACTGCCCATTTTTCTCCTGCCGGACACACAACCTTTTTACACTTCTTAGGTCTGCCCATTTAAATACCCATTACTTAAATTGACTGTGTTTCTCTTCCCCGTAAGGAAGGAAGTTGAGTAGTTTTGCTTCAAGTGTACGAGGATTGTCACCGTTTACTATGCCGATAATCCCTTCCAGCATTAATTTTTGTTCTTTGACAATATGGTGTGATTTAGCCATCATTTTATTTCCAAACGGTCCAAGAACAACATACGCAGAAAAAATTCCTGTTACGGTAGCAGTAAAAGCTCCCGCAATACCCTTTGCCATCTCCGGAGGATTGTCTAGTTTTTGAAGCGCTAGAATAAGACCCAAAACGGCTCCGATTAGCCCCATAACGGGTGAAGTTTCTCCTGCAAGAATCCAGTAGTGGGCGCATCCATGCCAATACTCTTCCGTCTCTTCAATGACTAAATCAAGTGTTTCAATGATAGTGTCAATCTCATTCCCGTCCACTGCCATGCTAAGACCCTGTTTTAGAAATTCGTTGTCTAGCATGGAAACTTTTTTTTCTAGTGATAACAGACCGTCATGGCGTGCCATGGTTGATAACTCAATAATTTCTTTGATTCTTTCGTGCAAATGTACCGGATTTTTTTTGAATACAAAGCCAAGATTTTTATAAGCACCTCTGACAAACTCGCCGTCTGTACTTACCATAGCTGCGAGCATAGAAGTAGGAAAAATAATAATAATAGAAGTTATATGGACGACATGCACAGGGTTTCCACCCTCCATCAAGTCCCCTATAGAAATACTCGCCATTGCTCCCAATATTCCTAAAATGACCGTTAAATCCATATGACTCCTTCTTGTTTATGGCACATACTGATGTTACGCACTCTTTATGAAAAAGCACATAAAAACCTTTTTATTCTCGAAAAACAGAGTTTTTCGTAGCTTTAGGGGGTTGTAGGGACATCCGTCCCTGCCACCAAAACGGACTTGTTCGTTTTGGTGCGTAACATATATTAATTTAAATTTGGAAAACTAAAATCGGCGGATTATACAATACTTTTAATAAAGAGTTAGACAAAGAAAAATAGAGCTTTTTCATGGCTGGTTTTTTGAAGAAAGTTATCCTATAAATCGTTCAACAAAAATTAAGTTTTATGTATTTATACTTGTGCTAGATAAGAGGATTTGTATGAATAATTTAAAAGTAATTTCTGTTGATGATGCTCTTATGAATTTAATGCTCATAGAAGAGATAGCAAAAGAGATGGGTGTCCTTGTTCAAAGTTTTCAAGACCCATTGGAGGCTTTAGCATTTATTCAACAAAATAGAGTTGATTTGATGTTTGTTGATTATATGATGCCGCAGATGAATGGAGTTGAACTTATAGTTGAGGCGCTGGCTCTTCAAGATGAGCTAATCCCTATTATGGTTACAGCAGTGGATGATGATCAAAATTTGAAACTTGAAGCACTTAAAGTCGGAGCGGCGGATTTTTTAACAAAACCTGTGGATGTAGCACAGCTAGAGGCAAAGATTAAAAATTTCACAAAAATAATCCAGCTAAAACTTCAGTTAAAAGATTTTAATGCAAAGCTCCAAGAAGAGGTACAAAAGGCTACTACAGATCTTATTGAGAGAGAGCATGAAGCACTTCAAATTATTTCAAGGCTTTCAGAGTATAGAGACCCTGAAACAGGAAGGCATATCTCCAGAGTAGCACACTACTCAAGACTTTTGGCTAGAGAGTACGGATTAAGTGAGAAAGAACAAGATATACTTTTCTTCGCCTCTCCTCTGCATGACATAGGAAAAGTCGGAATAAGGGATAATATTCTGTTGAAACCTGCGAAGCTAGAGTATGATGAGTATGAAATCATGAAAACACACTCCGACATAGGGTATGACATGTTAAAAGACAGCAAAAACCCTTATCTTCAGGCGGGTGCAATAATCGCAAAAAATCATCATGAAAAATATGACGGAAGCGGTTATTTTTCTTCTCTTAAAGGGGATGAGATACATATTTATGGGCGCATAACAGCGATTGCAGATGTTTTTGATGCACTTACATCGGAGAGACCATACAAAAAGCCGTGGAGTTTTGAAGATACGGTGGAGTTTTTAAAAAATGAGTCCGGAAAACATTTTGACCCAAGATTGGTTGAACTCTTTATAGAAAATATAGAGAAGATTAGAGAAATTTATTTAAAATTTGAGTATTAAGGAGAAAATTTGTTAATAAGTAATTTAGTGTTGAGTGACAGCGGTGATTGGGATTGCATTTCAAAAAGCTTAGAAGAGAGTGAAAGCGCGGATATAGTTTTTGTATTTGGTGATACGGATGTTATTAAGCAGAGTGCAACATTTCAAAAGATTAAAGAAAAATTTCCAAAAACTCACATTATAGGTTGCTCTTCCTCCGGGAATATTCTTGGGAGAGAGATTTCCAAAAACTCTTTGGTGGCAACTGCCGTTAAGTTTGAGAGTTCAAGAGTAGAAGTTCAAAGTGTTGATTATGTAGATGGAGCGAATCTTGAGGAGTTATCGTCTCAGCTTGTAAATAAATTAAGTAGAGATGGGTTAAAACATGTATTTGTTCTCTCCGATGGACTGAAAATCAATGGTTCAGAACTCGTCAAAGGGATAAATTCATCATTGGAAGGCGTTGAAGTAACGGGTGGTTTGGCAGGCGACGGCGCAAGATTTCAAGAGACATTTGTGTTATGTGATGATGAAGCAAAAGAGAGCAGAATTGCCGTAGTCGGCTTCTATGGAGAGAACCTTGTAATTAGCAGCGGCTGCTTTGGCGGTTGGAGCGAGTTCGGAACGCATAGGATAATTACTAAATCAAAAGGGAATATTCTCTATGAGATAGATAATGAGCCGGCATTGGATTTGTACAAAAGATATTTGGGTGAGTATGCCGCTGATTTACCAAATAGCGGGTTACGATTTCCTTTGAGTATTAAAAAAAATGAGGATGACCCGGAGATAATTAGAACTCTGCTGGCAGTAGATGAAGCAGAAAAAAGTATCACCTTCGCCGGTGATGTGCCGGAGGGTTATTCGGCAAGGCTTATGAAACCCGATACCGATAAGCTGATAGACGGCGCGGGTCATGCTGCAAGTGAAATTACTATTGCAAATGATAAACCTGCCCTCGGTCTTGTGGTGAGTTGTGTAGGACGAAAGCTGGTTTTGGGGCAACTTATAGATGAAGAGTTGCAAGAAGTGGAAAATATCCTTGGTAAAAATATAAATCTTGTAGGTTTTTACTCGTATGGAGAGATAGCACCGTTTGAGGTCGATAAATTGAAGTGTGAATTACATAATCAGACGATGACGCTTACAGCTATATACGAAAACTAATATGCATAGGTTGCTCAAAAGACAGATTAGAAGATATTTTGGAGATGAGTTTGAAGACTCTTTGAACAAGGAATCGTTTTCAAAATTTATTGAAGATATATCAAACAGTTATGATGAACTTTATGCAGAAAAGAAATTTTTAGAACATACAATTGACATAAGTTCACAAGATATTGAAAAAGCAAATATCAAAATCAGAGAGCAAAATAGCCATCTTCAAAGACTTCTAGATAAAAGGTCAGACGAGAATGAAGAGACGGTTTATATGCTTAATCAGTATAAAGAGGCCATAGATACATCGTTGATTGTAAGCACAACCGATTTGAGCGGAAGGATAAAATATATAAACAGTAACTTTTCCAAAATCAGCGGTTACACTGAAACAGAACTGATAGGAAAACCTCATAGTATTGTGAGACATCCCGATGTTCCAAAATCAGTTTTTGAAGAGATGTGGGAGACTATTTTAAATAAAAAAGTTTGGCAGGGTGTCTTTCCAAACAGGGCAAAGAATGGCACGACATATTATGTAAATGCGACCATAGTGCCTCTTCTCAACAGAGATGGAGATATTGTAGAGTTTATGGCTCTTAGAGAGGATGTAACAAAAACAATAGAGTATCAAAATAGATTAGAAGCTGAAAAACAGAGAGTTTCTCAAATTTTAGATAATCAAGAGAGTATTATTGTTTTGGTTGATAAAATTTTCGGTGTTACTGAGGCAAATAAAAAGTTTTTTGAAGTATTTGGGTTTGCAACACTTGAAAAATTCAAAGAAGAGCATCAATGCGTATGTGAACTATTCGAAGTAAAAGAGAACTTCTTAAAACCAAGTAAAGATGCCTACTTTTGGGTAACTCCTATAATTGAAGAGCCTCAAAAAGTACATCTTGCGCTAATTCATAAGCGAGTTTACAGCGTAAAAATAGCGATAGTTGAAATAGATGATAAAAAAACATATTTGGCAACTTTCACAGACATAACCGAGATAGAAGAGGCTAGAATAAAATCACATGAAGCAGAAAAAGAGAAATCAAATTTCTTGGCAAATATGAGTCATGAGATACGAACACCTATGAATGCAATTTTAGGTTTTTCAGAGCTTTTATCCAAAACAAAATTAGAAGCCAGACAGAGTAAATTTGTAGATTTGATAAAAAGCTCCAGTGCAACTTTGATTCAAATTATAAATGATATTTTAGATTTTTCAAAATTAGAAAGCGGGCAAACAGAATTAGATACGATGAAAATCAATCCATTCATGGAGTTTGAAGATACATTTATGCTTTTGGCGGGAAGGGCTGCTGAAAAAAATATATCTTACATGATTGAGATTGATCCATTTTTAGAGGAGTGCATTGAACTAGATAGTTTTCATATAAAACAGATTTTAATGAATCTTATAGGAAATGCCATAAAATTTACTCCAGAACATGGAACTGTAGATATAAAAATAAAAAAACATCTAGTTGATGGTAAAAAACATGTGAGATTTCTAGTTCAGGATACGGGAATCGGAATACCTGTGGATAGACAACAAAAAATATTTGAACCATTCTCACAGGCAGATAGTTCGACCACAAGAAAATTTGGCGGAACAGGGCTGGGTCTGAGTATTTCAAATAGCTTGGTTGCTATGATGGGAAGCCGGCTACAGCTCGAAAGTAAAGAGGGAGTAGGGAGCAAATTTTATTTTGATCTTGCTTATGAGGGTTGCGTACCTAATAACACGCTAAAAGAGCATTTGGGCGGGCTGAAAATTTATTTTTTTGATATGGATGAAATTTCATTACGAAGTGCAGTTGAACAACTGAATGCTTACAAAATTGGGCATCAAATTTTAGAAAAATTTGATGAAAAGATAGATTTAAATAATTCGATTATTCTTTCAACAGATGAAGAGTCTACAAAAAGTTTTCAGCATGCTAAGATATTACTACTCCTAAAAACTGATGATAGTTTCGAAGATTCAAGACATCATCAAGTTGAAATTTTTCATGATTTTCCGTCCATTCTCTATAATGAGCTTATGAGACTGAAACTTATAAAAACAGATATGCAGGTAAGCAATAGGCATGCGGTGCATCTGAAAATTTTAGTAGCTGAGGATTATGAGGTAAACAGAATACTTATGTCAGAGATTTTAGACCAGTTTGATACAGAGTACAGTTTCGCAACAAACGGTCAAGAAGCAGTTGATATGGTTAGAAATAGCAGCTACGACCTGATTTTGATGGATATAAACATGCCTGTGATGAACGGCATGGATGCTACAAAAATTATTATCAATGATTTAAAAGTTACAACGCCTATTGTCGCACTTACTGCGAATGCACTCGATGGAGACAGAGAAAAGTTTTTATCTATGGGAATGCATGACTATCTGTCAAAGCCGATAGATATAAAAGCTTTTGAAGCTCTTTTGGTAAGACAAAGCCAAGCCGTTTTGGCAAATAGCGGAGGCGATAAAAGTGTGACAACTCAAAATAACAGTTTGTCGTCTCAAACAAAGGGTTCCTTGGATATAAAATTATCACTTGAGTCGGCTGCTAAAAATATGAATTTTCCTCAGGCTATTATAGGAAAACTTGTTAAAAGTTATGTATCCTCCTTAAATGAACTCGAAAATAACATTAAGGATGGAATTGCTCAAAAAGATTTTCCGAAGATACAAATAAATGCACATAATTTAAAGAGTGGGGCTGCCTCTTTATGTTTTGATGTCATTGCAAAACTAGCTCAAGAGTTAGAGACGAATTCAAAAAACAAGAGGGAAGATTTTGACTTTCTAAAAAAGTTAAAAGAGATAAAGCCCTATATAAAATCGCTTATAGAGTATCAATCGGCTCTTGATTTGTGATAATAAATTTTTTATCTAAATCCTATATAATGCCAATATTACTTCAAAAGGCATAAATTATGAGTACAATAAAAGAGTTTTTAAGCAACGACCATGGTAAGTGTGATGAGTTGTTTGCAACAATGGAAGAGAAGGCAACTAAGTCACTAGCAGAAGCGAAAGAGGCATGTGAAGAGTTTATAAAAGAGACTGAGAGACACTTTCAGATGGAAGAGAGAGTTATGTTTTTGGAGTTTGAGACAAAAACAGGAATGACTCAGGGTCCGACTGCGATGATGAGACATGAACATTCGCAAATGAGATCTTTGATGGAGCAGATGAAAGAAGCTATCGAAGCAGGAAACAAAGATAAATTCTTTGGATTGTCTGAGACTATGATGATTTTAAATCAGCAGCACAACATGAAAGAGGAGCAGATGCTCTACCCGATGGCACAGCAACATCTTAGTGCAGATTCGGATAGAATTGTTTCTATGATGGAGTCCATGGTTGTTGAGTAAAAGCTCTTTATTGTTCTCGAAAAACAGGTTTTACTAAAGAAATATTTTCGCTTTGCGAAAAGCGCTTCGCTTGTTTTCGCAGCTTTAGGGGGTTGTAGGGATGTTTGTCCTTGCCATCTAACATCAGTGAATAATGAATAAAAGGATTACAAGTGGATTTTAACGGTTTATCTATTGACCAAGCGCCGCCCATATCAGCGCCGCTGCGATTCTTTTTATCAGCACCTCTTTTTGCACTATTTGCCGGTTTTTTGATTCTCTTTAGTGATAGTAGCGCACTCATGAGCAGACACTCGATGGAATCCATTGTAGTTACCCATGCTATTACTATAGGCTTTTTCGGTTTTGTCATGCTTGGCGCCTTAACCCAGATGCTGCCTGTTCTAGCGGGGGCAAAAATTCCTAATGTGAAGTTTGCTACAAAATATTCACATTTGCTTCTCTTTTTTGGTCTCATTTTTATGCTTATGGGACTTCTGCAAAATAATACTCTGCTTAGTTCCATAGCAGTTGTATCTCTTGGCAGCGGTTTTATGATGATTTTAATTCCTATTGCTGTGGCAATTAAAGGTGTTACAAATTTTACATCAACAGTAAAATCAATGGCAAATAGCATAGTTTTTGCATTTTTGACTCTGTTTATGGGGCTTTTTTTACTCTATTCCTATAGTACTAACAACATTTCAGAACTTCATGCGATAATCGCAAACATTCATAGTGTTTCAGGAATATTTGGATTTGCAGGAATTTTGATTATCGGAGTTTCTTTTCAAGTTCTTCCCATGTTCTATGTTGCACCAAAATTTAAAACTTTTTGCAAAAAGAGAGTTATTTGGCTTATTCCTACGGGGCTTATTTTATGGGCTGTTTTAAATGTATTTAGTGATACATATGCCCTCGTTGCAAAACTTTGGATAACTCTATTTTTTTGGGCATTTGCAACAACGGTCTGGAAAAAATTGAATAACCGTCGCCGACCAATCAGCGATGTCACGGTCTGGTATTGGAGAAGTGCTAGTATATTCTTAACGCTTGGCGCATTTTTATGGATATTCGATGAGTATTTTAAACATGAATATATAGTCATGGTTGGCATATTAATAGGCGGTGGTTTTATAATGTCTATTGTTACGGGCATGCTTTACAAGGTAGTCCCATTTTTAGTATGGTTCCATCTTAATGCAATGGGGTATATGCAGATACCTACAATGAATGAGATGATAAATAAGAATCTAGCAAAACTTCAATTTATTCTGTTTATCACTTCATTGATTGGGTTTATATTTTCATTTTATGAGCCGCTTTTATTAGAAATTTCTGCAGTTTGTTTTATAATTAGCGCGGCTATTTTAGAATTTAATATAGTTGCACCCATGTTAATATATATGAAGATAAAAAAAACAGAGCCGGATTTTGACATGAGAGCATTTGCAACAAAAGAGAGTTGAGTATGGAAAACATTATTTTAATAGGTTTCATGGGCGTCGGAAAGGGTAGCGTTGCCAGAGAGGTGGTAAACAACTCTGAGTATATCGCTATTGATACGGATGATTTGATAGAGAGTATGCAAAACAGAAAAATCAAAGATATTTTTCATGATGATGGCGAGGCGTACTTTAGGGATTTGGAAAAAAAAGTTGCTTTTTGGCTTGAGCACAGTGTGAAAAATACACTTATTTCAACAGGCGGCGGATTCTACAAAGTGGAAAATTTAAACAAAATTGGTAGAATCGTTCTTTTAGACTCCTCATTTGATGCAATTATAAAGAGAATAAAAAAACATCCGAATGCAAGTCAAAAACTTAAAAAAAGACCGCTGCTCAAAGATTTAAAAAAAGCAAAAGCGTTGTATGAAATGAGAAGACCGGAATATTTAGCAATGGCTGACATAGTGATAGATGTTGAAAATAAGAGCGCACATGAGTGTGCAATAGAGTTATTAAAAAAGGTAAAAAAAGATGTTTAAAAAATTACTGTATGTAGTGTTATTAGTCTCTTCACTGCTGTCGGCGTCCGGCATAGAGTGGGCAAAAGATTATGAGAGCGGCATAAAGAAGGCTACACAAGAGAATAAACCGGTATTGTTCGTTTTTTCTCGCCACTCTTGTCACTACTGCGTTGTATTAGATAATACAACATTTAAGGATGCAAAAGTTATAGAGGCACTTAATAAAGATTTCGTATCTATCATATCTTACACAGATGAAAATGATTATACGCCCGAAGAGTTATGGAGACCGGGGACACCTACTCTATGGTTTCTGTTCTCCAATGGTGAGCCAATATTTGAACCGCTTATGGGTGCCGTTGATGCGGAGAATTTTTTAAATGCTCTTGCTATCGTAAAAGAAGAGTTTGATAATACGAAAAATGTGGAAAAATAGATATGATATTTGCAAAAACAACAGATAATAATTTTCAAGAGAGTTTTTCAGAGCTTCTTGGGCGTGGAAAAATGGATATTGCCAATGTGAGCGTGATTGTCGGGAATATTATTCAAGAGATAAAAAAAGATAAAAATCAGGCACTAAAGCAGCATATATCAAAGTTTGATAATTGGAGCCCTGTGAATGATGAAGATTTGATGATTTCTACTGAATCTATGCAAAAAGCCTATGATAATATCGATGAAGAGTTGAAAAAAGCTCTGCACCTCTCTTATGACAGAATAAAAGTTTACCATGAAAAACTCAAGCCAAAAAGCTGGTTTGATGATGAGCCAAATGGAACAATTCTGGGACAAAAAGTAACTCCTGTTGACAGTGCAGGGCTCTATATTCCGGGTGGGAAAGCCGCTTATCCATCCTCTCTTTTGATGAATGTGATTCCGGCTCAAGTCGCGGGAGTTAAAAATATAATTGTCTGCACACCGACACCTAACAACGAGCCAAATGAGCTTTTACTTGCGGCATGTCATCTTTGCGGGGTCACTAAAGTTTACAAGGTTGGCGGTGCGAGTGCAATCGCTGCTATGGCGTACGGAACCGAGACTGTTTCAAAAGTGGATGTTATTACCGGTCCGGGAAATATTTTCGTTGCAACGGCGAAGAAAATGGTATTTGGTGAAGTAAACATCGACATGATAGCAGGACCCAGCGAGATAGGAATACTTGCAGATGATAGCGCAAATGCCAATCATTTGGCTGTTGACATGCTCTCTCAGGCAGAACATGATGAGATGGCTAGCTCCATTTTGATAACACCGTCACAAAAACTGGCAGATGAGGTAAAGATTGAGATTGAAAAATGGCTTTTCAAACTCCCTCGACAAGAGATAGCTAGAAAGTCCATAGAAGAGAGAGGTGCGATAATTGTCACGCATGACATGGATGAAGCTATAAAACTGATGAATGAGATTGCCCCGGAACACCTTGAAGTGGCAACCAATTCACCTTTTGAACTTCTTCCTTTTATAAAACATGCAGGAGCGATTTTTTTAGGGCATAACACACCGGAGGCAATCGGTGACTATGTTGCAGGTCCAAATCATACGCTTCCAACGGGTGGAACGGCTAAGTTTTACTCTCCTCTTGGAGTTGAAAATTTTATGAAAAAAACATCCATTATTTCTTTTTCTGCCAAAGCCATAAATGAGATAGGAGAGGCATGTGCATTAATCGCACATACAGAGGGACTCCATGCACATGAGCAGTCAGTGAGAGTAAGGTTAAATAAATAGGTTTCGTTTGTAGTTGATTGTTGTATAACAATTAGTAAAATATTGTAGTTTAAAAGAAGGATAGAATATGTTACATCCGGCGGTTGCACATTTTGCAGTAGTTTTACCAGTTGTCTCTTTAGTTATAGGAATTGCTTATTTGATTAAGCCGAGTGAGCTTATGTCAAAAATCTCTACCCGTTTTATGGTTTTTGCAACACTTTTTCTGATATTTACATTTTTTACAGGCAAGAGTGACGGAGGTGAGGTTTTTATACTTTTGCCTGAAGCAGGACAAGAGTTATTAAAAGAGCATAAAGAGCTTGGACTATTTTTGGTAATCGGAATGGGTATCGCAACCATCAGTAAATTTGTAGGTTGTTTAAAAAAGATTTTAAAAGCTGAAATTTTTGCAATACTTTTGGTTGCTATTATAAGTAGCGGAGCTCTGTTTCAAGGTAAAATGGGTGGAGAACTGACTTACGCTTATGGGGCAAATGTAGAAAAACATGCCGATGGAATGGATTGTTTAGAAAATCCATCTGAATTTGTAGTAGAAAAATAGCGTTATATATTTTCACATGCCAATTATTTTAGGCATTGTGAAATAGCCCTAAATCATTCAAAACTATTCAGTAAAATATTACACTCGCCTATGTCGAAGCTGTCAACTGCAAAAGTCAGTTGTGTTGCTAATCTTTTAAAACTCTCTATGTTGTTCTGTTCACCACATTTATACAGCACTTTTGCAAATTCTTGAATCTGTTGAATGTCCCCTCGCGTCTTGGCATCAGAAAGCACTTTGTCAAGATTTGGGCACTTTAGCAAATATTCTTTTAAAGAGAATGTTTCGTGTTTATAGTTATCTATTTGTTCTTGTGGCAAAGTTTTAACCTCACACTTAATAAATTTACATAAAGAGTGAATTAAATTTTCAATTTTAAGAGGTTTATGTAGAAAATCATCAAAAATATCATTTTTCTCATCTTTCGTTCCAAAAACAACAGAGGCTGTTACCGCAATTATAGGTATTTTTGAAAAGCTTTTAATTTCTGCTGTCGCCTCATAGCCATCTTTGTTGGGCATTTTAATATCCATTAAAACTAAGTCTATGTTATTGTTTTTTACGGCATCAACGGCCTCCTGACCATCTTTTGCTTCTAAAATCTCAAGAGTAGTGGATTTAAGATACTCTTTAATCAGATGTCTATTTAGCTCAATATCATCTGCAATTAAAATTGTCGCTTTCTCAAATGTAACTTCTTGATTTTTTAAACATGACTGAACCGTTTTTTCATCGCTGGCTATAATATCCGACAATCTAACTATAAATGTTGAGCCAACACCTCTTTTGCTTTTTAGTGTGATATATCCGCCCATTAACTCCACTAACTTTTTAATTATAGCTAGTCCGAGTCCTGTCCCGCCGTACTCCTTGTTACTTTGATCGGAGTGTTGCGTGAATGATTCAAACATTCGATCTTGCTGCTCCTCATCCACCCCGATTCCGCTATCTTCCACCTCTAATATAAGGCTGACCAAATTGTTGCTACTTGGTGAAGTACTTATTCTTACATTTACATGACCTTCTAATGTAAATTTTATTGCGTTACTTATGAGGTTAAAAAGTATTTGCCTCACTCTCACTTCATCGATTATCAGAGTCTCTGCAACTAAAGTATCAACCGTTATATTGAGAGAGATAGCTTTAGATTTTGCTTTATAGTGAAAAACATTTTTAATCTCCTCCGCCATCACTCTAATGTCAGTGGGAATATACTCAAGCTCAAGCTTTCCTGCTTCAACTTTTGATAAATCTAAAATATCATTTATAAGAGTCAACAAAACTTTTGAACTGTCCTGTACCGATTTTACATAGTTTTTGTTAACCGTGTCAGTTATGTTTTTTCCCAAAAGGTCGGTAAAACCGATAATAGCATTCATAGGTGTTCTAATCTCATGAGACATATTTGCTAAAAATTCTGATTTCATACTGTTTGCATAATCTGCTTCTTCTTTTGCCTGTTGCAGCTCTATAGTTCTTATACCTACCATGCTTTCAAGGTTCCTGTTTACAGATTCGAGAGCCCCTTTTGTTCTGTAAAGTTCCTTATTTGTTCTATCCATATTAAATACGATAATAGATAAAACGAACCATTCAAATAGGACAAACGCACCGTGTAAAAGAACAATATCAAAGCCGCAACCATAGTTAAAAACAATAATAGGTGTACCAAAAACAGATATATTAAAATCTTGTAAATAGTTGAAAATAAGATGATGAACAATAATAAAAAGAGCACCTGCTGAGATTGCCCTGTGGTCTTTGTAGATTACTAAAAATGAGAGAGCACCGAATATATGGAAGTGCATTTCAATTCGACCTAAGCTTTGCTGAATCATAATGATAGAAAAAGTGAGTAAAACTAAAGAGGTAATATATCTAAATGTCTGCGTATCTTTAAATAATTTGTAAGAAACAAGTGTAATTAAATAGAGCATTCCTCCACCAAAAAAACCCAATAAATAGGAGTCAAATAAAAAAGCTGTAATCGTTGAGACTATTATCCAGTGAGCAAATATCAGCTTCAGCATAAAGGCATCGGCATGTGCATGTTCAAAATTTAGGTCTGCAGAAAATCTGCTATTTGAAAAAAAAGTCTGAAGAAAGCTATTCATCTAAAAGCTCCTTTATGTCTAATTTGATTTGTTTAAAATCGTAAGGGTAAGAGCTGTAAATAAATCTAATCTCCTTTTTATTTTTACTTTTTTTTACAAGGTATAAGTTTGATGTGTGGTCAAACTCAATTTTGTTTATTAAAGATGGAGAAAAAAAGACTTTAAACTCTTTTGTGTACGCTCTTAATGTCTCTTGGCTTAGATAAATTCCTTTAAACTCTTTATTAAAAGATGAGGCAAATTCTGCCGGAAGTGTTATTTCTTCCGGCACGGATATATCAAGGAATTCAACACCGACTCTTTTTCTTGTCTCTTCATCTAAAGAACTATAAAGTTCATTGATTGCCTGAAGTCTTGGCGTACATATATTTATACACCCGGAATATCCAAAAAATAGAAGTTTTATCTCTTTTTCATCATTAAGAATGAGCGGTAAATTAATCCCTTTGCTGGATGAGATTCTT
This sequence comes from Helicobacteraceae bacterium, assembly GCA_947498025.1. Lineage (GTDB taxonomy): Bacteria > Campylobacterota > Campylobacteria > Campylobacterales > Sulfurimonadaceae > Sulfurimonas. The sequence goes on from CANMJR010000001.1 coordinate 54,833, forward strand.
GAAATGTTTTTTGTGGAAAATGTCGGAAGCACCATGATAAGTATTGAAACTGCTATAACTAAAAGAAGCATAAAAGCTAAGTAGGCTTTTTTCCCCATTATCTATTATACCTCTGTTTGATAGCTACTATTTGATCCATATTTGCCAGAAATAAATCTACCAGTTTAGGATCAAAAGATTTTCCGCTCTCATTTTTAATAAACGCAACTGTTTCATCGAGAGACCAAGCTTTTTTATACACCCTGTCATGGCTGAGTGCGTCAAAGACATCGGCTATTGCTGTAATTCTTCCGAATATATGAATCTCTTCACCTCCCATGCCTCTTGGATAGCCGGTTCCATCCCATTTTTCATGATGCTCGTGAGAAATTAGAGCCGCCGCTTGTAAAAGTTGATGCTTGGATTTGTTAAATATCTCCCAACCATAGAGAGTATGATTTTTTATAATTTCAAACTCTTCAAATGACAATTTTCCGGGTTTAAGAAGTATCTCATCGGGAATAACGACTTTTCCTATGTCGTGCATTGGCGAAGCAACTTTTAAGAGTTCTACATCCTTTTGTGAACAGCCATAGGCTTTTGCCAAAAGTTCAGAAAAAAGCGAAACCCTGTTGACATGGTCTCCGGTCTCTTTTGACCTCCATTCACCAAGCTCGCCTAGTGTAGATAAAATTTCTTTTTGTGTTGCAACAATATCTTCTGTTAGCATTACCTCTTTGGTAACATCTGTTCTGATGCTTATGTATTCAATAATTTCACCTTGGTAGTTTAAAATGGGCATAATTGTTGCATCAATGTAGTAATAGCTTCCATCTTTGGCTCTGTTTTTAACCATGCCATTCCAAATTTTTTTACTCTTTATAGTCTCCCATAAACTTTTGTAAACATCATCGCCGACATCAGGGCTTCTAAGAATGCTATGGTTAACACCTATCAGCTCTTTTTTAGTGTATTTTGTAAGTTCACAAAATTTATCGTTAACATAAGTAATATTTCCCTCTGAATCTGACTTTGATACGGCAGAGCCGGCATCAACTGCAATTTTATACTGTTCTAACAGGGTTTTTGTCTCATTTACCTCTTGTTTTAATTGCTCTTTAGCATGAAAAAGTTCGACATGTGTATATACTCTGTGAAGTAATTCAGACTCATCAAACGGCTTTGTTATATAATCTGCTCCTCCATGCTCAAAACCTTTTCTGATACTCTCTTTATTAGCATTTGCCGATAAAAAGATAATGGGTATTTTTTTGGTTCTTGAATCTTTTTTTATGATAGAAGCGGTTTCATATCCGTCAATTCCGGGCATATTTATATCTAAAAGAATAAGTGAGTACTCTCTTGTTCTGAGCTGTTCAATGGCACTTTCTCCGCTTGTGGCAAAAAAGATGTTATATAAATTTGTAGATTTTAAAACATTTGCCGCCAACTGTATATTTTTTACATTGTCATCAACAATTAATATATTTTGTAGGGAGATTATTAGCATATGAGTTTATACCCTTATATTTAGTAAAGTCTTAAATTATACTACTAAAAAGCATAAAAATCAGATTAAATCCCTTTAAAATAGTGATATAAAACACGGTGATATATACTTTTCATATCTACCCAAGTATCAATTTATTATAAAAAAAATATCACATCTTTATAACATTTTTAAGGTTTCTTAGATACTATGCCTACAGCAAAAGTACCCACTATTTTTTATATAAGGGATTCTTTTTAGTTAGATTAGAAATAGCTATAAATCTTAAAATTTACCTTAAAAGGCTAAAGGAGAATATATGCAATTAGGTTTCCTAGTTGATTTGCATCTGTGTATGGGATGTAAAGGGTGTGAGATCGCATGTAAAGTGGAAAATGAAGTTCCGCTTAGTACATGGAGGCTTCGCGTTAAATATGTAGATGTGGGGAGTTTCCCAGAGACAAGAAGAACATTTACACCACTGAGATGTAATCATTGTGAAAATGCTCCATGTGTGAGAATTTGTCCGGTAAGCGCACTTCACTACATTGAGAACGGTATCGTAAATATTGATAAAGAGAGATGTATCGGCTGTGCAGGTTGTGTTATGGCATGTCCTTACGGTGCTATTTATATCGATCCTTTAACCCAAACAGCGGATAAGTGTACTTTCTGTGCGCACCGTGTTGCTTCATCTATGATGCCTGCTTGTGTTGTTGCATGTCCTGTTCAAGCAAATATCTTTGGTGATTTAGACAATCCGACATCTAATATCTCTAAATATATTCAAAAAAATCAAGGGAATGTGCAGGTTCGTAAACCAGAGAAGGGAACAAACCCTCATCACTTTTATGTAAATGGCGGAAATGTTACTCTGAATCCACTCTCTTCTCATAGACTGAATGGACATAATCTCTTTAACAACATAACAACACTTCCAATAGGAGGACACCACTAATGGTACATGAAACAATAGCGGCAACAAATGCCGTAGTAACTTTAGATGTAGCTTTACCGGGTATTGTTTGGCCTTGGTTGGTTACGGTAAATATGTGGGCAAAAAGTATCGGAACTGGTGTTATTTTTATGTTGTTTTTACTTCTGAAAAAATATCCGGAGCAAGCCGGTAAATTGAGATTTCAAACTACTGTAGTTTCAATTATATTCATTCACCTATTTTTACTGTTTACACTTGCTGACTTACATCAGCCATTTAGAATGTGGCATATATTCTTCTTTCCACATGTAACCTCTGCAATTACTGTTGGTGCTTGGATGGCAACTGCTTTTGTCGGTCTTCTTTTCTTATTAGCTTTCCAAAGCTTTATCAAAAAGGATAATGCGGCGTTCGATAAGACCTTAACATGGGTAGTTTTATTAGCTATTCCGGTTACTCTTTATACTGCTGGGCTTATGTCTCAGTGTACAGCGCGTGAACTATGGCAGATGCCTACGGAATCGGCTCAAATGATTTTTGCTGCACTTCTCTCAGGCTCGGCTTTTATGATTTTGCTCGCAGGAAACAAACTAAACTATGAAGCTAAAAAAACTTTGGGTGTTGTTCTTGGATTGAGTGCTTTGATGTCATTTATTTTATACATGTCAGAGTATGTATTCGGTCCAATGAAAGCAGAAGAGGTTGCTGCAGTTCTTGAGTATATCAAAGGAGATGGTCCATATACTGTTATGTTTTGGTTAGGTCAGTGGATGGCTTATCTTCTGCCAATGTTGCTTATAGTGCTCAGTCGTGCTAGTAAAAGCGAAAATATTTTAAGACTTGCGGCTATTCTAGCATTAGCAGGTTTGTGGTTAGTTAAACATGTTTGGCTGATAATTCCACAATTATTACCAATGAGTTAGGGAGAAATATAAATGTATTTACAAAGTAGAAGAACATTTTTAAAAGGTGCGGCATTTACGGTTGCCGGTGCTACTATTGCTAAGGGTGTATTTACAACAGATGCTTTAGCCGAATCGGTAACGGAGAGCAAATTCACAAATACTCCTGACACGCTCTCATTTTATCCTCCGATGGAAGAGTGGGCTGACTTTAAAGAGTTAGACGGTAATGATTGGAAGCGAGGCGGGATTAACCGCAAGGGTGTGAGAAGCGAATCTAATCCAGACGGTATCGAAGTAAATGATTACATGATTATTCCGACTGCATGTTCTAACTGTGAAGCGTCATGCGGTATTACTGCATGGGTTGATAAAAAATCGTTTACTGTTAAAAAGTATATGGGTAACCCACTGCACCCAGCCTCAAGAGGTCGTAACTGTGCAAAAGGGTATGCTGTCCAGAGTCAAATGTATGACCCTGATCGTATAGCCTTCCCACTCAAGCGTGCTGCAGGTTCTGCGCGTGGCGAGGGTAAATGGGTTCGTACGACTTGGGATGAGGCGATGACTACCATCGGTAAAAAAATGGCAAACACCATAGAAAAAGGTGATGAGCTTTCTAAAAAATCACTAATGTACCATGTCGGTCGTCCAAATGAAAATGGCTTTGTGCCTGCAATTTGGCACTCCCTAGGTCTTGATTCATATAATTCACACACAAATATTTGTTCGGCAAACGGACGAACGGCGACTATGCACTGGGCAAATGATGATAGAACATCACCGGATTGGGCGAATGCGAAGTTAATTTTTCTTAACTCTTCCCATGCTGCGGATGCAGGGCACTACTTTCAGCAATCGGCTTCATTTATAGCAGACGCAAGACAAAAGGGTGCAAAACTTGTCGTTATGGATCCTCGTTTGTCAAACTCTGCAGGTATGGCAGATCTTTGGATTGCTGCATGGCCGGGGACCGAACCTGCTATTTACCTCTATTTAGTTCAAAGAATGCTAAGTGAAGACAAAGTAAATAAAGCGTTTGTGAAAAAGTGGATAAACTGGGAAGTGATGCTTGATAATAAGGCATACTTGGAGTTTATGGTACTTAAAGGCTATATATCTAAAATGCCTGCCGGCGATAAGTTTGAAGATTTTATAGCGATGCTTACAGAGCTTTATGCGCCTTATACGCTGGATTATGCAGTAAAAGAGACGCATGTTCCTGCTTATAAGCTTGAAGCACTTTATGATATGTTTATTTGGGCCGGAACAGCCATCTCTTCATACTTTTGGAGAGCTTCTGCTGCCGGAAACCGCGGTGGATGGATGGGTGGAAGAACAGGGTATCTCTCTCTCGCTCTTCGCGGTGCAATCGGACCGGAGGGTGGAACATTCTTCCACCATTGGCATGTTATCTCTGTTTCCGGTCTGGGCGGGAGTGCAACCGTCGGTCAGGGTTTGCGCGGTGTAAATATTCCTAAAGTCGATGTTTACAATGAACTTACCTACCCGCCGGAGTGGCCTCTTTCATCTTATGAGATGTCGTACCTCTTGCCTCATTTACTGAGTGATACGGAGTGGCAGAATAAGTGGATTGCAAAAGGGTTGACGGTACCTCAAAAACTTTCAGTTTATATTCCTCGTATGTACAATCCTGTATGGATTAATCCGGATGGATTTAGATGGATAGATACGCTCAAGAATGAGAAAAAAATGGAGCTTACGATGAATCTTTCTCCTATCTGGAGTGAGACGAATTGGTATATGGATTATATCCTTCCTGTTGGACTTGCCGGAGAGAGACATGACCAACACTCAGAGGCTACAATGCCTGCTCGTTGGACATCGTTCCGTCAGCCGGTACTCAGAGTTGCTCTAGAAAAAATGGGCTGGAAACCTAAGAATCCTGCGCGTGCTACTCTTGAAGCACACATTAAAGCCGGTCTTGGTGAAGTGTGGGAAGAGAATGAATTTTGGTTTGAACTGTGCGTGAATTTCATTGACCCGACAGGTAAACTCGGCATTAAAAAAATGTGGGAGTCTAAAAAAACTCCGGGTACGCCGGTTACCATTGCAGAGTGGTATGATGCTGCATTTGGTGACAACTTACCAAATCTTAAAGCAACTGCTTTGGCAGATGCAAGATATAAAAACTCTGAATTTCCTGTGTATGAGTACATGAGAGATTATGGTGCTTGGATGGAAGAGAATAAAATCTACTCCCCTCAAGAGAGAGTTGTAAAAGAGGATGAGGAAAATTATATTTCTCATGGTCATAAATATGAAAAAGCACATGTACATATTGATAAACGAACAGGTGTTATGACTGCAGAACATGCTGGCAAAAAAACAAATATGGGTATAGAGATTGACGGTGTTAAAATGGAAGGTTTTGCTACACCTGATAAAAAACTTGATTTCTTCTGTGAATGGCTAGCAGATGATTGGAAATGGCCGGAATATGCGATTCCATTCTATCCAAGAAACGATGAAGAGAAAAAGAAGATGGTGCATATCGTCTCGCATGTAAACCACTCTTTTATGACAGAAAAAGATTCGTATGCACTCAATACAGTTTTCCGTTTGCCGTATAATATTCATACGCGTTCTGCAAACTCAAAGCATTTGATGGAGATTTCTCAAAATCATGATCCGATTTGGATTTCAACTGGGGATGCGGCGCGTCAAGGATTTAAGCGCGGTGATGCAATCCGCGTGAAAATTGTAGATAGTTTGACAGGATTAGAATCAGGTTATTTTGTAGCTATGGCTGTTCCGACTGAAGGTGTTTTACCAGGAACTCTTGCCTGCTCACACCATGGCGGTAGATGGAAATTGAAAAATTCTATTACTATTCCAAACGGTGTAACAGATGGCAAAGTAGATTCTCAGCCGGTTTCTAGAAACATGAACGACCCTAAGTTTATGGCTCACTCGCCAGAGAATGTCGGTAAAGAGGGTTCACAAATTAAGATTGAGGATTATTCCGGTACATCTGGAATGAACAGTTTTGGTGTTCCGACTGCAGAGCTTCAAATGGATGGAAAAGAAGGTAAACTCAAATATATTGAGGGAATTAAACCGTTCCATGCAGAGAGATTTGCAAATTATAACAGAGATAGTGGAAATATTTGGTGGGATGGATTAAGCGGTTCATGGCAAAATGCTGTGGCAGCTCCACATCCAGACCCAGTCTCCGGTATGCACTGTTGGCATCACAAAGTTATTTTAGAACCTGCACAAAAAGGTGATAAAATAGGTGATATTCATGTAAATTATGAAAATAACTTTAAAGTATATCAAGGTTGGAGAGACCAGCTTACGCGTGGTTTAGATGAGAACTCTACAATTCGTCGTCCAAGACACCTTAAACGACCGTGGGTTCCACTTTCCGATAAAGCGTATGCGATGAATTTTAAAAAGTAGTAATTTTATTACACGGCATGTGGAAAGTTCCACATGCCAAGAGTGCTTCTCTCTTTTATAGCTGTTATTTCGCACTTTTATTCTCAAAAAATAAGGTTTTTTCTAAAGAAACATTTTCGCTATGCGAAAAACGATTCTCTTGTTTTGTAGCTTTAGGGGGATGCAAGGGACAATTTGTCCCTGCCATCTAAACGGACGCGTTCGTTTAGATGTATAATATTGGTTTATAAACCAGCCCACAACATTCTTAAATACAAACCTACAGTAGATGTATAACCAACCTCACTAAAAATCAAGTTTCTATCTTTGTCATATATGAGCGTTGTAGGAAAGACAGATATATTAAATTTTTTTGCGAAAAAACCAGACTCATCATTTGCAACATTAAAAGTTAGATTGTTAGCTGCCAAAAATTCCTTTACTTCATCATCAGAGCCAGATTTTACCGCTATCGTAACAACTTCAAACTTTTTTGAAATAAAATCTATATTTGAAGCTTCAAGTTTACATGTAGGACACCACGAAGCCCAGAAGTGTATAAGAACAGGCTTATCGCGAGTAAATATATATTTTTCATTATCTATAAGCGTTGTTTCATTCATATTGAGCGGCTGTTTGTTTAATTCAATACTTTTATAGATACTTATGATATTTGTTAAAACAGTTATAATTACAAGAAAAATTACAATTTCTTTTATATAGCGTTTGATTTTTTCTTTCATTTTCTTCCTATTACTATTTTATTTAATGTAATTATAGAGTCTATTTAACAATTATGTAATTAATAACTGATAAGATTTAAAAAAGAGTAAAAGGAAATAAAATGACAAAAACGGTAAGTTTGTTTGTTGTAAGTTTGGTTGTCGGTCTGTTCGTTTTTGGATGTTCTACTGATAAAAATATGGCTACCCCAAATATGATGTTTCAATCTGTAAATGCAGATGAGGCAACTCTGGTTCAAGAGGGTGAGAATAGAGACAGTTGTATTAGATGCGGGATGGATTTGGTAAAGTTTTATAAAACGAGTCACACAGCAACTTATAACGGTAAAAATATTCAATACTGCTCACTTCACTGCCTTGAAGAGCATTTAGGTGAGGGTGTTGAACTTAAGAATCCTCAAGTTGTAGATATTGCTTCGTTAAAATTTATTGATGTAAGCAAAGCCTATTATGTTGTTGGAAGTTCTAAAAGAGGAACGATGAGTAAGGTCAGTAAATATGCTTTTTTAGAGGAAGCCATGGCTAAAAAGTTTCAGGCTGAATTTGGCGGTGAGATAATGGATTTTGCACATGCAAGAGAAAAAGCAAAAGAGGATTTTAAACACTATAAAAATTAATATAGTTACAATTTCTAACACTCATAAAGCTTATATAAAAATTAGAATTATTGTATAATTGCAATGATAAATGTATCGTATAAAAATCTATGTTATAAATCGAACAAATAAGGAGCATCATTATGATAAAGTTATTTTTAAATAGGACGGATGATTTTTTATGCAAAAATGTTAGAAGTATTTTTGAAAAGACAGAAGATGCTTATAAGAATAAGGGTTTGAAAGTAAACCTAGTGCAAGAGCTCCATAATTTAGAGTTTAATCCTATCGTCTGCTCTGTTGGCAAAAATTCAAACTTTGAAAAAAATATAAAGATTAAAATAAAAGCCCTCTTGGGAATGTTTTTTGTTGCTATTCCATTGTTCGCTTTTTCTTTGGTTACTTATATTTTGAATATTGATTATGCTTATGCTTTTATATTCACATTTGTTGTAGCAATTTTAGTTTCATCAAGAATGGATGATATCGCGAAGCGATACGCTCAGAGAAGATTTTTGCTAGTTTGCAATTAGTCAAATAAGGGTAAAGTATGAATAAATTAATCATGTTTCTAAGTATCGCAGCTTTAATGGGTTTTGTGGGTTGTGCAAGTCATAAAAGTGATAGTAGCTACTATGATAGAGCAAATAAGGTATCTAAAGAGACTATAAACGAGCTAGACAAAGAGTAGTTAACTCTTTGTTTTTATAAATTTCAAAATATATTTTTAGACTAGCTATTTATCTCATATTTTATAATTTTAGCTAAGGCGTTACACTCATCAATCTTCTGTTTATAACTTGTCGTATTATTTAAAAGCACCTCAATAAAAGCACTCCCGACAATAACTCCGTCAGCACCTTTTATCTTGTCTTTTGCAGTTTTTTGATTCACACCAAAACCAACATATACCGGCGTGTTTGTATATTTTTTAATAGAAGTCAAAAATGGTTGTAAATCTTCACTTACCCCAGATCCTGTGATACCCGTATATGCAACCATATAGATGAATTTTTGAGATTCACTGACTATCTTTTTGATTCTCTCTTCGCTGTCGGTAGGTGCTACAAAACTTATATTTGCTACATTGTTTGAGTTAAATAAGTTCTTGTAGGCTAAAGCCTCTTCGTGGGGCAAATCGGGGATAATCAAACCACTAATTCCTAGTTCTTTGGAATATGGAATCAATTTATCTAAGTTTTGTTGATAAAAACTATTGAAATACCCCATCCAAAGAGTATCTACTTTTGGAGCCACAGCTTTAGAAATTTCTAAAAGATGGCTAAATTTAAAACCAAGCTCAAGGGCTTTATGGTTTGCTTTTTCAATTAAAGGTCCATCGGCAACCGGGTCAGAGAATGGAACCCCAAGCTCCAACGTGTCAACCCCACTCTCACTTAAAGCTAATGCTAAATCTATACTAAAAGATTTTTCCGGATATCCGGAAGTTATATATGCGACTAATTTTTTCAATTATTTTTCCAAATCTGGTATTTTAAGTAGAGAATATTTTACTTTGCTAAGTTTGTTATTAAGTTTAAGGTCTTCATGCCATTGAGCGAACAGATCACTAATCCTTAGAAGCCAGCTAATAACCTCTTGATTAATTGGTGGTTCCATAGTTCTGAGTTTTTCTAACTCATCTTCAACAAGAGTTGATAATCTCTGCATGGGTACTATTTTTAAAAAACCTGATGCTGATTTTATGTTGTGAAACACACGGAAAAGTTCATCGACGCTTCTTTTATACATCTCAGGATTCGACAAATCTATAATCATAACTTCCATGCTGTCAACCATCATAGTATAATGGTCTAAGAATTCATCAACTATTTCAAAATCGAAGTTAGCATCTAAGTCACTTCTTATGCCCATAAAATAATTCTCCCATATAGTTAAGATTATAGCAATTTTTAGTTAAAATTCTTTTACTAAACTTTATTAAAAGTAAAAAAGAGTTTCATAATGACTAAAAAAATGACAATTTCCTCAATCAAAAAAACAAAAGGAGTTAGACCTCTTGTGATGATTACGGCTTATGATGCACTTTTCGCAAAACTTTTAGAACCAAGCTCCGATATGATTTTGGTAGGTGACAGTCTTAACATGAGTTTTGCAGGTAAAGCCGACACTCTCAGTGCTACTTTAGAGCAAATGCTATACCACACTAACGCCGTTTGTAATGGGGCGCAAAATAGTTTTGTAGTTTGCGATATGCCTTTTGGAACATATGTTTCAAAAGAGGAGGCTCTAAAAAATTGTATAAGAGTTTTTCAAGAAACCTCTGCCGATTGTGTAAAAATAGAGGGCGGTGCGGATAAAGCAGAGATAATTGCTCACTTGACAAGTAACGGCATCGCAGTTTGCGGTCACATAGGTTTGCTTCCTCAATCGGTTAGAAGCGAGGGCGGCTACAAGGTAAAAGGCAAAACAGAGGAAGAGCATATACAGCTTATAAAAGATGCAAAGGCAGTAGAGGGTGCCGGAGCCTTTTGTATGGTCATTGAGGGTGTGAAAGCTGAAGTAGCCTCAGAGGTGGCACGCAGTGTAAATATTCCGGTTATTGGAATAGGTGCCGGTTCGGGTGTTGATGGGCAGGTGCTTGTTTTTTCTGACATGCTTGGTCTGTTTGAGGAGTTTACCCCAAAATTTGTAAAAAAATATCTTGATGGAGCCGCTTTGGTAAAAGAGGCTATTCAAAATTATGCAGATGAAGTTAAATCAAGAGAGTTTCCTCAAGAAATTCATACCTATTAGATTGGCATAAATATGGAAAGATTAGTTGAGATAGAAAAATATAACCCGGAAGAGGAGAGTGTAGAAACCTCGCTTCGCCCAAATATCTGGAGTGAATACATCGGTCAAGAGCAGATTAAAAAAAATCTTGGCGTATTTATAGAAGCGAGTAAAAAAAGAGTAGAAGCACTCGATCATGTACTTTTTTTTGGACCTCCGGGGCTTGGAAAAACAACTTTAGCACTTATTATCGCAAATGAGATGGGTGCTAATATAAAAGTTACAGCCGCTCCGATGATAGAAAAGAGCGGAGATTTAGCCGCACTTCTTACAAACCTAGAGGAGGGCGATATACTTTTTATAGATGAAATTCATCGTCTTTCTCCCGCCGTTGAAGAGATACTCTACTCATCCATGGAAGATTTTCGCATAGATATTATTATAGGAAGCGGACCTGCTGCCCAAACGGTTAAAATTGACCTGCCTCGATTCACTCTCATTGGTGCGACGACAAGAGCGGGAATGCTCTCTAACCCACTCAGAGACAGGTTCGGAATGAGCTTTAGAATGCAGTTTTACACATCCGAAGAGCTTGCAAGAATTGTATTGCAGGCATCACTTAAACTAGGAAAAGAGATACTCAATGAGGCATGCATGGAGATTGCAAAAAGAAGTCGGGGAACGCCTAGGATTGCTCTTCGTCTGCTTCGCCGCGTGAGAGACTTTGCCGATGTTGCCAATGAGAGCAGCATCGAGTTTGTTAGAACAAAATATGCGCTCAATGAATTGGGAATAAACTCCCATGGTTTTGATGAGATGGATATAAGACTTTTAAATCTTTTAGCAAGTGCAAATGGAAGAGCTATGGGACTGAGTACAATAGCAGCATCGCTTAGCGAGGATGAGGGAACGGTTGAAGATGTGCTTGAACCTTACTTGATAGCAAACGGCTATTTGGAGAGAACCGCCAAAGGAAGAAAAGCAACAAGAATGACTTATGATGTTTTAGATATCTCATTCCCAGAAGATGGAGGATTATTTTCATGAAATCACAATATTTTATAGCCGTGCTTTTTGCAACCTCACTTTATTGGATGTATCTTTTATATGCTCCGTTTTTGCTTGTTATAACAATCGCGGCTCTTTTGGCAGTTTCAACTTCAAATATTCAAGATAATTTTGAGAAGATTTTTAAAAATAGACTACTTGCAGCTCTTAGCTCAAGCTTTTTATTAGCAGTTCTGTTTTTTGCCCCGTTGGGCTATTTTTTGGCTACATTAACTATAAGACTCAACTCTCTTGAACCGGATGCTTTTGCAAATCTAGAAACTTACATTAAGGACATTATTGCAAATCCGCCACTCTATTTAGCCTTTATAAAACCATATGTAGCAGACACTATGAAAGATATAGACATAAACTTTATCACCTCAAATGCTCTCTCCATCACCGGAAAAATAGGGGCATTTAGTGCAGGATTTTTAAAGAATGCTTTTTTAGTTATTATTTTTTACTTTTTTGCTCAATATAATGGCAGTCATATTGTTGCCTTTTTAAAGCGGGTAGTTCAGATGTCGGTGGATGATAGCAGTTTGCTCTCAAAAGAGCTCTCTTCTGTCATGAGTGTTGTTTTTTACTCTATCATTGTAAATGCTATGATTCAAGGAGTTCTTTTTGGAGTTGCAATCTCTCTCATGGGATATAATGGGCTCCTCTTTGGAATTATGTATGGATTTGCATCTTTGATTCCTGTTGTTGGTGGGGCTCTCATGTGGCTTCCGTTTATGACTTATGAGTTTTCTATGGGGAACAGTTCAAATGCGATTTTTATCGCTCTTTACTCTATAGTGGTTATCTCAATAATTGCAGACACATTTATTAAACCACTGATTATCAAAGAGATAAATAAGAGGCTCCTAAAAGAGGATGATGCCAGAATGAATGAGCTTGTCATTTTCTTTGCTATCATAGCAGGACTCTCTACTTTTGGATTTTGGGGAATGATATTGGGACCGGCGATTACGGCATTTTTTCTAACTATCCTGAAACTTTTCGAGGCGAGAAGTAAAGAGTGTTTAACATAAAATAACTTTAGTGTGTAACATCAGTTGTATAAATTTCTGGATGGTCGTTTTTCCATCTTCTATGGAGCCAAAACCAAAATTTCGGCTCTTGTGTTATAAGTTCTGTGAGCCAATCTGCTTGTAGCTGAGTTGCTTTTTGGATATCAGCTTCCTCGTTATCTGTTCTTTCAACCTTAATCTCATCAAATAACATCAGAGTGTAGTTTTCTTCGTCGTCGGTTCTAACTGTTACTGGAATAATCGCTGCATTAAATTTTCTGGCTAAATATGCAGGCGTTGAGGTTTGCCGAATGCTTTTGCCCATAAAATTTACCATTACTCCCTCTTTAGGATTGATGTTTGTATCTATTAATATCCCGCATGCCAGACCGCTCTTGAGATTTCTGACAAGCGGCTTGACAACATTTGTCTTCTCCATAGAGATATTTCCAAAAGAGCCTCTTGCCTCTAAGAGCCAATCCTGATACGCTTGATTTTTCATTTTTTTATAAACGGCAATTAAAGGTTCTATAAAAGCACCGATACTCGCACCGCCAAGCTCCCAAGAACTGTAATGCGTCGTCACATAAATAATTGCACGACCCTCAGCATGCGCTCTTTGGACAGCTTCAATGTTTTGTATGGTAACTTTTTTTGCTAGCCCATCTCTGCTCATATGGCGAAGCTCCATCGCATGCAAAAAGTTAAAGAGAAGATTTTTAAAAGCGTATTTTGTTATCTCACTTTTTTCATCTTCGCTGAGTCTGTTATCGAATGCAAATTCAAGATTTCTGTATGAAACTTCTCTATATCTTTTAGAAGCGTAATAGCTCAAAATTGCAAGACCGGAAAAAAAAGATTTTCTCCATGTGGGTGGTAGCAACATCAAAAACTTTTCTAAAAGTAAAAAGAGTTTAAACCCCATTATCGAAGCAATTCCTTTGCTTGTGCCACTATTTCATCGACTTCTATCTCTTTGATGGAAAAATCATTCTTGTCAATTTTATTAATATCTACAACGGACGGAGATTTTATGCCTATATTTTTTTGTGTTTCATAAATCATACGAGTGGTCGTGGGTCCAAAAAGTGTGATGGACGGGGTGTTTTGCGCCCATGCCATGTGTGTCGGACCTGTGTCATTGCCTATTACTAAATCAACACTTGAAATAGCTGAGACAAGTTCATTCAGTGAAAGTTTTGGTGCTAATGTTGCATAAGAGGAGTTTTTGCAAATCCACATGCCATCCTCTTTCTCATTTTCGTTTCCCCAGATAATTATGCAGTTTTGTTTTAGTTTTTCGCAAAGTTCAGCGACCTTTTCTTTAGGATATTTTTTTGATTCCCGTGATGCACCTATAACAATAGCAATATTTCTACTGTCAATGTCAGCATGTGGAAGTTTGACATGTGGAAATATATTGGTGTGAGGAAAGAGATACTTCTCTTCAAAACATAAATTTTCCTGTTTAACAAACAGAGCCTCTTTATTCTGAAGCATCTCATCGTCTATCTCAAATCCTAGTGCATCTGAGACTAAAAAACAGTTTCTTTTTATAACATTTTCATCATATTTTACATGCGAAGTTGTTTTATAAAAAAGCGAAGCCACTCTTTCTCTTGCAGAGGAGCTATCAAAGCCATGCGTATTTTTGCCAATAAGCCTTGCAACTATGGCGGATTTTAAAAGCCCTTGAATGTCAATAATAATATCAAATTCACCCAAAGAGCGAAGTTTTGAGATACTTTCTTTTAAAAGGGTAAAGCTCTTTTGTTCTTTGATCTCTTTAAGATTGATTGTATGAACAGCAGAGATGAGAGGATGATTCTCTAAAAGCGGTGCAAAAACCTTTTCAGTAATCCATTCAATCTTAGCATGCGGGAATTGTTTGTGTATAAACTGCAAAGTAACAGTCGTGTTCACAATATCACCAAGCGCTGAAAGTCTGACTATTGCTATGCGTTTTATCTCTTTTTTCATAGGCGCCATTATAGCAAAGGAAGTTTTAGTTTGGTATAATCACACCAAATTTAGGAGAAGGAAAGTTCCCATGACTCCATCCGATATACAAGACTTCTCAACCAGTAGAACAAAAGCTAGAGCCTACTTTTGTTATCTTTTTTCGAAAAATATTCCAAATAGATTGCCATCTATTTCAGTGGAGATGATTGTTCCACGCCTTTTAAAAATCAAAGCAGATTTAGAGAGCTGTGAGGGTGTTTATCTTTTAGACCACCGTGGTGTTCAAGTAAGTCCAACTTATCTTGACCACAAGCAAATAGATGAAGATGCTGGAAAAATTCGTGCGGACCGAGCGTACTATTATAGAGCTGTTAGAGAGGGAAGATGTACCATAACAGACCCTTATCCATCGCTTATTACAAGGGATTTGACAGTTACAGCTTCACAACCAATTTATGATGAAACAGGTGTGCTTAAATATGTTGCATGTTTAGATATGCCATTTGCAGAAGTTCTTAAAATCGCTCATCTGAGTACCTTTGATTCATTATTTGTTAAATTTTTCAAATACTCTTATAGCATGTTTTCTCTGGCTCTTATTGCTGTGGCAATGCTCCTCTTTTTCAAAGGAATGCAGAGCTTCTTTTTGTATGAAATATCACATTTCAACATTAAAGATGTATTTGAAGCAACAATTTTAATTACCTTAGCCTTAGCCATTTTTGATTTAGCGAAAACCCTGATAGAAGAGGAGATAATGGGCAGAACAAAGGAGCAAAATATATTTGGTGCCCATAAAACCATGGTGAGGTTTTTAGGCTCAATCATCATT
Organism: Helicobacteraceae bacterium; assembly: GCA_947498025.1. Taxonomy (GTDB): domain Bacteria; phylum Campylobacterota; class Campylobacteria; order Campylobacterales; family Sulfurimonadaceae; genus Sulfurimonas. The sequence continues at coordinate 70,477 of CANMJR010000001.1, forward strand.
GCTCTATCCATTGAAGCACTCATGCTTGTATTCAAATTTGCCATTACCGAGCCTCAGATGCTTCTCTATGCCATGTTTATTATTGCCGGAGTTGCGATGCTGCTAGTCAGTTTGGCAATTTATATAAAAAATACAAAAGAGAAAATTCAAGAATGATAGCAATAGTAGATTACAACATGGGAAATCTGGCAAGCGTACAAAATGCTTTTGCTAAGCTTGGAAAAGAGACGGTAGTTGAGAGTGACCCCCAAATGTTTAAAAATTATGACAAGCTGATACTCCCTGGTGTCGGTGCTTTTGGTGATGCCATGGAGCATTTAAAAGAGAGAAACATGGTTGAAGCACTCAAAGAGTTCGCACATAGCGGAAAATACATGTTTGGAATATGCCTTGGAATGCAGCTGCTTTTTGAAAGTAGCGAAGAGTTTGGCTTACATGAAGGTTTAGGACTTATAAAGGGCGATGTGAAAGCTTTTGATAGTTCAAAATTTGATGAACCGCTTAAAGTTCCGCACATGGGGTGGAACAAAATGTTCACAAAAGAGCATCCGCTTTTTAAAAATTTGGATGAAGAGCATTACCTCTATTTTGTTCACACATACCATGTTGATTGTGCAGATAAAAATGACATAATCGGCAGTATTTATTATGGCTATGAATTTACATCTGCCGTGGCATGCGGAAATATTTTTGGCATTCAGCCTCACCCTGAGAAAAGCCATAAAAACGGTTTGGCAATTTTACAAAATTTTATAGGACTATAATCAATGACTTTATACCCGGCGATAGATTTAAAAGATGGAAAAGCAGTGAGACTTACAAAGGGTCTTATGGAGAGCGCAAAGATTTACTCGAATGAGCCATGGGAACTTGTGAAAAAGTTTGAGGAGATGGGTGCAGAGTGGGTTCATTTGGTTGATCTAAACGGTGCTTTTGCAGGAGAGCCAAAAAACTTAGAGCAGATAATAAAAATTAGAGAAAACTGTAATGTAAAATTAGAGCTCGGCGGCGGAATTAGAGACGAAGAGACAATTAAGAAAATGCTTGCAATCGGGATAAATAGAGTTATTTTAGGTTCAATTGCCGTTAAAAATCCACAATTCGTAAGAGAGATGGCAGCAAAATATCCAATAGCTGTCGGGATTGATGCTATTGACGGTTTTGTAGCGGTTGAGGGTTGGGGTGAAGTGAGTTCCATGCGAGCAACTGATTTGGCGAGAGAGTTTGCAAATGCCGGTGTTGAAGCCATAATATGCACAGATGTCGGTAAAGACGGCACTTTGAGCGGGGTAAACGTTGAATTTACTTTAGATATTGCAAGGGTTTCAGGAATAAGCACAATCGCGAGTGGCGGAGTAAAAGATGCAAGTGACATAGAGGCTCTTATAGCAACGAAAGAAGTGGATGGCGTTATTATAGGTAAAGCTTACTATGAGGGAACACTTGACCTGGCAAAAATGTTCAAACTCCTAAATTAATAGAAAAATAAACAAAATTTAGGTACCATTTGGCACAAAAAATGCTAACAATATTATAAAAAAGGATTTTAATTGAAATTATTAGTTGTTGATGATAGCTCTACAATGCGCCGTATTATTAAAAACACTTTGGCTCGTCTCGGTTATAAGGACATTCTTGAAGGTGGAGATGGTTTAGAGGGATGGGCGGCTATGGATGCCAATCCAGATATTGACATGTTAATTACAGATTGGAATATGCCGGAGATGAATGGTCTTGAACTTGTGAAAAAAGTTCGCGCGGATGCTCGCTTTAAAGATTTGCCAATCATTATGGTAACAACAGAAGGTGGCAAAGCAGAGGTTATAACTGCTCTTAAAGCAGGAGTAAATAACTACATTGTGAAGCCGTTTACTCCACAGGTATTAAAAGAAAAACTTGGTGCCGTAATGGGTGTCACGGAGTAATGCAAGAGTACTACTACGAATTAAGTGTTAAAATTTCATCCCATCACTCTCTCTTTTTAGATTTTTTATCAGATACCATACCAATAGGCTTTGAAGAGAGTGACGAGGGATTTATTATCCGAAGTGAAGAAGAGCTTGAAACAATCGCTTGGGGGCTTGAACAGTTTGCCGAAGCCCTGCAAAAAGCTTTAAGTCAGAGTGTAGATTTAGAGTGTAAAATAACAAAACAAAAAAACAGTGATTGGGTAGAGAGTTATCAAAAAAGTATAGAACCACTAGTTATAGATAAGTTCTATATACATCCAACTTGGGATGAACCTCATAATGAGCTTATAAATATAGTAATAGATCCGGCTTTGGCATTTGGAACCGGGCACCATCCAACAACAGCATCATCACTTAGAGCAATTTCAGAGTATGTAAAGAGCGGAGATACACTTATTGATGTAGGTTGCGGAAGCGGTATATTGGGAATAGCTGCGATGAAACTCGGAGCAGTTGTTGATGCTTGTGATACAGACATAATCTCCGTTGAAAACAGCATTGAAAATGCAAAGATAAACTTTCTTGAATTTTCAAATATCTGGGAAGGCTCGTGCTCCCTTTCTAAAAATAGATACAACATAGTCGTTGCAAATATAGTAGCGGATGTTTTGACATTTATAGCAAAAGATTTAAAAAGTGCGCTCAAAGAAGATGGTATTCTGATTTTATCAGGAATATTGGATAAATACGAAGCAAAAGTTTTAAACTTTTACAAAGATTGTGAAATAGTTCAAAGAATCGCTCAAGATGAGTGGGTAACCCTTGTTTTAAAAAAGTAACTGACCTTACGCACTTTTCAAAAAAGTGTGTAAAACACCTTGTAATTCTCGAAAAACAAAGTTTTTTGTAGCTTTAGGGGGTTGTAGGGACATTTGTCCCTGCCACTAAAACGGACGCGTTCGTTTTAGTGCGTAACATCAAAAAGTAAATAGGAAATAAAAATATGGCAAAAAAAACTCCCAATAAAGACAATGACGATAATAATTTTTTTAATAAAAATCCGCTGATAACATTCGCAATTTTTTCTATTGCCGTTATTTTACTGTTTAAAGTAGTAATAGGTGAAAGTGGTGCTGGAGTTGATGGAGCTGTAGAAGGTGCAATTGCCGGAAACTCAGCTAGAGTAAAACAGGTAAGCTACTCGGAGTTAAAATCATTAGTTGCATCTAAAAGTGTAGATAAAGTTGATATAGGGCAAAGCTATATTAAAGCCACTTCAGCGGATGGAAAGATATATACGACAAGAATAGTAAAAGGTGATACAAAGCTTGTAGATGAGCTTGATAAACAGGGCATACAGTATCAAGGTTTTAGCGAGACAAACTGGTTTACAGAGATGTTTGGATGGCTCTTCCCGTTTTTGATAATTATAGGTATTTGGATGTTTTTTGCAGGGAGAATGCAAAAAAGCATGGGAAGCGGTCTTTTGGGAATGGGTAATTCAAAAAAGATGGTTAATTCAGAAAAACCTAAAACAAAGTTTGATGATGTAGCGGGTGTAGAAGAAGCAAAAGAGGAGGTTCAAGAGATAGTGGACTTTCTAAAATACCCTGCAAGATATGTAGAAATCGGTGCTAAAATTCCAAAAGGCGTACTTTTGGTAGGAAGCCCAGGAACCGGTAAAACACTTCTAGCAAAAGCCGTTGCAGGAGAAGCGGATGTTCCATTTTTTTCTGTAAGCGGTTCTAGCTTTATTGAGATGTTTGTGGGTGTTGGTGCTGCTCGTGTTCGTGATTTGTTTGAACAAGCGAAAAAAGATGCTCCGAGTATTATTTTCATAGATGAGATTGATGCAATAGGTAAAAGTCGTGCCGCCGGCGGCATGATGGGCGGAAATGATGAGAGAGAGCAGACGCTCAATCAGCTTTTAGCAGAGATGGACGGTTTTGGAACAGACACACCTATTATTATTTTGGCTGCAACAAACAGACCTGAAGTCCTTGACCAAGCGCTTCTTCGTCCAGGGCGTTTTGACAGACAGGTTTTAGTTGACAAGCCGGATTTTGCAGGGCGTATAAAAATTTTAAATGTACATGTGAAAAATGTAAAGATGGATGCGGATGTTGAGCTAGAAGAAGTTGCAAGATTGACGGCAGGTTTGGCGGGCGCAGATTTGGCAAATATTGTAAATGAAGCTGCGCTTTTGGCTGGAAGAAAAAGCCAAAAAACCGTAAAACAGAAAGATTTATATGAAGCAGTTGAGCGAGCCATAGCAGGACTTGCCAAAAAATCTCGCCGCATCAATCCTAAAGAGAAGAAGATTGTTGCATACCATGAGAGTGGACATGCACTTTTAGCAGAGACAACAGACGGGGCGAAGAAGGTTTCCAAAGTTTCTATTGTTCCTCGTGGACTAGCTGCACTTGGATATACACTCAATAAGCCTGAAGAAGATAAGTTTATGATGCAAAAATATGAACTTTTTGCAGAGGTGGATGTTCTTTTGGGTGGGCGAGCGGCCGAAGAGGTTTTTATCGGTGAAATTTCTACGGGTGCAGGAAACGACCTTGAGAGAGCAACAGAGATTATTAAATCAATGGTGCAGGTTTATGGAATGACTGATGTTGCAGGGTTAATGGTTTTAGAGAAACAGAGACACTCCTTTTTGGGTGGTGCGCAGCAGGTTTCGCGTGAGTACAGTGACAAAATGGCAGAGAACATGGATGAGTTTATTAAGTCATCCTTAGCTGAGCGATACATTGCTGTCGTAGCTAGGCTCAATGAGTATAAGGGTGCAGTCGAAGAGATGGTGGCACTTCTTTACAAAAAAGAGAATATTACCGGTGAAGAAGTTAGAGAGATTATTATTCATTTTGAAAAAGAGAACAATATGAAATCGAAAGTTTCTAATGTTACAAATGATATAGAAGAAGAGCTAAAGCAAGACGCTACAATGTCTAAAGAAGAGCATAGAGATGAGAAATAATCTATCCCCCGTAGCAAAAGAAGGGCTTAAATATATTGGCTGCTCGACGCTCCTTTTTGCCGTTTTTGCTATATTAGATTTTGAGATTTTAGAGTTTATAGCTTTTTTTGCATTACTCTTTTTTGTATTTATCTATAGAAATCCAGAGAGAACAGCAATAATTTATGAAAAAAATAGTGTAGTAAGCCCAGTGGATGGGGTTGTGCTCTCTATAGAAGAGATTGATGATAAAGAGTATGCTTATAAAATTGAGATTGAAAATAGTTTTTTTGATGTTGCTTTTTTGCGAGTACCATTCAACTCCTCTCTCAAATCAGTGAATATAAAAAGAGGTGCGAGACTTTCTAAAATTGGTGTATTGGCAAAAAAAATCAACGAACATGCAGAGCTTCTGTTTGAAGATGAAAACTCTAATAAAATGAAAGTTCTGCATATGTTAAAATGCAGTCCAGATGAGATTACAATAGGTATTTCAGAGGGTCAAAATCTTCTTCAATCTTTAAGATACGGTCTTATGATTAACGGTATTACAACTCTTTATCTTCCTCAAAATTTTAGGTTAAATATCGGTGTAGGACAAGAAATCACAGCATCTGAATCACTTATAGGCTACTTTTTAACTGATATTACGCACTAAAACGAACGCGTCCGTTTTAGTGGCAGCTGCTTATGTCCCTACAACCCCCTAAAGCTACGAAAATAAGCGAAGCGCTTTTCGCAAAGCGAAAATGTTTCTTTAGTAAAATGAATTTTTCGAGAATTTCAAGGAGCTTTACTCATTTTTTATAAAAGTGCGTAAGGTTACATAATAAAATAAGAATAAAGGCATATTAATTTGCTTTAGTTCTATTTGTATCCTCTTGCTTGCGGTTCGCACTGTTTTCTTTTTTCTGAAATTCATAGAGTAATTTATCTGAATCTATTTCAAAGTTAAAAAATTCAGAACTGAATCCATTGTCTCCAATTTTTAGCAGTTGAATAACTGCTCCATCATGGTTTTGCAATTCAAGATATAAAAGCCCCAAAGCATATCTGCTCTCTAAAAAGTCAGTATCTTGTAACTTTGATAACTCTAAAAGAGCAACGGCATTTTCATTATGTTTTGCGGCTATTGAGGCAACAGCACCTAGAAAGAGTGTATCTGCATCTCTTATTTTTAACTCATCAATGAGTTGATTATAAAGGGTAAATGACTCTTCATAAGCTTTATCATAAAGAGAGGCTAAAGCTAATGCACTTATAATCTCGTATGGATTTTCTGTTGTAGCATCTAAGACATGCTTGAGCTGCTCTCTCAAAAAGAAGAGTTTACCCGTGATAAGGTTCTGTTGAATATATAAATACCTTACGATTTGTGGACCATAATAGAGATCGTTGAAATCAAATTTTTGAATTTTTAAGTAGTTTTGTACCTCTTTCGCATAATCGGTTATTTTTAAATCACCGAAATGAGCATCAATATACATCATGTGCGGCAATATATTATTTGGAAGAAGGGCAGTTAATTTTTCAGATGATGCCATTGCCGTATCTTGTTTATTTAAACCCTGAGATATAATAACATCTAGGGCAAAATAGAGTGGTCTCTGCTTATAGCTATTATCAAGCCAATCGACGCTTGAGAGCAAATCGTTTTCACTTATATTTAAGAGCGTTTTATATAAATCCATGTTTTCATCAGGCTCTTCTTGTTGCATTGCGTCTTTGATTATTGAGGTTAATTTAGTATGCTCTTTATTTATAAGTTGACCAGTCATAATTGCAAAGATGCCTGAAAGATAATTTTTTGCATCTAGGTAGTAGGAGCGTAAAAAGTGCTCATGAGCATCATGCATGTTTCCCATCTGTGCATATGTTAGCGCTAAGTTATAGTGCAGGATTGAGTGCTTTGGCTGTAATTTAACAAGCTCGTCTAACTCCTCATTAGCTTCTCTGATTCTAAAAGTGAGTGCTTTTTTTATCGCCTTTGCTATTCCATAATTTACAGCAGAAGATGAAGCACTTTTTTCAAGGTACTCTGTTGCCGAATCAATATTATCTATATACATATTGGCGTTGCCTTTTCGTATGTAATTTATAGTTTTGTCCGCATTAAATACTTTATAGGGGGAGAAGTAAAATATTTTTTGGTAAGTTAGAGACTTAGAATATTCAATCTTATTTTTAAAGAGCTGCTGCGCTTTTTTTGGTTCAAAAAGGGAGTCTTTGAGCACTACTTTTATAGGGTATATATTAAATGCCTCATCCGGAAAATTATCTGTTACAGCTTTTATATCGATTGCACCCTTTGCAACAAGCCCCGCTTTAATATTTACAAGCCCTAGCGCTAATTGTGCTTTTGCAGGTTCAATATTGTTTTGAATCGCATCTTGTAAGTACTTTTGCGCAGATACCGTATCTCCGACTCTAGCATTCAAAAGACCAAGACTCAGGGCATCTCTCTTGTCATACTCTTTTTTTATCGTCTCTATTGCATCGTTGTTATTTTCAAAAAGTGAATCAATTTTTGCACTTAAATGTTTTTGAACTTCAGGGTACTCATCAGAAGTTGCATTTTTAAGTGCGCTTAATGCTTCAAGATAGTTGCCGTTATAGTAATTTATGAGTGTGTAGTAATAGGAGTAGAGAGGAGAATCGATTTCATGCGGGAGGTAGGCATAGGCTAAATCTATGTAGTACCTGAAACTCTCTTTGTCACCCAGATGCATGGAACAGACTGCCGCATTTATAGCGCTTACACATCTTTTTTCATCATTTTGTATAGCTTTTTGAAAAGTTTTAAGAGCCACGTCGTACTGTTTATTTATAAGTTGTGCCACACCAAGGTTGTATTGAGAAATAGCTTCACTAAAGAGAGCGATTCTTTCATACAAAGAGAGTGCTTCCTCTTTGTTTCCGTTGGAATAGAGATAGTTCGCTTTAGCAATCATGTTCTCAAGCTTGCTTGCTTCAATAGGCTCTTGTACCTTTTTTACCTCTTTTTTTTCTGTTGTTACTGTTGCCGGAGGAGCTTTTTCTTCTTTTGATGATTTGAATAGTAGTATCAATACTATCAAGATAATTAGAATAAGGATAGCTCCGACACCGCCATAAATGATGAGTTTTTTATTTTTTAGAGGAGACTCCTTAGCCGCTGTCTCTTCTTCTTTAGGAGTAGCCTGAAAATCAGTTACTTCACTCTCTTCAATAATGATTATCTCTTCATTAGCATCAGCCATCATATACCTTAGTTTATTTCGTTATTGTAGTAATGTAAGCAAGAAAAGTGCCACTAGTTTGTCTGTTGCATGAACAGCAGATTCTGTCAGTTTTAACTTTTCTCTAGGCGTAGTTAACTCTGCTGTTAAGTCAAAAGTATGAGAAGTTTTTAGTTTATATAAGGCTCTAAAACTTTCGGAATTGTAATTGTTCCGTCCTCGTTTTGGAAGTTCTCCATTATGGCAACCAAGGTTCTGCCGACCGCTAAAGATGAGCCGTTTAGCGTGTGAACCATGCTGTTTTTATCGCCGTCTTTGTATCGTATTTTTGCGCGTCTTGCCTGAAAATCTCTTGTGTTTGAAACAGAACTAATTTCTCTGTATGTGTTTTGCCCCGGGAGCCACACTTCAATATCTACTGTTTTAGCGGCACTGAAACCTAAGTCTCCCGTGCATAGCGTTACAAGACGGTGAGGGAGTTCGAGTGCGGTTAAAACGTCGGAAGCACATGCGAGCATTTCATCAAAAACTTTATCGCTTGTTTGCGGTGTTGTGATGGCAACAAGTTCGACTTTGTGAAACTGATGCTGTCGTATCATGCCTCTCGTGTCACGTCCTGCCGCACCTGCCTCTTTTCTAAAACATGGAGTATAAGCTGTCATTTTTATAGGGAGCTGCGATTCCTCTAAAATCTCATCGGCAAAGAGGTTTGTAACCGGAACCTCTGCAGTAGGGATTAAAAAGAGCTCTTGAGAATCTATTTTGTACAAATCATCCTCAAATTTTGGAAGTTGTCCCGTGCCTTTGAGGGCATTTCTGTTTACGATAACGGGCACGCTTACCTCTTCAAAACCTCGTTTTGAGTTGAAATTAAGCATAAAGTTTATAAGAGCGCGCTCAAGTTTTGCACCCATTCCGAAGGAGACGCTAAAGCGGCTTGTTGCAAGTTTCACCCCACGTTCAAAGTCTATCCAGCCGTTTTGCTCTGCCAGTTCCCAATGCTCTTTGGGAGCAAAGGTAAAAGCATGAGGTGCTAAAACTTTCTTAATCTCGATATTGTCGTTTTCGTCTGCACCATCGGGAACATTGTCGTCGGGCATGTTAGGTATAGACATGGCTAGAGTTTCTAACTCCTCTTGTCTCTCTCTTTGTGTTTCAAGTGCTGCGGCAATATTTATTTTGTTTGCATCTACTTTCGCTTTGAGTTCACTAACATCTCTTCCCTCTTTTTTATAAATGCCAAACTCTTTGCTCATGCTGTTTTGCATGGCTTGGAGTGTTTCAAACTCTGTTTTTGCTTTTTTAAGTTCTTCGTTTTTCTGTTTCAAATCAGCGATTAAAGAGGTATCCACTTTTTTGCGAGAGAGTTTCGCACTCATAGCATCAAAATCTTTTTGTAATAGTTTTAAATCAATCATGAATATCCTAAAAAATAAGTAGCGTGATTATATCAAAAATTAAAAGTGATTTTAACTGATAGTAAGATAATATTCACAACTAGATAGAGCTTGTAAAATATTGTAAACAAAACTAAAAGGTCGGGAATGTCATCATCTTTTGAGAAAGAGTTAATAGAAGAAAGAAAGCAACTAAAAAAACTAAAATTTGGACTCAATAAAGCCCAAGAGTTGTCTCATATCGGTCACTGGGAACTTGATATTCCATCGGGCGAACTTTTTTGGTCTGACGAGGTTTATCGCATTTTTGGTTACGCTCCTCAAGAGTTTGCTGCAACCTACGAGCTCTTTTTAAAGCATATTCATCCTGATGATATTGAGATTGTAAATAAAAGCTACATGGACTCCGTGAACGAAAAACGGGGATACCATATAACCCATCGCATTATTCGAAAAGATTTAAAAATGGGTTTTGTTGAAGAGAGATGCGAACATGAATTTGATACTGATGGTAATGTCATCCGTTCTATAGGAACGGTGCATGACATAACTAAGCAAAAAATTGCGCAAAATGACCTCATGCTAGCCTCTGAAGTTTTTGCAAAAATGAGCGATGGTATCGTTATTACCGATTCATCTCAAAAAATTATCAAGGTGAATGAAGCTTTTTGTAAAATAAGTGGCTACACAGCCGAAGAACTTTATGGGCAAACACCGAAAGCTCTCAGTTCCGGCTGGCACAATCATGAGTTTTATGCGTTGATGTGGGCATCCATCATGGCACACGGCCATTGGAATGGCGAAATTATTGATCGTAAAAAAAGTGGTGCATTATACAAAGCAGAAATCAATATAATCGCTTTGCACAATGATGACGGCACCTTGACAAATTTTATAAGTATTACGAATGATGTAACCAAGAAAAAAGAGCAAGAAGATTTGATACACAACCTTGCATATTTTGATTCTCTTACAACTCTTCCAAACAGAGTGCTATTCCAAGAAAGAGTTGTGAGCAGAATGCCATTTATAAAACGAAATAAAAAAAAGATGGCTCTGCTTTTTATTGATATGGATAACTTTAAAAATGTGAATGACACACTCGGTCATGTTATGGGCGATAAATTTTTGGTTGAAGTCTCTAAGATTATAAAAAAAGCAATTCGAGAGCAAGATACGCTCGCACGCTTGGGCGGAGATGAATTTACCGTAATTGTAGAAGATATTGATACGGCTATGGATGTTGTCTCTATCGCAGAGAACATCATAAACGCTTTTAAGCAGCCACTTATTATAGAAGAAAATAAACTCTATACCGGAGCCAGTATGGGTATTAGTATCTATCCTGATGATGGGCAAAGTTATGAGGAGCTTGTAAAAGCAGCGGACACTGCTATGTATCATGTCAAAGAGTTAGGGAAAAACAGTTTTCAGTTTTATACCCAGTCTATGAATGAGAAGCTCACTGAGAGAATAGATATAGAGAATCATCTTCGCAGTGCGATAGAAAATAATGAGTTCTTTTTAGTCTATCAGCCAAAAGTCAATCTTGACACAAAAAGCGTCTATGGCATGGAGGCACTTATAAGATGGAAGCATCCTGAATTAGGGCTTGTGCGACCGGATAAGTTTATAAATATTTCTGAAGAGACGGGGCAAATATATTCGATTGGATTGTGGGTTGCAAAACAGGCGCTCATTGATACAAAAGCACTGCATGAAGCCGGAAATATGCTCACGGTATCTATAAATGTTTCGAGTAAACAGTTGGAGAATGAAAATTTTATACGTGATATTTGCCAAATTGTGAGTGAAATCGGAGTCGATATTCAGTATGTAGAGCTTGAAATTACAGAATCACATATTATGAGCAACATAGATAAGGCACTCTCTATTCTTAATGAGCTGCATGCTATTGGCTTTTTACTCTCTATTGATGATTTTGGAACGGGATATTCATCCCTGAGCTACCTTAAAAAGCTGCCGGCGCAAACGATTAAAATTGATAGAAGTTTTGTTCTTGATATTGAAACGGATGAGGATGACCGTTCTATTGTTGCCACAATTATAGCCATGGCTAGAGCTTTAGGTAAAGATGTTATTGCAGAAGGTTCTGAGACGCAAGGGCATGTAGATACCCTTAAGCTTCTAAACTGCAATAAGATACAGGGTTATTTTTTTAGTAAACCAATAGAAATAGATGCATTTAAAGAGTTTATTTACAGCTTTTAGAATTCATCTTGAGTTCTAAAAAAGATGCCGTTTCTATATTAAAATATCTTTTGCAATTTGAAACTGATTTGCAGTCATAAGATGAATTTTTGGATGCAATGCTTTTAGCTCATCAAAAAGATTTTTACTAAGTTCAAATCCAACTTTATACTCCTCTTCAACTCCTCTTTCACTTGCGACTCTTAAAGCTTCCAGCCAAGAGTTCGGAACATCTATGCCCGGAACATGTGCCGCCAAAAATTGAGCGGTGCGAAGCTTTGTGATAGGGAAAACTCCTAAAATCAGTTCAGCATTTTTTTGCTCACCGCAACACTCTCTGTTTGCCGCATCTCGTAAATCTAACAACCTCTTAGCATTTTCTAAATCATATACGGGTTGGGTAATAATTCCGCAAGCCCCATGTTTAATCTTTTTTTGCATCTTTTTTTGAAGTGTTTTAGGATTTTTAGAATAGGCGTTTACTACTGCAAAGGGGTAAATCTCTTTTGGCTTTTGTGCCAGAGGCTTTCCTGCATAATTTATACCGCTGTTAAAACAAGAAATCATGTCTAGCAAAAGTGAACTGTCCGACTCAAAAACACCTTTTGTATGCGGTTGGTCAGAGATAGTCGCTGGGTCACCGGTGAGGGCTAAAATAGCTCTGACATCCACTTCATTTGCACCGAGCAGGTCTGATTGAAGGGCGATTTTATTTCTGTCTCGCATGCTCATGGTGGCTAAGACAGGCTTGCCAAATCTATCTTGAAGCATCTTTGCTGCAAAAAGGGCGTTGTATTTTAGTTTTGCAAGAGGATTGTCTGTCGTTGAGAAGCCATCCACTAACTTATCTAAGCCTAGCTCCGCGATTTTATCGATAATGGGTGCAAATACAGGAGAGTGCCCAGGAGTGGTCTCGAGCGTGATGTAAGTGCTATTTTTCAATTTATCTATGAGTTTGTCAAACAAAAAAAATCCTAATTCGCTATAATTGCGGCATTATAACAAAGAGAGAAAAAATATATGTTGAAATTGGCAGTTTTTGATTTTGATTCAACCCTTATGGATGGAGAGACGATTGATTTTTTTGCAGAGGAGCTTGGCATTGGCGAAGAAGTAAGTCGCATAACCGAGGAGGCGATGAGCGGAAGGCTTGATTTTTTTGAGTCGCTTCAGCTTCGCGTTGGGCTTTTGAAGGGGCTTGATTACTCCATAGTTGAAAAAATATCTCATAATTTACCCTATATGAATGGCGCGAAAGAGACGATTGCAGAGCTTAAAAGCAGGGGTATGAAAGTTGTCTGTTTTAGCGGCGGTTTTAGAACTGCTACAAGTTATGCAAAAGACATTTTGGGTTATGATGCAGATTTTTCCAATGCGCTGCATGTAAAGGATGGAAAGCTGACTGGACTTGTTGGCGGCGACATGATGTTTAACTTCTCAAAAGGTGATATGTTAGTAAGGTTGCAAAACATTCTGGGCATCAGCGAAGAGGAGACACTCGTGTGTGGCGATGGGGCAAATGATTTATCCATGTTTGCGCATGCAGGAAGCAGAGTAGCTTTTTGTGCAAGAGAGATATTGAGAAAAGAGGCAAACATAGTCGTTGAGACTAAAGATTTGAGAATAATATTGGAGAAAATATAATGTTAGAGAGTTCTGTCTGGAGACAATACAATAGTGAAAACAGTTTTAGAGATAAATTGAGTGAGTTCTGTAAAATAGATGTTTTAGATCTTATCAGTGATGATAAAGAGTTGTATGCCATGTTGAAATCAAAGCTTACAAAAAAAGAATTAAAGCTTTTTGCTATGGATAGTGCTAAGAGAAGTGATGAAGAGATTTGTACTACATTTTCTATGAGTATAGATGAACTTACACAGGCTAAATATAAGTTATATAAAAAGCTAAAACAAGATAAGACAAAGTTGAATTTTAAAGAGTCAAGCTTTAGTGAAGCAAAAGGCTATGAATAATTTACTACTTCATTATTAATATTTAATTTATATGATAGTGTGTAAAATTCCGAAAATTAGAAACTATGGGGGGGAAGATAAAATGAAAAAAAATATTTCTTTATTATTGGCCATGTTAGTAGCAAGTTCGGTTTTTGCTACAGCAGCAACGGCAGATGCTAAAAAAGGGCAAAAATATTATAATAAAAATTTAAAAGAGTGTGAAAAAGACGGTATCAAAGACGGCAGTGTATTTACCGGGAGAAATGATCGTGATGCATGGTCTGAAATGAAAGAGAATGACAAAATAGTAGATCAATGGAAAGAGTTATGTCCAAGCGGTGCTAAAAAATTTGATAAAATGAAGAAAAAAGATATTGAAGACTTAGCTGATTTTTGCTGGCAATATGCTTCGGACGGTGACTTCCCGACAGGAAAAGATTAAGAAACTACAGATTCAAGTTTTTCTTGAGTCTATTTCTTTTGCTATTTATCTCTAAAACAATACTAATATTTTAACTTACGGATTTTATTTTAAGAAAGTTTGGCAGTAAAATACAAAAAAGTATAATATTTTTTCCGAATTTATCTATGTTAAATTTTGGAAAGCCCCGAAGTGGGGCATTTTTTCAAAAATCTATCTAAGATTTTCGGGCATACCTCTTACAAGCCTATTTTACGGACTTTATCATCTTCCCCTTGGTAAAGTGTCACCGTATTGTCACCGTATAACGAAAAATCCTTCCCCAAATCAATCGATTCAGCCCCTAGAACACTCGCATATTTATCGAGTGTTGTCTTTGCAGAAGAGTGACCTAACAGACCAGCTAATTCATTTATACTTACTAGTTTACTATTCAACATCAAAGTTGCGTAAGTATGTCGTGTGCAATATAATCTTAACTTTTTAACTTTAGCATCGAGAACACATTGTCGCCAAAGATAATCAAGTTTTCCTGCATCATCTGTATTTCCAAAGATAAATATATTATTCGTTTGGATTTTCCTTACTTCATCATATATAAAAGATGGATAAGGAACTCTTCTTTGTGCATTCCAAGTTTTACCACTTCCAACAATACCTTTGGTTCTACTTCTTTTAATGCTTATATAACCATCTTCAAAATCGCCAAGTTGCAAACCTAAAATCTCACCCGTTCTCATTCCGGTATTAAAAGCAATTTGTAGATACACTTTAAAAAATCCACTTGAAGCTTCAATAATATTATTCACTTCGTCTTTAGTATAAAATCTAACTGCCTCTTTTACATCTTTGCTCAACCGAATATTTAGAGCTGGATTAAAGTTCATTACTGCATCATCAACAGCTAATTCAAATATGCCATTTAAGCCACTTCTGTATGTAGCTTTAGAAGCAGATTTTATCTTTAGCGAGTTTAGATACTCTTTTATATCAAGTCGTGTAATAGTATCTATATTACGGTTTTTAAAGAACTCTATTACTCTCTTCCATTTTGGAAGTTTTGAGGAATAACTTTTGATACCTTTTTTTTGTTCTAAAAATATATTTCCATAATACCCAAAAGTTTGAGGCTTCTTTTTATATATTTCGCCTGTTGCTATTTTTATGTCGAGAGCTGGTATAATCTTGTCTTTCACTATCTTTATGTTTTGTGGTGTGTTTTTTAACTTAGTGGACTTTTGTTTTCTCGCACCATCAACATAATAATTAAGCCATATTACAGAGCCTCTTAAAAAATATGTTGTCATTCCTTTGTTGCCTTTTTTAGTAGCAACAACTTTACTATGAAACAAAATCATACCTTTTTATATTAAAAATTTATCTAAGTCGATTTCGTCAGAAATTGAATTGATAGGCTTAATACTGTTATTGAACTCTTCAACATCAATATAAATTCTTTTGTATCCATTTATTTTATGAGCTGTAAGGTCTTTGTTTTTTATCATGCTTCTGATGTATGAAATATCAATACCCATATCTTCAGCAACTTTTTGAATAGTTTGAAATTTATTCATTTTAAAATACCTCGCTTGCTTCATTAATGTCTGATAGTTTCAGCCTCTCACCATCTATCAAACCTCTATTAATCATTTCATTGGTAGCGATTACATAATGCGCAGGGTTTACAGTTGCTATATCTATACTTTCAAAATAGCTGTTAAGCTGATAATTTTTCATTTGATAGGGTTGTGTAGTGACTTTTTGCAGTATGTCTTGAAACGGAACAGCCTCTTTACCTTGCTCTAAGAGCTTTTGATTTTCATAGTTGTGCTTTTTAACAGAAAAATCATAAGTGATATACTCTTCGCCATCAATTGAAACATTGATATAGTGCGGAGTTGCATCTTTGTAAATAGACTCAAACCCACTATCTAACTGTACAGTTCCATCTTCGCCAAGCATATCAGCTTCATCTAGTTTTTGCGACCAATTCACGGGCTTAGGTATATAAATAGTGCCGTATTCATTTTCTATCATGGCAATTTTTTTAGTATCGGAATAGACATACACACATACTTCATTCAAATCATATTTTTCAGTCAATTTTTGGAGAGTGTACATGCCGTTTAATCTTCTATACACTTCAAGAGCTACAAAAGTGCGAGAAGTGTAAAACCTTGAAATGCCGTGATATAAGTACCATAAAGTAAGATTTGATATATCGCTTTTTTCATCCCTTAAATCGTCAAGCGTTTTTAAAACATACTTCATAAGATAGGCTACTGGACTATCTATGTCAGTTTCAATTTTACTTTGTGGAGCAGGGAACAATCTATTAAGAGCTGCAACTATTTTATCTTTCATATCAGATGGGATAAATAAACTCATGTGTATATGCGGTGTACCGTCTTGATGCGGTTCAGTAACTCGAAAATAACACCTATCATCCTTATTGATGCTTTTGTAAGCCCTATCATCGAAAAACTTTTTTAATAGCTTAGAAAGCTCTATGGAAGCATTATGCGGAGTGTATTTGTCTATCGTTTCACTAAAATCTAGTACAGCATCAAAATCAAGTCCGTTAAACTTTTGCTTTACATGACAATTGAAAAACTTGTATTTCTTTTTATCAATAGGACTTTTTAAAGTAGTGATATATGTACGACCGGCAAACTTTTTATTGTTAATGAGTTTATCTTTAAAAGACTTCTTTTTATGCCAATGAGAGGGGAGTGTAAGAGTCAGAAATACATTGGATAAGTCTTTTGACTTCGCATAATTATAAACACTCCAAGCACGGTGCTGTAACTCTGCAATATATCTGTCAGAATTCATATAGCTGTTTTGGACAAAGTCAGCAAAGGGTACTATTTTATTGTCTACTTGAACACCGTTAGAGTTCATAAATTGTCTATTGAACTTTAATTTGTCATGAGCTTTTTTTATTTGATACTTTGTTAAGCCGTATGTTTTAATCTTTGTCATTTTGTCTCTTCCTCTTCCATAAAAACAGATTTTAAAGATTCAATAATCAAAGAATTTACAGATAAATTATTTTTTTCTGCAATATCATAAACTACTTCTTTTAATTCCACAGGAATTCTTAAACTAATTCCATAAAGTTTTTCATTTCTTTTATTTGCTCTAAATATACTTAATTCTGATTTTGTCATTTTGTCCATTCCTTTTTAATTTTCTAATCGTGTCCGATAACTTTTTATAGATAGCCAAGAGGCTATCGCCTCATACTGTTTTTGTTCGGCGGAGCCTCACAAAAAAACAGTCTTCGCCTATAGCCTTACTATTCATTATCATCAATTGGAGCGTAATTAAAGGAGCCTTTCAGACAATCAAGAATTAAATTGTAGTCTGTAAGATGTAAAGAGCCAAAGGCATTTAAACCTAAGAGTAATCTATGAAACTCATCGAGTTTTCTATGTACAGTGGTGCAGTCAATTTCTGTTTTTTTAATATTTTTTTGTGTATTATTCATTGTTTCTTTCCTGTATGGGTTAGAACAGCGTAGGGAGTTCAGTCTTGCCGGAGTGACTCTCTATGTGTTTTTATTGTTTAAGACTTCAAATAAAACTACTATTAATGCAAATAGTATGTGTCTATACTCTATAATCTAACTTTTTTTAAGACACGTAAAAACTTACTAATGATTTAGAAATGTAGCTACAGTTTACATTTAACTGAAATTTTCATTTTTTAGTCCTTTTTTAAAAATTTTGCTATTAATGCATTCATTTTAATTCTATCCTTTAAATGACGATTACTTTCTTCTATCATAGATGCTGTGCCACCATTACAAGACCATTCATATATTTCTTCTTCAGACAATACAATCATGTCCTCAAAATATTCAATTATCTCATGCGCCAAATCTAATTCTGTATTTATTTTTTCTATCTCAGTACCGCACTCGTCATTAATTAAAGAGTGCATCGTTTCAATAATCAGTGAGTTCATTGATACATTTTCTTTATCAGAATATGTTTGCAACTCTTTTTTTAGAGTTATAGGTAAACGCAGACTAACTGCAACTTTCTCTTCGTCAAGCATTTTTACTTTTGAGATTATTTTATTTTTGTACATCTCAATTCCTAAAATATAATTTCAAAACACTGTGAAAGTATTATGATATTAAAATCCTATCACTTTAAAGAATACAAGTCAAGTGCTTATACGGAATATATAAAATAAATGAAATATTGAAAAACTAACGCCTCGAGGTATTGTGCCCTGAAAACAACTGATAAGCTCGTTGTTATCCCTATCGTTCGTTCCTCTCTATGACGGGAATTTAAAAATCAGGATTTTTTATAGAATATAAATAAAATAGAATAAGGTGTGAATATTGAATATACTAATACAATGGCAAGAGAAGAAAATGATAACTAAAAAAAAACTTATCAGCAGTAAGGTTTGTTTGAAAATAAATAATTAAAGGATTATTTATCCTTTTTCTTGAGGTAGAAAGCTGTTCCTACTGTACCAATTGCAGTAACAAGTGCAATAAGTGCTTCTATACTTCTACCTTCTTTGATTAAATCAATTGCTGCATTAAGTGTATAAAATCCTATACCAGTTGGTGTTGCCCATCCTAAAATTCCCATAAGAAGTTGACCGGATACTTCTAGTTTTTCAATAAATTCTTTATGAGATAAATTATTTTCAGCCATTTTAGTAAATCTATCTGGTAACGTTTCATCCACTTCTTTATAAAGCCTCATATGCTCCGGATGCGGTACTGGTCCAGTAAAGTTTTCGGAATGAAGAACCATCTCCATTGTTTCCAATTTAGCCTGGTCTATAATTTCAAATAACTCTTCTACAGTAATAACTACTTCTTGCTTTTCAATTTTTTTATCTAAATTTTCAGTTTTTTTATTCATTAGTCTTCCCTATTCTATAAAATGTTTGATTAGATTTAACAGCATCCATTGGAGTTGCGGATTTTCCTAAAACTCTGGCTATTGCTTCTTGTAAATTTGTTTGATTAGATTTAACAGCATCGACAAGTATATTATTCATAGCAACATCCAACTCTTTGCCAACATCCTTCCATGCAGAAGCAATAGTAGCTGGAGTACGAACATTATTGAAAATGTTTACTTTATTTTGTCCATCCATAGATTTTGCAACACCTTGAGTGTAGCTCAAAAATAATTTTTTTGATACTCCTGACATGCCACCCTCCTCACTATAGTATATGTATGCTCTGATTATACTAAAATAATGGTTACTATTTAATAATGATATTATCAGCAAATTTAGCAATGATTCTAGTTTTATAGTTAAATTTAATTTTGACTAAGTTGCAAAGCTATTTTTGAAAAATGTAGTAAGTATATTTGAAATTAATCTATTTATTAGAAGAAAAAGTGTGACCGTAAACAGTTGAATTCAGAGTAAAACTGTTATATTACACCCATAAAAGCCCTTGTTTGTGTGGTTTTTTAAACTACTCTGGAATTGTGTCTTGAGAAATACATAAACTCTATGTAATATATCTTTAAATGGTGCTGAGTATGTGAATAATTGTAATATAAAATATGGGTAAATTGATTTTAAAAAAATCTAAATATGAGAAGAAAAACTGTAACCGTAGTGTCACAGTAAAACAGATATATTCATAGTAAAGCTGTTACAAAAAGCCCAGAAAGCCCCAATTTAGGGGCTTAAATTAATCTATCTAAGGTTTTCGAATGGTGCTGTTACAACAGCTTTTCTAGTTACAGTATATGGAACTAGTGCTGCTGCTCTTGCTCTTTTGATTACGATTGTAATCATATCTTGATGGCGTTTACAGTTTCCTGTTAAACGGCGAGGCATAATTTTATATCTTTCAGAGAGTGAGAAACGTAATGCTCCTACTTCTTTGTAGTCCATAAAATCAACTTTTGATTCACAATATTTACAAAATCTTTTTTTGTATTTTCTTTTTTCTGACATGTTATTACCCTCTATTGTCTATTTCTAAAATGGAATTTCATCTTCATCGATGTCAATCACAGGAACAGAGTTGCTACTTGGCATCTCACGACTTTGGCTTGTTGCTTGAGTAGGTTTTTGATAGCTTTGTGGCTGTCTATTTCCTTCATTGGCATAGCTTGGTTGTTGATAGCTTTGAGTTCGACCTTGTTGTGGCGCTGAATAAGGAGCTTCCTCATGCATGTCATCTGATGGCGCATTGTATCCGCCACCCTGATTATCGCCTTTTGAGTCCAACATCTGCATTGTTTCAACAACAACGCTATGTTTAGAACGCTTCTGCCCATTTTGGTCAACCCATTGTTCAAAACTAAGTCTCCCCTCTACTAGGATTTTACTCCCTTTACGAAGGTATTGGTTAGCTACTTCTGCACTTCTTCCAAAGAATGTAATATCAACAAAGCATATCTCCTCTTTTTTTTCACCATTTACAGTGAACTTACGGCTTGTCGCAATAGCAGTTTTTGCTATGCCCATACCGCCTTGAGAATATCTAAGTTCGATATCGCGTGTTAAGTTTCCAACCAAAATTATTTTATTAAACATGAGTTTTCCTTAATCGTTAAAGCTTGCGCTAATTACTCTTCTTCGTCTGCTTGAAATTCGCTAGCAGCTATTTCAATAGGCTCTCTAACTTGAGCTGATGCCGGTCTTTGAGCTTTTTCAACTAATTTATTCCAAGCTGCTATTTCACGATTTGTATCATATTTGATAGTCATGAAACGAAGAAGATCTTCATTAATACGGAAGCGTCTTTCAATTTCTGAAATTGCTGCCGGAGCAATTTTATAGTAGATAACATGGTAATATCCACGCTCACTTTTGTTAATCGGGTAAGCTAATTTTCTCATCCCCATTGCGTTTGTCGTAGCTATTTCGCCACCATTTGAAGTGATTGTTTCTTCGATAGTTTTAATGCTAACTTGAATCTCTTCTGCTGTAAATGTCGGTTTTACGATTACAAGGTTTTCGTAATGTCTCATAGAGTATTATCTCCTTTTGGTATTTGCCAGTGTGGCATTGTTTCCCCTTCGGATATTTATATATTACTAATCAATAGTAATACAAAGAGAAAGGAACTCGCGATTATACATAAATTATGCTTAAAAAATAAATTTATGGAGCATCAAAGAACTATGTTTTTAAAGAAAAAAATATTGCAATTTGTAATGAAATAGTTTTTTATTTACTTTTTGGATATAGTTTCGTAACTATATGGAGAGAAGATGCTAAAAAGAAAAAAAAGAGCTTCAAAACATGATGTAAAAACTTTAACATATATTGCATGGATTTTAGGTCTTGTCGCCTTAGTTCTGAGTGCCTTGGTTGTTGGCTACTATTTAGGTTATGAGGGTGCACAAAATGAAATAGCAAAAAAGCCTAAGCTAGAAAGCCAGAAACAACAGGATTTACCTAAAAAAACAGATGATTCTATAAAGAAAAATGATACTCCTTCCAGTAGCAGTGTTAATAATAGATTAATTGAAGTATTAAAAAAAGATGTAAATATTACCAACCATAAAGAAGAGATAAATAATGAAAAAGTAATAAAAGAGGAAATAAACAGTACAAAAGTAACAAAAGATGCGGCAATAAGTGTGAGTGGCAAAGGAGAAGGTGGTGCTGCTCATGAATACGAAGATGAATCAATAGAAATACCACCAATGCCGGTACTGAAGGAAGTCAGAAAATATACAGGAGGTAGAGCGAAATTAGCAATCATTATAGATGATGTATCTACTTCATCTGAGGTAAATGCTCTAAACAGTTTGGGAATTATACTTACTAAGTCGTTTTTACCTCCACGTAACGGAAGACCGGACTCTGCAAAATTGGCATCACATGAGAGCCAGTACATGGTGCATTTACCGATGGAAGCACAGAAATTCAGTGCAGAAGAACCATTTACTTTAAGAGTTGGCGATTCACAGCAAGATATCTCGCACAGAATTAAAGAATTAAAAGAACTTTTTCCGAAAGTAAAATATATAAATAATCATACGGGAAGTAAGTTTACTTCTAATGAGGTCGCTATGCATAGACTTATCACAGCTTTAAATGAAAATCATATCGGTTTTATAGACAGTAGAACAACTGCCAAGTCAGAAGCTCCTAAGGTTATGAGAAGTTTTGGACTTAATTATCAAGGAAGAGATGTTTTTTTAGATCACCAGATGGATAAAGCAAATATTATTTCACAAATAAAAGAGGCGATAAAAGTGGCTCAAAAGCATGGAACTGCAATAGCTATCGGGCATCCGCATGCTAATACTATATTGGCACTGCGTGAATCAAAAAGCCTTTTTGCAGATGTAGATTTGGTCACTATTGATAAACTTTATTAACATAAAATGAATAAAATTGAGGGCGAGATAACTGAACTTCTCTCAATGAAAAATTATCCAAAACAGCTTTTTTATGCTGGAAATCTTGGCTTGTTAAAACAGAAAAAAATTTCAATAATAGGTTCAAGAAAACCAACTCAATACTCCAAAAACTTAGCGCATAAACTCTCTTTGGCTCTTGGAAAATCAGGAGTTTGTGTAGTGAGCGGTGGAGCCATGGGTATTGACGCCGTTTCACACATGGGTGCAGGAAGCTTCAACACTATTTCTGTACTGCCATGTGGAATAGACATAAAATATCCCGGTGTAAATAAAAATCTATTGACAGAAATAGAAAATAACGGTCTCTTGATGAGTCAGTTTGACATTGGCTTTAGTGCAGCTCCATGGAGTTTTGTGGTGAGAAATGAGCTTGTCGTAGCACTTGGTGATATTTTGGTTGTTGCCGAGGCGGATGAGGGAAGCGGTAGCATGCGAAGCATCGAATTCGCACTCAAGATGGGCAAAGAGATTTATGTTTTTCCTCAAAGAGTGGGTGAGAGTGGTGCTACAAATAATCTGCTCAAAGAGGGCAGAGCAAAAGCTATTTATGACATAGATGAATTTGTTGCAGATTTCTGCAAATACAGAGTGTCACAAGAGAGTAGCTCTTCTTTGTCTCTCACAGATAATAAGAGAGATGATTTTTTAGAGTATTGTAATACAAATCCAACCTATGACGAAGCCCTGAAAAAATATCCGAATAAAATTTTTGAAGCTGATTTGAGCGGCTTGATTGTGATTAAAAACGCACGAGTCTATCTGCTCTAGCATATTTCTATAAAATCAGCATAGCGTCACCGTAGGAGTAAAATCTATACTCATTTTCTATTGCATTCGCATAGAGCTCTTGGGTCTTGTCCACCCCAACAAAAGAGGACACAAGCATAAGAAGTGTTGATTTTGGCAGGTGAAAATTTGTAAGAAGATGATTTACCCTCAGAGGTTTGTTGTTTGGGTGTAAAAAGAGGTTCGCTTCTCCTCTTTGTTTCTCTTTATTTCGCATGTAAAATTCAATCGTTCTTGTTGATGTTGTCCCAACGCTAAGAATGGGTTTGTCAGAATTGAGCACTCTTTTTGCTTCATCCGATATATCATAATACTCTGAGTGCATGGGATGTTCTGTGATTATGTCAGTTTCTACTGGCTTAAAAGTACCGCTTCCCACATGCAGAGTGATGTATGCATGTGCAAAGTTTTCACAAATACTCTTATGCTGCTCCGGTGTGAAATGCAGAGATGCTGTCGGTGCAGCAACAGCTCCCTCATTGAGAGCAAAAACACTCTGGTATTCACTTTCATCCTCTTTGTTATCCTCTCTTTGGATGTAGGGAGGAAGAGGAATATGACCGATTTTATCTATGATACATAAGATATCTTCAAATCGAAGTTTTTCTTCATCTCTAAAAAAATTTACAACTCTGCTTCCATCTTCATGCAACTCTTTTACAACTGCTATAAGCTTATCATCAAAAGCTATTTGTGTCTCAACTTTTACCTTCCCTCTTATGTAAACACTTATATCATGTGCATTTAATGCTCTGTTTATAAGCAACTCACACTTTCCGCCACTTGGTTTGTGTCCAAAAAGTCTAGCTTTTATAACTTTTGTATCATTAAAAATGAGAGCAGTGTTATGGGGAATAAATTTAGCAAAATCGTAAAAGTGGGCATGTGTAATTGTATCTTTTGCTCTGTCATACACTAAAAGTTTTGCATGGTCTCGCGGTGCGGCAGGGTGGGTAGCTATGAGATTTTGCGGTAAAACAAAATCATAGCTAGAAGTTAGATACTCTCTGTTATTCACTCTTTTTCTCTATGGCAACTGCCATATTCTGGTCATCTTCATTCTCTTCTTCCCCATTTTCCTCTTCAAGCGGCGGTGCAGGGTTCACCATCTTTACAATCAAAATGGAGATACCATAGAGAATAACAAGAGGACCAGCCATTAAAAACTGGGTAAGAACATCAGGCGGAGTTAAAAATGCAGCGACTATAAAAATAATAACAACCGCATATCTAAAAAATTCGCGCATCTGTCTGTCATCCACCATGCCAAGAAGTGCTAAAAAGTAGGCAAAGATAGGAAGTTCAAAGGCTATTCCAAAACCAAACATAATCTTTGTAAAAAAGCCTACATACTCTTCGATGTTGATAAGCGGCGTAAATTTGAAACTACCAAAGGTAATGAGAAAGTTAAATCCAAAAGGGGTAACGACATAGTAGGAGAATAAAACACCAATAACAAACATGGATGTCCCGCCGACGATAAAAGGGATAATCATCTTCTTCTCATTCGCATAAAGCCCTGGAGCTACAAACATCCAGATTTGTGCGAGAATTATAGGTAGAGCACCGACGATTGCTGCAAAAAAGGAGACTTTTAGAGCCACGAAAAATGCACCGCCAACCTGGTTGGTAGTGAGCATTCCATCTGCTGCATGCACTGATGTTTTTCCAACTTCGACAAGTGCTACATTGAGAGGTTCAACCATCCAACTCAAAATTGGCTCATGAAAGTAAAACATTACAAAAAACATAACAACTAAACTGCCGACAGAAATTCCTAGGCGTTTTCTAAGTTCTACTAAATGGGGTCGCAATTCTTTAAACATCTGTATTTTCTTGTTTTGGTTTTTTCTCAAAAGTTATTTTGTCTGCTTCCGGAGCTGGCTGTGGAGCTTTTGTTTTTTCAATATCACCGATTATGTCATCACTTAAGTTTGTAAGATGATTACCTACTGCCGACATATCTGTGCTTCGCTTGAGATCATCGCCCGCTTTTAAAAGCTCTTTTTTATAAGCAAGTGCCTCTTCTTTTATTCCCGTGGCATTTATCTCTTGCTCGAGAGAATCTTGAATCGTTCCTATCGTTTTTTTGATTTGCTTAAAAAATTTAGCAACATCTACCATTACGCTTGGGAGTTTGTCCGGACCTAAAAAAAGTATAGCAATGACAATAATAACAAGCATCTCGCCTAAACTGAAATCAAACATGTAAAACCTCTGAAATTATGATTGCGTGATTCTAGCTAAAGAATAGTTAAACTTTACATAAGCATATCAATTTTGAAGTTCATAAATATCTCGAAAAACAAAGTTTTTCGTAGCTTTAGGGGGTTGCAGGAACATTTGTCTCTGCAACTAAAACGGACGCGTTCGTTTTAGTGCGTAACATCAATAAGAGGATAGAAACAGTGCAATCTCATCAGCCAAAAGATAGTTGCTGTTAAAAAAAAGACCATCCAAAAATTGTAACTTATTCTCATCAACGAGCATTTGCGCTCTTTTTAGCTCGGATATATTCAAAAGTTCACTCTTTACCCCGATGCAGGAGCGAAAACCTAAAAATATTTGCTCCATTTTTTTGTCATCTTTGCTGAGAGTTTCTACTTTTATGTCGAATGGATTTTTAATGTACTCTTCTAAAATTGTATTTGGATAAAATCTTTCGTTATTAAGCTTTCCGACGGCACCGCTTCCTACTCCGATGTAATCTTTATAAAGCCAATATCCAAGGTTGTGCCGACTTTGATATGTGCCGAAGTTACTAATCTCATACTGCTTGAAGTTCTGTTTTTTTATCTCTTTAAAAAGCCATGAAGTAAGGTTAAGAGTCTCTTTTGACATCTGCGGTTTTGACGCAAATGCAGTTCCCTCTTCAATGGTGAGAGCATAGGCACTTATGTGGTTTATGGGTAAAGAAAAGGCTGTTTTGAGGTCATTTGAGAGAAGCTCTTTGGTGTCGCCGAGCGTTGCGTAAATCAAATCAAGAGAGATATTTTTAAAGCCTG
This sequence comes from Helicobacteraceae bacterium, assembly GCA_947498025.1. Lineage (GTDB taxonomy): Bacteria > Campylobacterota > Campylobacteria > Campylobacterales > Sulfurimonadaceae > Sulfurimonas. The sequence goes on from CANMJR010000001.1 coordinate 96,729, forward strand.
CCTTCTCTGCGTTTAAAATCGCTTCTTTCGCCTGTTCGCCTGAATGAGCACGGTTGAGAAGTTTAAGTTTTTTATCATTAAAGCTCTGCACACCAAAGCTGATGCGGTTTACACCAAGGTGAAACATGCCAGAAAGCCACTCTGCAGTTGCGCTGTTTGGGTTGGCTTCGCTTGTTATTTCAATCTCTTTTTCCATGTAGGGTCTGAGGAGTGTAAAAATCGGTTCATAAAGCTTGGGCGAGATTGTCGAAGGAGTTCCTCCACCGATAAAGAGTGTTTCGATACTCTTTGGTTTGGCATCAAATCTTTGAAGTTCATACTCCAGCTGAGCGTAGAGAGCCTGCATGTACTCCTCTTTGAGATGAAATTTATCAACATAAGAGTTGAAGGCACAATAGGAGCATTTTGAGTCGCAAAATGGGATATGAATGTATAAAAGCATGTGTAATTATAACTTTATTTTTAACTTTTCAGATTAGTTGTGTTTTAATATGTTTGAAAGTAATATCTTATATATAATTGACTTAGTGAATATTTCTTAGATTTTATGGAGAAGTTGTGAATACAAAGAGTGAGCTTTCGCTGCAACAAAAACTTGATGAACAGGAGTTTATCTTAAAGCAAAAGAATAAGATAATTGATGAAAATGTTTACATGACGACATCTGATTTGTCTGGAAGAATCACAGAAATTTCGCAAGCCTATCTTGATTTTACGGGATATAACAGAGAAGAAGTGATTGGCAAGAATCATAGTATTTTTAGAAATGAAAAAATGAATAGCTCAGTTATAAAAAATCTTTGGGAAACAATACAAAGTAATCAGCATTGGCATGGAGAGATAAAAAATCATAAAAAGAGCGGTGAAGAGTATTGGATTGATACAGTAATCGCTCCTCTTTATGATAAAGAGCACAATAAAGTTGGTTATACATCCGTCAAGCAAGATATTACATATAGAAAAATGTTAGAAGAACTTTCGATAAATGATTCATTAACTTCAATGCACAACAGAAGATTTTTTGACCACTATATGAAGAGACAGATTAGACGCTCCAATTTAAACAAAGAAAAATTTGCGCTTTTACTGATCGAGATTGATTGTTTTAAAGAGTACAACGAACTTTATGGTGAAAGTCAGGGAGACAAAACTCTGATTGAGCTTACAATAAATATGAAAAAAAGCATAAGCAAAGAGATAGATGACATGTTCAGAATTGGTGAAAAAGAGTTTGCCATTGTCATTTTGGACAAAGATGATGCTTATGTGCAGAATGTTGCTAAAAAACTGGTTACTTTTATAGAATCCCTTCACATCGAACATGCAAAGAGCAAGGTTTCAAAGTATATAACCGTCTCTATCGGTGCTATAAATTTATATAACTACTTGCATAATATCAACAGCAATGACCTCTATAATATTGCGGAAAATAATCTCAATGCGGCAAAAAAGGCCGGTAAAAATCAGGTCGTATTCGACATTAATGAATTTTATGTCAAAAATTTAACAAATATAGATAGCATTACAAAATTGCCAAACAGGGAAGCTTTAGTGAATGATATTTCACTGCTTCAAGAGGAAGCAATGCTTATAATACTTCATATAAACCAGATTATGTCCATAAAAGATATTTATGGTTTTGACATAGTGAAAAATCTTATTTCAAAAAAAGCAAAGCAACTGGATGAAGTCTTAATAGATGGTGAGGCATCGCTCTATAGCCTCAATTTACAGGAGTTTGCGATACTTATTACTAATAAATCTCTCTTTGACAAGTATCTGCTGCTTCTAAAATATTCAATATTGATTGATAATATAGAGGAGGATGTCTATAAAAGCAGTGACAGCAGCTGTATTGTAACCGATTTTACAGCCGGCATCGCGTATGGTGTAAGTAGTATATTTAATCTTGCAGATGCTGTTTTGCAAGAGGCGATACTTACTAAAAAAAGCTATATTGTTTATAAAAACAACCAAAGTACCAGAGAATTGCAAAAAGCCACTATTGAGAGAATGAGAGTTTATAAAAACGCACTCTACACAGGAAATATCATTCCCTATTTTCAGCCAATTATTGACATGAAAGATGGCAAGGTTATGAAATATGAAGCTCTGGCAAGACTGCAAACAGACAGCGGTGAAATAATTACACCCTACTACTTTTTAGATTCTGCAAAAGAGGACAAAACTTTTGAGTATTTTACAAGACAGATGATGCAAAAAGTGTTTAATGTTTATGCGGTAAAAAAAACTCACATCTCCATAAATCTTACTTATGAAAATATAAGTTCAGAGAGCATGCTTAATTACATAATTAATAGACTTGATACTTATGGTGGAGAGGGCATTACCTTTGAAATTGTAGAGTCAGAGGATATAAAAGATTATGAAGTCATTGAAAAATTTATCCTTATGGTGAAGGGGTATGGATGTAAGGTTTCTATAGATGATTTCGGCTCAGGCTATTCAAATTTTACAAATATCATAAAATTAAATATTGACTATATTAAACTTGATGGCTCTTTGGTAGAAAAATTGAATAGTGATTTGAATGTTAGACATATGATAGAGGGGCTTTTGATATTTTCTAAAAATGCGAATATCAAAACTATTGCAGAGTTTGTAAGTTCTAAAGAGCTAGCAGATAGTGTTAAAGAGCTCGGTATTGATTATTCTCAAGGGTACTATTATGGAGAACCAGGAAGTGCAGAGAGTTATGATTTAGTTTAAGATTATTTTTGATATGCACAAAAACGAACAAGTCCATTTTTGTGCATTTATATTGATAATGTCATTGTAATTCTCGAAAAACAAAGTTTTTTCTAAAGAAACATTTTCGCTTCGCGAAAAGCGATTCTCTTGTTTTGTAGCTTCAGGGGGTTGTAGGGACTTTAGTTCCTGCAACTAAAATGGACGCGTTCGTTTTAGTGTTTTTATCGCGCAAGCGTATTTAGAGTATGGATAATATCATCCATCTTATCACTTATGCGGCTTACTTCATCAGAAATATCATTTACTTCATCTGCATTTCTGTTGAGTGTGTCGGAAGTTTCAGAGATAGATTGAATTAAAATATTCGTGGTTGCCGATGTTTCAGCTAAACTTTTTTGTGTTCTCTCAGCTAGCTTTCTCACTTCATCGGCTACAACTGCAAAGCCTCTTCCATGCTCGCCCGCTCTGGCTGCTTCGATGGCTGCATTGAGTGCAAGAAGGTTCGTCTGATCTGCTATGTCACCGATAGTAGAGAGTATCTCTTTTGTCTCATTCGCATTTGAAACGAGTGTTTGAAGACTACCGACCATTTCGTTCTCTTTTTGAGAGACATCATGTATTCTATGAACGGTGTGTTGAATCATATCTTTTAGTTCAATAATTGTAGTGTCGGTTATATTGCTTATAGTTTTATTGAGAGCACCCGAAGTTTCAAGTATATGATTTTGAGAGTTTTCATTCTCTTTTTGCATATTCTGAAGTGACTCACCGAGTGAATTTATATTGTTGAGTAAATCAGCCATCTTTGCTTCAACTTTTATTTCACTTCTTGCGTTAAATTGACCGTTTGAAAAGTTTTGCAAAGTTTTGATTGCATTGTCGAGATTTATTTCTGATGATGTTAACATGTTGTTCATACTGTTTCTGAGAACATGCACATAAGGAGTCTTGGAATCAGCCCCAACTCTGCAAGAGTAGTGACCATTTGAGACTTTATCTGCAAGAAGCACCATCTCTCCTGCAACTTTTGTATCCTCTAAAACTGATTTTTCATAAATTCCTATAAGGGTATTTATATCTTTTTCAACTTTATCTGTGGTTGCATGATTAATATTGATTTTATTTCTTTTAAACTCCAGCATCTCATCTATTTCTGTTAATACTCTATGAATATTTGAGTTGCCGGAAGAATTTTGCATCTGTAAAACTATGATCAGTATGAAAACAACAACTGCTAAAATAGCGTGTATTACAGCTGAATCTGTTAAAAATAGAGAGAGAATTAAAATCATAAAAGCGACTGTTATCGTAATGTTTTTTTGTAATGAGTTCATAAGGTGTTTCCTATTTTAATGTTTTGTATAATGCTTGCGCTTCACTAATCTCTTGAGCCGAAGGTTTTCTTCTGCATGAGAGATGTGTTCGAGCATGCCTTATTTCATCATACATCGGATAAACAGTTGCAAAAACCCAGTAAAAACCGCCATCTTTTGTTCTGTTTTTTACATAGCCTCGCCAAATTTTATCTTGTTTGACAGTGTCCCACAAATCTTTAAACGCAACCTTTGGCATGTCGGGATGCCGCACAATATTGTGAGGTTTACCGATTAATTCATCTATCGTGTAGCCGGCTATTTTACAAAAATCATCGTTTGCAAATAAGATAACGCCCTTTTCATCCGTCTGTGATACTAGGAAATCATCACTTTTTAAGAAATATTCTCGCATGTATTTCCTCCCATGCTCTAATAATATTGTTCTTTGATATATCTATACTTAGTCTGTAAACATCAGCAATTATAGTTCCAACCTTCAATATTCATGTGTTATGTGAAATTATCTTATTTTAATAGCAAATTATGTACAATTTCGGCTACTAAAATTTAGGTGTTTTAATGAGCAAAGAAGATTTATATCGTCCTAATGTGGCGATGATTATTGTTTCAAGCAATTATCCAGAAAAAAAAGAGATTTTTATTGCGCAAAGAAACGATTTACTCGATATTTGGCAGTTTCCTCAAGGCGGTATAGACAGCGGAGAGGAGATAGAAGAGGCACTTTTTCGTGAACTTGAAGAAGAGATTGGAACAAATAAAGCTAAAATAATCGCAGAGTATCCGGAGTGGATTTCCTATGATTTTCCTGAAAAAATAGCTAAAAATATGAAACCGTTTAAGGGGCAGACACAGCGATATTTTTTGCTTAAACTCAAAAAAAGTGCGATTATTAACTTAGAGACAAAACATCCTGAGTTTATATCGCACAAATTTGTACATGTCGATGAGGTTCTTGGTTTGACAGCGCATTTTAAAAAGCATGTCTATGAAACGGTGATAGAATATTTTAAAAAAGAGGGTTATCTTTAACATGTTAATAGTACAAAAATTTGGCGGAACAAGCGTAGGTGATTTGGAGAGAATCCAAAATGTGGCAAATCGTGTTGTTGAGACAAAAAAAGCCGGCAACAATGTTGTAGTGGTGGTTTCTGCCATGAGCGGAGAGACAAATAAACTTGTAGCCTATGCGGAGCACTTCTCAAAAAACCCTTCAAGAGGTGAGATGGATATGTTGCTTAGCTCAGGTGAAAGAGTAACGGCTTCACTTTTGGCGATAGCACTTTGTGAAATGGGCTATGATGCAGTCTCCATGAGCGGTAGAAGAGCAGGCATTGTAACGGATAATATTCATACAAAAGCTAGGATTGAAGAGATAGATCCGGCGGCGATGAATAAGGCAATAAAAGAGGGCAAAATAGTTGTTGTTGCAGGTTTTCAGGGTGTTTCTCAAGACGGAAACGTAACGACGCTCGGCCGTGGAGGAAGTGACCTCTCTGCAGTTGCTATTGCGGGAGCTTTAAGAGCTGATTTATGTGAGATTTATACGGATGTAAGCGGTATATTTACAACTGACCCCCGAATAGAACCAAAGGCCAAAAAGCTTAACAAAATCTCATATGAAGAGATGCTGGAACTTGCAAGTCTGGGAGCAAAAGTGCTTCAAAACCGTTCAGTTGAGCTGGCAAAAAAATTAAATGTAAATTTGGTAACACGAACAAGTTTCTCAAACGAAGAGGGAACATTAATAACGAAGGAAGAAAATATCATGGAAAAACCATTAGTAAGCGGAATAGCATTAGACAAAAATCAAGCGCGTATCTCTTTGATGGGCGTTAAGGACAGACCGGGGATAGCGTCAGACATTTTTAATAAACTCGCAGAGGCCGAAGTAAATATTGATATGATAATTCAAAATATTGGACAAGACGGTACTGCAAATATAGATTTTACTGTGGCAGTCGGCGATTTGTTTGATGCCAAAGCAGTTGTGGATTTATTTGTTGAGAGCGGAGATATTAGAGAGGAATCTTATGATGAAAACATCTGTAAAGTCTCTATTGTGGGCGTTGGAATGAAGTCACATACGGGCGTTGCTGCAAAAGCTTTTGCAACAATGGCGGCAGAAAACATAAACATAAACATGATTTCAACTTCAGAAATAAAAGTTTCTATGGTCATCGCAGAAAAATATGCAGAGTTAGCTGTGAGAAGTTTACATAGTGCGTATGAGTTAGACAAATAAACGCTCACATGCAAGATTTTGCGCAGTGGAGTTTGGATGCTATCAGGGAAGAGGGCGGCAGTTTAAGTTGGCTCGAAGAACATAGATTTGATTGGACAACAACTACATCTTTGGCATTAGAACAGATATTGGACGGCAAAACAGTTATTTTAATAACGGATGAAAAAAGAAAGTGGTTTGAGACATACATGCTCACTTCTATAAATAAAGCGAATATGGATAGACCTCTTTTACCAATTGTGAGTATAGATGCACTTTATAGTCACTATGGCACGGTAAATGGGGGAGAGATGATAGACATGTTGGATGATATGATTTCACTCTCTTTTAAGAGCGACTACTTTTTTTGGTATGTCGGACATGGCGATGACAAAAGAGCAGATGTAGCTAAAAGAAAAGATAATAGTTACCTTTGGCTCTTTGATGAAGATTTTCATAATGCTTTTACGCTTAAATCCTATGACACGCATTTGGATATAAAACTTTTGCAACTTTTCCGTCTTTTTAACTCATCTCTCAATGCAACTATGTTTGGAGAGGTTGATGTTACCTCATGAGAGCAAAAAAGGTCATATCCTCATTGCAACTGAGATTGAAGCAGAATTTCAGAGACTAAAATTAGAATTAAAACCTCATAGAGTTGTAGGTTTTATAAGAGAGAAATTTCTCCTCGAAGATGCCAAAGCTGTTATAGCTGAGGCGTACATAAGCGAATCTCAAACAAAATATATAGTCATGGGTGCGTTAGAGTTTCATACGGTCTCTCAAAATTCTCTGCTTAAAATGCTCGAAGAGCCTCCTAGAAACATAGAATTTATCATCATCTCCCCTACAAAATCAAACCTTCTGGCAACCGTTCGCTCACGACTTCCCATCCTTCACGGTGAAAGTTTACATGAAATTATGCAAGTAGATTTAAACCTAGCCAGATTGGATTATGCGCAAATATTCTCCTTTTTAAAAGAGCATGCAAGAATAAAAAGAAGTGAAGCAAAACTTCTTCTTGAAGCACTCTATCACAGGGCAACAGTAGTTGACATGCTCATCCTTAGCTCTGCTCAGCTGGAAAATTTTGACAAAGCCTACAGGCTTCTGGAACTAAACTCAAGACCTCAAAGTATATTTGCGCTGATACTTATGGGTTTTGTAGGTGAAAAATAGCCATGCAGGTTGAGAAGTTATCAAATACAATTGATGCAAAAAAGTATCTTAAAAATTTGGGTGTGGATGGCGGCGGGTTAGCTATTCTTGCATCAAAAATCAAACATCATGTGATTTATATACGAGATTTGCATGTCGGAGCTGCCAACATCCTGAAGCAAGACGCACTCTCGATAGGTGCAGATTTAGCGGTGCCTCGCGGAACTGTAATCGCTGCAACGCAACATGTGGATTGCATTTTGATAGCTACCGATAAGCAATTAAAAACATTGAGCAAAAAAGAGTCGGCACAGCCTTTCGGGCTCAAAGAGTTGGCAAAAAAACTTCAAGAATTTACGACTCTTGACATGCCGCAACATGTAGAGATAATGGGAATTATTAACGCAAATAGTGACAGCTTTTACTCAAATAGCAGATTTAGAGATGCAGAGGCAATAGAGGCAATAATAAAAATGATAGAGGAAGGTGCAGACAGTATAGATATCGGCGGAGTTTCATCTCGCCCGAATGCACCGAAAGTTACTGTTGAAGAAGAACTGGAAAGAGTAAAGCCAATTTTGGACGCGATAGCAAAAGAGAGACTTTATGAGAGAGTAAAGTTTAGTATCGACAGTTATGAACCACGCGTTATTTCCCATGCCTTGCAGAGCGGATTTAAAATAGTGAATGATATAACGGGATTGCAAAACGATGAGGTTTGCAGGCTCTGTGCTTCTTATGGCGCAACCGCCGTAATTATGCACATGCAAGGGACACCGCAAACCATGCAGGAGAATCCTAAGTATGAAAATATACTCAGTGATGTTTACACATTTTTAAAAGAGAGAATTCTAAAAGCTGAATCTTTCGGACTCAGTGATATAATAGTCGACGTAGGCATAGGTTTTGGAAAATCGTTAGAGGATAACTTAAAATTGATTAAACATTTGGAAAATTTTATGACGCTCGGAAAACCTATTTTGGTGGGTGCTTCAAGAAAATCTCTGATTGACAAAATCACGCCGTCCTCCGTGGGGGAGAGATTGGGGGGAACCATAGCTTTGCATTTAGAGGCTATAAATAACGGTGCATCCATAGTGCGCGTGCATGATGTAAAAGAGCATCTTCAGGCTTTAAAAATAAAAAAAGCATTAGATGCAATTTAAGGTGGGTTACAGAAAATGAAATTCCCGGTTGTCGGTGACATAGCTAGCAAAATAGTTATAGCGGTTAATATACATGATAGTGCTACAAAAGCAATCGAACAGATGTTAGAGTATGAACATCGGCATGTTGTGGTAGAGGACAAAAACGAATATTTTATTATAAGCGTGATAGATATTTTACATTTGCAAGAGAAAAAAATAACACTTGATACGCCGCTGCATGCGTTAAAATTACGAAAAATTCCGGTGATAAACAGACATAAAAATGTTTTAGATACCTTGGAATTTTTGAGTGACAGCGTTGAGTATATCTGTGTAACAAATGATGATGAGACACTGTATGGGCTTTTGACGCATACGGATATAACAAGCAATATAGATCCGGACACATTGATGGAGAATTATAAACTTCAAGATTTTTTAAAGCTTGGAAGAAGGATGAAATGGGTCTCTAAAGATGAAAAAATATCTGATTTAATTAGTGATATGGTAGATTCCGGTTATGACAATGTGATTGTTGTGGATGATTTGAAGCCTATTGGAATACTTACGACAAAAGATATTGTGAGATTGATTAAAACACAAAAAGATTTGAATGTAGCGGTGCAAATTCACATGTCAAAGCCTGTTGATAGCATTGGCCAAAGCTCATCTATCAGAGAAGCTCTCAATTTTTTAAAAAGCAAGCACTATAAAAGGGTTGTTGTCGTTGATAATGAAGGGAAGCTATCGGGAATTATTTCACAAAAAGAGCTTATCTCATTAACATACTCAAAATGGGTTGCACTTATGAAAGAGTATCAAGAGGAGTTGAGTGAAATAAATGTGCTGCTAGAAGACAAAAACAGAGAGTATCAGACAATCGCTTCTACAGACTCCTTGACCGGTCTCTATAACCGTTATAAATTCTCTGAACTCTATTCCTCCTCACTTTTAGCCATGAGACAAAGACACAATGAGATGTCTTTGATTATGCTAGATATTGATTTTTTTAAAAAAGTGAATGACACCTATGGGCACAATGCAGGTGATAAAGTTCTTATACAGGTCTCCCATGCTTTGCTTAAAACGCTGAGGAATATAGATATAGTTTGCAGATGGGGCGGAGAGGAGTTTGTCGTGCTTCTGCCTACTGCATCGCTTGAGAATGCTTATACTTTGGCTCAAAAGATAAAAACGTATATAGAAGAGCTGGAGATAGATGTTGTAGGGCATATAACGGCTAGTTTCGGCGTAGCTCAAGTTTTAGAGAGAGACGACATGCAGAGCGTACTTGACAGAGCCGATAAGGCTCTTTATTTAGCTAAAAAGTCCGGCAGAAATTGTGTGAAAACATGCAGTGAAATTTAAAAAGATTGCTACGCTACACATGCCTTGGCAGGCATAGCATGTAAAAATGATGAAGTAATGATAGGTTCCGTAAAACCTATGTTGCAGGCTACTTCGCCTCTTTTATAAAGGCTTTTACTATCTCTTGTCTCTCAAGGGGTCTATCTCCCGCTGAACGACCAAGTGTAGAAACCTCATTTAACTTTTTGATAGTCTCCATCGATGCTTCGTCCGCATGACCAAATATGGTATGTCTTCCGTTGAGCCATGGAGTTTTAGCTGTTGTTATAAAAAACTGACTTCCATTTGTGTTTTCTCCGGCATTTGCCATGGCAAGAATACCGGCACTATCAAAAGTTTTGTTTTTGTATTCATCTTTAAAGGGTTTTTTCCAAATACTATCTCCACCGCGTCCGGTCTCAGTTGGGTCTCCGCCTTGAATCATAAAATTTTTGATAATTCTATGAAATGCAATTCCATTATAGTAGCCATTTTTTACATGCGTGGTGAAATTTTCCACCGCAAGTGGGGCAACATCCGGATATAACTCTAGCTCAATCGTGCCTTGGGTAGTTACTAAAACTACATGAGGGTTCTCTGCCCACAAACTCAATACCACAAATAGTGATAAAATAAACGCTTTCATATCTTTTCCTTCTTTTTTTTTTGTAAACCGACCTTGTAACTCTCGAAAAACAGAGTTTTTCGTAGCTTTAGGGGGTTGTAGGGACTTTAGTCCCTGCCACTAAAACGGACTTGTTCGTTTTAGTGCGTAACATCAGTTGTAAACATACCGAATTTATACAGTATCTTAGTCCAGTTGGTTTTGGACCATCCTCAAATACATGCCCCAAATGGGCATCACAGTTTGAACATCTGATTTCGGTACGAATCATACCATGCGTCACATCTTTTATCTCTGTAATTGCACCATCTAAGCAACTATAATAACTCGGCCAACCACTGCCGGAGTCAAACTTGGCAGTTGAGTCAAAGAGCGGTGAATCACAACAAACACATCTGTATAAACCGTCATCTTTACTATTGTAAAACTCTCCACTAAACGGTGCTTCAGTACCATGAAGTCTGCATACGAAAAAAGCTTCCGGGCTTAGCTGCGCTCTCCACTCCTCTTCAGTTTTTGTTATCTTCAAAGTCGCTCCTCAAGCTCATTAATTTTTTACATTCATCATCATGCAATATATAAACACTATCGCTGCAAATATTGTAGGCATACTCAAGCTCTATCAATGAAGCAAAGCAGATATCCATAAGTATTACAAACTTGGCTTCAATAGTGTTTGTATCAGAATAAGTTGCTAACAGGAGTTTTTCAATATCTTGGTCTATTAATTTTAGAGAATTATCTAGCAATACAACGCTGTCTTTTATATAATGTTCTAAATCTTCACTTAATTTTTCTCTGCTTAATGCACTGCTAACAACCAAAATATCCTTTGGCATGTGGAATTCTAACAGAGATGAAATTATTTGTAATGCCTTAGCATATGGGTTTGCTTTTACAAAAAGAACTTTTTTGCTCTCTTTAACAAAGTTTCTGTTAAATGTATAGGTTTCATTCAGCAGTTTGTTGCTTCTCACTAAGAGTAAATTTGCTCCATGTTGTATATGTTTTAAGTAGTATTTGAATTCGTTGGAAAACATATCAGAGTCATCACCAATTATTACATCCGCGACGTTGAACTCTTTGTGTATTAAATTTTTACTTGCATCTATCTCGTCATCTAAGGGGGCTCTATTTAGTTTTTTTAGATGTCTGCCCAGCAGTTCTAATGGTGTGATAATCTCTATTTCGGTAGCATCAAACTCTATTTGCGCACGATTTATTATATTTACTAGTTTTCTTTTTAGTAAATCACATGAGAGAGCAGTTGGTTTAATAATTATAATTTTAAGGTTTGGATTTCTTAGTTTTTGTAACATTACCTTTAAGAGGAGTGAGGTTGTTTTTCCACTTCCCGTGGGTGAACTAAGAAGTTCAAAAGATAAAAAAGGAGAGTCTATAAACTTTTGTTGCTCTTTTGTTGCCATGTTAAGATAACTTTTATTATCCAGTATTGCATATTGAACCACAATATTGCCAATAATAGTATTCACATTGGGAAGGGGCTCTTTTGGCAGCGGAATATTTTTTATTTTCTTTATAATTTCATCTTGGGATAAGTTATTAAACATAATTCTCTCATATGGCATCAGCCCTTGAAAGGATGGGTCTAAATGCTCATATTGATCACTATTGAGGTGCTCCATGATTACATAGTTGTATATTGGCAGATGACTGATATGTGTCATTTCACTGAATTTTCGCTGCATGAATGTATGTGATTTTTCAAAGGCTAATGTCTCATAGGAAGGCTCTTGTTTAGAGGCTTTTTCTAATTTTGCATTTTTTAAATCATCATAGAGCCAATCTTTGTGTTCAAAGAGATATACCCCACGCACACTGTCTAGAATAAGTAATGGAATAAAAATAGTTTCGGCATGATGATATATTGTGATGTTTTCATAGACTAATAGATTGTTTTTTAGACTGGCAGATTTCAGTTTCTTTAAAATTATTGATTCTGGAGCTTTTAGGGATTTTTGATGTTTTTTAAATATGTTTAGGGAAAAGAGTGATTTCATGGAAGGAATAAAATATTGCCGCAAATTTTGCAGGCAATATTAAAACTATTTACTAGCAGTTACACGGTCTTTAAGACCTTTACCTGCTTTAAACTTAGGAACCATTTTGTCTTCTGTAGTGTAAGTTTTATCAGTACCCGGAACTTTACCGCTCTTACCTTTTTGTAATGCTGCTGTAAAACTACCAAAACCAACTAAAGAAACATCCTCTTTTGCAACTAATGCAGAAGTTACAGCTTCCGTAAACGCTTTGATTGCTGCTTCTGCTTCCACTTTAGTTTTGTAGTTGCCATTTGCCTGTACTAATTCAACGAATTGAGCTTTATTCATAAGAGAGACCCTTTGGATTAAAAAGATTTCCGAAATTATTTACGCACCACAGTAAATACCGCAGTTACAAAATAATTCAGCTAGTCGTACTTTATAATTTATTTGCTTAAATATTTCTTCTTTTTAGTGATATATGCTATAAAATGTGAAATATTTGTCTCCTTTAGTCCATATTTTGCGTGCTTTATGAGGGTGTTCACTGAGAGAGTGTTCCCTTTTGAGATAATCAATGCAGATATATCTTTTATTTTTTGATATTTTTCATGTCCTGAATGAATAGATAAAAACACCTCTTCTAAACCATCTCTCTCATTCTTAGTTAATGCACCCATTCATTAATCCTCAAGTTTATTAATTTTTCTAACTGCCCTGATAACTTCTTCATCATCTAATTGTCCTAGCATTTTCATAACAGCAATGGCTGCTTGCGGCTTGGCGCGCCCTAGCTTCCAGTCTTGATATGTACGCATAGAAAGCCCAAGCGAATTGGCCATATCTTTGAGAGATATTTTTTTACCATTATTTTGAGACTCTAAAGAGTTATGAAGAATATTAAACAGATCATCAATTTGCATTGGACGATTATACGGAATTAATACTTAAATATACATATTAATATTAGTTAAATGTGTTAAATTTGGTGTTTAATCCAATATAAGTAATAAAAAGATATATAATAGTATGTTAACAGTGTATTTTAATACTTAACAATACGGAAAACCGTATGTATTTTGCATGGATTTATTTTTCTCAAATATGAAAATTTTGAGCTTAAAAAAACTCAATAAAAAAAGTAGTAGTTAAGGATTTGCTTTATGATTTAAAGGGGATAGTCTTATTTGTAGGGAGAAGTGTAATTGAATCTTTGCTGATTTTTAAATGAAATGGTTCATAACTACCGGCATCAGTCTTAAATACTAACTCACTACCATCGTCCAGTGCGAATATAATTGTATTAAGCCCTCTCAGAGGCTGTTCTATGGTTATTTTTGCTTCTAAAGAAGAATTTTTTATACTATCCTGCTCTTGTTTTAAAGCTAATATTTTATTTTGGATGACGGAAGCCTGAGTTGGGTTGTGTCTGCGTGCCTCTTCAAGACTATCTTTAAGGTCGGCAATTTCATTTGTAATAAAATTTAGTTTGTTTATTAAAATAGGTATCTCTTTATAATTTATTTTCAAGAAATTATCCTCCCCGCTGATGAGTTTGATTGTGATAGAGTTTGAAGCATAAACTTTCAGATTATTTTTTACATGGTTTATAGTTACATTTTGAGCATAAATAGATCCGCCAAGTGAAGTTTCTACATGTACATTTGTTGCATGTACTTCACCGCCCTCAAGTACACTGATTTTTGCATCACTGCAACTTAGAGTGCCTTTGTGTCTGTTAATATTGGCAAATCTGGCAAATTGGGTCGAATCTTTATGCGTAGCTCCATCTATTTTTAGATTGCTAGCTTCTAAAACGCTTTTTGCGCCAACATGCCCTCTTACATGTATTGTTTCGGATACAAGTACAACTCCCTCTCCAATGCTATCTCTGTTTGAATCACTTTGAGATATTTGTACCTCAATGTTATTTTTTTCATCAGAAGCCACAGAATCATTGTTTCTTGATAGTTCGAGTATGTTTATTTTATTACTAACAGAGAGGTAATTATTTGCATAGACTACATAGCCCTTTTTCTTGCTCTTATAGAGTTTTTTTGTATCGTCCTCAACTATTTTTATGCTCTCTTCATCGATATCGCACTCCAAATCCACTTTATTGCTCCCTAGTGAGTTGCTTATCTCTTCTCCAAACGCATTTAGACCATTCTTTCCAAATTTCGGTTTTCTAAATTCAATTAAAAGATCACCTTCTGCAACTTCTATCACTTGGTTATGTTTGTTATTTTCTTGAAACCACATAATGAGTCTGGCCTCTCTTGTTACTTCAGGTTCTATCCCATCGAATAGAGGAATTCTAATTTTTTTCGTAAATTTTCCTGCGTAGAGATGATTTACAAAAGCTTTGAGATTTTTTCGCATAGGTTCATCAAATAAATTTATCAGAATTGAATTTTCTGCTTTAATTTTATTTATCTCTTGGAGCATAAGAAGGTAGAACTCTATAGGTTGATATGTTTTGTACGGTATTTCGGAGTCAGGATTGATAATAATTTTAGGATGGTCAGCGTGTTCACCGAAATCTAGAGAGTAGCTGAGGGAGAGCTCTTTTGTAGGCGCTTTATTGATAGTAATGTTATATATTTGTTTAAATTGAACATGCTCATTTAAAATTTTATTTTTATCACTGTAGTTTAGATTTAAATCTTCATTAGCTAATCTAAACTTATCATGTAATACATCTTTTACATGTGTCTCAATACTGTTTAGAGTGAAGTCACATTCGGATGAATTTATTTTATTTTCTGACGCATACTCCTGCATGGCTTTTTTAATATTGCTTGTCCTTACCTCTTCTTGCACAGTTTCACTCATATTAATCCTTAGTATTCTAGTAAATCACCGTAATCATATTTTGAAAAATCTAAGTATAGCTTGCCATTTTGTTGAAGCACCCTAATGTCATTATCATAGACCGCTAAAAATCTTTTCTTTATAGTTTTTCTTTGATGTGATTTTAAATCTAAAGTCCTCAAATAATCCCTAAGCTCAACCAACTGAGACGCGTTGTCATTCACCTGAGTATTTTCTATGGTTTCGTAATCCTGAATTTCATGAACAGTCTGCTGTCTGTTGTCAAGCATTAACTTGGCATTTACAAGCTCTAAAATATTTTTCAGTTGTTCGTCTTTAGCACTGTAAACTTGCTCTATTTTGTTCATCTCATCACGAAGCATCTGCTCCTTGTCATCAATTAATTTATCTATTTTAGATTCTAACTGTGCTATTTTTTCTTTTAGTTGCTGATTTTCTCTTTGATAAAGGGCAAGTACCGTAGCAACTGTAATTTTGGGTTTTGCTAGAGCCTTTGTAGCCTCTTCCTGAGATTTCAGTTGAATCTCATCACTACTCTTATGGCTTTCAATAGAATTTCTTGTTACCAAAATATAGGTAACTCCATCATCAATAATATAATTAAGTTTCTTTTCTTTAAGTTTTGAACTTATCATCTCTTTAGACATTTTAAAATATCTTGAGTATTCATCTAGGGTCAATCTCATGTGTTACATCCTCAGACTCATAAGCCACTTGTTATTTAGCTCTTTTTGTATTTGAAATTTGAATTTATTATGGCAATTCTAGCATAAAAAGTAAATATTTAAATCTATCTCAACTGGCTTTTGCACTTTTTGGTTACGAATTAAATGCATGAAAAAAGTTATTTTAAATGTAGCGTGTAATATAATCTCACAATTAAAATTTTTAGGGAGTCATTATGAGCAGAGGTATTTTAGATATTGTGAAACCAGGAGTTCTTTTTGGTGAGGATGTACAAAAGGTTTATGCACATGCAAAGGAGATGGGCTTTGCAATACCTGCTGTAAATGTTATCGGAACAGATTCTGTAAATGCTATTTTAGAAGCTGCTGCAAAAGTAAAATCTCCGGTAATTATTCAGTTTAGTAATGGTGGAGCCTCATTTTATGCCGGTAAAGGTCTAAGCAATGAACATGAAAAAGCAGCAATAGCCGGAGCAGTTTCGGGTGCGATTCATATTCACATGATGGCAGAGGCTTACGGAGTTCCTGTTATTCTTCATACTGACCATGCAGCTAAAAAACTTCTTCCTTGGATAGATGCACTTCTTGACGCAGGAGAGGGATATTTTGCTGTTCAAGGCAAAGCGCTTTACTCCTCCCATATGCTTGACCTCTCAGAAGAGCCATTGGAAGAGAATATAGCAATTTGTAAAACATACTTAGAAAGAATGAGTAAGATTGGCATGTGTCTCGAGATAGAGCTTGGCGTGACCGGAGGAGAAGAGGATGGTGTTGACAACAGCAGTATCGATAATGCACTTCTTTATACTCAGCCGGAAGATGTAGCTTATGCTTATGAAGAGTTAAATAAAATTTCACCAAACTTTACAATAGCAGCCTCGTTTGGGAATGTTCATGGGGTTTATAAATCGGGCAATGTTGTTTTAACTCCAAAAATTTTGAATAACTCCCAAAAATATATTCAAGAAAAATTTAAAACTGGCGAAAAGCCTGTAAACTTTGTTTTTCACGGCGGTTCAGGTTCGGCTCCTGAAGAGATTGCAGAAGCAATCGGCTATGGTGTTATAAAAATGAATATTGACACGGATACACAGTGGGCAACGTGGGTTGGTGTTAAAGATTATTATGAAAAAAATCGTGACTATCTTCAAGGTCAGATTGGAAACCCAGAGGGCGATGACAAACCAAACAAGAAATATTACGACCCTAGAAAATGGCTAAGAGCAGGGCAAGAGACTCTGATTGCACGCTTGGAAGAGGCGTATGCAAATCTCAATGCGATGGGTAGAAATTAATACTAGAATCTCAGCTCTGCTATTTTTACATCTCTCCCTCCTCCCGGGGGTGCTTATGTAGCAGCAGCGATACATGAGGATTTTGTAAGTAGTACAGTTCTAAGAGTTGATTTACCCTGTTTTGATTAAATCTCCAAAAGTGCTTTGCATCAAAATCTGCGTCGCTTTTCATTTTTTCATATAACTCAGCTGGAGTTATTGTATCCTCGTTTTCTTTTATCACTTTAAGCATAAGCTGCATCAGCTCTTCTTGTGAGCTTCTTGTCATGTCATCATCTGCTAACTCTCTATTTGGCAAAAACGCATAAATTTTCCACAAGCCGATAATCATAAAGAGTATAAAAAAGAGCATCATCCAAGTTGCAATATTAAAATTCATCGTCCATTTTCCTCATTTATTTAGAAACATATTATTATGTTTTAGTTAAAATTCGGGCATGAATGATAAAGTATTTACAAAACCGATAAAAAAACAGTTTGAATTTGATGAGGAGGTTGCAGCAGTCTTTGATGATATGCTCCAAAGAAGCGTTCCTTTTTATAGAGAGTCTCAGAAAATAACAGAGTTTTTTGCATTAAAGCGGCTGCAAGATGGCAGTGTTCTTTATGATTTAGGTTGCTCGACTGCTTCGTTGCTTCTAAATATACATAGAAAATTGGAGTGTGAAGCCACCTTGATAGGTCTTGACAACTCAGAAGCCATGCTAAAACAAGCCAAAAAAAAGTGTGAAGCTTATGGTGCAAAAATAGAGGTGAAATATGCTGATATTCTGGAGTATGAATATGAAATGGCGGATGTTTTCATCAGTAACTACACTCTGCAGTTTATTCGCCCGCTTAAGAGAGAGGAGCTCATAAAAAAGATTTCAAACTCTCTGAAAAAAGAGGGACTATTCATCTTCAGTGAAAAGGTAATAAGCCACCATTCAAAGCTCAACAAAGATTTAATTGAGTGCTATTACGATTTCAAAAAAGAACAAGGGTACTCAGAGTATGAGATTGTCCAAAAAAGGGAAGCATTGGAGAATGTGCTGGTTCCATACAGCGAAGATGAGAATATTAGAATGGCAAAGAGCTGCGGCTTCTCCCACTGCGAGGTAGTGTTTCGCTGGGCGAATTTTGCTACTTTTATCGCTATAAAGTAAATTTATCTAATATAATCATAAACCGCTCCACCAACATCCTTAGCTGTGTCGATAACTTTTCCGCCGGCATCCTTGGCAGTATCGACAACTTTTCCGCCGGCATTGGCAGCCGAACTGATACCATTGCCAGTGGCTTTGGCAGCTTGTCTGGTAGCCTCACCTGCCTCTTCGTATGTAACTATATCACCTTTACCACACTCTTTGTGGTAGTACCCTTGCAAGTCATAGTACTCTTCGCAGTCGCTATAGTATTTGGCAGACACTCCATGTTTGTTAAAACATGCCGTAAATAGAAAAGTTGTTAAGAGTAATAGTGCTGTTTTTGTCATAAAAAGAATTATACCTGCTAAACTTTGAATGTTTCTTTTGTCTTGCAAAACTGAGTTAAAAAACACTCTTCACACTTTGGATTTTTTGCCTTGCATATATAACGACCAAAAAGAACCATCCCCTGATGCAGCGCATGTAGGTTGTTTTTAAACTTTTTAACAAGGGTTGCCTCTGTTTTAGTTGCAGTTGTGTCATCGCTCAGACCAAGCCTATGAGAAACTCTAAAAACATGCGTGTCAACTGCCATAAGATTTGCACCTGTATATTCTATCATTACAACATGCGCTGTTTTTTGTCCTACACCTGCGAGCGTAATAAGCTCCTTTTCGTTCATAGGAATTTCACCGCCATACACTTCAACAACTCTTTTTGCCATCTCTATAAGGTTTTTAGCCTTGTTATTAAAAAATGAGCAGCTGTTTATAACCTTTTTTACATCTTCTATATCTGCATTAGCAAGAGCATGCGGATTTGGATATTTGCTGAAAAGTGCAGGCGTAATAAGGTTTACTCTTTTATCGGTACATTGGGCTGAAAGGGCAACGGCGACCACTAATTCATAGGCATTTTTATAAGCAAGCTCAGTAACCGCATCACTATATCTCTCAATAAAAAGTTGATGGATAACTGCAATATCATGTTTTGTTACTTTTTTCATAATGAAATTCTACTCTTAAAAACCTTTGTAATTCTCGAAAAACAAAGTTTTTCGTAGCTTTAGGGGGTTGTAGGGACTTTAGTCCCTGCTACCAAAACGGACGCGTTCGTTTTTGTGTATAACATTAGTAAATAGCTCTAAAAAGTTAAGTTTGTTTAATATCCATTAGCATAATCTTACTAAACTCTTGAACTTAAAATACGATTACACACAAGGATATTCCATCACATGAAGACTAGAACAAAGATATTATCGGCAATTTTATTGGCTGGCTCACTTTTAAATGCTCAGGGGCTTGTAACTGTAAATGGCGTAGAAATTACACAAAAAGATGTAGATACAGAATTGATGAATGCAACACAAGGTAGATTTAACCAAGTGCCTGCAGACAAGCAAGCAGAATTTAGAAAGCAGGTATTAGATCAATTAGTAGCAAAAGAATTAGTATTTGCTGATGCAAAAGAGACTGGAATACTTAAATCAAAAGAGTTTGAAGAAGAGTATGAAAAAGTTAAGGAAAGAATTAAAAAAGAGCTAGCTATTCAGGTTTGGCAGAAAAAAGAGCTTGATAAGGTAGTTGTATCTGAAAAAGAGCTCAAAGAGTACTATGACAAAAACAAAGAAGAGTTCAATGAAAAAGAGAGTGTACATGCTCGTCACATTTTGGTAAAAACAGAAGAGGAAGCAAAAATAGTTATAGCAGAGCTAAAATCTTTAAAAGGTGAAGCTCTAAAAAATAAATTTATAGAGACTGCTACAGCTAAATCTACTGGACCGACCGGTGAAAAGGGCGGTGATTTAGGTTATTTTGCTCAAGGTCAAATGGTTCCGGCATTTAATGATAAAGTATTTAGCATGGAAGTAGGAACTATAACTGCAGAGCCTGTACAGACACAGTTTGGCTATCATGTTATCTATCTTGAAGATAAAAAACCTGAAACAGCAAGAGCTTTCACAGAAGTTAAATCATTCATAGACCAAAGACTTAAAATGGAAAAATTTAAGACAGTTATGAAAACAAAAATGGAAGCACTGCAAAAAAAAGCTACCATTAAATAATAAATTTTATGCAAAAATCTCCGATATCTAAGATTGCCTTAGATGGAAGGGATTTTTATGTTAAAAGAGATGATTTAATAGACCCTTTTTTAGCAGGAAATAAATACCGCAAACTCTACATACTTTTAAAAACACCCAAAGAAAAATATAACAAAATCATCTCCTACGGCGGAACTCAATCGAACGCGATGCTTGCAATTGCAGCCATGTGCAAAGAAAAAGAGTGGGAATTTACTTACTATACAAAGCCACTGAGCACTCTTCAAAAAGAGCAAAACGAGGGAAACTTTTTTCATGCAATCTCTTTAGGAATGCGGCACGTGGAAATAGAAGAAGCGTATTATAAAGAGTATATTGCATCTCTTAGAATTCATTTAGATGAAAAAACTTACATTATAGATCAAGGTGGAGCAGACGCAAGTGCAAAAGAGGGATTAGAAGTTTTAGCACGAGAGATTAGAGAAGCAAATTTAAATCTGAAAGCTTTGGCAACTCCATCAGGCACCGGGACAACAGCACTTTTTTTAGCTTTGGCACTTCCAGAGTATAAAATATACACAACTCCTTGTGTCGGGGATTCAGTTTACTTAAAAGAGCAGATGAATGCACTCTATGCGATACCAAAAAACTTAATTATTTTAGAGCCAGCTAAAAAGTATCACTTTGCAAAGCTCTATCCAGAATTTTTAGAGATATACAAAAAAATATTAAGCTCTGGGGTTGAATTTGATTTACTTTATGCACCTAACTTGTGGAAGGTTTTGCTAGAACAGACAAGCGAAGAAATTTTGTATATTCACAGCGGAGGCGTGAGTGGAAATGCTAGTATGTTAAAGCGATATAAAAAGAAGGTTGAGTCACAAAAAACAGTTAAGACTAAATAAACTTGACACAGTCACACTCAAAGTGATATAATTATTTTATATTAATTTAAAGGATAATTTATGAGTAATATTTTTGAAAAACTAACACACAATATGACGGAGGCAATTGAGTCATCGGTCTCTTTGGCTCTTCATAACCAAAATCAAGAGGTTGACTCGCTCCATTTTTTATGGGCACTTTTAGTAAATTCTAACTCCTTACTAAATCAGATGTTTAACAAAATGAACATTGATAAAGCTGCAATTGAACTGGATGTAAAGAGTTTGGCACAGAAACTGCCGAAATCTTCGAGTGTCTCAAAAGAAAATATTAAACTATCTAAGAGCTATGTTGCAACACTTGAAAATGGCACCGGTGTCATGACAAAAAATGGGGACACCTATTTAGCCGTTGATACATATCTTTTGGCAAATTTAAAGAAGGAGCCGTTCTCGTCCATATTATCAAAATATATAAATTTAATGGATTTAGAAAAAAATATCCAGGCCTCAAGAGGCGGAGCTAAAATAGAGTCTCAAAGCTCAGATGAGACTCTTGAAAGTTTGGAAAAGTACGGTATCGATTTGACAAGAGAGGCGGCTAGCGGAAAACTCTCGCCTGTCATTGGACGGGATGAAGAGATTAGCCGTATGATGCAGATACTAATCCGCAAAACTAAAAATAATCCTATTCTCTTGGGTGAACCGGGAGTTGGCAAAACAGCCTTGGTTGAGGGACTAGCCCAGAAGATTTATAACGGAGATGTTCCGACTTCGTTAAAAAATAAAAGAGTCGTCGCACTTGACATGAGCGCATTGATTGCCGGTGCAAAATACAGAGGAGAGTTTGAAGATAGACTCAAAGCTGTTATAGATGAGGTTAAGAAGAGCGGAAATATCATTTTATTTATAGATGAGATTCATACGATTGTCGGAGCGGGTGCGAGTGAAGGAAGCATGGATGCAGCTAACATTTTAAAGCCGGCATTAGCCCGTGGAGAGTTGCACACTATCGGAGCAACAACACTCAAAGAGTATAGAAAATATTTTGAAAAGGATGCGGCACTTCAGAGAAGATTTTTACCTATTAACCTAAGTGAACCGACGGTGAATCAATCACTGCAGATTTTAAGAGGCATAAAAGGGCGACTTGAGACACATCATAATGTAACTATTACCGATAGTGCTTTGGTCGCTGCTGCTAGGCTCTCTGATAGATACATTGCAGATAGATTTTTGCCGGACAAGGCAATTGACCTTATTGACGAGGCGGCAGCTGAGCTTAAAATGCAGATAGAATCTGAGCCAAACGCTCTGAGCGCTGCAAAAAGAAAACGCTCAGAATTGCATGTAGAAACAGAAGCTCTAAAGATGGAGAAAACACCTGCTAATGAGAAGAGAATAGAAGAGATTAAAAAAGAGTTGGCAGATGTTGATGAAAAGGTTCGCTCACTTGAGGCTCAATTTGCAACTGAAAAAGAGGTATTTGAAAAAATCTCATCTATAAAAATGGATATTGAAGCTAAAAAAAGAGAGGCTCAAAGTGCAAAAAATAGTTCAGAATATAACCGTGCTGCAGAGATAGAATATGGTGAAATACCGGCACTTTTGGCGGAAGAGAAAAGAGTAAATGAGAATTGGGAAAAACTCCAAGAGGCTGGGACTCTTCTTAAAAATAGTGTTGATGAAGAGGCGATAGCTTCTATAGTTTCAAGATGGACCCGAATCCCTGTAAACAAAATGCTTCAAGGCGATAAAGATAAAATCTTAAACATTGAAGATGAATTAAATAAAGAAGTGGTTGGTCAAACGAAGGCTACGCATGCCGTAGCCCGCGCAATAAAAAGAAATAAAGCAGGTCTCTCAGACACTACTTCACCTATTGGCAGCTTTCTATTTTTGGGTCCAACCGGTGTAGGTAAAACGCAAACAGCCAAAACTTTGGCAAAGTTTCTCTTTGACAGTCCAGAAGCACTTATAAGAATAGATATGAGTGAGTACATGGAAAAACACTCCGTTTCCCGCTTGGTGGGAGCAGCTCCGGGGTATGTGGGGTACGAAGAGGGCGGACAACTCACAGAAGCGGTGAGAAGAAAGCCATACAGTGTCATACTTTTTGATGAGGTAGAAAAGGCGCATCCCGATGTTTTTAACATGTTACTTCAGGTTTTAGATGACGGAAGATTAACCGATAATAAAGGTGTGACGGTTGATTTTACAAACACGATTATAATTTTAACCTCAAATATTGCAAGTGATAAAATAATCAATAATAAAAATTCTGATGAACTTCAGGCAATGGTTATGGGTGAATTAAAACAAGCTTTTAAGCCGGAATTTTTAAACCGTCTGGATGATATAGTCATTTTTAATGCACTTGGACAAGAACAAATTATGGGAATTGTTGATATTTTCTTTGCAGATATATCTAAAAAAGTAGAGCAGAGAGACATAGAACTCACCCTGACTTCACAGGCAAAGGCATATATTGCAGAAGCCGGTTTTGACCCTGTATATGGTGCTAGACCGCTAAAAAGAGCTCTTTATGAAATAGTTGAAGACCGTCTAGCAGATTTAATCTTAGAAGGCAAAGTGGAGGAGGGCTCAAAAGTTACTTTTGATGCTCAAAACGGTGAGATAAAAGTAACGGTATCGTAAATAAAAGAGAGGTTATAATTTCGCTATGAAATATTTAGCCTCCCTGATACTCTTTAGTAATTTACTGCTTGCATGTACGGGTGACTGTTTAACATGTCACCCGAAGTTAGTCCCTACTATAAAAGAGGACGTAAGACACAAGTCCATGCTCACATGTATAAAATGTCACTCACCAAATCCAAATAAAACCGCTGATTGCGGGGCAGATTGCTTCGCATGCCACTCAATGAAAAAGATTAATTCTGCAAATGTGAAAGAGCATGATGTTATTCAAAGCTGTAGAGATTGTCATGTTGGAGCAAAAGAGAAGATATTTGATACTTCAAATTCATTTAATCAGTCACTAAATGAGTCTTTAAAAGAGTTCTTAGTTCAATAGTTGTTGTAACCTTAACCGCGCTTTAAGTAATTTTTTTATACAATTGCGCTCTTAAAATTATATAAGGATATGTCAATGAAAAGAACATACCAACCCCATAATACGCCTAGAAAAAGAAGCCATGGTTTTAGAGCTCGTATGGCTACTAAAAATGGTCGTAGAGTAATCAATAGACGTCGCGCAAAAGGTCGTAAAAGATTGACAGTTTAGGCGGTTTTAATACGCTGAAACAGCATCGTGAGTTTCAGTATATTTATAACAAAGGAAAAAGTCAGCATTCAAACAGTGTTGTACTCTTCTTTCTTCCTCAAAAAGGAATTCACAAGGTAGGATTTACCGCAACCAAAAAAATTGGTAATGCAGTAAAGAGAAATAGAGCTAAGAGAAGATTAAGAGCTCTGTTTTGTGAATATTCTAAAACACTTAAAGACGGCACATATATATTTGTTGCAAAGCAAGTAACCCCAGAAATCCCATTTGAAAATTTAAACAGTGATTTTAAAAAAATCCTCAGTCGTGCGGACACAATTTTGCTATGATTAAAATTTTCTTACTTAAACTTTTATGGCTTTATCAGAAGTTTTTTACCCTTGTTGGCTTTGGAAGTTGTAGATATTACCCATCATGTAGCGAATTTGCACGACTTAACTTCGAAAATAACTCCATTTCAAGTGCTTTTTACAACTCTTTTACTAGAATACTCCGTTGCAATCAATTATTCGATGGTGGAATAGAGTATCCTTTGCTCAATAAACTATCTTGTAAGCCCGCAAAACTAGGGGTTGGTTCTATAAAATATTGGCTGGTTCCAAATAAAAAAAACCGTTTTTATATCATAAAAAATTTTTCCTATAAAGGGTAGTCGTGTTAGATAAAATGTCAGCAAATCAAAGATTGATAGTAGCCGTAGTATTGTCGGTTGTTTTTTTCGTAGCTTATACAGCAATTTTTCCACCAGCAAAACCAGAGGTAGCGGATGCTCAGAAGAGCCAAAATGTTCAGATAAAAAAAGATTCACAAAATAATGAAGCAACAGCAGTTGCAGCAAAGGTTGAAGAAGCAACAGGTCATGCTATCTCAGAGCAAGAAAAAATAGCTCAGAGTGCTTCGAGTACTATTGCAACTATCAAAAATAAAAATTTTATTTTGAAAATAGATACTTTAGGGCGTATCTCTTCAAAAGAACTACTTCAAGAGATGTATAATGATAAGGAGGAACACCATGCGCAGCTTATTCCTGCTTTTGGAACTAAGCCGCTTTTTGTAAGATTTTTAGACGATGCTATTAATAAAGAAGCTACAACAGTTGTATATAGCGCAAGTGCATCAGAAGTAACGGTAGAGGATGCTCCTCAAAAAGTGACTTTGACTCAGAAGCTATCAGATTTAGTAGTGACAAAAGAGCTTACATTTTATGCAGATGGACATTATGATGCAGTAGTAAATGTTTCACAAGATAAAAAATATTTTGTCTATTTAGGTCAGAGACCGAAGATTACAGAACAGATGATGACCGTCTCAGGTGCCATGGTATATACGGATGATAAGTTGGTTACAATAGTTGCAGACGGCGATGCTGAGGGAAGAAAATCTTTTTCCGGTGTTGAGCTTATCTCCGCATTTGATCAATATTCTGCAACAATCATGTATGGTTTTGCGACCGACACAAATATTATAGTGGAGCGAGATAAAGACAGTAATCCGGTTGTCTATTTTGAATCTCTTCAGTCAATGAAGTTCAGCGGCTATATTGGTCAAAAAAATTATAAAATACTCGAGAGTATAAATCCTGTTTTAACAAATGCAATAGAATATGGTTGGTTTACATTTGCATCTAAACCACTTTTTCAGCTTTTATCATGGTTATATAGTATATTTGGAAACTGGGGTTGGTCTATAATCGCTCTCACATTAATCATTAGAGTTATTCTCTACCCTTTGACCTACAAGGGTATGGTTTCTATGCAAAAAATGAAAGATATTGCACCGAAAATCAAAGAGCTTCAAGCGAAATATAAAGGTGATCCGCAACGCATGAATGCAGCGGTTATGGATATGTACAAAAAACATGGAGCAAACCCGCTTGGTGGTTGTCTGCCAATGATTTTACAAATTCCTGTCTTTTTTGCAATTTATCGTGTACTATTAAATGCGGTTGAGCTTCAGGGAGCTCCATGGATGTTCTGGATTCATGACCTTTCAAAAATGGATCATCTATACATTTTACCTATTCTTATGGGTGCATCAATGTATTATCAACAAAAGCTTACACCAAACAATTTTACAGACCCGATGCAAGAGAAAGTTTTTAAATTTTTACCGATTATATTTACATTCTTCTTCTTAACGTTCCCGTCAGGTTTGGTTCTTTACTGGTTTGTAAATAATCTTTTCTCAATTACGCAACAGTTTATAGTTAATCAGCAGTTTAAAAATGCAAAAGATGCAGAGATAGCAGCGCATGCACACCATGAGAAAAAAGAAGTGACGGAGAAAAAAGATGATTAAGATAGAGTCACCTACGCTTGAGGCCGCTTACAAAGATGCTTCGACCGCTCTTAACTGCTCCGTAACTGAACTGAAAATAGAGGTAGTGCAAGTTCCAAGCAGGGGTGTGTTTGGTCTGTTCAAGAAAAATGCTATTATCGTAGCTACTAGAGACATGAAAGAGACACCGGCACCAATTGTACATAAAGAGGTAGCTAAGGTTGAAAGAGTTGTAGAATTACCTAAAGAAGAAAAAAAAGAGCTGCCTAAAGAAGAAAAAAGAGTAGAAGTTAACCCTTATATAAAAAAACAGGTTGAAAAACCTAAAAAAGAGAAACAGGATTTAAAGCAGCAAGTTTCGCACACAATTTTAAACGACACTATTATGCCGGCTTCTTTTGTAAGCATACAAGATGAAGATGATTATGAAGAGGATGTCTCTTCCTATTTAGCAGATTATGATGATGAAGAAGATCTTGCAGCAAAAGAGAATATTTTAGAAATTGCTGCAATAGTTGAAAAAGAGGTAAATGTACTTTTTGATTTAACTTGCTTTAATATAGATAAAATAGATGTAAGTGTTTATGATGAAAATACATTGCTGATGGAATTTAAAGGTGAAGACGCTGCGCTTTTAATCGGAAAAGAGGGCTACAGATATAAAGCACTTTCATATATGATATTTAACTGGATTAATACAAAATATCAGATACAGCTTCGTCTAGAAATTGCAGAGTTTTTAAAGAATCAGGAAGAAGCAGTTTTAAGATATTTGGTAAATGTTTGTGAAAATATCGAAAGAGATGGAAAAGCGCAAACTAAAATACTTGATGGAGTTTTGGTACAGATTGCCCTGAAAGAACTTCGTGAAAAGTATCCTAATAAATATGTAGTAATCCGCTCAACTCGAGATGGGCTAAAATATATTATTATTAATGATTATCATACAAATTAATAAATGAATACAGACACAATCTCTGCCGTTGCAACAGCCAACGGCATAGGCTCTATTGCTATCATAAGAGTAAGCGGTAACAGAGCCTTAGAAATCGCAAAAAAATTAACGGCAAAAACAGATTTTACTCCGCGACATGCAACTCTGACAACCCTTTATAATCAGCAAAACGAACTTATAGATGAAGCAATTGTTATTTATTTCAAAGCGCCGTTCTCTTTTACTGCCGAAGATGTTGTAGAAATACAGTGCCATGGCGGTTTTATAGTTGCCCAGAGTATTCTAAAAGCAACGCTTTCATGTGGAGCAAGGCTGGCAACCGCAGGTGAGTTCAGCAAAAGAGCATTCTTTAACGGTCGTATAGATTTGAGTGAGGCTGAGGCGATAGCACAGCTTATAGAAGCAAAAAGTGAAGATGCAGCTAAAATACTGGCTCGTCAAATGAAAGGTGAACTCAAAGAGTTTATAGAAAAAATACGCGATGAAATTATCCATATTTTGGCCTACTCTGAAGTGAGCATTGATTATGCAGAAGAGGATTTACCAGAAGATTTGGTTGCTCAAATTGAGGCTAAGTTAAATAGTTTAAAGAAGAGTTTAGAAGAGACGCTGCATGCGAGCAGAGCCAGAGAAGGGCTTATGCAGGGCTTTAAAGTAGCTATTGTCGGTAAACCGAATGTCGGTAAAAGCTCACTCTTGAATGCACTCCTCAATTACAATCGTGCAATTGTCAGTTCTATTGCAGGAACAACAAGAGATACAATCGAAGAGCAGGTAAAAATCGGAACGCATCTGATTCGTATAGTTGATACTGCGGGAATCCGTGAGGCAAATGATGAGATAGAACGCATTGGCATTGAGCGTTCACTCGAAGCTATAGAACAAAGCGATATAGTCGTGGCACTATTTGATGCAAGCAGAGAGTTTGATGCAGAAGATGAAACAATAGTCTCTTTAATCAATAAAAATAGCACAAATAAAAAAGTTATTTTTGTAAAAAATAAAATAGATTTAGAACCGAAACTTTGGCATGTGGATTTAAAATTTGATTTAGAAGTTAACTCAAAAGAGAGTGTTAATTCTTTAGTAGAAGTTTTAAAAAGCATAATGGATAGAACGAACGCATCCGATGAGATTATGCTCATATCTCAAAGACAAATTTCTGCGGTAGAGAAAACTCTAAAAAATATTGATGAAGCTTTTGCACCGCTAGCTAATCAAGAACTTGAAATTTTCTCTTTTCATCTCAATGAGGCGGTAAAAGAGATGGCAAATATTACTAGACCTTTTGAAAATGATGAGATGTTAGAGAAGATGTTCGGCTCTTTTTGCCTAGGAAAATAATGAAGTATATTGCAATAGATTTAGGACTAAAAAGAATTGGCTTAGCCTATAGTGCACATAAAGATATAGCAACCCCTCTCCCTGCCGTGCAGAGAAAAAACAGAGAGCAAGCTTCAAAAGATGTCAAAAAAGTTTTGGATGAGTGGGAAGTGGACGCTGTAGTTGTTGGAGTACCGCTTGGCGGGAGCAGTGAAGATGAGATGAGACGGCGCATTGCACATTTCATGAATTTGGTTGATTTTAAGGGTGAAGTTTTTTATCAAGATGAAGCAGGAAGCTCTAAAGAAGCAGAAAGTATGATGAAGGGCGAGATAAAACAGATTCGAGATGGAAGAGTGGATTCCATCTCAGCCATGATTATTTTACAGAGATTTTTGAGAACTACGCTTAAACACTAAAACGAACACGTGTGTTCTATGCCATATAAAAGCACAGAATGAGTCCGAGATGTCCCTTGCAACCCCCTAAAACTTTCGTATAAATACGAAAGAATTAAATAAGCTTAAAAAATTCCGCACCTTCTAGTTCATCATCGGTTAGATTCTCTTTTTTATAATCTTCATCCTCTGCCATCAACTTTTTTATTTCGTTTTGGCAATATTCATACAAAACTTCTTTGGCACCCCGAGGGCATTTGTCACTTTGCTCGGGCACATGTGCAATATCACTTAAAAATCCAAGACCGCTGAACTGATAAGGTTCCTCTTGTTCTATGCAGAGCAAAATCCCTTCGCATCTCTCTTCTAAAAGCTCAACCAAAACTCTATAGTTTATATTAAACTCAGTCGCATGCCAGCCAATATCTTCCAACTCTTTATTGGAAAATTCTGCCACACCGTCCCCCGTTGTATCGTCATAAGAGGCTCTGTGAGCATTTAGTTTGATTATCTCTTGCCAATTAGAAAAGGCTTTTATAAGCACTCTATCATCATCCTCTACAACCTGATAATTTTTACCTAATACGGCTTCGAGTGAAGGTTTTACATTAGGTAATAAAGTACTTGCGGTATGTGGAATATGATTGCCTTGATAGATTAAAATATCACTCTCTTTAAATGGTTCATACTTTATCTCTCCATAAATATCGATTGCGTAGGATTTTGATGCATTGATTGCTCCAAGAAGAGATGCTTTGTTTACGACTATTATCTCTTTAAAAAGGTTGAATTTTTTCATTTAGAACTCCGAACGTGCGTGTAAATTTTCGGTATTATAAAAGTTTTTGCTTTATTTTAGTATAATGCGACAAATTTTTTATAAGCTTAAGCTTAATATTATGCAAGGATATACAATGGCATTAACTGTTTACTACGATAAAGATTGTAATATAGAACTCATCAAAAGCAAAAAAGTTGCAATGATTGGTTTTGGTTCTCAAGGGCACGCACACGCTGAAAACTTAAGAGATAGCGGAGTAGAAGTTATTATCGGTCTTCGCAAGAGTGGCTCTTCTTGGGCTAAAGCTGAAGCTAAAAACTTTCAGGTTATGACTGTTGCTGAAGCTTCTGCGGCAGCTGATTTGGTTATGATTCTTCTTCCGGATGAAAATCAGGCAGAAATTTATGCAAATGAAATTGCTCCAAACCTAAAAGATGGTGCAACTATCGCTTTTGGACATGGCTTTAACATTCACTACGGAAGAATCCATCCGGCAGCAAATATTAATGTAACTATGATTGCTCCGAAAGCTCCTGGACATACAGTTCGTTCTGAATTTGTTCGTGGTGGCGGTATTCCGGATTTAATTGCTATCGGTCAAGATCCAAGCGGTAAAACGAGAGAGTTAGCTCTTTCTTACGCTTCTGCAATTGGTGGCGGTAGAACTGCAATTATTGAGACAACATTCAAAGATGAGACAGAAACTGACCTTTTCGGAGAGCAGGCTGTTCTTTGTGGTGGAGCTGTGTCTTTAGTTCAAGCTGGTTTTGAAACTTTAACTGAAGCTGGTTATGCACCGGAACTTGCATACTTTGAGTGTTTACATGAACTTAAATTGATTGTTGATTTAATGTTCCAAGGCGGAATTTCCGACATGAGATACTCAATCTCTAACACTGCCGAGTATGGTGATTATGTTTCAGGTAAACGCGTTATCAATGAGCAGAGTAAAGCTGCCATGAAAGAGATTTTAAAAGAGATTCAAGATGGAAGATTTGCAAAAGATTTTATTCTTGAAGGTCAAGCAGGATACCCAAGAATGAATGCTGAGCGTGCAAATGCAAAGGCTTCATTAATCGAGCAGACAGGCGTTAAACTTAGAACAATGATGCCATGGATAGCAAACAACAAAATCGTAGACACATCTAAAAACTAAAATAGCGACGCACTTGCTGCGTTGCTTCGCTCGTC
>CANMJR010000002.1 GCA_947498025.1 Helicobacteraceae bacterium
CAATGCCCCGACTAATTTTTCGATTGTTAGAAATATTGCAATGAATGTGCTTAGAAGAGAAAACTTTATTAATTTTCCTCAAGCTATTCGTATGATTGGCGGAAATATTCAGAAGTTATGTAATATTTTAGTATGAAACAGCCGTGATATTAGAGTTTCAACTGCTGTACATAGTGAAGTTAGTGCAGAAGAAGCAAAATCATTATTTTTAAATACATATTTAATATTAGGTGAAATATTACACATTGAACAAACAAAAAAATAGCCAAGTACCTAACAAAACACAGGAAGAGAAATAGGTGTCATACACACTTTAATTCATTTTCTTTTTTTTTAAAGCCAAATTAGTTGGCATGTGGAAGTTCCACATGCCAACTATAGAAGAAGTTATTTTATCTCTAAAAGTTCTACATCAAAAATAAGTGTAGCATTCGGAGTGATTGTTGGAGGCGCACCTCTCTCCCCGTAGGCTAAATGGGATGGAATAGCGAGTTGCCATTTATCTCCCACTTTCATTTTTTGCAGAGCTTCCGTCCACCCTTTTATAACACCGCTTACCGGGAATGTAACAGGCTCATTTCTTTCATAAGAGCTGTCAAAAACAGTTCCATTGATTAATGTTCCGTGGTAATGTGTCACAACCGTATCTGTAGCTTTTGGCGACACTTTTCCTGTTCCGGATTTCAATACTTTGTACTGAAGACCGCTATCGAGTGTTACAACACCTTCTTTCTTTTTGTTTGCGGCCAAGTAAGCATCACCCATCTTTTTATTCTCCACCATAAATTTGTCTAACATTGCCTTTTCTTTCGTCTTTCTGCTCTCTTCATAGCTCATCATAACCTTACTCATCTCTTCATTTGTAAGTTTAGGTTTCGCACCGGAAAAGACATCTTTAAGACCAAGATTCATAGCTTCCAGGTCGAGGTCATCTTTTGAGATGACAAGCTGTTTGCCTATTTCTAGCCCGAGAATATAACCGGCTTTTTGTTGTTGACTTTTGAGTGCACCCTCAGCCATAGCTGAAGTTGCAAGAAGCCCTAAGCAGCCGATAACAGTTGGTAGAAGTTTTGACATGTGTATCCTTTTTGATTGGTTTAAATTTAGTTTTGAAAATTATAGCCGTAGTTATTTAATATCGGCTGTCAGTAAACTATTTTTTTACTTTGATTGCAGTGCCTTTTCTCTGGCTTTATCTTTTTTACTTTTTCCTTTTCCTTTTACAGGCGCCGCTCCTCTCTCTTTTATAGGTGCATCGCCTTTTATTTTGTATCCTTCAATCTGCTCTAGAGCAATGTTTACATGACACTTTTTTTGAATAACAGCAAAATGCTCTCTATCTTCATGGGCTATAAAAGAGATTGCGGTACCTGTTTTTCCGGCTCTGGCCGTTCTTCCTATACGGTGGATATAGTCGGTCGGAGAGCGTGGCAAATCAAAATTGACGACGCAGGAGATATTCTCTATATCCAGTCCCCTTGCCGCAATATCGGTTGCAAAAAGTATATTTATTTTTTTGGCTTTAAAAGCATCGAGAGTAAAGTTCCGCTCCTCTTGTGTGAGGTCTCCATGAAAAGATTCTGCACTGAAGCCATACTTTTTAAACTTCTCTGCAATGTTGTCTGTGGCTCTTTTGTTTGCCATAAAGACTAAAACATGTTCTAATTTTTCACTCTCAAGAAGGTGTCTAAGAAGTGGTCCTCTGTTTTCGCGGTTTACCTCGATTGCTCTTTGGGTAACGCTCTCAACGGTCGGCTCTTCACTCTCCACTTTTACTTCAACAGGTTCATGTGTGATTTTTGAAGCGATTGCCAAGATTTTTGGAGGGTAGGTTGCCGAGAAGAGTAGGTTTTGACGCTTTTTTGGAAGCTCTTGAAGTATAAGCTCAAGCTCTTCTGCAAAGCCAAGGTTGAGCATTTTATCCGCTTCATCAAGAACGAAGAACTCAATGTGAGAGAGATTCATCTGCTTTTTGCTTACAACATCAAGCAGTCTTCCGGAGGTCGCAACCAAAATATCACACCCCTGCTGGATGGCGTAAAGCTGCTCACCAATCCCCTCTCCACCGATAACGCTCACTACCTTTGGCTTTTTATCTAACTCTGCACCAAAATTGTTAAACGCCTCTGCCACCTGAAGTGTCAGCTCTCTTGTCGGGGTGAGAATAAGTGCTTTTATTTTTGCTTTTCCCTCATATCTATTTCGTGATAAAAGCTCTAAAATCGGCAGAATATAACTTGCACTTTTACCGCTTCCGGTTTGAGCCATCGCCATAACATCACTCTTTGCCAGAATAAGCGGAATCACTTTTTCCTGTATGGGAGTGGGCTTTTTGAAGCCAATTTTTTTAAGTCTGCTTTGAATTTTCGGGGAGAGGGCGAGAGAAGAGAATGGCATAAGGAAGTTCCTAATATTATTTCTTCGTATTTTATGGAGTTTTGGCTTTAGTATAGATTTTCAAAGCATTTTTAAAGACACATTTAAGTACAATTCGCGGATTTTATATATAAGGTGTATCATGGCTAACAAACGCGTATTAGTTAAGTTTTCTGGTGAAGCACTTGCCGGTGAAGCAGGTCATGGAATTGACACCAAGATATTAAACTATATCTCTCAGGAGATTAAGTCATTAGTAAATGCCGGAATTGAAGTGGGCATTGTCATCGGTGGTGGAAATATTATTCGCGGGGTTACGGCTGCGCAAGATGGTATAATCAAAAGAACTTCCGGAGATTATATGGGCATGCTTGCGACGGTTATCAATGGTATAGCGATGCAAGAGGCTTGTGAACATGCGGGTTTAGAAGTGCGTATGCAAACTGCCATAAAAATGGAGCAGATTGCAGAGCCTTACATTAACCGCCGTGCGGTTCGTCACTTAGAGAAGGGTCGTGTTGTTATTTTTGGTGCAGGAACCGGTAACCCATTTTTTACGACAGATACGGCAGCAACGCTTAGAGCTGTAGAGATAGGTGCCGAAGTTATAATCAAAGCGACAAAAGTGGATGGTGTTTACGACAAAGACCCACATAAATACAGTGATGCAGTAAAATTGCCTGAGCTAACTTATGAGCAAGCGCTGAGTGATCATATTAAAGTTATGGATGACACATCTATCGCTTTGGCAAAAGATAATTCACTGCCGATATTGATATGCGACATGTTTAAAAAAGGCAATCTTTTAGATATTCTACAAAATGGAAATATGCAAAACTGTTCAATCGTTAGATAGTAAAATAATCCCAAGGAAACAAAAAATGAGAGTAGAAGAATTAACGGCTAAAGTTTTAAAAAATAATCCAAAAATGGATCGTTACCAGTTGGCACTCGCTGTATCAAAAAGATCAGATGAGCTTTTAAACGGTGCAAAAAGTAAGTTAAATATTGATCCAAAAAAGGTTAAAGCTGCAGATTTGGCTTTGATGGAATTAGCTGAGGGCCTTATTGTTGTTAAAGGCTTTGTAGATATAGAAAAGTAATATCTTGAGTCTGGGTCAAGTTGATATTGAGAAAGTTAAACATCTTGTAGATGTTGACTCGGCAGCTGCATATCTTTTTTCACAAATAACTCCAAGTGATTCTCTTCGGAGTGCACTTGATTACTCTATAAAAGCACATGAAAATCAGTACAGAAAAAGTGGTTTGCCCTATGTCCTTCACCCTATTTTAGTTGCAGCTATTGTTAGTTCTTTAACCGGCGATGAATCTATGGCTATTGCGGCACTTTTGCATGACATAGTCGAAGATACACATGTAAACATAGAAGAGATTAGAGAACTTTTTGGACTCGATGTTGCCCATTTGGTTGAGGGTCTTACAAAAATTGATTCCATTAGAGATTCTGAGTTAATACCCTCAAACTCAAATGAAAGATTGGTTGTATCAGCACTCTCTTTTAGAAAAATGCTTTTGGCTAGCATCAAAGATGTGAGAGTTTTAGTTGTAAAGCTTTGTGACAGACTCCACAACATGCTTACTCTTGATGCTCTCTCAGAACAAAAACAGCAGCGAATAGCTGAAGAGACACTTGTTGTTTATTCTCCGATTGCACATCGTTTGGGTATCTCTTTTTTGAAAAATTTATTAGAAGATTTAAGCTTCTCATACCTTTTTAAAGAAGAGAAACATCATATAGATAACTATCTTGATACAAATTATCATGCAATTGAGATGAAGCTCGATGAATTCAAAGAGTCAATAACTAAAATCCTAGTCCAAAACGGTTTTTGCGATGATGATTTTGAAGTACTCTCTCGTGTAAAACACCGCTATTCAATCTACCTGAAGATGCAGAGAAAAGGTGTCGGTATAGAAGAGGTTCTTGACCTTTTAGCGGTTAGAATTCTTACAGCAGACCCTGTGAAGTGTTACAATATTTTAGGTCTTATTCATCTTCATTTTCAGCCGCTCTCTTCGAGATTTAAAGATTATATAGCGGTTCCAAAAGACAATGGATATAGAACTATTCATACAACTGTTTTTTATAATACTGCTATTTTTGAAGTTCAAATCAGAACCTATGACATGCACAAAACGGCAGAACTCGGAGTTGCGGCACATTGGAAATATAAGAGCGGCGGAAATAACAGCATTAAGTTGGATTGGTTACATAACTTAGGGTATCAAAATGAGTCTATAGAAGATTTTTATGATTTAATTAAAAATGACCTCTACAGCGAGGATATATCTGTTTTTTCACCTACCGGAGAGGTATTTACTCTTCCTCAAGGTGCGGTTGTTCTTGACTTTGCTTATGCGGTGCATACGCATGTCGGTAACAATGCAAAATCTGCTCTCATCAATAAAACAAAGGCATCGCTCTTGAACGAACTTCACAATGGCGATATAGTCAAAATTGAAGTGAGTGAAAATAAGATTACAAGATGTAGCTGGATTGATGCCGTAAAGACATCTAAAGCAAAAACAAACATGAGATATAACTGTAATGCCAGGGTAAGAGACATAGATTTAAAGTCCAGTGTAAACATTGTTGCAACTGCCATGAATTTAAACAGTTCAAGAGTAGAAGAGTGGTTTGATAGACATAACTGTGATAAAAGAGCATCCATTCCTACAGATATAGAACAGTTACGCGAAGTAATCTATAAATATACTCAAGAGATAAGTCAAAATAACAGGTTTAAAAGCTTTTTGTCAAGACATAGGTTTAAATTAAAGCAATACACAATTCGAGGTTTAGAGATATACAGTACTCTGCATGTAAGCGATGTTGTTTTTGACTACTGTTGTCATCCCAAAACAGGTGATGAAATAATGGCTTTTTTGGAGAAGGGCAAAGTGCATGTACACCACAAAATGTGTAAAAGTGCTGCCAAATATCTTAAAGAAAAAAGAGCTATGGTTTTTGTTAAGTGGGAGAAACAAAATATATATAACTATAATATGATTGTCTCACTTCATAGCGGCATGGGTACTTTAGCAGAATTTTTAAACTTTTTGGTAAAGCTAAATATCGATATAAATCAAATAGAGTTAGGAAAAAACAAGAGTGAAAGTACGCGCTATTGTGAGATAGAATTTGAGTCAAAAGAAGCGGATATTAACTCACTGCGTGTTAAAATTGAACAAAAAATTAAAGTAATCCATCTTATTAGAACAGATGATGCGTATAAATAATAAAAAATTAAATTTGGGAATATGAAGATGTTGCAAGAAGCGTTAAGAGAGATACAAAGAGGCAGTGCCGAAATTATTGATATTCAAAGAGTTGAAAAGCTGTTAAAAGCATATTTTGAGGAGGGGAAAACTTATACGGTAAAGGCCGGATTTGACCCGACAGCACCTGATTTGCACCTCGGACACACAGTTCTTTTACAAAAGCTTGCAACCTTCCAAAAATATGGTGCAACAATCCAATTTTTAATAGGTGATTTTACGGCTCAAATCGGCGACCCTACAGGAAAAAGTGTTACAAGAAAAACACTGAGTGCCTTGCAGATTCAAGAGAATGCAAAAAGCTATAAAGAGCAGGTATTTAAAATTTTAGACCCGCAAATGACAGAGGTCGTATTTAACTCTGAGTGGATAAATGCTCTTGGAGCTTCGGGCATGCTCTCTCTTACTACAACTTATAATGTTGCAAGAATGCTTGAAAGAGATGATTTTGACAAGAGATACAAAAGCGGGACATCCATCTCAATCAGTGAATTTATCTATCCGCTGCTTCAAGGGTATGACAGTGTTCATCTCAAAAGTGATATTGAGATAGGCGGAACTGACCAGAAGTTTAATCTTTTAATGGGCAGACATCTTCAACGCGCCTACGAAATAGGAAAAGAGCAGTCGGTTTTAATGATGCCTATTTTAGAAGGGCTTGACGGCGTGCAAAAGATGAGCAAATCTTTAAATAATTATATCGGTGTTGCAGACACGCCAAATGATATGTTTGGAAAAGTTTTAAGTATTTCGGATGAACTCATGTGGAGATATTATGAACTTTTAAGTGCAAAAAGTTTGAATGAAATAGAAGTTTTAAAAAGCGGTGTTGCAAATGGTTCTCTTCATCCAAAAACTATAAAAGAAGAGCTTTCAATGGAAATAGTTGAGAGATTTCACTCTAAAGAGGCAGCACAAAATGCAAAAGATGAGTTTGAACGCGTACACTCAAATAGCCAAATTCCAACAGATATTGATGAATTTAGTTGCGATGAAGAGATTTGGATTGCTAAAGCCTTGGTAGATTGTAACATGGCACCCTCAACTTCTCAGGCTAGAAGAGATATTAAGCAAGGTGCTGTTAAAATAAATCAGGAAAAGATATCTGATGAGCAGTTGCAACTTTCAAGTGGTGAGTATATACTGCAAGTCGGAAAAAGAAAATTTGCAAAATTAAAGGTAAACTAATGAGTTTTAAGTCTTTAAAAATCGGTAAATATATAATAAAAAAGCCTATAGTTCAAGGTGGCATGGGGGTTGGTGTCAGCTGGGACAAATTGGCCGGTACCGTTTCGCATGAGGGCGGTCTTGGTGTAATTAGTGCGGTTGGAACGGGTTACTATGAAAACAAGGTGCATTCTAAAAAATTGGTTGCAGATAGACCTCTTGATGCCCTGAACTTCTACTCAGCCGAAGGTTTCGGCGCAATTATAAAAAATGCAAGAAAAATTTGTGGCGATAAGCCTCTCGCTGCGAATATTCTCTACGCGATAAACGATTACGGTAGAGTTGTAAAAGATGCATGTGAAGCCGGAATAGACATAATTATAACCGGAGCAGGGCTTCCTACAAACATGCCGGAGTTTACCGAAGGGTATCCTGATGTGGCACTTGTTCCAATCGTCTCTTCTGCAAAGGCTCTCAAAATTATCTGCAAAAGATGGAAACAAAGATATAACAGAGTTCCAGATGCAGTGGTGTTGGAGGGTCCAAAAAGTGGAGGACATCAAGGTTTTACTTATGAGCAGTGTGCCATGGAAGAAAATCAGCTTGAAAACCTTGTAAGACCTGTTGTTGAAGAGGCTGCTTTGTGGGGAAATATTCCTGTTATTGCCGCAGGCGGTGTTTGGGACAAAAGTGATATTGAACAGATGCTCTCTTTGGGTGCTTCGGGTGTTCAAATGGGCACACGATTTATAGGAACACATGAGTGTGACGCACATATAAATTTTAAAAATGTACTTATTAATGCTAAAAAAGAGGATATACAACTTATGGCTTCTCCTGTTGGGTATCCGGCTCAGGGTGTGCGAACGCATCTGAGTGAGTTGGTTGAAAAGCGAGAAGGGCCGGCTATTAAATGTATCTCTAACTGTGTCTCTCCATGTAATCGCGGAGAAGAGGCAAAAGCTGTCGGTTTTTGTATTGCAGACAGGCTGAGTGACGCTTATGAGGGCAATTTAGAAACCGGACTCTTTTTTTCAGGTACCAATGGGTATAAACTCAAAGAGATTATCTCTGTAAAAGAGTTGCTTCATAAATTAATGCAAGGTGAATAGTTCGCTGATGATTCGCCTTCTTCTTTTAGCTCTACTTTTTACCCTCTCTCTCCATGCTCTGAGTGATAATGAAACGATAAACCGTGCCGACTCTCTGATGAAAACAGGCACTAAAACTAATATTTTCAGTGCTTATAACGATTATAAAAGTATCTATCTTCGTTCGGTTATGAGTGGCGATAATAAATTAAAAGCTACTTCGCTAGAAGGAATAATTAAGAGTGGCTCCGCTCTTAAGATAGATGTCTCGGGATATATACAAGATTTAGAGATGTTAAATCCACAGGGGCAAACTAAAAAATCTTACAATAGTCCTATGGCAGAGATAAAGCCCGCTGCAAAGTATAAAGAAAATAAAAATATAGAAATTAAATCAATCAATAAATTACAAAATGCAAAATTTGAAGAGGGGGCGTTAGTTTTAGAGTTTGATCAGGAGTTGGATTCTTCACTGATTCACAATGCCACCTCCTATGACGCTAAAACCAAGCAACACATATACACCTTTGATATTTACAGCGCAACGCTTATTAAATCTAAAGAGCTAAGAAAAGCCGGCATCAATAAAATCAAGCTTACGCAAAACAGAGGCGATGTACTACAGCTTGTAGTAGAAAATAGTAAAAAACTAGCAGTGACTTCTACAGTAGAATCCAATAAAGTTATTATTAATATCGGATCAGAAACTTCGAATTTAACAGTTAAAAATACGGTAAAACCTAGTCATTTGAATAAAAACAAAGTGATAGTACTTGATTCAGGACATGGCGGGCATGACCCAGGGGCAACGGGATACAAAGGGTATAAAGAAAAAGTGGTTGTTTTTCAAATTGCAAAAGAGTTAAGAAATATTTTAAAATCCCGTGGCTACAAAGTTCATATGACAAGAGACAGCGATGACTTTGTAAAATTAAGTGATAGAACCAAATTTGCCAATAAAAAAAATGCAGATATATTTGTCTCTATTCATGCAAATGCCGTAGAAAAAAGCAGTGCTGAAAGAGTAAATGGAATCGAGTGCTATTTCTTGTCTAAATCTCGCTCAGAGAGGGCAAAAAGAGTCGCATCCAGCGAGAACTCTGCCGACATAAGTGATATGAATTTTTATGGTAAAGAGAGTTTCTTAAATACTATAAACAGCCATAATATAGTCGCATCCAATAAGTTGGCTATAGATTTGCAGGGCGGCATGTTGGGTTCTCTGAAAAAAAGTTATGATGATGTGACAGATGCAGGAGTTCGTGAAGGTCCGTTCTGGGTTTTAGTAGGTGCGCAGATGCCATCCGTTTTAGTAGAAGTAGGTTTTATCTCTCACCCGAAAGAGGGTGCTAGATTGGCCAGTTTGGCGTATCAAAAATCTTTGGCTCTAGGAATGGCGGACGGGATTGAGAGATATTTTATAAATAATTAGATTGCATAACTTTTCCAAATGCAAAAATCACATGACACAATAGCCCGACGATTAGCTCTTATTTTGACAAAGTTCAATGGAGCTGAAAGCTTTACAGCTAATGAACTCGCCCAAGAGTTTGGCGTATCT
The DNA here is from genome assembly GCA_947498025.1 of Helicobacteraceae bacterium. Taxonomy (GTDB): domain Bacteria; phylum Campylobacterota; class Campylobacteria; order Campylobacterales; family Sulfurimonadaceae; genus Sulfurimonas. The sequence continues at coordinate 9,496 of CANMJR010000002.1, forward strand.
CTTAGAACTATTCAAAGAGATTTAAATTCAAGGCTGTCGTATTTGCCAATCAAAAAAGAGAGTGATTATTACTCTTTAGAAACTTATGCTTTAGGAAAACTGGGTCTTGAAGATATAAAAAGCTTTGCAGCCATAAGTGGCATAAAAGAGCTTTATCCAGCGCTCACGGATAGTTTTATCATCGATATTTTAAACAGCAAAATCAATGCTACTTATCTTGTGAAAAATCATGGGTTTGAGCTTTTGGAATATAAAACAAAAGAGTTTGAACTCCTAATCGTAGCCATACTGCATCATCAACATGTGGAATTTAGCTACAACGAAAAAAAGAGAGACACGAAGCCCTACAAGCTTGTCAATAACCAAGGGATTTGGTATCTTGTAGCGGATGAAAAACAAGAACTCAAAACATACAGTTTTAGCAAAATATCTCATCTCAAAATCATAGATAAAAACTTCAAACCAAACGAAGAGTTTGCAAACACTATCAAAAAAAATGAGGCAAACTGGTTTTCTCAAACCGTCTTAGAAATCACACTCGAAATAGACAAAAGCGTAGCTGAGTATTTTTTGCGAAGAAAAATACTTCCAAATCAAACCATCTTAGAACACAATGAAAAAAAACTCGTATTGTCCACAAAAGTATCTTATGAAAATGAGATACTCAGTATTGTACAGTATTGGTTACCTCATATCAAAATCATCTCACCGACGCATTTGCAAGAAAAACTGCATGATGTATTGCAAAAATATCTCAAAAACTAAAACTCTCTTCTAAAACGACACATCCTGTCCAAAGCTCTTGATAAACTTCTTCTATATTAAAACAAAAAGGAGTCAAGATGTTACCAGCAGTATTGGGTGGAGTTGCTTTGGCGGCGGTTGGGTATGGTATCAAAAAGTATTGCGAAGAAGAGGGATGTTTTTTGGATGAAGATGAAAAAAATAGGTTTTCAAACTCATTAAACAGTGATGATGCTGAGCTTGAAGCAGATATATTGAGAGAATTTAAAAATGTAAAACTTTCCTTGTATAAAACAACCATTAGAGAAACAGAGTACGCACTTGCGGAAATTCACAATCTTCCTAGAGAAGTCAGACCTCCAATGCAAGAGCTAAACAGTGATGGAGAACTGACGCACATAGAGCCAACAGAGGAAAATCAAAAAACAATACAAGGGTTTTGTAACATACTCCAAAAAGCCAAAGATGTACAAGACATGTTTTTACAAAGGCTAGATGCGGTACTTTTAAAATCAAGCGATTACGGCAAGTTTGCAGCAGATGAAAAAGAGAAAGTACAAGATGTGTTAATTCTCAACCAAGCCATCTATGAGGCAACACAATTACCTATGACATTTGACGATGCAACCATCAACCGAACTGTAAAAAGAGCGTTTGAAAGGCTAAACATTCTTGTGAACAACTAGCTAGCATGATACTTTTCATAGAATTATTTATGGTCGTCGTCATGATTTACTTTATCTACTTCGCAGGTTTCAAATTAGAGATAATGAACAAAGCGATTGCAGTTACGGCACTAGTCATGATTTTTTTAGTGATGCCCATTACCATGAAAGCTTTAAGCATTATTTTACTGATGATGTACTTTTTTATTAATATGGTTTTGGTGGGAGAGGTGGAGAGTGAGGAGCTAGAAAATATTTAAAGTTGTGATTTTGAGTATAAAAAGTATAAATCACAAAATACTGTTAAATTTAATAAAAATATGGGGGGGGAAATATATAATCGTGTAGTAACTTTTTTATTAAAAGGTTTGTCAAAAAAATTAATAGTGGAGAACAAGATGGGTATAGGTAAAATATTAACTTTCGCAGGATTAGGCATTGGAGCAATTGCATTAGCACCTTTTACGGGAGGTGGCTCGATTTTAGGTGCAGCAACATTAGCAGGTTCTTTAGCAGGTGCTGGTGCATTGGCTGTTGGTGCGGGTGTAGTTGGTGCGGGAGTAGGTAAGGTTCTTTCTGACATGGACGATGAAGAACGAGCAAAAGAAGAAGCAAAAAATGCGGAGCTAAAATTAAAGGCTGACAAATTAGCACAAGAACTTGCAAAAGCAGTAGAGCAATTTGGAGGAGACAAAGAGTATTTTAATTTCATCATTGGACTATCAGCTATGGGAATAGCTATGGCAAATGCTGATGGTGAAATAGCTCCAGAAGAAAGAGAAGAACTTGAAGAGTTTATAGGTGGAATAGCAAGTTCAAACTATCCTGCACATGTAAAAGAATCTATTAAAAATCTTTATGAAAATAAACCAAATTTCAATACTGCTATGACTTATTTGGAAAAAATAAATCCTTCGAATTATCAAGGAATTAGAGATGTATTGGAACTTGTTATGTTGGCTGATGGCATTGAACATCCGCAAGAGATTGCTTTTTTGAAGGCGTTTGATAGTTCTATATCGATGATAGAATATAAGCCTGAAATTGTCGATAATGATAAAATTTTTTTACTTGAAATACAAAGAAAATTGTAAATGAAGATGGCATTTTTGCCATCTTCATTCATTAAAAACTAAGATGAGTTTCTAAAAATTAATTTTTATTTATGATAGTAATTTTTAGAGACTCAAAAATATTAAAAAGGAAAACAGAAATATGAGTAGCGTAGCAAAATTTAAACAAAGAAAACAGGTGTTAAATAAGATGAAAAATACTATTACTGTTGAAAGTGATGTAAATCAAGATATGGTTAATCAGTTTTTATCTTCAAAGGTAGATACAGGTTTAATAACTCAAACAAATCAAATAATGGAAGCTCATTATGAATTTGAATACGATTTGCATGTTTCACCAGAAGAGGCAAAAGAATTTTTAAATAAGTTCAAAAATGATTTTAATCAAGCAAGATTTGACAAACTCATCAATGATTGTAAAAAAGATGTTATCAACTCCATTGTTACACCTTTTGGACTTGGTAAAGTTTTTGCCGCTTATGATAAGGTTGGTGGGAATGTTGACACGATTCACAATGCAAGAAATGGAATTTATGCAACTGATGGTGAGCAAAATGCCTACAAAAACAGAGGTGAATATGATAGTGATAAATATCACAAAGACCAAAATTATATAGATACGAATAGACAATATTCTAAAGATAGGAAAGATGGAACTGCTGTTGATTACATGAGTGGTCAAAAACTAAATCCAAATGAAAGTCATGATTTAGATCATGTTGTTTCGGCGAAAGAAATACACGATGATGCAGGAAGAGTTCTTGCTGGAATAGATGGAAGCAAATTAGCTAATACTGATGCAAACCTTAAGCCAACAGATAAGACTGCTAATAGATCTAAAAAAGCCGATTCTATGGAAACTTTTTTAAATAAAAAGAATGAAAAAATTCAAAAAATAGAAGTATTAAAACTTAAAGATAGTTTGTCTGATAAAGAACAAAATGAACTACAAAAATTAGAAAAATTAAAATTAATCGACGATGAAAAGGTGATGAAAATAGATAAAGAAGCTAGAAAAGCTCAAACTAGTACAATTAATAAAGAGTATTATATTAGTGAGAAATTTGCTAAAAATGCAGCTGTCACAGGGGTAAATGAAGGTACAAAAATGGGTGCTCAACAAGCTATCGGGCTTGTGATGAGTGAGTTTTTCACTGCTGTATTTGATGAAATTTTAGATATTTATAAAAATGGTTTTTCGTCAGGATTTGATGATGAAAGATTTTTTAGTGTTTTGAAAGAAAGATTACATAATATAGCAGAAAAACTAATGGTAAAATGGAAAGAAGTGGCTATAGCTTTTAAAGATGGGTTTATATCAGGATTTATCTCAAATTTGGTAACAACAGTTATTAATGCCTTTGTAACTACTGGAAAAAGGGGTGTTAGGATTATTAGAGAAGGTATGTTCTCACTATTTAGAGCTATAAAATTATTGTTATTTCCGCCGGAAAATATGACTGCTGAAGAGGCTATGCATGAAGCTAAGAAACTTATTGCTACTGGTTTAATAGTTAGTTTAGGTGTATTTATAGAGCAATCCGTAGAAACAGTTATAAAATCAACAGGCATATTAGCTCCTTTTTCAGTTGAGTTAACGGCTGTATTTGTTGGTGCGATTACAGGTTTGGCTATAACAATGACTGTATATCATATAGATAAAAATAAAAATGATAAAGATGCTATTAAATTGCTAAGCACTCAAACCGAAGCAACATTAGAAAATTGTGAAGCATTGTTAGAAAGATTACAACCTATAAAAATTTTGGTAAATTAAAGTTCAGTATTTCAATTGTTGCTCTGTATTAAAAAATTAAGCCCCTAAAACAGAGCTTGCAAAAATGCTTATATTTTGAAATATTTCTTAAAATTTATTTATCAATCCATTTAAAAATATCAAGAATTGAAATTCGATTGTTTTCTATTTCTACGAGATAAATTATTGTGTAACCTTTAAAAATCATATCTCGAACATTTTCATTTTCAGTATGAACAGATGGTCGAAATTTATAGGGAAAGTTTGCTAAATTGTTGATTTTATTGTCTATTTGGCTTCTAAAGTCTAAAGCTCTGTTTTTACTATCTTTTGAGATGTAAGAGAGTATGTTTTTAAGTGAATCTAAATATTCCTTTTTGCGTACAATTATCATTTACAAGGTCTTCATAAATTCATCTATCTCTTTATCATATTCTTTTTGATTTAATAGTATCACATCACCTGTTTTTATATCTTGGAGTGATTTTGCAACTCTTTTTTTTGCTTCTTCTTTTGAAATAGCAGGATAACCGTCATCTAAAGAAAGTTTCACAAAGTTTATAAAATCATTGACTAAACTTTGCGTGTCGCTACCATACTTTGAAGCTATAAAATTTTCTATTTCCGGATTATTAATTTGGATGGTTTGCATAACGAATCCTCTTTTTTAGTCTGTGCTATTATAGCACTTTCAGAGTAGAAAATATATTTTCACATGCCAGCAAATGCTCTCAGGATTGAATTTTAATACAAAAAATCAAACAGCAAAAGCAGGATTGTTGCAAATTAAAAATTCTCTCTCTTATACTCCAAATCTCCCGCAACTGATTCTTTGTCATTAATAATTGCTTCGATTTGCTGTTTTACTTTATCGTAACGAAACTGCTCTTTAAAACCCATGATTCGCCCGCCTGCAGCATTGGGATGTCCGCCGCCGTTTGCCCACTCTTTTGATATTTGAGAGACGCTTACTTGATTATTTGCTCTAAGGCTCATAGTTCCTCTGTAGCTTACATCAACTATAAAATCATACTCTGGGAAGGCGAGCAAGAAGCCATTGCCGATGATGGATGTATTGCCGACTCCATAGCTTAAAAATCCACGATAGCCTTTATAGTAGATGGTGTTTTCATCTCTTTTTTTGCCGAGCAAATCGACTATATATTTGGTTGAGAGATTGTCCAGTGTGTCATTCTTGTCAACTTTGAAAAACTCTTTCTTAATCAGGTGTATTTTATCATCAAGCAATATATTGGCACTCTCTTCATCTAAGAATTTTGCAGCTTCAAGGAGGAGAGCCAGTTTGTAGTTTTCGTCCTCTTTTGCAAACATGACACGATTGAGCTCTTTAGTCTCAGAGATAAGCCGCATACAAACTTTGCCAAACTCGAAATTGTCATGCTCCTCTTGCAGCCACATGTCAACTGCATTCACAACATCTACATATTTTTTCATCCAAGAGGGTTCATTAAACTCAAAGTTTTCTTTAGCATACTCATAGATTATTTTTGTAGCACATCTGGATGTATCAAGATAGTACCACTCATATTTTTTAGCACTCTCTTCGCCGCTTCCATGGTGGTCGAGAAGGGTTATTTTTATCTCTTTTTGGTTGTCACTTAGTCTCATAACCTCGCTGTTGAGCCATCTTGATTCATCGGCCGTCAGGTTTAAGTCCGTAATCAAAATGAGCGCACTTTCTTTAGAACTGTTAATGTTCTCCAAAATCATCTCGAGTTTTTGTTTCACTTCTGCCCCATAATTTGCATTATAGTTTGTTATTTTATACGGGGTGTATCGCATGATGAGTTGGCAGCTGTACCCATCGAGGTCTATGTGTGATAGGTGGTGAATTGTCTCTTGCATTTTATACCTTAATTTAATTTAATTTATTTTCTATTGAGATTGAACCCATTACTTCAAAAGTGGCGCTTGAATCAATCTCGGCATGTGAGAGTGTTACTACATCTAAAGAGAAGCGCTCGAATATCTCCGCAATTCCACGGCGAATTTGGGGGTCAACAATGATTACAACAGGTGAAACACCTTTTTGCAGCAGCTCAGCCGCTTTAGCACTAGTGGCTTGAATAAGAGCATTTATCTCACCTACATTCAAAAGCAGGTTTCTTCTTCCGTCTTGCTCTTTTGATTTCTCAAGCATCATCTGCTCACTTTTTGTATCGAATGTTAGAAGTCGTATAACTCCATCATCGCTCGAGTACATTTGAGTGATGATGCGTGAGAGTTTTGCTCTTACCTGTTCTGTTATTACATCAACATTTTTTGTATATTCGGCAATATCGGCAATGGTTTCTAAAATAGTCAGCATATCTTTGAGAGGAATTTTCTCATGTAAAAGTGCTTTTAGAATTCTTTGGATGAGACCTATGCTTGCAACTTTCAGTACATCATCCACAATAACAGGGAAGTCGTTTTTGATTTTAGTGACAAGTGTCTGAACTTCTTGACGCGTGAGCAGATCTTCAGCGTTTCGTTTTATGAGTTCACTCATATGTGTAGATATTACTGTGGCTGGGTCAACAACTGTGTAGCCGTTGATAATTGCATCCTCTTTTTGCTCGGGGAATATCCACATGGCATCCAGTCCAAATGCAGGTTCTTTTGTTTTTTCGCCGGTTATTTCACCCGTTGCCATCCCGCTATCCATGGCTAAAAATTTATCCGGCTGTATCTGACCTTCTCCGATAGAGATTCCTTTTAAAAGAATCTGATACTGCTGTGGTTGAAGATGCAGATTATCCCGTATTCTCACTTGCGGCATCAAAAAGCCAAAATCACTTGCTATCTTTCTTCTCATTGATCGGATTCTCTCTAGCAAATCACCGCCCTGTGCGCCGTCTGCTAGCTTTATTAACTGGTACCCAAGTGTGAGTTCCAACATTTCAACTTTTAAAATATCTTCTAAGGCTTTATCCTCTTCTTTGGCTATTTCTTCGTTTGTCTTTTTAGGTTTTATTGCTGCCTGCTCTTTTTCTATCTGCTCTTTTGATTTTTTACCCAAAATAGTATCTACATCAAGGATGCTAAGCTCTCCTCTCTCATACTTGTAGGTTGCCCAGCCAAGTCCTGCAAAGATAAGCCCTACAAACCCCATTGAGAATGTTGGAAGTCCAGGAACAAGAGCAAACAAAAACATGACAAAGCCAACCATCATCATAATTTTTGCATTTCCCATCATCTGGTTGATGGTTCCCTCGGCAAAATTATCGCCATCGCCGGACGAGCGGGTAATCATAATACCCGTTGCAGTAGAGATGATAAGTGCCGGAACTTGAGCAACCAATCCGTCACCGATTGTAAGCAGGGTGAAAGTAGAGGCGCTATGTGCTATATCCATGTCATGTTGAAAGACACCTATAAGAAATCCGCCGATAATATTTATAAGAGTTATGATGATTCCGGCAACGGCATCCCCTTTTATAAATTTGCTAGACCCGTCCATCGCTCCGTAAAAGTTTGCATCTTGAAGAATGTCTGCTCTTCTTTTTTTAGCCTGTGCATCATCGATAAGTCCTGCATTCAAATCCGCATCCACCGCCATCTGTTTACCCGGCATTGAATCGAGCACGAAACGAGCTGCAACCTCTGCAACCCTTGTTGAACCCTTTGTGATAACCATAAAGTTGATAAGAACAAGAATGGAAAAGATGATAATACCGATAACAAAATTTCCGCCGACAACGAAGTTCCCAAAACTAGTGACAATGTCGCTCACAGCCTCTGGACCTTCATGCCCCTTACTTAAAATCATCCTTGTTGTTGCTACATTCAGGGACAACCTAAAAAGAGTGATGATTAATATAAGGGTCGGAAAAGTTGTTAAATCGGTCGGTTTAGGAACATAGAGGGATATAAGCAGAACTAAAACAGCTATAGCCATTGAAATGGTCAGAAAAAAGTCAAGGAGTGCCGATGGAAGAGGGACTATAATAATCGCTAAAATAGCCATTACAAAGGCTACAACGCTTAAATCTTTTTGTCCTAGTAAGAAATTTAGAGTTGTTCCGACTTGCTGTTTTAGTGTAGATTTTTGTGCCAATTTACTGCTTCTCTTTATAGTGTATTGATGAAAACATAAAAATTAATCTTCTAATATATCAGCTAATGTTAAATCAGATAAAAAAGAGTCTATTTTGCCCTGAAGTCTATTTAAAAAAGGCCAGATAGAACACATTTGTGCTTTGTTTGACGGGCAATCATTCACCGACGGAGCACACTCAAATACGGCTGGAGCTTTACCCTCCACGGATAACATGACTTCTAGCATGTTTATCTCTTTGGGAGTTCTTGCAAGAGAAAAACCGCCATTAACACCTTTGTAAGATTTTAAAATCCCATCTTTTGCAAGTGCTTGTAGTATTTTTGCTAAAAAACTTTTGGATATTGACAGCTCATGGGAGAGTGTCTCACTGCCCATAGGTGCATTTGTCTTAGATAAAACTATGAGTGATAAAATTGCATATTCGCTGGCTTTGGTTATTAACATAATTTTTTACTTTTCATATTTATTTAGTTTAGTCTTTTTAAAAGCTAGATTATAACCAAAGAAGCTAAAAGCAGTGTTATGATTTCATTGTTACTCTATTTTTGCTATTTTTTTAGAATCAAAAGTAAATAAAAAGAAAAGTTTTGCTAAAATTCCGATTCAGCTTTTATGCATTTGTGTGTAATCGTTAGATTAATATACCCATCAGGAGGCTATTATGGCTTTAGATACGGCTAAAAAACAAGAGATTATTGCAAAATATGGTCGCAAAGAGAATGATACAGGTTCGAGTGAAGTTCAGATTGCACTTTTAACAGGCAGAATCAGTGATTTAACTGAACACCTTAAAGTATTCAAAAAAGATCACGCTTCAAGACTTGGTCTATTAAAATTGGTTGGTCAGCGTCGTCGTCTTATGAGATACTTCAAAAGAACAAACAAAGATGCTTACCTCAAATTAGTACAAGATTTAGGTATTCGTGACAATATCTAATTTTAAATCTCTACCTTCTTTCAACCCTATCTTTTGATAGGGTTTTCTGCCTACAACACAATTATAAATACCTAAACATCATTTTCATTACAAAATAACAGACCTTTTTCTTACCTAATAAAATATTGTATATTTTTAATCTAAATTTAGTTTTTAAATTGTATTCTATACAAAAGATTAAATATGGAGGGTTGCGTTGTCAAAAAATTATAATGATTTAAGTACTGAAGGCTTAACCTTTTTGGAAGATGGTGAAGTTTTATACAGTGACTTGTATCTTTTATCAGAAACGGATGAAAAAGGAATCGTCGAGTATGCAAACGACTCCTTTTTGAAGATTGCGAACATGAGAGCTGAAGAGATAATAGGTCATCCCCACAGTGTAGTCCGCCATCCCGAGATGCCTCGTGCTGCTTTTAGATCTTTGTGGAAAGATGTTCAAAATAAAGGTTTTTGGACAGGTTATGTAAAAAATGCTCGTAAAGGAGGGGGTTTTTACTGGGTCTATGCCACTGTACTTCGTTCAGTCGATAAAAATGGAAAGACTAAATATGTTTCTATAAGAGTGAAACCCTCAAGAGAAGATGTTAAAAAAGCTCAAGAGCTTTACGCAACTTTAGATTAAGCATAAAAAGGATTTTGTAATGGCATTAATGAGAAAAACAACTGTAGCTCCGACACATGAATTAGCAGCAGCAGGCGGAGACAAAAGACGACAAAGAACGCTAGCTAAGCAGCAGCAGATTAGTGAAAGCATAGCGGGTGTTGCGATGACAATACTCGAAAATGCACAAGAGAGTGTGAGTGCAATCGAGGAGCTAAAATCATCGATGGAGCAGATTGCAACCGCTGCTGAAGAGAATAGCGGTGCAAGTGAACAGGCCTTAAACAATGTAAAAAGTATTAAATCAAATATTACCAGAATGAATTCAACCATCGACACCGTTATCGCATCAACCATCGCAACGGGCGAAAACATTATGAACTCTGTTCAAAAAACTACAGAATCAGTTGCTAGAATGGATTCAGCAGTTTCAGTTGCACAAGAGTCCTCCAAAAAGAGTGAAGAGCTCAAAGAGTCATCACAAAACATCGGAAATGCTGTTGGTTTTATTGCAAAAATTGCAGATCAGACAAATCTATTGGCTTTAAATGCTGCAATCGAAGCAAGCCGTGCAAAAGAGCATGGCAAAGGTTTTGCAGTTGTAGCGGATGAGACGCGCGCATTAGCCGGAGAGAGTGAAAAGAATGCGGAGTTTATCTCTGAACTTGTAAATAAAATACAGGGAAGCATAGATAATATCATTAAAAGCATTGGCTCAACAACCAGAATTATCTCAAGTAACGGCAAAAAAGGGAACACTCTCAGTCTCAAAATGGAAGAGCTTACAAAAATAGCTGTTTACTCTGTTGAGGCTGCTAGAAGTGTGAGTATTTACACCCAAAGACTTGGTGATTTTGTAACTAAAATCAGCGATGGTTCACAAGAAATTGCAAACGCATCGCAAGCAATAGCGCAATCAGTTGAAAAAACATTGCATGGCATTGATATTCAATCGGACGCTCTAAGCCAAACAGAAGATGATATAAAAGAGCTCTCAAACTTGGCAGAAGAGTTGAAATACTCAACAGATACCGTAAAATCAGCTGAAGATATAGCACTCTCAGCAGATACAATCGGCGGTTCAATGGAAGATATTCAAAATGCATTAGAGGATGTGACTGCTGCACTAAATCAGATAGAGTCTTCTTCTCACTCAACAAATCAAAATGCACTGAACAACAAAGAACTTATTCAAGCCGGCATGGAAGCTGCAAAAGATATAGACAAACTTATAGAGATAGCACGCCGTAATTTTGATTTATTAAAAGTTTCATTCAATGTAGTAAAAAATAGCATTAGCGAAATTCGTGAAGCATTTAATGAAGTAATTTTAGAGGGAAATAGTGCTGCATCCGAGTTAAGCGTAATAGTAAAAGAGACAAAAAGTGTTGATAAAACAGTTGGAAATATCTCAAACTCTATTGTGCAGTTAAACATGTTAGCAATCAGCGGTTCGATAGAGGCTGCTCGCGCAGGCGATTTTGGAAAAGGTTTTGCAGTCGTAAGTTCCGACATAAGAAATTTAGCAAAAGACTCAGAGTCGAATACAGAAAAAATTAACGACATTGTGGAATCCATGAACTCTGAGATTGATACGGTTAGAAGTGACTGGAATAACCTTTTGGGGTCACAATCAAATGAACAAGCTTTAATAGATTCTCTGATTAATGATATTGGCAGAATAACAAACATGTTGGTTGATTTACTTGATAGATATACAGGATTGAAAACTGTAAATGATCAAAATATTGAGGGCATGAATCAGGTTACTATAGGTATTAATGAGATTCAAAAAGCGGTTGAACTGAGTGCTAGAAATGCCATGGAGTCTCGTAAAGCAAGTGAGCTGATTATAGAAACTGTTACTCACATCAGTGAGGGCGTGGAAGAGTTGGCTGTGATGGCGGATGAACTTCAACAGGGTAATTAATTGTTAGGAGCCATGTGAGATGAAAATAGAAGAGATTTTAATCATCAAAAACGGTAATGAGAATTATGGCATATCCACACGGGATATTAACCAAATTTCTAGAGTGCCTATGCTGATGCCTCTTCCTTTAAGCCCTGCCGGTGTTCGAGGTTTGTGCGCTGTGAGTGGAAATATTGTATGTATGATTGATATGAATCTTTTATTGGGCATGAGTGAAGTTGATTATGAGGCTGATAAAAGCAGACTTTTAAGTTTAAACGGTGTTTACTCATCCAATGCAATGCTTGTAAGCGAAGTTTATAATACGGTAGAGATTGAGCAAAATAATATTGAGTATATAAACAAAGAAAATGACCCGATTGTAGCTATTTACAAGTATAAAGAATCGTTAGTTCAAATTATCTCTTTGGATATTCTGATTTCTAGAATAATAAGAGTCGCGATAGAGTCTAAAGATATAAAAAATGGAAAAGTTAAAGTGAAGCAGGCAAAAGAAGAGGATTCAAATAAGTTTTTAATCTTCTCGTTAGAAAACGAAAAGTTTGCATTAAATATAGAGTATCTGAGAGAAATTGTTTTATCAGATATTAAATTAACCGAGATTGCAGGAAGCGCCACGGATGTACTTGGTCTTATAACTTTAAGAGAAGAGCTTCTCCTTGTTATTGATTTAAGAACTTATTATGGTTTTAAAACAAAAAATAGTTATAAAAATCGTATATTGGTAGCATCATGTGATGGCAAGAAGATAGGTCTTCTTGTAGATGAAATCATTGATATAAAAAGTTATTTATCAAAAGATATAGAGTACATGAGCGAAAATTTTCAAAGCGATAAAATTGCCGGCGTAATCCATGATACAGACTCTTTAATATCATTTTTTGACAGGGATGTTTTAGACAAACTTTTTTTTGAAAATGAAGCATATATAGATTCAAATAGTTCAAATTTTGCTATTTCTAAAAGTCAAGAAGATGTTAAAGAGGTAATAGTTTTTAAATTAGCCGGTAGAGAGTATGCTTTTGATGTTGAGAGTGTTGCAGAGATTATAGATAGAGTTGAATCCACAAAAGTGGCTTTTACAAACGACCTTATAGACGGGATTATAAATATCAGAGGGCAGGTTATTACGATTGTATCACTCTTTAAGAAATTAAATATTGATACAAAAATAAATCAAGATTCTAAAATAATAATCTGTAATATAAAGAACACAAGAATCGGTTTTATAGTAGAGAGTGTAAGTGATATTTTAAATATCAAAGCGGATGAAATAAGAGAGCAGGATGATAAACTTTTTCCGAATATATTTCATCTCAATAGCGGCAAAAGATTAGTTTTATCTATTGACATAGATGAAATTCTTTCAAAATAAGGATACTTCTTGGCTAAAAAAGTACTGATAGTGGATGATTCTGCCCTAGTGCGAAAGCAGCTGAGTGAGGTTATCGGAACATTGGGTTTTGATATTGAGACGGCTAGAAACGGGCAAGAAGGGGTGGATAAAGCTACTTCGACTCAATATGATGTGATAACCATGGATATTAACATGCCTATCTTGAACGGCATAGAAGCTGTAAAACAGATAATGAGTAAGCAGCCGACTCCTATTTTAATGATTAGTTCCCTGACAACCGAAGATGCAGCCATTACCATGGATGCTCTTGATGCAGGGGCGATAGATTATATAGCAAAGCCGGGAACTATGAATATCGGTAAAGAGCAAAATACGGAGGAAATTTTGGAAAAAGTGCAATCTCTTAGCCGTATTTCACCTAGAAGATTAAGAAACAGAACTTCAAGAGCACCGCTAGGAAGGGCAAGAGTATCAGAGAATAAAGAGAAACCGAAGCAGCCTTCGAGTGAAATTACAGAAATAACAAAGATAGTTTTAATTGGCTCTTCAACCGGTGGACCGGGGCTTATTGAACAGATATGTGCATCTCTGCCGGCTAACTATAAATATCCTGTTTGTATAGTTCAGCACATGCCTGAGCAGTTTACAAAAGCCTTTGCAGAGAGATTAAACCGTTCAAGTGTTTTAAATGTCTTTGAAAGCGCCCAAAATATGGAAATTCTGCCGGGAAACATATATATTGCCCGTGGTGGGGTTCATATGAATTTTACTAAAAAAGTTTCAGGTAAAATTGTTATTAGAGAAGATAAAAACAAGGGGAATAATTTTTTTCAGCCTAGCGTGAATGATATGATGTTTGGAGCTTTAGAAGTGTTTGACGCGTCAAATATAATAGGTGTTATCTTGACAGGGATTGGCGATGACGGTGCAGATGCTATGGTTAAATTAAAAAAATCCGGAGCTTACACTTTGGGTGAGAGCGAAGAGAGTGCCACTGTTTACGGTATGCCGCGAGAGGCGTATGAGAGAGGCGGTGTGTCTGAGCAGTTAGACTTTAAACAAATTTTAAAAACAATTGCAACATTAAAGTAGAGGAGAAGTAAATGGCTTTAATCAAAAAACATGTTGCACAAGATGTTGAAGAGTTGCCAAAATTCTCAACACTTAAAGATGCCGTAAACTTTTTTGAATCTACTGATTCATTGAATGAAAAAGATTATGCCATAGAAGAAATTTCTAAATTTAACGATGGTGGAGAGTATTTGATTTCATATATTAGCCATGATAAAGTCGATAAACATATTGCAACTAAAGTAGCCAGTGTTATCTCAAAAATAGAGCCGAGTAGTGCTCCCATAGCGGAGATTATGAATCTGCTTAAACTAGATAATGCGTATGTGAGAAATTTAGGTATATCCATTCTTCGAGATTTCGGCAATGCCATAAAATATTACATAGTAAAATTTTTAATAGGAGAGGATAGAGATTTAAGAATTTTTGCTATCAATGTTTTGGGTGATGTCAATTTTTCAGAATCAAGAGATATGTTGGTTGAACTTTTAGAGACAGAAAAAGATATAAATGTAGCGATGACGGCAGTTGACTATTTGGCAGAGATAGGTGAAATGAGAGATATACCTCTTTTAGAAGCTGTAAAAAAAAGATTTGCCGGTGAATTTTATGCAGAATTTGCAGTCGATAGTGCCATTAAGTCTATAAGAGGATAAGCGGATGGCATATCTTTTATCACGAGAAAACTTTGCAAAAATGAGTGAATTCATTTATAGAAAAAGCGGAATTTTTTTAGAAGGAGATAAGCACTTTGAAAAGTTGGCAAAATACATAGATTTTCGTTGTGATTCACTCAGCTTTGACAGTTTTAGAAAATATTTTTTTAAACTTCGTTTTGAAGATAAAGACGGCAATGAATTTCAAGAGTTGATGAATGCTGTTACCGTAAATGAAACTTATTTTTTTAGAGAAAAAGATCAATTTGAAGTTTTGGTAAATACTCTATTGCCGGAACTTCATAGGGCAATGCCTGCTTCAAAACCTATCAGAATATTATCTTCTCCATGTTCGACGGGCGAAGAGCCTTACTCTATTGTGCTTCACATAGTAGAAGAGGGTACGGTGGTTGAGCAAAGGGATATTGAGGTTATTGGAATTGATATAGATTCAACTGTTATAAAAAAAGCACAAATTGCAAAATACAGCGATAGATCTGTCCATGCAATACCTAAAAATATTTTAGCCAAATGGTTTAAGAAAAATAGTTTGGGATATGAGCTTGGAGCAGATTTACATGGAAGTGTTGATTTTCAAGTTGCAAATGTATTTGATAAATCACAGATGAGAAAACTGGGAAAGTTTGATGTGATTTTTTCGAGAAACATGTTGATTTATTTTGATGATGCATCTCGTAAAGAGGTTGCCATGACTTTTTATGACATGTTAAATCCAGGTGGGTTTGTTCTTTTGGGACATGCCGAATATATGAGCCGTATTGTCTCTGTCTTTAAGGCAAGAAAAATAGAGAATACGTTAATTTATCAAAAATAGGAGAAAAAAATGCCGTTAGTAATATTTGTAGATGATAGTGAAACAGCCTTAGCCTCAACGAGAATGGTTACAAATTCGATGCCCATAGAAGTCAAACAATATACGGAAGCACAAAAGGCTTTAGCGGAAATCAAAGCAGGTATGACACCTGATTTGATTATTACGGATTTAAATATGCCGGTGATGAACGGGCTTGAATTTTTGCAAGCTCTAAGAGCACTTCCATCAACAAGTAGAACGCCGTGCTTGATGCTTACAACAGAGACAAAGACAGAGCTAAAAGAGCAGGGCAAGGCACTGGGTCTTACCGGATGGATTGTAAAACCATTTAATCCGGCTCAATTAAAGCAGGCTATAACAAGAGTTTTAAGATTACCTGCTTAAAATGGATGATGAGATGGTTATTTTAAATTCAGTTGATGAGCTTTTATCACATATTAAAGAAGTTCAGCAAGATGCGATTAGTTTATCCCGTGAATCTTTATTAATGATAAGTAATTTTATAGAGAAAAACAGTCTTGAAATTGACAATGATGTTGTAACAGCATTGCAATATCAAGATATTATATCTCAGCAGCTAACGGCTACAATAGAAGCAATAAACAGTGTGCAGAGCAGTCTTGATCGATTTTCACACTCCTATCAAACGGATGAAAATTTAGTACTTGAGAGCATGAAAAAGTTACAAGATAAGTTTGGCGTAGTGCTGAGTGAAGCTAAAGATAAAAAGAGCAGGTTTGCAGGTAAGTCTGTGAATAGCGATGTCCCGAGTGAAGAGATAGAATTTTTTTAGGAGATTAAAATGGCAACAGTAATGGTTGTAGATGATTCAAAAACCGTAAGAAATTATCATGGTTCTATACTAAAATCTATGGGAATAGATGTGTTAGAGGCTGAAAATGGAATGGAAGCTCTTGAAAAAAGTTTATCTTCAAATATTAATCTCTATTTGGTTGATGTGAACATGCCTGTCATGGATGGATACTCGTTTATTGAAGATTTAAGAAAACAAGAAAAGTATAAAACCGTACCGATAATCATGATAACAACGCAGGCAAAAGAGGAAGATAAAATAAACGCTTATAATGTTGGTGCAAATCTGTTTGAAACAAAGCCAATAAAGCCGGACAGGCTTCAGGCATATATAGAAATATTAGTAAAAGGGTAGGGAGATAGTATGGATCCGCTATTAGAACAGTTTTTACAAGAAGCGAGGGAAAATCTTGCGTTTATTGATCAAAATATTGAAGAGATTGGAGGGGATGACCCGGAACTTTTAAACTCTGTATTTCGTGCTGCTCATACTCTCAAGGGTGGAAGCGGGATTGTCGGTTTTGACTCTATAAGAGATATAACCCATCATGCGGAAGATTTACTGGACATGTTAAGATCCAAAAAAATTGAGTTTAAAGAGAGCATGACTGAGGCTCTTTTTAATGCTTTTGATGAGGTTATGAATCTTGTTGAAGCGGCTGAAGAGAGCGGTGCAATTGTAGAAGCGGATTCAAGCGTAGTGAATGAGATTATCGAAGTGCTTAATGAACAGATGGATAAAACAGCAGCAGTATCGGCGGAGTGGAGTGTTCCATTCTTACTAGCTAATGATGCACAAAAAATTATAAATTTGCCCTTACCGACACTTACATGTGTAAATTCTCAAAAAGTCGCTTTTAATAATAGTGAAATTAACCAAGATTTCTGTTCCTCTGAAAAGTTGTATGCAATTGAGTTTGATGTAGATGAGTCATGCATGCTATACGGAAATGACCCTGTTTATGCACTCTCTCTTCTGGGAAATAAAGTTCTTGGTGTTTACTCTTGCATGAGCGACGATAGCGCTAAATCAATCATAAGCGGCACAGAAGATGAATCCGGATTACTCTTGAAATCATATATTGTAGCGTACATCCATGCAAGCTATGAAGAGATAGAAAACGCTCTTTTTAATTTTATAGATGAACTTCAATTTTTACCGCTAGACATTGCAACACTTTTATCTTTAGATGTTAAAGAGAACGGGCATAAGTTAGACTCTTTAAAAGAGTTGTCTAAAATAACAACGGCAGAGAATTTAGATTCTATAACGCAAGAAGCTAAAAAATCCATGGAATTAATCGGAACAAATACTCTTCAATATGCGCAACTTCAAAGATTTCTGGATATTGCTCCCCTCATCCATGAGAGCGACATTCATAAGCTAGACGGTTTTTTCAGTAATCTTTACAAGGGCGAAGTCTATAAGTTTGATACTTTGGAAACTATAGAAGAGACTCAAGAAGCAGAAGCTGAAACTTTGCAAGAAGAGATAGTTGAGGTGAGTGAAAATATAAAAGAGACGCTCACTTCAATGATGGAGCAGCAGTATAAAGCATTAGAGTGTGTGAAAAATGAGAGTGATTTACAAAGAGTTTTATTTATCATGCAAAAAATGAAAAGATTTATGCCGCACATGCCGGAGAGTTTAACCACCAAAAATGAGATTGCAAGTTTTTTAGAGTCTAATCTTCCTATAACTTCACATGAAAAAGTAGAGGTTCAATCATCAATATCGCAGGAGAGAGTGCCACAAAAAGAGAGTTCTCATGTTGCAAATATTTCTCCAAAACAAGAGACTGTTTTGGATGAAGTTGAAGAAGAGACTCAAGAAGAGAGAAGAGTTGTTAGAACAAAAACTCAGGATGAGAGTAAAAAATCTATAGTCGGCAAAACTGTTAAGATAGACCAAGAGTCAATCGATAGTTTGATGAATGTTGTCGGAGAACTTTTGGTTGCAAAAAATTCTTTGCCCTACTTAGCCGATAATGTTGTCGGGATGACACATGATGTAATCAAACGAGAAATTATGGAGAAGTATATCTTTATAAATCGTTTGTCGGAGCAGCTGCAAGATTTGATTATGGGCATGCGAATGCTGCCGATATCCTATGTATTTGATAGATACCCTAAACTGGTTCGTGATATTGCTAAAAAACTTGGCAAAAAAGTGAACTTAGAGATGGAAGGCGGGGAGACGAAGCTCGATAAAAACATGATAGAGATGTTGGCGGATCCTATGATTCACATCATGAGAAATTCACTCGATCATGGACTTGAAATGCCGGAAATCAGAGAGCAAAAAGGCAAAGATTCTAACGGATTGGTTACACTCAAAGCGTATGCCGAATCGGACAGAATTATTATAGAGATTGTAGATGACGGTGCGGGAATAAATATAGATAAAGTCGCAAATAAAGTTTTGGAAAAGGGTTTAATGACCTATGAGCAGCTAGATGCACTTACACAAGAAGAAAAAGCAGAATTAGTTCTGCTTCCGGGTCTTTCAACCGCAGACATGATAACAGAGTTTAGCGGTCGCGGTGTTGGAATGGATGTTGTGAAAAAGTCAATTGAGGCCTTTGGCGGGACAATTAAAATAAGAACCAAAGCAAATCATGGAACAACCATTACACTCGCAATCCCCGTCTCTTTAGCCGTCACCTCTCTTTTACATATTCAGATGAATGATATTCACTATGGAATTCCTATGGATAGTGTCTCTGAAACTGTAAAACTTGAAAAAGAGGAGATAGAGTATCTGCATAATGAGCCGTTTGTTTATATACGAGGAGAGGTTATCCCGCTGCTTTTTATAAAATCTATGCTCGATGAAAAAGCCATGGAAAAAGAACCGCTCTCTATAGTCGTATTAAATATAAAAGAGAATCTTTTAGCGGTTGTCGTTAATAAATTTTTAGGTCAGCTCGATGTTGTTCAGAAACCTCTTGTAGGCATTATGGAGTCGCATCCGCTCTTTAGCGGAACTGCACTGCTTGGAAATGGTCAGATAATCATGGCAATTGATCCTATCGGTCTTTTAGGTATTTCTCAAAAGTTAAAAACAGATATAAAAGCAGCGTAGCAAGGAGATTACATGGCAATAACATATGAAGAGAACTGTGCAACATTTACATCGATTATTTATGAGGATGAGGTGGTTTCTTTTAGAGATTTTTTACAAAGTATAGCTCCGAACGAACTTATTTGTGACTTTGCTCAGTGTGATGATTTACACTTTGCAGTTTTACAACTTATGATGGCGTATCAGAAGAGTTATGGCTGCAGATATGAATTTTCAAATGAGACAAAACTTTTTGAGAAGGTATTAAAAGGGTTTGATGCAAAAGAAGAGAATTGTGGCTAATAGAATTGCAAAGGGTTTTTTATGATGGACTTAATAGTATTTAGTGTTGGAAATAATCATTATGCCTTGAATATTGAAAATATTCAAAGAATCATTCAAGCCAAAGAGTTAACAACGATTCCTAACTCCAGTGAGCTGATTGACGGGATGATGAGCTATGAAGAAAAAGTTATAAAAGTTCTTAATTTTCGCAAACTGATAGGGTTAGTTCCTTATGAGAAAGAGTTGCAAAAGTCCTTTGCTGTTTTTAAGCTCTCCTATCAAGAGTGGCTGAATGAACTGAAAGATTCACTAGAAAATGGCTCAGTTTTTACAAAAACTACAAATCCGCATAAGAGCGAGCTTGGCGTGTGGTTGGATGGCTTTAACTCCTATGATGATAAAGTTACCGCTGTTTTAAAAGAGTTGATGCTCGGTCATAAACATATTTACTCACTGGGCAGTGATGCTTTGGAATTGTGTAAAACAGATAAAGACAAAAGCATGCTGAACGAAGAGATAGATGAAGCATTTAAAAAAGTAACTCACTTTTTAGATATTTTTATATCCGAGCTGGAGGGTGTTTCTAACTCCCTGCAAAAACTTATTATTTATGAAAAAAGCAGTCAAACTTTTGCTATTAAAGTAGATGCTATTGAAAATATAGTGCATATTGAAGAGTCAAAAATTATGAGTAGCCATGAAGAGCATATAACAGGTGAATATTTAGAACTCTCCGGAATACTCGACATAGACGGTGTCTTGATTAATCTTATTAAAAATATTGACATTCCAAAATAAAAGGCTTTAAAAAAAGTGAAAACTATTGTAATCAGTAACCGCAAAGGCGGTTCTGCCAAAACTACTACGGCAGTCAATATTGCCAGCGGTTTAGCTGAAATAGGTTCGGTTTTATTGTTAGACTTTGATACGCAGGGACACGCTTCCATGGGTGTCGGCTGCGAGCCGAATGAAGAGCTGGGAGTTCATTCTATCTTTAGCGGAAAAACACTGAGTGAAACTTTTATTCCGACTATACACAAAAATCTCACTCTTTCACCTGCTCTTGCTTTTTTTGATGTTTATGAGTACTCAGATTTACAAGGTGTGCTAAAAAGCCGTTTTAAAAGAGAAAATATTGCAGATTTTTTTGATTACTGCATCATAGATACTCCACCAACATTTGATGCTATATTAAAAAACTCTTTAGAAGTGGCGGATAGCGTAGTGATTCCATTTGTTCCGCATCACCTCGGGGTTGTGGCAGTCGGGCAGATGCTGAGAGCGCTCTATCAGAGTGCATCGCAATTTAACCGAGATATAGCAGATGTGTCGATATTACCTGTCATGTATAATCCGCACATCGCTGAGCATAACGAGTGCCTGCAGAAGGTTAAAACCTCTTTCGGTGAAGATAAACTCCTCTCTCCGATAGGCATTGATATTAAATTAGCAAAACAGTTTGAATCGGGTTTGCCTATAATTTTAGATACAAAACGCTCCAAAGGTTTAAAAGATTATAAACGATGCGTATCCGAACTGATAAACAGACTGTAAAAAAAAGGAATAGAAGATGAATATACTCATAGTAGATGATAATAACAGCAATAGAATGATAATGAAATATCTGTTGGAAGATTATGCAGAAAACAACTCCGGCATAATCTTTGATATGCAGGAGGCGTGTGACGGGTTGGAAGCTCTGCAGATGTGCAAAGAAAACTTTTATGATATAGTTTTTATGGATATTATGATGCCGAATATGGATGGTGTCGAAGCTACAAAACGTATAAGAGATATAGATACAAAAACTATGATTATTGCTGTATCGGCTATGGATGATACGGAGAGCAAAAAGCTAATCTTAAATAACGGAGCAGAGGATTACATCTCTAAACCTATTAACGCCGATGTATTTGTCAGTAGAATGGATAACTATATAACCCTTGTCGAGAGTAGAAAAAGTAAAAAAAGTAATGTTGAAAAAGTCAATCTTTTTTCTGACAAAATTTACAAAAGACATACAAAATTTATTATAAACTGTGAAGATTCTCTCTCTGAATTTTGGGAGTTCTTTCTTCTGAATGTTCGAGACAAATGTGAGAATCTAAGTGATATAGTCAGAGCAATTGTCTCAATAGCAGATGTTCAACTCAGACTCTCTACACATAGCGGGATATATATTGAAGAGTCGGATGAAGCACAATATTTTACATTAACAGATATTGATGCAATACCTTTAACACAGATAAAACTCATTATAAAGAAAAATAATCTTACAAGTCGATATCTCATAGAAGATGGAAAAATTTCATTTGAGTTGAAGAAAAATGTTGTTGCAAATGACGCTGATTTGCCTTCTGCCGAAATTCAAAATACGCATGTAGCTATTGAAGAAAAAACAGTACCGATAGAGGAAATAGCCTCGCCTCTTGTTCTGAAAACATCTGAAAATTTACAAATATTTGACTATATGGACGAAGAGGATTTATACGATTTGGAGGAGTATGCCGGCAAGCTAAACTCCTTGTTGTTGGTTGTAGGCAATGGAGATGTAAGTGAAGAGGAGATAGCAGATATATACACATACCTAGATAAAATCGCCGGAATATTGGCGGTTTATAGTGAAGTTTATGTTATCTCTAAGGCTCTTACGGAGCTTTCTCATGATATGTCAACGCATATAACGGAATTTATGAAAAATTCAGAAGCTCTAGGTCCCATGTGTAAAGCATTCAGTAAAGATATATTTAATTGGATAGAGATGTCATTCCACACGGGTGCGCCGAGTGTGCAGTTTATGAACGATTCAATCGTTGTTAATTGTCAAACTATTAGTGGCATGTTAAAGATGGATGATGCACCGGCTGAGGGCGGCGAAGACTTTGATGATATATTTGATTTCTAGGAGATAGAAGTGTATAAGGTAAGAGTGCAAAATCCATGCAGCTGTTTTTTAAAAAGTGGATTTTCTGAAGTGTCAGAGTTTGAAAATAAAGACGAAGCAAAAAAAGAGGCGGAGTCCATGATAAAAATAATGAAATCAAATTTTTGTCAAAAACACGAGTTTGCCTTAAATGAGCAGTTCGGTGATTTTACGATTTTTATAAAACCCAGAGGGTAGAGATATTACAAAAATATCTCAACCGCTCTTTTTAAATCCTCAGGCGTATCTATCCCAAAACCCGTACTTGCGACTTTCACCATGGTTATCTTTTTTTGGTGGTAAATTGCACGGAGTTGTTCTAACCCTTCTATATCTTCCATTGGTGCATCTTCGAGGTTGCAAAACTCTTTTAAACTTTTTTTGCTAAATCCATAAATGCCGATGTGTCCAAAATAGTTTGCTCTTCCGCTTCTGTTGTAGGGAATAGGCGAGCGAGAGAAGTAGATTGCATTGTTTTCATCATCAAGCACTACTTTAACAAGGTTTGGGTCTTTTGCCGACTCTGCATTGATGGCATTAAAACAGCTTCCCATGATGAAAGGGGTATTTTGTTCTTTTAGAGATTTGAGCTTTGCAATTAAAGACTCAACAACTTCAGGCTCAATAAACGGCTCATCCGCCTGAACATTGACTATAATCTCATCATCGCCTATGCCCAGCAAATTTGCACACTCGTTAATTCTATCCGTTCCGCTTTTGTGTGTCGTAGAGGTTAGCATGGCTTCTATTCCATGGTCTTTACATATAGAAATTATCAGTTCATCATCAGCCGCTACTACAACTCTGTCTAAGTGAGCTATTCTTTTTGCAGTTCTCACCACCATAGGCAGACCGCCAATATCCGCTAAAACTTTTTGTGGAAATCTCGTCGATGCTAATCTTGCGGGAATAATAATCATTTCATGCCTCTTTTTTTAATTGCTTGGATATAATTCCGCCATTATACTAAAAAAGGTTTTTGATGCTTCTTTATCAGCCTCATGTCGGCTACTGTTACAATAGTGATTCAATTTTTTTATATGATTTTATAAGTTCGTTTAATCCTAAAGGCAGAGTGCTAGATGTTGGAGCAGGGTGCGGTGTTGTAGGTCTTTTGGTTGCAAGAGATAATCCAAAAGTAGAACTCGAAGCAGTTGAAAAGCAGGAGAGTTTTATACACTATGCAATTACAAATGCAAGAGTAAATAAGATTGCCTACAAAATGCACGAAAATGATTTTTTGCATCAGGAAGAGAGTCTAAAGTATGATTATATTATCTCAAATCCGCCTTTTTATCATGACGGTGCTACAAGAAGTGAGAATGAGATGCTGTTTCATGCGAGATATAATATTAATTTACCCATGGGAGCATTTTTCAAGAAGGTTTCAAAACTCCTAAAACCGAAAGCGCATTTTATATTTTGCTATGACGCTTCACAGTTTGGACTGATTTGTGCTGAGTTAGAAAAGGTAAAACTGAGAGTGGTAGATGTGCAGTTTGTACATCCAAAAATAGATAAAAAGGCCTCTTTAGTTATGTTACATGTAAGAAATAATTCCCAGTCGCTTATGAATGTGTGGCCGCCCTTTGTAAGTTTTAATGGCAGTGATTTTTCACAAAAAGCCCAAGATATTTATAAAAAAGCCTCCACTCAGAGTATAAAATGCGAAATTTAATGCTCCAAGACGGTTACCCATATGCTTTTGATTCATCGGCATGTTCGGCATGTCAAGGAAGATGCTGCACGGGAGAGAGCGGATATATTTATGTAAATAACCATGAAATAGAAAATATAGCTAATTTTTTGAAGTTAGAAATTAATGATTTTGGAGTTAAATATCTTTTTAAGAACGGATATAAATATTCTATAAGAGAAGTTGAGCATAAAGGCTCTTATGAGTGTGTTTTTTATAATAGAGCGACAAATGGTTGTCAGATATATGAGGCTCGTCCAACCCAGTGCAAAACATTCCCTTTTTGGGACTATTTTAAAACTAGAGTGGATGAGTTAAAATTGGAGTGTCCAGGAATTGTTGATGTTTAGAGTATCTATTTTTTTAATTTCAGTGTTTATATTGAGTGGGTGTGTGAGTCAAATTCCTGTAGAACCAGAACAAAAGTCAGATGCAAATCAGAAAAGTTTTGAGCAGGAGGATACCATGATTCTTTTTGCACTCAGAGCCGAGCAACTCAAAGATTATGAGAGCGCTTCGGAGCTTTTTTATAATTTATATGAAAAATCTGATAAAAAAGAGTATCTCTACCGCTCCCTGCAGAGTGACTTGGTATTATCAAATAATGAGAGAGTAATTAAAAGAGTCGATGATGTTTTAAAAGGTTCACAAGATGATTATATTTTGGTAAGAATGAAAGCAGTAGCTCTTATCCAAATGCAAAAATACGAAGAGACAAAAAATATTTTAAGCAAATTGGTTGAAAAATCAAATCTTGTGGATGACTATATCATGTTGAGCGATGTTTATGTTAAGTTAGATAAGTTTGACATGGCTATAAAATATTTAGAGAGTGCCTATGCTCAGGATTATAGTGAGAAAGTGCTTGATAAAATGTCGATAGTTTTATATGTGAACCTTCAGAGAAAAAAAGATGCTATTGCATATTTGGAAACACATGCCAGAGTACACGGATGTTCAGAGTTGATATGTACAAGACTATTAGCTTTTTATAGTAATGACAACAATATTGATGGAATACTCTCAGCCTATTTAAGACTCTATAAAATTAATTCAAGTGAAGATGTGGCTAAGAAAATAGTACAGATATACTCCTATAAAAGGGAGTATCTGCAGATGATGAACTTTTTGGAAGAGAGCGGAAGTGATGATGCTACACTTTTGCAGCTCTATTCAAATACGAAAAATTACAAAAAAGCTTTTTCTTTGTCGGATAAACTCTATGCAACAACAGGTGAAACAGAGTATTTGGGGCAGAGTGCAATTTTTGAGTATGAGAGTGCCAAAAACAAGAGCGATAAAGAGCTTTTAAAAAGAGTTACGAAGAAATTTGAGAATGTTGTAAAAGATGCCAAAAATCCGCTCTATCTAAACTATTTCGGTTTTATTTTGATTGATCACGACATAGATGTAAACAAAGGCGTTATCTATGTACAAGAGGCTCTAAAAATTGAGCCGGATTCTATTTACTATCAAGATTCATTGGCTTGGGGATATTATAAACTCGGCAGATGCGAAGAGGCAAGCAGTATCATGAGTAAAGTAATAAAGAAAGATGGAGAAAATGATCCAGAAGTCCTTCTCCATGGGCAAGAGATAGAAAAATGTCTAAATATAAACACAGAGGCAAAGAAATAAGATGATTTTAGATGAGATTATAAAAAAAACAAAAGAAGATTTGGTAAAGAGAGAGAAGGAATTTTCACTTGACTGGCTTGGTCGCTCACTCGCTTTTAATGCGAGAGCTCCACGGGATGTTATTCCCTATTTAAAAGCGACAGAGGAAGACCCGTATAGAATTATCGCAGAGGTGAAGAAAGCCTCTCCCTCCAAGGGAGTGATTCGAGAGAACTTTGACCCGCTCTCCATTGCTCAGAGCTACGAGCGAGGCGGTGCGAGTGCCATTTCTGTTTTGACAGAACCTCACTTTTTTCAAGGCTCTTTAGACTATTTAGGTGGAATTCGAAGATATGTCGGAATTCCACTCCTTAGAAAAGATTTTATAGTCTCGAAATACCAGATTCTTGAAGCTATGGTGCATGGAGCCGACTTTATTCTTTTGATAGCTGCAGCCCTCAGCAAAGGTGAGCTAAAAGATTTGTTAAATTACACGAGACACTTAGGAATGGAAGCTTTAGTGGAGGTGCATGACAAACCGGATTTGGTAAAAGCCATCTATGCAGGAAGCGACATAATAGGCATAAATCACAGAAATCTTCAAACTTTTGAGATGAATATGAACCTCTCTTACGAGCTCATTCCACTCATTCCAAACGGCAAAATTATAGTAGCCGAGAGCGGAATCTATGAACATGGACAGCTTGAAGATTTAAGTAAAGCGGGAGTGGATGCCTTTTTGGTAGGTGAATCGCTGATGCGTCAGGATAATGAGGAAGAAGCACTCAGAAAGCTCAAATTCGGTTAAAAAATTGCTAAAGTAGAAAGTGAGGCAACCGCCTCATGGAATAGCACTCAGAAAGCTCAAATTCGGATGATTTCACTTTTATAAAATAGAAAAAGTAGGCTATTATGAAAAATAAAGATTTAGAGTATGAAGAGTTAACTTCGATAGCATATGAGCGGTTAAAACTAGCATCCTTCGCTGTTATAATAAATGCAACTATCCTTGGTTTTTTCATCTATGGATATGTAAATAGTCAACTTTTACTCATTTGGTATTTTTCAATTATGAGTATTTCACTCCTTCGTTTTGCATCTTCAATTTATTATAAAAACAAAAAAGAGATATTTACTCACAAAAAATGGAAACAAATTTTTTATGTCCTTTTAGTGATTTCCTCCTTACTTATCGGTGTCACGCCGTTTTTCTTTTTTGTACAAGAGAGTTATCTACATCAATCTATGCTGATGATAATCATAGCAGGTTTGACCGCGGGGGCTATTAGTAGTCTCTCGTCGCTTCTGAGAGCAGTGCAGTTTTTTTTAGTTGTGACACTCGTTCCTCTTATCATACAACTCTCTATTCAAAATACAATGATGCATAATTCATTGGCATTTTTAGTTCTATTTTATATGCTGTTACTGCTCTCTATTGCAAAGCAATTTAATGAAAACTATGTTGCTCTATTAAAATCAAAACAGATGTATGAAGAAAAAAATGAGGAGCTGGCAAGGTCTCAAGAACGTTTCGAAACAGTTTTTAAACAAGCTCCTCTCGGTATTATGATTTATGACACTGATTTGATTGTTCGTGAAGTGAATCAAGAGTTTATAAATTTTCTTGAAGCACCTAGAGAATTTTTAGTAGGATTAAATCTCAATACACTTCCTGATACAAGATTATTAGTATCACTTAAAGCTCCTTTAGATAATGCAGAGGGGTTTTATGAAGGTGAGTACAAAACCAAACTAAAACGAAAAGATTTATGGATTAATATGAGTACCTCTCCGCTTCGAGATTCAGCCCATCAAGTAATCGGAGGCATAGGCATTGTTGCAGATATTACCCAAAGAATGTTAAATCAATTAAGGTTTGAATATCAAGCAAGCTACGATATGTTGACTGATATTCCTAATCGTACAACTTTGTTGGAGAAAATAAATCAGGAAATTATTCGCTATAAAAGACATGGAGTTATCTTTGGGATAATGTTTTTGGATTTAGATAATTTTAAAAATATCAACGATTCTCTGGGGCATGGCGTTGGAGACAAACTGCTTATTGAAGCAGCTTTGAGATTAAAAAAAGCAATAAGGGCTGAAGATACTGTTTCAAGAATCGGCGGTGATGAGTTTGTTGTTCTGCTTCCGGATTTGGGGGATAATGAAAAATTATCCGCAACGGATGCAGAACATGTAGCAGAAAAAATACATGCAATACTCGCAGAACCGTTTGAGATAGATGGACATAAATTAAATATTACATCCAGCATAGGAATATCATTTATAACGAATCCGGATGAGAGTGCGGATGATGTTTTAAAATATGCAGATATTGCTATGTATCAGGCTAAAAAAGCGGGAAGAGATACTACAAGATTCTACAAGCAAAAAATGGATGAGTGGATTAAGAGACGATTAGGTCTTGAAAATGAGTTACGAAATGCCATAGAAAATGGTGAACTGGAGATACACTATCAGCCAATAATTGAATTTTCTACGAGCAAGCTCATAGGTGCTGAAGCACTGCTCAGATGGAACTCTGAAACTTTCGGAAATGTTTATCCTGATGAATTTATACCGATTGCCGAAGAGAGCGGGCTTATAATCACTATCGGTGAATGGGTGCTTCAAAATGCGATAAATCAGTTTGTCTTATGGCAAGATGCATTCAAGGATGTGGAGCTAAAAAAAATCGCAGTAAATATTAGTGTTCATCAGTTTGATAATCCTGAATTTTTAAACCAAGTGGATAGCATTTTGAAGAGCAGCGGTATTAAACCACAAAATCTTGAGTTGGAATTAGTAGAGTCAATAATAGTTAAAGATGTAAAAATAGTACGGGAGAAAATGCAAAAATTAAGAGATTTAGGAGTCGGGCTCTCAATAGATGATTTTGGAACAGGATACTCATCGCTCTCTTATCTCAAAAAATTGCCATTCACAACGCTCAAAATTGATAAATCTTTTGTGCAGGATATTCAATTTGATGCAGACGATAAAGAGCTCATCAGTACTATTTTGACAATAGCCAAAAACTTTAATCTTGATGTGGTCGCAGAGGGCGTTGAAACCGCGGAGCAGTACCAATTTTTAAGCGAAAAAATGTGCGGCTACATGCAAGGGTACTACTGCTCAAAACCTATGAGCGTTTTATCTTTTGAAAAATTGCTTATATCTTCTGAGGGTGTATGTGAAATGGTTTCAAATCAATCCTGACATGCTCTCGGCAATTTATATTTTTTAATAGCTCTATTTTTGAAAGAGAAGTGCATATTAGTGATTCACTTAATGCTTATATTTAATTTGAGAGAATTTATAAAATTCTATAGTATAATGGCACAATATATATCATTATAGAGACAAATATGAAAGAAAGAACTTTAGAGACCATTTTAAAAGTAGCACTCAAGACTTTTCCTGTTGTTCTTTTAAATGGAGCAAGACAGGTCGGTAAATCTACACTTGCGTTAGAAAATTTTAAAAACTACCTTACCTTTGATGATGGAGAGTTAAGGCTTTACGCAAAAAAGAATCCAAAAGCGTTTCTCAAAAACCTTGAACTCCCCGTCTGCCTCGATGAGATACAAAAAGTGCCAACACTTCTTGAATATATGAAGATGCAAATAGACAAAGAGCGAGTCAATGGAAGTTTTTTACTTACAGGCAGTTCCAATGTACTTGACCACAAAGATGCAAAAGATACCCTTGCAGGCAGACTCTGTGAACTAAGACTTCATCCGCTCAGCTCAAAAGAAAAAAACGATAAACCGCATGAGAATGTGATAGAAAAGCTTCTCAAAAGAGAGTTCAAACTTGCTAAAAAAGAGTACAGTGATGAGACCATTAAACACATTATTGACGGTGGGTATCCTGAAATATTAACGCTTGAGGGACTGCAAAGAGATTTGTGGTTTAAGTCTTACACCGCAACTTACATAGAACGAGATGCAAGAAATTTGGCGGATATTCGTGACATAGACAGCTTTATAAAGTTTGTTAATGTTCTTGCTTCAAGAAGCGGCACGCTCCTAAACAAATCAAGTCTAAGTAATGACATAGGGATAAAAGATGTCACAACCGACAACTATCTCTCTATTATAAACCGCATCTATCAAGCCTCGCTGCTCAAGCCCTATTTTGCAAATATCGGCAAACAGTTTTCTAAGTCACCTAAAGTGTTTTTTAATGACACGGGAGTACTTTGTTCTTTGCTTAGAATCGACTCCAAAGAGAAACTCCTTAGCTCACCCTATAGCGGACAAGTTTTTGAGACCTACATTTTTTGTGAACTCCAAAAACACCTCTCCTACATGCAAAAAAGCGGCACACTCTACCACTACAGAACAAATGACAAAAAAGAGATAGATTTTATAGTCGAAGTTGACAATGAGATACTCGCCATTGAGGTAAAACAAAGTAGCAGTGTCAAAAAAGATGATTTCAAACATATCATCGATTTTCAAAGCAGATGTGAGCAAAAGTGCTTGGGTGTGGTGTTTTACAATGGCGAGATGGTTATGGAGTTTGGCGATGATTTGGTGGCTATTCCGTTTGGGATGTTTTTGTGATGATAAATATAATTTGCTTAAAATAATAATTTGAGGAATCTAAACCGGCATGTGGAACTTATTTCAACATGCCAAAAACTTTTACGCCAACAAACTCTTCACGCACTCATTTATTCTCTTGCCATCGGCTTTGCCTGCCAACTCTTTTGCCGCTCCCATCACTTTTCCCATGTCTTTTGCAGTTGTTGCACCGACATTTTTGATAATCTCTTTGAGGGCGTTACTTAGTTCTTCGTCACTCAGCTGTGCAGGAAGATAGGGAGTGTAAATTTCTATTTCATCAAGCTCAATACGCAATAAATCATCACGACCTGCATCTCTGTACTGTGTTGCAGCGTCATTTCTTCTTTTGATTTGCGTTTGAATTATTTTGATAACATCCTCATCACTGAGTTCTTTTCGCTCATCCACTTCTATCTGCTTAAAAGCACTTGTCAAAAGGCGCAGCGCGTCTCTTTTTTTTGCATCTTTTGCTTTCATAGCCTCTTTTACATCGTTGTTAATTGTCTCTCTTAAGCTCATAAATCATCCTTGGAACTATTTTTGCTAGCATTATAACTTAAACATACCGCTATCAAAGAGATTACAATGAAAAAAACAGTTTTAGCTATTTTCGTACCATTTTCTGCTGTACTGTTTTTGAGTGGATGTACCGCCGGTTTATCAGATCCTGAAATTAATTTTGAGCCTCCGACTTATGTTGAACAGATGCCTGCCCATGAGGATTCTCAAGATTTTGTATCCACAGGAAGCATTTTTGGTCAAGGGGATAACCCTCTTTTTTCAGACCATAAAGCTATGCATACAAATGATATTGTAAAGGTTGTAATTTCTGAGACTTCGGCTAGTTCAAGCTCTGCTGATAAACAGCTAAGTACCGATGACAGTACAAATATGGGCGGAGGTGTTGTTTCTCCGACGGGCGGCGGAAGCGTTAGTGCAATCGCAAACGAAATAAACAGAGCTTCAAATGTGGGATTTACGGCAGGAAAAACAAATGCGTTTAAAGGCAAAGGGAGTGCTACAAAAGGTGCCTCATTTACTACAACGGTAACAGCCAGAATTGTAAAAGTTCTTCAAAATGGAAACTATTTTATCGCAGGAAAGAGAGAGATACTAATAGATGAACAGAAGCAGATTATTCAAATTAGCGGTGTAATCAGACCGTATGATATTGACCAATATAACTCAATAAATTCGAATCAGATGAGTGAAGCTAAAATATTATATAAGACAGAGGGAGACGTTGACCGTGCTACAAAACAAGGTTGGGGAACGAAAATATTGCAATCTATTTGGCCGCTCTAGTTTAGTATTATTACTAGGCTTGGCATGTACGCCACTTATCGCGCAATCATTTTCAGATTATAAACTTTCTCAATCGGAATCTTTTAAAAAGTATAAAGATGAAAAAGATGAAGCGTTTAATAGATATTTAAAAACAGAGTGGGAAGCTTATAATGCGCAAATTCCAGACTCTCTTTATGAAAAACCAAAGCCTAAGGTGCTGCCTTTTGCTGAAGAAAAAAAGGTTCTGCTCGAAGGTCCCAAGGTAAAAATAGAGCTGTTGCCTCAGAAAACCCCTATCGCAATTAAAGAGATTCATAAAGATGCCAAGGGTACATCTTTTGATTTTTTCGGAACAACAATCGGTTTTGATATTCCACATGGCATGAGTAAAGCAAATTTTTCTCCACAAAGCAAAGAGGGAATAAGCAATTTCTTTGATGAAGTTGTAGCAACCGATTATTCAACTCTTCTGAATGATATAAACAGTGTTTCGAAGAGAATGAACCTTAATGATTGGGGAGTCTATCAACTTGTTATAAAACTGGGGGACAGTATATATTCAAACGAGAACGAGGCTCGTCTTTTGAGCTGGTTTCTTTTTAACAAGCTGGGTTATGTAGTAAAAGTCGGACTCTCCTATGAAAATGTAGTTTTAATGCACTACTCTCAAAAATCGATTTATTCTACTCCAAGTTATACGATTGACGGTAAAAGATATTATGTCATCTCAAACTATTCCAAAAATCAAGTCGGGAGTATCTATACATACAAACAGAACTATCCTGAGGCGGAGAAGCCACTGAATTTGACTCTTGAATCTCTTCCAAATCTAAGTGAGAAAATGAAGAGCAAAACGCTCTCTTTTAAACGGTATGGAGATGAATATGCCATACCTTATGAATATAATCAAAATATTATAGATTTTATGGCATCTTATCCGCAGGCGGATTATGAAACTTTTTTTAATGCTCCGGTAGAGAGAAAAAGTTATGAAACAATTGCAATTGCTTTAAAAAAATATATAGATAACAAGCAGTCAAGTGAGGCCATAAATTTTGTGCTTCATTTTGTGCAAAATGCCTTTATCTACAAGAGTGACTCTGAACAATTTGGACGAGAGAAGGTTATGTTTGCAGAGGAGACACTTTATTATGACCAGTCTGACTGTGAGGATAGGGCAATTCTCTTCTCATACCTTGTTAAAGAGCTGTTTAATGTCGGTGTTATCGGGGTAAAATACAAAGACCACATGGCAACGGCTCTCTATCTCCCAATAAGAGGAGAGAGTATAAATGCAGGTCTAAAAAAATATGTAATAGCCGACCCGACCTATGTAAATGCCTCTATAGGTGAGAGCATGCCCAAATATAAATCCATAAAACCAGAGCGATTTATCGTAGTGAAAGGTTAGACTAATAGCTTATAATTATTTTTTAGTACTTCTTGCAACTTTTGCAAGAAGTATAATGTTCGGAGTTATTTTTTAAGCGAATTTAACTGTTCTAAAACTTTTTCTTTTTTAGACTCTGCATCTGCCAAAGCTTCACGATTTTTTGCCAAAACATCTTCTGGTGCGTTTGCTACGAATCGTTCATTGTTGAGCATTCCTGCCAATTTATCTATCTCTTTTTGCAGCTTTTCATCCTGTTTTTCAAGTTTTGAGATGATTGAACTCAAATCAATACTCTCTGTCGGGATAAAGGTCTCACATGTATCGGCTATGTCGCTTACAGCATTTTCTATTTTTGTGTCTGTAAATTCTACGAGTTCGACTTTTGCAAGTCTAGCGATAAATGGAAGCATCATCGTTTTGTCCTCTTCGCTTATGCCGTCGATTTTTACGAATGCTTTTTCTATCTTCTGGTTTGCTAAATCAACGAGGACTTTTGCTCTTCTTATTGAGACGATTGCGTCCATAATAATTTCAAATTTTTCCTCCTCTTTTCGCTGTTTGATTTTGCTAGGGTATCTCATAACCATGATAGATTCGCCACTATCAAGCGTTGTGCCTGAAAGCTCATGGTAGAGGTACTCTGTAATGAAAGGCATAAAAGGGTGAAGAAGTTTCATTGCCTCTTTAAAAATTGCTCCAAGTTCTACAATCGAGCCTTTGTCGGCCTTGGAGAGTTCGATTCCCCAGTCACAAAATTCATTCCATAAAAAGCGGTACATAACCAGAGCTGCATCATTAAATTTGTACTCATCGAGATTTGCACGAACCTCTTTTGTAGCAAGATTTAATCTTGACATCATGTAGCGACCAAGGTCAGTTTTAACACAAAAGCCGCACATATCAGGAAAGGTTTCTACATTCATCTGCAGGTATTTACTAGCGTTGTAAAGCTTGTTTGTAAAGTTGCGGTTGAGTTCGAGTTTTTCGTTGCTCATTCGAATATCACGCCCTTGAGCGGCACTTATTGCAAGTGTGAATCGTAATACATCGGCACTATATTTCTCTATCATGT
The DNA here is from genome assembly GCA_947498025.1 of Helicobacteraceae bacterium. Lineage (GTDB taxonomy): Bacteria > Campylobacterota > Campylobacteria > Campylobacterales > Sulfurimonadaceae > Sulfurimonas. Next base: position 43,914 of record CANMJR010000002.1, read on the forward strand.
CGAGCGGGTCGATTACATTGCCTTTTGATTTACTCATTTTGTCCCCGTTTTCATCGCGGACTAGGGCATGAAGGTAGATGTGGTTAAACGGAAGCTCACCCACAAAACTCTCTCCCATCATCATCATTCTAGCGACCCAGAAGAAGAGGATGTCAAAACCTGTGATGAGAAGCGAATTTGGATAAAAATCTTTCATGTCCTCTGAAGAGAAAAGTTTGTCCATCTCAGCGTCGCCATTTCCCCAGCCTAAAGTAGAAAAAGGCCAGAGTGCAGAGCTAAACCAAGTGTCTAAAACATCAGGGTCTTGAGCGATTTTTTTTGAAGCACATTTTGGACATTCATGTTCCGCGTCTTTGAGTGAAGCCCACTCATGGTCACATGCATCGCAGTAAAATACAGGAATCTGATGTCCCCACCAGAGCTGTCTTGAGATACACCAGTCGCGTAAATCTCCCATCCAAGAGTTGTAGGAATTTATCCAATGCGGCGGAAAGAACTTCGCTTCGCCGTTGTTTGTCTTCTCGATAGATTTTTTTGCAACTTCGCTTCGTACAAACCACTGTTTTGATATGTACGGTTCAACGATATTTTTACATCTGTAACAGTGCCCGACTTGATGCTTATGCTCTTCGATTTTGACCATAAAACCCTCTTCTTCGAGGCGTTTTACGATGATTGCACGGGCTTCAAGTCTCTCAAGCCCTTTAAATTCTCCTGCGTAGTCGTTTAAAATACCCTTTTCATCAAAGATAGTAATAAACTCTAAATCATGTCTTTTTCCGACTTCGTAGTCGTTTTGGTCGTGTGCAGGAGTAACTTTAACAACGCCCGTTCCAAAATCCATAGCGACATGCGTATCGGCGATGATTGCAACTTCTCTCTCAAGCAGAGGAAGGCGAATTTTTTTACCGATTAAATGTTTATATCGCTCATCCTCAGGGTGTACCATAACAGCGGTATCTCCAAAGTAGGTTTCGGGTCGTGTTGTTGCAACCTCTACATGTCCGCTGCCGTCCGCAAAAGGGTATTTGATGTGGTAAAACTTGCCGTCATGGTCTTCATGTTCGACTTCAATATCGCTGAGTGCGCCGTCATGCGTACACCAGTTAACCATGTAGTTTCCGCGAACGATTAAGCCTTGGTTGTAGAGATGAACAAACGCCTCTTTTACGGATTTTTGAAGTCCGGTGTCCATGGTAAAACGCTCTCTCTCCCATGCAGGAGAAACGCCCATTTTACGAAGCTGCTCTGTCATGATTGAGGCAGATTCTGCTTTCCAAGCCCAGACTCTCTCCAAAAATTTCTCTCTTCCGAGTTCCTCTTTAGTGATTCCCTCTGCAAGGAGCTGTTTTTCTACAACATTTTGAGTTGCAATTCCCGCATGGTCGGTGCCCGGTTGCCAAAGAGTTTTGTAACCGTCCATTCGTTTGTACCGCGTGATAATATCTTGAAGTGTAAATGTGAGTGCATGCCCGATATGAAGACGCCCTGTAACATTCGGCGGAGGCATCATGATAGAGAAATTTTTTCCCTCTTCTTGGATACCTTTGTTGCCGTCTATCTCAAAGTATCTTCTACTTTCCCAAATTTTATAAAATTCTTCTTCTACTTTTTGTGGTTCGTAACCGTTTGATGACATCGTTTTAGCCTTGTAAATATGGTATTGAAAATTTCGCGATTATATCTAAAGTGACGTGATGGTTTGCTTAGAAGAACATAGAGCTTTAAAAATCTCGAAAAACAAGTTTTTCGTAGCTTTAGGGGGTTGTAGGGACAATTTGTCCCTGCCACCAAAACGGACTTGTTCGTTTTGGTGCGTAACATTTAGTATTTAAAAAAATTCTACTTTACTATACTTTATTTTTGCATCCCTTCTAAATAGACTCTCAAGCATTAAGGCATCTGCTAAAAAAGATTTATCCGAGTAGTGAATATCGGTGGCTGTTTGGTTTATAAAAATATTGTTGCACCAGCTCATCAGCTCATCAGAAAGTGCCAAAATAATTTCGTAATACACTTTATAATCTTTTGCATAATCAAGTGTTTCAAATATCATTGAGAGTTTTTTTATAGAAAAAGCAACATTAGAGAGTTCTATTATTTCATCCAAAACAGTTGAAAACCTTTTAAATTCGTTTGCAACTGCCTGTGCATTTTTTTGTGTAGGATTATGAACAAATTTATTGATGTACATGTCAATATCTTCACAGATAGAGATTAATACTTCTGCCGTCGAAGTTAGCTCAGTAGGGTAATTTTCAACAAATTGTTTAGCGGATATGCTCTCATACTGCGTGAGAAGTAAGCCAATATTGTTTTCATCTAAAAGGTTATTTTCATTAAAATCTATTTCTTTATCATTTGTTGGTTCATTAAGAGGCATTTGTAAACCATATTCGCTTGCAAGTTCCTGTTCAATGGTGTCTTGAAAGTTGTATATCATCTCTAAATCATTGATTTCAAGCGCCACTCTTGATAAAACAGGTATGATTTTTTTCTCATCTAAGGGAGTTGTGATAAAGCCGGAAATTCCGATATTTACCAACTCTATAATCTCGTTGGCATTTTTGTTTTTTGATACTATGATGATTGGTTTTTTTGGAGCAATATTTTTGATTTTTTTGCATAATTGCGCTGTTTTCATATCGGGAAGTGTCGCACTCGCTATTATCAAATCAAAATGACCGTTTTCAAACATTTTAATAGCATTGTCTGCATAAGTTGTAACAAAAACAACTTCAAAATATTCTCTTAAAAGTCTAGCTAGTTTGAGTCTCGTGCCGGCATGATTTTCAACACACAATACTTTTAATCTTTTTGCATTTTCTTTTAATGCTTCTCTCTCAAATCTTTCTTTGTTCACCGGAGACTCCAAAGGTGGGAATAAATATATAAAATTGTTATCATTCTACTATATTAATCTTGAAGCCAAATAAACCTGTAGAAAAAGAGCCTGTGCGTTTATTCAAATCCATTAAAAACAGCTTCTTAAGTAGAGAGCAATAATTGTTGCAGTTAAAAAAACTAGGTGAGTACTCTTTAAAATTTCTTCCCAAAATACCACACTTTCTAATTTCAATTTATTTTTTCTTTGATGGTGTGCAAGGTGTTGTTAGGAGCTTTTAGGTAGTTCATATCCGGTTCGCTCAATTAGTGATAGATTTATAGCCGTCAGTAGCTGATCAAGAAAGCATTCTACACTCTGCAGATGCTTCAATTCTATATTGAGTGGCTTACCTTCTTCAAAATCAAATAACATAGAATGAGGCTTGGATGAAAAATCAGCCAATTCTTTGGTCACAGTCTCAACTCCATGTGTAAAACAATTTCTAAGCTCGCTAATACCTTTGATAGTTTCTGCCCAAGTTTCTATTGTGCTCAAAGTGTAAATACTCGGTGTTTTTAGTCCCGCAACATTCGTATAGGCTAAAAAGACTTTATTTAACCCATCATAAAGTCTCTTTCTTTGCCATGATTCTAGCCTCTCCTCCCATGCTGCTTTCCACATTTCTTTGCTTTCAATATTATTGACCGCCTCATTTCTTAAATGTCTAAGGTTGGAAAATTCTGTGCCCTTGATTATTGAATCAGGATTATGATTAAGAAATATTTTGTAGAACTCGAATATAAACTCTTCTATGCAACTATATAAATCAATTAGCCCCCATGCAGCTATCATTGGAATAGTTTCTTCATGATTCTTTGCTGCAGTTTTCATATCCCAAAGTGCAATATTCTTTAGACCATCTTGTCTAAGGGAATCTATTGTAAAGCCGACTGAATCAAGCTTTTTGGAATCATACCTCTCTTTAGCAACATGTAAACCGTTTAGTGTAAGTGCCCATCTCATATAGGAGCTCCTAAAATAAGATCTCCATTCTCCAATTTTTTCGGTTGATTCTTTAATCCAAGCATCTTCAACATTTTTAGGTTCAATGATAAAATTATCAATTGGAGGAACATCTCCAATACTACTATCAATAGTGAATTTCTGATGTCCTATAAAATCTGGTTTATTTTTCATATGATCTCCAACTATTTATTAGAGGACATTCTATATAAAAGAATCTAAATAACTAGAATCAGTAACTCATACCATTGAGTTGATGGGCGACATGTTTTGCGTGATTGTCCGTCATGCCGATAATATAATCAACAACACTTTGATATTTATTATACAAACTGTCACTCTCTTTTGGTTTGTTTTCGCCCATAAGCTCTAACGCTCTTTTATTTCTGAAGGAGAGAGGCTCTTTCATGTAGGATTGATAAGTAGCAGGGATTAAAGTGTTCAATAGTGTTTCTATAATGGTGTAGGAACCTAGTTCGAGTTCAATTTTTCTTTTTTCATTAAAAATTTTATTTACTGCCAATTCTTTTGCTTTATCCATGCCGGACTTTAGATTTTCATCCGAGAATAAATCTATTAAATCTTTTGGCTGATTACCCTCAGTGATTGCAACAAAATGAGTTTCAAAAACTTTCATGACATGCAGTGCTAAATTATTTATTGAAATTGCAACAAGTTTTGAAACTTTATTAATTTTAGACATATCTGCATCTTGATAAGTTTTATCTGTTTCTTCTGCCCCGCAAAGCAAAGTGAAAATCTCTTTAGTATCATCCAAGTTAACAATATTAAGTTCGAAAGCATCCTGTAAATCTAAAAGACCGTAACAAATATCATCTGAAGCTTCCATCAAAAAGGACAAAGGATGTCTTCTGTAGGTTCCGTCTTCTCGTTTTAACCCAAGTTCAGTAAAAAGTAAATCAAAAATATTTTTTTCACTCTGGAAAAAATTAAATTTTGATTTTTGATTCATTTCACAATTTTGCGAAGAGTAAGGATATTTAATTAATGTTCCTAGCGTAGCAAATGTTAATCGCATTCCTCCCTTTAGATAACTGTTTTCGAGCTGACTTACAATTCTTAAACTTTGAGCATTTCCATCTAAATGGTGAAAATCATCTTGCTCTTCTTTTTTTAAACTCTTTAAAAACTCTTTGTCTCTATTTTTCTTAAACCACTCTTTTATAACTTCTTCTCCGGCATGTCCAAAAGGCGGGTTCCCGATATCATGCGCCAGACAAGCTGTTTGGATAATGTACGCAACATCATAAGGATTAATATTGCTCTCTTTTGTTTTTAGAAATTCACCGGCTTTTAGCCCTAAACTTCTTCCAACACTTGCTACTTCCAAACTGTGCGTGAGTCTATTGTGAACATGGTCATTTTTTGACAAAGGATGCACTTGAGTTTTATTTGATAATCGTCTAAAAGAATTTGAAAATATTAATCTGTCATAATCTCTGTGAAAACTATTTCTAAAATACTCTTCCGTATCATCTACTTCATATTTATCCGGCGTACGATATCTTTTTTTTGACAAAAGTTTTGTCCACATCTGTTTTTCAGGCTTCAAAAATATAACCTTCCCCTTTAATATTTTTAACAAAAGAATGGGGTAAAACTTTTTTTAAGTCCCTTATTGTGGATAAAATTGTGCCATGTGAGATTTCTTTTTCATCCCAAACATAGTCTATGAGCATAGAAAATGTAACTAATTTATTTCGATTTTTTATAAGAAGATAGAGGAATTTTTTTTGTGTAGAACTTAGCTTGCATGGTGTATTCTCTTTTAATAATGTGCGGTTTTGCAGGTCATAGGTGAAAAATTCATTTATCTGTATAAAATTTTTGATTGCATTTTGTGAACTGATGCGGAGCATTCTTACTTCTAATTCGGCTAAATCAAAAGGTTTTTTTAGGTAGTCTCCGGCTCCAAGCTCAAAAGCTTTAAGAATTTTTTGCACATCTGTTAAGGCGCTAATAAAAAGTGCCGGGGTTGCAATGCTGTTATTTCGGATATATTCAAGCACTTCAAAACCGTCAATTTCCGGTGTATTTACATCAAGTATCATACAATCATAGTTACTTGGATTTGCATTCAAAAGCAGTTGTTCGCCATTTTCAAAATCATCTACCTCATGCCCCTTAATATTTAAAAATTTTTTAATATTTTGTCTTAAATGTAACTCATCTTCCATTAATAGTATTTTCACTTTATTTCCAATAATTCCATAGTGATAGAAAATAGTCCATCATGTACACCGGCTTTAATCTGTATATTGTTTTCTCTACAAATCGATTGTACAAGTTCAAGCCCAAGCCCAAGACCAAATACTTCCTCTTCATGACGGTAATATTTATGAAATATTTTTTCAACATCTATCGCCTTTGCAACCGGATTACAGATTGAGAACATCCATGTGCCATCTTTTTGCAGTAATGAAATAGCTATCTCACCACTCTCTTTTGTATATTTCAGTGCATTTGAAATGAGATTATCAACAACTCTTTCCATATCTTCTTGATTGAGTTGAAGCAGCATTTGAGTTGGAAAATCTGTTTTAAGTTTTAAGGAACGGCTCTCTGCCACTAGGCTGAAATAATGAATTCTTTGGAATAAAAGCGTTGTAAAATCAAATAGAGTTTTAGGTCTCGTTTTATTTGTGTATTTAATGGAATAATAGAGGTCGTCATAAATATTTTGTAATGTTCTGCATGCGGCTAATGTCATCTGCGTATAATTTGTTTTTTCATATTCTAACTCTTGAATCTGCATAGCCGAACTCACGACGCTCAAAGGTGTGTAAAGTTCATGAAATGAGTGTTCCATTAATCTCTTTAGATTCGCAAATACTCTGGCTTTCTCCAAATGCGTAGTTACTCTGGCAATTAACTCTTTTGGATGAAACGGCTTTGCAATATAATCAACTGCACCCTCTTCAAATCCTTTTACAATATCATCGGTTGTATCTTTGGCTGTTAAAAAAATAACAGGAATATCACATGTCGTTTTATCTTTTTTTATCTCTTTAATCACTTCATAACCGTTCATCTCAGGCATGACAACATCAAGTAAAATTAAATCCGGATGAATATTTTTGAGTGACTCTAGCGCCATGGCACCACTTGTTGCAACACTTAACTCATAATTAAACGGACGAAGAATATCAATAAATAGAGATAGATTTTCAGGCTTATCATCTACGATAAGTACTTTTTGACTCATAAATTGTTTTTTAACAGCCGGACGTTTTTCATGCGTTATTTGATCTTTTTTATGGATATTTGCACTATTTTTTAGGGGTTCTTTTTTAGCGGATAGAAGAGATTTAATATCCAAAGCTGCACTTTCAATTGATATTTGCATTCTTCTTTGTTCATCAAAGTCGGAGTCACCGTCTTGAAGTATCTGTGAATAACCTAAAATAGCATTTAAGCTATTGCGAATATCGTGTAACATCTTAGATGTCAGCACAATCGAATCGGCTTCTTTGATAGTATCATCCATAAATACCCTCTTTTAAAACTTTACAGCCATTTTACCAAAATTCATAAAATCTGCATTCTTTTTGCATTCTTGTTTGATTAAATGCCACAAATCAATTTTATAAAAGAGTAAAAGATGAATAAATTAAGACTTCTAATCGTTGATGATTCGGACGACAATCGTTTAGTTTTGAGAGCTATATGCAGAAAATTAGAAGGTTTCGAGATAAGAGATGCAGTGGATGGAGTTGAGGCAGTTGAAGTTACTCAAACTTGGCAACCGCATATTATTTTGATGGATATTATGATGCCAAAAATGGATGGTTTTGAAGCATCAAAAATTATAAAAGAGCAATATCCGGACATTGTTATTATAGCAGTGACAGCCGTAATCGATTCTCGTGTAGAAGACAATATGAGTTTAATCGGAGTGGATATTTATATCCATAAACCGATAGACAGGGAGTTGATTCGTTATAAACTGCAAAGCATCGGTGCATCACTTCGTTCAACATTCGGTGGGTTAAAAATTCTTACGAAAAAAATTGCACTCAACCCTTTTAATTCTGATATTCGTTCTTTCAAAACTATTTTTGATATTGTTGACGCAGAATCTATGATGGATTTTGGGATGTGGTTATTTGACCAATATAACGGCAAACAGATGGCAGCATCTAATAAATTTGATAAGGCTATTGAAGTTTTTTACATGCTTATGAGCCAAGGAGAAAAAAATGGTGAAACAATGAGCATTATTGTTGAGGAGAGTCATGAAGAATTTTATATAACGATGACGTTTGACAAAAAAATTCTATTAGAGCAGAAGCTATCGGATATGCTTAAAGAGTTTGGAACAGAGTTTATCATTCAAGAAAATATAGTTTGTGTAAGGTTAAGTAAACCGCAACATGTAAAAGTTATTGAAAAAGAAATCCAAAAATTTGGAGAAAAAATTTCTGAGACAAATACGGAGGTAAAAGCGACAAATCAAAATATTCAAGAAGAAAAACAAGAGGGTGCCAAAGAGATAAGGGTAATTGATTCAAAAGAGAGAGAACTTTTACATCAAAGTTTTATTCATAAAACAACTGCAGTGGAGTATATCAGTGAATTGGGTGGAGATGTAATTGAAGAAATCCTTGATTTAGCGAGCATAGATGAAGAGTGGGTGGGAATACTCAGCATCATTGAAAATAATCCGACGGAAGAGAATTTTATCTATTTTTCAAATGCGGTACTGAATGTTTATGTTCGAGCGATTAACAATCTTTTTGAATTTACGGCTCTTGCGTATGCACTCTCTTCTTTAAGTGTTTTTATGAAAAAAAGTGCAAAAGTTGTAAGCGAGGATAGTGAAAAAATAAAAATGCTCATCATTCTGCTCGAACATTTGGGTAAAGACCTCACATGTTGGAGAAAGCATATATTTATTTTACAAGATACGGCAGATATTCATTACATAGACAGTTCTTTCTTTAGTTCATGTATGCAGATAGAAGCAATTATTGATGATAAGCATGTAGATGCAGATGATGAAAACGATATGGAATTTTTTTAAAATAAGGAAAAACAAAATGGCAAAAAAAGTAATTATAGTGGATGATTCAAGAGCGGTAATCGCAACAGCAGAGTTGGCTTTAGGGGAGATGATTCACTCAGGTATTATCGAGTTAAAATCTTATCTCAACCCAATGGATTTATTAGGTGCATTGCAAAGTGGAAGTGAAAATTATGATTTGCTCATTAGCGATGTAAATATGCCGCAGTTAAACGGTTTGGATTTGGCTCGTGCAATTAAATCGGATGAGAGATACAAAAATAAACCGCTCATTATTTTAACAACGGAGAGTTCTGATAATTTAAAAATGGTTGGTAAGGAGATAGGAGTGACAGGGTGGATGGTGAAACCTTTTAGTGATGAGAAGCTTGTTAAATCACTTAAAATAATATTGGGAGTATAGGAATGAGTGAAAAAACAGTCAAGGCAGGAAGAGAGAGGTTTCTTACCTTTTATCTAGGTGATGAACAATATGGAATTGCAATCAATAGGATTAAAGAGATTATTGCCATGATGAAAGTCACAAGTGTTCCAAAAACTCCTCTATTTATGAGAGGAGTAATAAATTTACGCGGTTCAATTATACCGATAGTTGATACAAGGTTACGCTTTAATATGGAATATAGAGAACCGGACATGTACACTGCAATTATTATTATGGAAGTAGATAAAGTAAATATTGGATTTATTGTAGATAGAGTAGAAGAAGTTTTATCGATTGATGCATCTCATATGAGTGCACCGCCGAAGTTTGGAAATCAAATTGATACGGATTTTATATGTTCCGTTGCGCAAATAGAAAATAGTGTGGTAATGATTTTGGATATTCTGAAGCTTTTTGAAGATGATGAACTTGTAAATTTCGAACAAATACAACAAAAACAAATAACAGAAGGATTATAAATATGAATTGGTTAGAAAATATGGTTTTACAAACAAAGTTGATTCTATTAACCGGAATTATGTTGCTTTCACTGGCTATTTTAGGATTCATGGGGTATAACACAACACAAAAGTGGGATAGTAGTATTACGGAAGTCGGTGCAGTTAAGCTTCCCTCCATGGTAGGTATTATGCAGATGCGTGTTGCAATTAATCAGATAGTTATTCAGCAAAATCGTGTTCGCGGTCTCAGAGGCGATGAGGGAATCAATGCTAAACTGCAAGATGCTATTGATAGATCAAATAAAGCATTTGAGCGATATGAAAAAGGATTTAAAATTTATGAACCACTTCCACAAACTTCGGAAGAAGAAGCAGAGTGGAAAAGTTATGAAGATGCTTATAATAAATGGAAAGATTTGAGTCTAAAGTTACAAGCAAATACACTTGAACCACTTTTGCGCAACGGTGACCCGGCTATGGTAGATACTTATTTCGCACAAATATCATCTTTTATTGATGCGAGTCGTGCCTCTCGCACTGCTGCTCTTGAGAGTATGGATAAAATCGCTCGAATCAATATTGCAAGTTCAGATGCAACGGTAAAAGCAGCACAAGAAGATTCAAAAAGCACGGTGCAGATGACTATTTTAGTTGTGTCGGTTGCATTTGCACTCTCTGTTTTGTTGTCTGTATTGATAATACGTTCAATCACGCGTTCAATCACACAAAGTGTAACAATTATTCGTGACGGTGCTTTTCAAATTTCATCTGCAAGTGATCAAGTAGCTGCATCTGCATCCTCTTTAGCGGATGGAGCAAGTCAGCAAGCTGCAAGTGTTGAAGAGGTGAGTGCAACATTAGAAGAGAATACAGCAATAAATGCTCAAAATAGTGATAATGCAAGACAGGCGGATATTTTAGCAAAAGATGCAAATAATTCTGCAAGAGCAGGGTATCAAAAGGGTGAACAACTCTCTAAATCTATGCACTCTATTACTGCATCAGCTGCAAAAATTTCCGGAATCATCAAAGCGATAGATCAAATTGCGTTCCAAACAAATTTACTTGCATTAAATGCGGCAGTTGAAGCAGCGCGTGCCGGTGAACATGGTTTAGGCTTCGCGGTAGTTGCCGATGAGGTTCGTAACCTTGCTAGGCGTGCAGCTTCGGCGGCAAAAGAGACATCCGAAATTATTGACGAGGTTGTAGAGCAGATTAACGAGGGAAATGAGATTGCACTTGCAACGCATACATCTTTTCAAGAGATTGTTGACCAATCTAAAAAAGTATCTGATTTAATCGGTGAAATATCTGTATCAGGGAAAGAACAAAGCGAAGGAATGGCTCAAATCAATCAAGCTATGGGAGAAGTTGATCAAGTAACGCAACAAGTCGCTGCCAATTCGGAAGAGGCTGCAGCCGCTGCAGAAGAGTTAAATGCACAGGCAGTCTCTATGATGGAAACTGTACAAATGCTTGCAAAAATGGTTGGTATGGACACAGAAGCTCCTAAAAGTGTACAAAAAAAGAAAAATCTGCATCCTCTTGAGAAGAGAATATCGCATATGCCGCAGAAAAAAAATAAAATCTTTAAAAGTAGTTCTTCAACCAACAAAGCAGAAGAGATTTTCCCTTTGCATGAAGACGATTTAAAAGAGTTTTAGATGGAATTTAACGGCGATGCGCTCATGATAGACACGGATATGTCTATGGAAGAGATTATAAAATTTGAAGAGTTTATTCGTCCTAGAATTGATTTTATTGAAACAATTGAAGTGGAGGAGGGGTGTGCACTCAAAAGTAGTGCGCTTCTTTCTATTTTAGTAAGTCTGAAAAAAACTAGACCAAAATTGCAAATTCCTTTTTTAGAAAAAGGGTTAAGTATTGCACCGGCATACGGAACTATTCATTGGATATATCATGACTAAACAAGAACAAGTAAAAGCTATTTTTATAGAAGAAGCCGGAGAAATAATTGAAAAATTAGATATAGATATTATTCGCTTTGAAGAAAACAGTAGTGATTTTAATCTATTGAATGAAATTTTTCGTGGAGTTCATACTTTGAAGGGAAATGCCAATGCATTTGGATTTACTCGCTTAGGCGAGTTTGTTCACTATTTTGAAGATGTACTGGATTACTATAGAAGTACAAAAGAAGATATAGAAGAGCATAATTTAGAACTTTTTGTTGAAAGTGTGGATGTAATTAAAGAGGTTATGACATGCGAATTAGATGCTATAGATACATTGCCGAAAAGTTATAGCGAATGTTTGGAAAAAATTAAAACTTTAGTTTCAATTAAAAAAAGTAAAGATATTTCTTTAGATAAACAGAATGATGTTTCTGAGTTAATTGATTTGGCATCTGAATTTGGTTTTAGTGAAGAACCTGAGAATATTCTATTAAAAAGTATAAAAGCGCATCAAGCTATTCAAGATGATGGATTAAATTTATACAAAATAGATTTGACATTAGATGTTGATTGTTACAAAAGAGGGTTTGATCATCTTCTATTTATCAAAAATTTAGCGGAAGAAGCAAAATCAATAGAGAGCTTTTTTAATATGCAAAATGTCGAAACTCTTGATACATTTAAAAGTGACACTAATTATATTAAAAATGTAGAGATTGTAGTTTTAACACCATTATCGTATGAAAATATAGAAGAGTTTTTTGAATTTTTATCAGAGGATGAATATAGTATTGAGAGTATAAAGCCTGTTGTAGTAAAAGAAGATGAACCTTTAGTTGTAAATAATAAATCAATAGGTGCATCAGATGATACTCTATCAACAAGTACGATAACTCAAAAATCAACTATTCGTATTGATACATTGAAGCTTGATGAGCTATTTGACTCAGTCGGAGAATTGGTTATTGCGCAAAATTTTATAGCACAAAATGAAAAAATCCGTTCCGTAGAAGATGAGTCTATAGGTCGTACCATAGATACACTCTCAAAAATCACAAAAATAATTCAAGACCGTGTCATGAGTCTTAGAATGGTTGCTATTAAAGATACATTTGAAAAGATGAAAAGAGTAGTGAGAGATACTTCCAAAAAAACAGGCAAAGAGGTTCATCTGGTTGTTCAAGGTGAAGAGACAGAGATAGATAAAACTATGATTGACAGTTTGTCTGATCCACTCATACATATAATCCGGAATGCAATAGACCATGGATTAGAAGCAAATGCAGATGAGAGAATAAAAGCCGGTAAATCTCGTGAAGGAAAAATTACTTTGAAAGCTTTTCATAAAAGTGGCAGTATCGTAATAAGTGTGAGTGATGACGGAAGAGGAATAAATAAAGAGAGGGTTTTAAGCAAGGCTATAGAGAGAGGTATTGTGAGTGGTGATGAAAATTTTACAGACTCTCAAATTTTTGCTCTTATCATGCAACCTGGGTTTTCAACTGCAGAAACAATCAGCGACCTTTCAGGGCGCGGTGTCGGGCTTGATGTGGTTAAAACATCCATTGAAAAGCTTCGCGGAAAAATAGAGATAGATTCTAAAGAGGGGGAGGGAACTACCTTTTCTATGGTACTCCCTCTTACTTTGGCTATTATAGACGGGATGTTAGTTCATGCCGCCGGTGAGATTTATATTATTCCTACTCTGAGTGTTGTTGAATCATTCCGTCCGGAAAAAGAGATTGTGCATATGGCAAAAGGCAAAAGTGAATTTGTTAGTTTGCGTGGGCAAAATATTCCTATAATCAGATTGAGTGATGTGTTTACATTAGAAACTCAAAGAATTGAGCCATGGGAAGGAATTTTGGTTTGTGTAGAGACAGAAATAGGGCGCATAGCCATAATGGTTGATAGCCTTATCGGTCGTCAGCAAGTTGTTATCAAAACATTAGGAAAATCGCTGACTAAATTAAAAGAAGTTTCCGGTGGAGCAATACTTGGTAACGGAGAGATAGCCCTTATTCTTAATGTAGATGAGTTACGACCTTTAATTGAAGTTCCGCATGGTTGATGTTAAAACAAATATTGAGGATGCATCAAGTTTAATGAAAGAAGCAAAATTTGATTTGCATGAGCTGTTTTTTTCAATTACACAACACGATAGCACTATAATTTTTGGCAATGAAACTTTTTTTCGTATCAGTGGATATGAAGAAGATGAGATAATAGGAAAATTTCACAATATTATTCGTCATGAAGATATGCCTCGCATTGTATTTAAAAAATTATGGGAATATATAGAATCAAACAAGCCTGTTGTGGCATACGTAAAAAACAAAACAAAAAAGGGGAGATATTACTGGGTTTTAGCTATTGTATTTCCACTTGATGGTCAATTTATATCCATTCGTATAAAACCTAATACACAATTTTTTTCTATAATAAAAGAAGTTTATTTAGAACTGCTTGCTGCTGAAAAAGAGTTAGATATGGATGAGAGTGAAAATTTACTTTTACAACTTTTAAAAAATTTAGGATTCAGTGATTATGATCATTTTATGAATGAAGTTTTACTGGCTGAGTTGTTGGAGAGAAAAAAGTTACTCTTCTCTAGTGAAGTTAAAGAAGATACTTATAACAATTTAGAGACAACTTTTAAATTAGATATTAAATCATTATATGAAAACAGTAAAACATTATTACAAGAGTATGAAAAGTGGTTTGCAAGGATTGAATCTTTTAAAGAAATTAAATCTATTTTTGAAGAAAAAGGTGTTACTCTTCGTAAACAGGCTAGGGATGTTGTACTATTGTCCCTTAATGCTTCTATTGCATCTTATAAACTTGATAAAGGTGGAGAGACTTTTGGCGTCCTTTCTAGTGATATTAGAAAAAATGCAAAAGAGAATGAAGTGCTTATTGAAAAAGTACATCTAATCACCCAAAATTTATCGGAATCATTAAGTGAAATAATATTTTTAGTTTCATATATAAGTTTGCAGATGGAGATGGCTACTCATTTTATTAAAGAGTTACTAGAAGGTACAGATGAAGAGATAAACAGCCATGTAGAGACTCTCTATAAATTAGTATCTCAGTACCATGAAAAAGTGATGAAATTACCGTCAGTTATAGATAAAAAAATAAAAAATACTATTTCATATCTGGAAGAACTTGAACTGCAATTTATGTATTTTGGGTATATCCAAATTTATGGAGTTATTGAATCTGCTAGATTAGATGATGATAGATTTGGCTTTGTCGGAATATTCTCACAGTTGAAATCTATGATTACGAAAACTTCAGATGAAATTTTTATAATGAAAAATGTGGCGGAAAATTTTTATGTAGAAAATAAAAATTTAATAAATGAATCGAAAAAAGATAATCTGTCTTTGGATAAATTTGGAAATAATATTGATAAGATAACAAGAAGCGATAAACAAAGTGACTAACTGCGTACTTGTAATCAAAATATAAGGAAATTAAATGAGAATATTTTTAGCAGAAGATAATGAAGACAACTATTTGGTTGTGAAGTCTAATATAAAAAAATTAGAAATGCCATGTGAATTGTTATGGGCGAAAGATGGTCGTATTGCTATCGAAATGTTGGGTCATGAAGATAAAATTGATATTTTTTTGGTGGATATTGAGATGCCGAATGTAGGCGGTGTTGAACTCACGGGGTGGATTCGTTCACAAGAGCGATTTAAGTATGTGCCTATTGTCGCTATTACGGCTTCAGTTTTTGCGGATATGAAAAAAATGTACTTAGATAAAGGGTTTGATTTTATCTTAGAAAAACCATTTTCAAGAAAAGAGTTATTGAACATGTTGCAAAGAAGTGTTGGTGTATTTTGAAACAGCCGATTATTTTAATTGTTGATGACAATGATGATAGCCGTTTGGCAATACGGGCTGCACTAAGAAAAAAGAATTACAAACTATTAGAAGCCATAAATGGTGAAGATTGTGTACGTATTGCAAACGAACAAAACCCGGATTTAATTATTATGGATGTCATGATGCCTGGAATAAGCGGTTATGAAGCTTTGCGACAAATTAAAATAGGAGATACTACAAAACATATTCCCGTCTTAATTGTGACGGCATTAGGTTCTATGGAGGAAAAGATTATTGCTTTAGAAGCCGGTGCAGAAGGTTTATGGTCAAAACCTTTTGATAGAGTTCATTTAGTAGAACAAATAGAAACATTAATCGGGTTCAATAACAATCAATCAAAAACACAAATTACTGCACAAAAAGAGAGAATAGATAAAGTTTTACATAGACAAAGTGAAGAGTTAATACATTACTATTATACTGATTCCTTAACAGGACTCTCAAATAGAAGTCAACTTATAAAAGATATTAATAATATCCAAAACGCATCTCTGATATTAATAGACATTGATAGATTTAAAGATATAGTCTATTTTTACGGTCATGAAATTGGAGACATGTGTCTCAAGTATTTTACATTAAAAATGAAGCAAATGCTGAGTCCTGAAAATTATAACCATTATAGAATTTCAGGTGATATTTTTGCTGTTTTAATTAAAAAGTGCAGTGGTGTTATAGCACTTAATGCTTTAATAAAAAGATTAAGCAGTGATATGGATTCATTCTATTTTAATTGTAACGAGCATGGGATACATTTTAAAGCCACTATGGGTGCATCCATGTTTGTGCAAGAACTTTTAATGAGTGCAGAAAAAGCTCTAAAAACTGCAAAAGCAACCAATAAAGATATGCTTCTTTATGATGAAAAGAGTGAAGAGTTTCGCTCGTATGAGCAAAATATATTTTGGATTAATAAGATAACGGAGGCTATCTCCGGTAATCAAATAGTTCCATTCTATCAGCCAATTGTCAACAATAAAACAAACAAAATCGAAAAATATGAGTGTTTAGTCCGTATAGTAGATAAAGATACAACTATACATAGTCCAATAAAATTTTTAGAAATTTCTAAAAAATCCAGAAATTATGCAGCCATTACAAAGAATGTGGTAGAAAAATCATTTAAAGAATTTGAAAATACGAATTATGAATTTTCAATTAATCTCTCTGCTAAAGATATGATAGATAGTGAAATATCAGACTATATTTATAAGCAACTTGAAAATTTCAAGGGATGCAATAGGATTATTTTTGAACTTTTAGAATCAGAAGGAATAGAAAACTATGATGATGTTTATTCTTTTATCGAAAAAGTAAAAAAGTATGGATGTAAAATAGCAATTGATGACTTTGGTTCGGGATATTCTAATTTCATACATTTATTAAAACTAAAAGTTGATATCATAAAGATAGATGGAACGCTTATTCGTGATTTAGATAGTGATGAAAATGCTCAAATAATCGTCAAAACAATTGTTGACTTTGCAAATAAACTCAACATATTAACCGTTGCAGAATTTGTACATTCAGATTCTATTCATCACATGGTTAAAGAGCTTGGCGTTGACTATTCGCAGGGATATTATTTTGGACAACCAAAAAGTGAGATATTAAATAATGACTAATCTTATAAAAAGAAAAAGAAAATTATTTAAGGTAATGCCTTTTATTTTAATGATTGTATTGTTTACTATAACTTATCAACTGTTTGCAACTATGAAAAAAACGGCACATTTAGAACTTCAAACAAATTTTTCATTACATTCACAAAAATTTAAATCACTCGTAGAGCAGAGAATGTTGGCTTATAAACATGTTTTGTATGGTACAAAGGGACTCTTTATAGCTTCAGATTTTATTGATAGAACAGAATTCAAATCGTATGTTAAGAGTTTAATGCTTGATAAAATGTTTTCAGGTATTCAAGGTGTCGGTTATTCTATGATTGTACCTGCCGATAAAAAAGATGAATTCATAAAAAAAGTTCGCTTAGAAGGCTTTGATTCTTATACTATTACTCCAACAACTCCTCGTGATTTTTATACCACAATTCTATATCTCGAACCATTTGATTTGAGAAACCAAAAAGCCTTCGGTTATGACATGTTTTCAAATCCTGAGAGACGGGCTGCTATGGAAAAGTCACGAGATAATGATACAGCTATTATTTCTGCAAAAGTAACCCTTCTACAAGAATTTGAGCCGAGCATGCAGGCCGGGTTTTTAATGTATTTACCGATATATGAAAAAAATACAAAGAATGAAACAGTAGGTGAGAGAAGAGAGCATATATTGGGATGGATTTATGCCCCTTTCAGAGTCAATGATCTTATGCGAGGATTGCAAGGCTACGAAGATGACAACTTTGATGTTGAGATTTATGACGGTGGTAGCATAAGTCAAGAATCACTCATGTATGATAGTTATGAAAGTAGTAAAATCTCTCTTTTTACTAATAAACTTGAGATGACTATTGCCGGACGGAATTGGACTATTTTAATTAAATCAATGCCAAATTTTGAAAAAAAACTAGATGTAAGTAAAGCAGAATTAGTGCTTGTGTTTGGACTTATATTTACTGTTTTTTTGGTCTATATTATTTTTCAACTTATAATCACTAAAGAATATGCCCAAAATAAAGCTAAAGAGATGAATAAAGAGTTGGTCATAAAAAGAAATGAACTTACAAATTTAAATACAACTCTCGAAAGCCGAGTAGAAGAAAAAACAGAAGAGTTGCAAAAATCGAATGAATTACTAGAAGCACATATAGCTGATTTAGAGCTTTTGAATTCTAAACTCACAAAAGCAAAAAAAGAGGCTCTTCAAGCGGCGCAGGCAAGGTCAAACTTTATAAGCGGTATTTCGCATGAACTCAGAACACCCCTCAATGCAATCATAAATTTTACAGATCAGATAATAGAAGATTTTGATGAAATTTTGTTAGATAAAGAGATGCAAACAGACACAAAATGTTTTTTAACAAGGGTATTGCTAAACTCAAGACACCTTCTGCAACTCATTAATGATTTACTTGAATTTACAAAAGCTGAAGCCGGCAAGATGGATTATAAAATTGAGGAGAAGGATATAAATGTTGCACTAAGAACAGCATATAACAATACATATTCACTTCTCAACGCAACTGAAGTAAAGTTCAATTTAACGCTCCATCCAACACCGCTTATAGGATTGGTAGATCCAAGAAGATTTTTGCAAGTACTTTTGAATTTACTTTCAAATGCAATTAAATTTACAAACAAAGGTTCGGTAGAACTAAAAAGTTTTGTAGAAGAAAATTTTATAGTCGTAGAGATAAAAGATACAGGAAAAGGAATTCCATTGGATAAACATATCATTATCTTTGAACCGTTTATGCAAGTGAATAATATAGATAATGGTACAGGACTCGGACTCGGACTGGCAAAAAGAATGTGTGATGATATGGGTATAGGAATTTCATTTACCTCTATTGAAGGGAGCGGTACTACTTTTCGTTTAATTATAAAAAAGTCTGAGGGATAAAGATGAAAATGAACTCTATCGTATTTAAAATGATGTTACCGTTGATTGCTATTACAATTTTAGTGGTTGGCATCACTCTAGTTGTAACACAAACTTACCTAAAGAAGGTTGTTGAAGATACTTTCATTGAGCTAAAAGTGCATCATCTTGAAGCAATATATAATTTGAAGATGGAAAATATTCTTTCTAATATCAAAAACAATGGACTTGCAGTTGCTGATTCGAACGATATAAAACAGTTTCTTTCAAGTAGTGATGCAACAAACGGCAAAATGCCAAATGAGATGAAGCAAAAGCTTTTGAGTTTAAAACAACTTTACAACTTAGAACATATATATATTACTCACATGAATAGCAGAAACTATTTTAATGAAAATGGTTTTGTCAAAGTTGTTGACATCGCAGATAAGGAGAGTGCGTGGTTTTTAAATACATTAAACAGCAAAAAGAAATTTATTCTTAATACTAACAGTGATACAACAAGAAGTCTGCATTTATGGGTTGATGCAGTTGTTGGAGATATAAGCAGCCCGATTGGTCTTGCCGGTTGTGGAATGAATATTAGCAGTCTTTATCAATTAGCATTAGAAGATTTTAAAAAAGAGAGTACAAATGTAATTGTTTTAGATAGTTCAAATGTTATTCAGGGTTCATCAATCGATAAATTATTGATGAATCAATCTTTGCAAACATCAACATTATCCCAAGAAAAAATAGTAGCAATAAAAAAAGCACAAAAGAGCGGTGCAGATTTGGTTCGATACAATGTGAATGATGATAACAGGTATTTGTTACTTATCTCAGAAAGCGAATTAGGCTTAACCTTTGTTATCGATTTTTCAAAAGAGAAGTTTTTATACTCACTCAATGGTATTTACGACAGAATAATAGGGGGAGGGATTGCTTTACTGTTTTTATTACTGCTTGTAGGCGGGTGGGTATTTACATATTTAATTTCAAGACCTCTTAAAAATATATCATTAGCAGTGAGTGAGTTTGATTATAAATCCGATTTTAAACCACGAGGGTGCAAAAATATGGGTTATGAAGTGGATATGATATGTAATGCATTTAATGAAAATTCAAAAATATTACGAACAACAATAGATCAATATAAAAATAGCGAAGAGATGCTTAGCAGTATTATAAATTCTGCTGACGACCTTATTTTTTTTAAAGATATTACAGGAAAATATAGAGGGTGCAACGGTGTATATGCAAAGTGGATTTCAAAAAGTATGGATCAAATTATTGGTAAAACAGACATCGAACTGCATCCTATTGAGCTTGCAAATTATTATGTTCAAATGGACAGGCAGGTAATTGCAGAAAATAGAACTCTTGTTGTTGAGGTAAAAGCTAAAAATGATGATGGCAGTTTTACAACACTCCAGATTAAGAAAAGTCCATTCTATGATAAAGATGGAAATATATTAGGTGTTGTTGTCATTGGAAGAGATATTACAATAATTAAAAATATGGAAAATGATTTACGAACATTAAACATAACACTAGAAAAAAGAGTCGAGGAAAAAACAGAGGAGTTGCAAAAATCGAATGAATCACTAGAAAAGCATGTTGTTGGTTTACAAGTTCTTAACGCACAACTACGAAAAGCAAAAGAAGAAGCTCTTCAAGCGGCACAGGCAAAGTCAAATTTTATAAGCGGTATTTCGCATGAACTAAGAACACCACTGAATGCAATCATAAATTTTACGGATCAGATAATAGAAGATTTTGATGAAATTTTGGTAGATACAGAGTTGCAAAAAGATACAAAAGGTTTTTTACAAAGAGTAATCGTAAATTCAAGACACCTGCTTCAATTAATAAACGACTTGTTAGAGTTTACAAAAGCAGAAGCAGGGAAGATGGATTATAAATTGGAAGAGAAAAATATAAATGAAAGTTTAACCGTGGCATATAACAATACATGCTCACTTCTCAATGGAACAAATGTAGAATTCAATATGAGTCTCTATCTAGAGCCGCTTATAGGATTGGTTGATTCAAGAAGATTTTTACAGGTACTTTTAAATCTACTCTCAAATGCAATTAAATTCACGGATAAAGGCTCGATAGAACTAAGAAGTTTTGTAGAAGATAATTTTATAGTCGTAGAGATAAAAGATACGGGAAAAGGGATTCCATTGGAAAAATATAAGGTTATCTTTGAACCGTTTATGCAGGCAAACAGTACAGACAATGGAACAGGATTAGGTCTCGGACTGGCAAAAAGAATGTGTGATGACATGGGAATAGGAATTTCGTTTACTTCTGTTGAAGGCAGTGGTACTGTTTTTCGTTTAATGATAAAAAAATTGGGAGATGTGGTTATAGAAGCGGAGTATCCAGAGTTGAAACTCTAGATACCTCACAGCATATGTGGGAATTAAAGTAACCGCTTCATCAGCTCTATATGATAACTCTCTTGGAAATTTATGAAGTCAAAAAACTTAGATAACTCTTCATCTTTGATTGCTCCGCTTAACTCTTTACACATTACTTTTGCAGCTTCTTCCTCTGCAATGCCGTCGTGTACAAATTTTTCTAAATCTTTGATGACATAAGTGAGTTCATGGAGCTCTCTTGGAAGTGCTAAAATTCCCAATTTTGCCATCATGTTGCCAAAAGATTTGAGGTGGAAGTGTGACTCGTCTATTAAATCTTGAAAAACACTAAACTGTATCGCACTTTTTGTTCTCGCCTGCATAAACGCATAGACCAAAATCAGCTCATACTCTTTGTAGGACTCTTCAAACAAGAACATGGTAAGTGCATCAATCTGCTCTTGTGCCAGATTTTTGTCGAGCCAATGTCTTTGCATGTTAAAGGCTGTCACCTCTTGGTTCTTTGCGCTATCTCGTAAAATTTGCGCCAAATACTCTAAAAGATAGCTGTCATCCGTTCTCAGCCTTTCACCCAAAATAGTATTCTCATAGACAGTTTGAGTATCAATAACTGCCTCTACCAAATCCTCTATCACTTCAAAAACAGACTCTTTTTTATATAAAATCATTTTTCTGTCATAGTTGTAGTTGTCTCCGGCAGAGAGAATATCCGTACCGAGCCATTTCATGTGACGAAATGCAATTTGAGAAAAATCATACAATCTCGATTTTATCTCCTCATCGTTAATTGCAAAAGATGCAAAAACTATACTTAACCACAACTCATGTTTTGCCTGATATATTTTATTCATTTTTATCTTCTCCTTCAGTTTCGCAACTCTCTTTCATCTTAAGTACATGCATCTCTTCAACTTTGCCGTTTTGCAGGTTCTCATAGTTCATCATGGAAGCTACAAATGAGCTTAAAACCATGTCGGAACAAATCTGTTGTTGAGGCGTGGCACCGCCCAGTTTCTCATTCATCTTTTTAATTGCACCATGCGCATATTCCACATCGTGGTCTATTATCATCTCTGTAAACATCGAACCGACTACAACCGTATCTTGGCAACCGTTTGTCGCGAACTTTGCACTTTTTATGGTTTCGCCTTCAAGAAGAGTATAAAAAATTACATATTCGCCTGTTTTTTCATCCACTGCTACTCCGACTCCGCTCGGATTCTCTAGCTTTCCGTAGTTTTTTGGGTTCATTAAGTGTTCGAGTGTTTCGGGGTTCATTCCCTCTGGAAGTTCAATATTTTGCATAATTAGCCACTTTTTTACTAAGATAAGTGAGCATTTTATTATTATTAACATAAGACAAACTAAAAAGTAGTAAAATTGCAGATTGAAATTTGCAAAAAGAGAACATATGAACACACTTTTAAAATTTCCAAAGCTTTTAAGATTTTTACTCATTTTTATTATTTCGCTTACACTCCTCTTTGTTCTTATGAGAGTTGCTTTTTTTGTCGCTTTTAATGACCCATCATCACCTATTACTTTGCATGACCTGCTTAAATCTATGTGGCTTGGGTTGCGATTTGATTTGCGAATGGTTGTTGTTATGGTTTTGCCTCTCTTTTTTCTGGGTTGGATAAAGGGGCTTTCACCTTTTAAATATAGAACAGCTCACTATTTCTGGCTCTTCTATTTAGCAGTAGTTTTTGCTGTTTATGGCATGTTTTATGTGTTTGATTTTGGACATTATGCCTATCTTAGAACAAGACTTGATTTTACGGCTCTGAGATTTTTAGAAAATTTGGATATTTCGGCAGAGATGGTTTGGCAAAGTTATCATGTCGTCTGGATAGTGGTTGGAATACTCTTGATGAATTTAGCTTTTATATTTTTAACCAGCAGACTTTTTAAAATCGTTACAGAACAAAGAAATGTAAATATCACGCTCGTCCATGGTCTTATTTTTTCTCTTATAGCATTTTTGACTCTTTTTATAGCGGGATACTCAAAATTTTCTCAATATCCGCTTCGCTGGAGTGATGCCGCTTTTTCAAAACACCCGTTTGCAACACAGCTCACCTACAATCCGATTCACTACTTTTTAGACACCGTTAAAAATGGTCGTGTTGCTTACGATGAGGCAAAAGTGCGAGAGTATTATGGGGTTATTGCCGACTTTTTGGGCGTTGCTCACAAAGATGCAAAAGCTCTCAATTTTCAAAGAAGAGTCCTTCCAACCCATCCTGTAGGCAAACAGCCGAATATTGTCATTATCCTCATGGAATCGTTCGCATCCTACAAATCAAGCGTATCAGGCAATCCTCTCAATCCATCTCCAAATATAAAATATCTTGCAGAGAATGGACTTTACTTTAAAAACTACTTCTCTCCGGCTACGGGAACGGCCCGCTCTATCTACTGCACACTCACCGGCATGGCGGATGTGGAGCTTCAAGGAACATCCAGCCGTAATCCTCTTATCGTCAATCAGCACTCCATCGCGCATGATTTTAGTAATTGTGAGAAGTCCTATTTTATAGGCGGTTCGGCTTCATGGGGCAATATAAGAGGAATGCTGAGTCAATCTTTGGATAATCTTGCTCTCTATGAGGAGGAGTCCTATTCGGCTCCTAGAACCGATGTTTGGGGTATTTCAGATATTGACTTGGCACGCGAGGCAAACGGATATTTATCCAAAATGAAAGAGCCGTTTTTTAGTGTGATTCAAACTTCAGGAAATCATAGACCCTACACAATTCCAAAAAATAGTTACGGATTTCAGGAAAAACTCAATATTAGCGAGGATGAGATTAAAAAGTATGGTTTTGAGTCTTTGAATGAGTATAACTCTTTTAGATTTATGGATTACTCGATAGGGCATTTTATGGAAGAGGCGAAAAAAAGCAACTACTATAAAAACACTATTTTCGTCTTTTACGGAGACCATGGAATTTCTGGAAATGCGGGGCAGCATGTAACAAAAGGTGAAAACAGCAGTGCTTTAGATTTGGGGGCTTTGCGCGTTCCTTTTATCATCTATTCGCCTCTTATAACAGAGCCAAAAGTGTATGACAGAGTGGTAAGTGAAGCCGATGTGCTTCCAACCATCGCATCCATGCTCAATATCTCTTATGTAGCCACAACCATGGGACGCGATATGTTTGATGCACAGTTTGACGATAAAAGATACGCTTTTACTATAACACACTCTTCAAACCCTTTTATAGGTTTAATAAGCGATAAATACTATTTCAGAAGCAGATATGACGGAACGATGAGCGGACTTTACGATATTCAGAGTAGTGAACCGCTTAAAAATCACGCTTCAGAGCAACCGGAACTTCTTAAAAAGATGAAAGATTTAACGTATGGAATCTATGAAACTTCTAAATATATTCCCTACTTTAATAAGCGAGAAGATGTGAAAAATATAAAATGATAAACATCTCCACATGTCGGTTTGGCTATGAGAAAGAGACTATTTTAGATATAGAATCTTTGCATATAAAAGAGGGTGAACACATCTTCTTACATGGAAAAAGCGGGAGTGCGAAGAGTACATTTTTAAATCTTTTGTGCGCTGTTTTAGAACCGACATGCGGAGATATTGAGGTGTTTGGAACAAAACTATCCTCACTTAGCACATCTGTAAAAGATAGATTTCGGGCAGATAATTACGGAATTATCTTTCAGCAGTTCAATCTTTTACCCTACCTCAGTGTTGAAGAGAATATATCTTTGGCTTGCGGATTTTCAAAGTCAAAAAGAGCTACAAAAGAGGAGATTGAGAGTCTGCTTGATGCCCTGCAGCTCTCTGTTGATTTGAAAACACCCGCCATGAAGCTAAGTGTGGGGCAACAGCAGCGGGTTGCAGCAGCACGGGCATTGATAGGTAAACCAAAAATTATTTTAGCAGATGAGCCAACTTCGGCACTTGATGGCGATACAAAAGAGAGTTTTATGAGAGTTCTTTTTAATCAGGTTGAAGCTCAAAATGCAACGCTTATTTTTGTCAGTCATGACAAATCACTCGCATCCGGTTTTAACACGGTTTACGACTTTGCAAAGCTTAACAGAGTGTTTGTGTGATTTTTAACCTAAGCTATAAAAGTATCTTAAACCGTAAAACAGCCTTTTTTCTCTCTGTGTTTTCAATAGCTGTCAGTGTGGTTTTGCTTTTGGGGATAGAGAGAGTCGTAAAGAGTTCTAAAGAGCATTTTTTAAATACCATACATGAAACAGATATGATAGTTGCTGCTTCGGAGGGCTCAATCGATATTTTGCTTAACCTTGTGTTTCATGTTGGTGATGGTCTTAAAGAGATGAATTACGGCTCGTACGAAGAGATAGCGAAGTTTGAGGAAGTTGCATGGGCGGTGCCTCTAAGCTTGGGGGATAGTTTTAGAGGTTTTGGAGTTATGGCGACGAATGAAGATTTTTTTAAACATTATAAATACGGCTCTGGAAAGCTTTTAGAGTTTAAAAAGGGCGGTAATTTCGGCGGTTTTTATGATGTGATACTCGGGTGTAATGTGGCAAAAAAAGTTGGTTTAAATCTCTCGGATAAAGTGCATCTTTCACATGCAGATGACCATCATGAACACAAAAACAGAGAGTTCAGAGTGAGCGGAATTTTAAAAGAGAGTAAAACACCAAACGATGATTTGGTTTTCATGCAGCTAAAAACCGACGAAGCAATACACATAGAGTGGCAAAGCGGATACTTTGTAGATATGCAGATAGAGAGTGAAAAATTATCACACATGGATATAAAACCGCGTCACTTAAGCGGAATGCTGCTTGGGTTAAAAAATCACGCACAAATTCTACAGGTTGAAGATAAAATAAACCACTACAAAGGCGAAAATTTAAAAGTAGTACTTCCGGCAAAAGCCTTGAGTAAACTTTTTAAATTGATGCAATATTTTCAAGATGTTTTGTTGTTTATCTCTAGTGCAGTCTTTATAACCGCACTCTTTACAATGCTCTCTTCTATGTACGCAACTCTGAATGAGAGAAGAAGAGAGATAGCTATTTTAAGAAGTTTGGGAGCAGGTGTAAAGATAATATTTACACTCTTTGCAATTGAGTCGTTTCTTATCGTGGCATGTGGAATTGTGTTTGGATATACCATCTTGACTCTGTTAATCGTATTCGTTCCATCCACACTATCCATAAGCCAGATACCGGATATGTATGAAATAGGTATGCTTTTGGTTATGGTGGCGATTTCGCTTGCGGCAAGTGTTATTCCGGCAATAAGCTCCTACAAACAGAGTATTCAAGACGGGCTGATAGTAAAAATATGAAGAATATATTTGCTCTTTTCTTCACTACACTTCTCTTCATCGCATGTTCCGATGAGCCAAAATACGAGCTTGATAACTGGAGCGTCTTAATCGACCCAAGCTTCAATCAAGAAAAAGTTGTTGCATTTTATAAAGAGAAAATAGCAAAGGTAAAAGAGAACTCAAAAGAGGAAACGCTCATGTACGCCGAGCTTCAAGAAGAGCTGAAAAAAGCAGGAAACAACAGCTCTGTCGATGGAAAAAAAATAAAACTCGATGGCTACCTAGTTCCGGTTGATACCGATGGCAAAAAGGTAAATAAGTTTCTCTTTTTTCCAAATCAAGCTGCGTGTATCCATGTTCCGGCATCACCCGCAAATCAAACCATATTTGTAACTACAAAAAAAGATGAAGGCGTTTTGATGGAAGATGCTTACGAAAAAATAACCCTTTACGGCACAATACATTTAGAAACTGCAAAAGTAGCCACAGGAACTGCCTCTTTTGTTATAAAAGATGGGATGACTACTCTGTCAAATCAGTATAACTAAAAGAGTTTACTAGAGTTCTGTAAACCCAAAGATTGATTTGTCGTTCTTCTCCCAATAACAATCACAGTATATAGCCGATTCCTGATACATTTTTAATCTCTAATTCCGGAAGTTTTTTTCTGAGTCGAAATACCAATTCTCTGAGTGATGCCACTCTGTTATTTTCATTCTCCCATATCTCTTCTATAAGTTTCTCTTGGGGCGTGTATGCATTTTTATTTGCAACCATGCAGTAAAGACAGCTCTTCTCATTCTTGCTAAGGTGTATTATCGCTCCATTCCTAAATATTTCTTTTGAACTTTTATCGTACATGTAGGGACCGAGTTCTATTAAAGAGGTATCTTCATTGAGCAAAGGCTCTCTTGCTGCTTCTACCACCATCAAGATTGCTTCAATATCAACTTGGGAAATTGGTTTTATGAGATACCCAAGCGGTTTGATTTGTTTGGCTCTAAGGATGGTCTGTCTGTCTTTAAATGAGGTAACAAATATAATTGAGCACTCCGGATAAGTTTCTATCAACTCTATTGCACACTCTATTCCGTCTGTTTCACCGTTTATTTGAATATCTATAAAGAACAGATCAACCGGTTCACTCCTCTTTAGGAACTCTAAAATCGAGTCTGAATCATCAAACATTCCTACACAGGAATGCCCACATATCTCTACACTCTCTTGCAAAAACATGGCAGTTATCGCTTCATCTTCAAGTATTGCTATATTCATGTTCAATCTTTGCTCAAATAAATTTTTTGTTTTTTTCTAAATTTAAGTGTGAATAATACTATAAAAATTTATTAAAAAAATAAGAATTTAATTAGAAAATTTCTAAAACTTTGATATTTTCTTTGTTAAAAGTCATAACATAGTTTAATCCGTTTTCGTTAAAATAGTTAAAGTCACCTTTTAACTGATGACGAATAAGGGATTCTATAAGTTTAAAACCAAGACCTTTTTTGAAGTTTTCAAAGTCAATTCCCCTTCCGTTGTCTTTAATTTTAATTATGAATTTTTCATCGCTATCGATGTACATTTTTATATCCACAAGTCTGTTTTTTGTCTCTGCATCAAATGCGTACTTAATCAAATTTGTAATTATTTCGTTTAAAATTAACCCTATAGGAACGGCGGTTTCAATTTTTAGCCCTATATTTTCACATGCAACATTAAATTTTATGTCGCTGCCTTTGATAAAACGCTTTGTCTCTTCAATGAAAGATTTGACATACTCTTGTATATTGACAAGTTCCAGATTGTCGGATTGGTACATTTTTTCATGAATTAAAGCCATAGATTTTATACGGTGAATCGTGACTTTGAATATCTCTTTTGTCTCTCTATCTTCGATACGATTCGATTGCAAAGACAAAAGCCCTGCAATAATCTGCAAATTGTTTTTAACCCTATGAAAAAGCTCCCTCAGGAGTACGTTTTTATTTGTCACCTCTTTTTTTAACTCAATATTTTTTTCATCCAGATTTTTTGTTCTCTCGACAACTTTGAGTTCAAGCTCTTCATTTAAAATTCGAAGCTCTGCTTCTGTCTTTGTTAATTTTACAAATACGGTATTGTACCTGTGTGCAAGCGCCAAAGAGAGGAGTCCGAGCTCTATAAATGCACCGATTTGCGTTCCGTAAAGCGTCAAAAAGCTTATCGGTAATATTCCTACATTCTGAAACTCGGTAAGTAAAACGCCCACAAGTAAAAAACTCCATGCACTTACAAAAAATTTGGCAGAGACTGTTTTATCCTTTACAAGTATAAAAATTCCGGTTACAAAAAGCGAGCCCACAGAGAGAATAGAAAAGAGGGCAACCGCTTTTGCAACAAGATTATAGGGAGCTACAAAATTAAGCACCATTATGAGGATAAAAACAATTTTGAGAAATTGAAAATAGCCATAGATGTTTTTATGCAGCTTTTTAACATCCAAAAATGACATGCTAAAGGGTATAGAGAGGTAGTTTGAAAAAGCCAACATAAACAAAATATAGTAGGAGTTTATCGTCGGAGTATCGGGCCAAAAATGCTCAAATGCAAGACCGTTGAGCCCGAGCTGCAAAAAGAGATATCCAAAATGAAACAGAACATAATACAAATAGACTCTCTCTTTAATCGTAAAATACAAAAGCAGATTGTAAATCAGCATGATTAGCACCGCGCCGTAGTACATGCCGAGATTCATCAGATTGTACTTCGCTTCTTGATAGTAATCGCTCTTTGAATAAAAGTTCATTTTCAGGTTGAGAGCACCCTCTGAGTTGACTTTAAAGATAAACTCTTTTGTCTCATTTGCACCCAGTTCATAAGGAATTACAAACATGTTCGATTTCTCTTTTCTGGTAGAAAATTTTGTCAAATCGCCCGTTAAATAGGTGTCTCTCAACGCTCCAAGTGCATACTCCAAAACTTCTATATAATCCAAAAGCGGATAGGGAAATTCGATAATATTGGATGCATGTGCATTTGAGTTATTGCTGCATTTCACATAGAGCCAAATAGTTTTGTTTTGAAGTCCGAAGCTGCTTTTAAAAGGCTCTAGGGAGGAGAATTTATCTCTGTTTTCATAGATATTTTTGGTTGTGTACTGCTTATCTTTGTCGATAAAATAGTGCTGTTCAATCGTCGTATTTGCAAAAAGAGCTGCTTTTAAAAACAGGAGCAGTGCAAGAGAGTATATTTTTTTCAAATTTGTTATTCCTTCAATATATGAGGTTTGAAGCTCTTCATAATTTTGGATAATTATATCAAGCATTGTTGCTCTTTGCTAAAAGACCGTTACAATTTCTAATAATATTCTAATAATATTTCATAAATTTTTTTTAAGCCAAGGCGATATTAAACTGACTCGCCAAGGAAGCCAAGTTGAATAAGTTGCTCAAAAAAGGATTTACAATAAACACAAATATAAGCGCAATAAACGCACAAATGCAAGCTAGAATGAATACTATCGGAGTGGATAAAACTCTTAACTCTAATCTTAGAATTAACAAATCAGCGGATGACTCTGCGGGTTTAGCAATTGCAAATAAACTCTCAGCTCACTCTTTAGGTCAAACGACCAAAAATGAAACTACGAAACCATTGAGAGATATTGACTTTGCAGCGGAGAGTGCAACATTTGCAAAAGATACTATTTTGGTTCAGTCGGGTTCCTATGTCATAACTCAAGCGAACGCTGAACAAAAGAATGTAATGAGATTATTACGATAATTTTTTGCGTCAGAGCAAAAATTCTAACGAAATTCTAATTTTTTTTTGCTGCTTTTGGCATAAAGCTTGCTGAAATTAAGAAATCATATAACAAGGGTTAACAAAAATGAAAAAACAAAAATTCAGCCTTTTGGCAAAACTGCTACTGGGTTTTATGCTGATTGGGGGGGGTAGCCAATGCTGCTCTGGTCGCACACTATACATTTGACGGCAATATAAACGATAGCTCCGGAAACGGGCGCAACCTAGCCGTAAACTCGATCGGTTACGCCGTATACGGCGCAGCTCATCTGGGAGCCAATAGCTTCAGCTTCTCCGGAAGTACGGAGTTGAGTTATGTCGGACTACCGGCAGGCGGTAGCGGTACATTTGCTTTTTGGTGGGGTGGCAGCGATCCAGGTATTCTTTCAGCACTTGTTGAAGCTACTGCAGGCGGATCTGCCAAAATATATTCGGGCGAAGGCGGCGAACTCATAGCCAGCGATTTTGTAAATTACAACTTTATTCTCGGTCCAGGTACTTTCGACGGCGCTTGGCACCATATTGCCGTAACATTTAACGGCGCTAATACCGCAAAAATCTACATCGACGGCGTACTAACTGCATTGACCATTGACCAAGCCGAAACCATGACGCTTGGCGGCTCGTTGTATGTAGGCGGTGATGTGGGCGGTGATTTGAGCGCTATGGCTATCGGTCTGATGGACGATTTGCAGATATACGATGCTGCGCTAACGGCGGGAGAGATAGCCACCGTAATGGATGGCGGCACCATAGGAGCTCCAACCGTTTCAGCCGTCTCTACCAGTGCCGTAGCCTCAACCACCGCCACTTTGAATGCCACAAGCAGCCAAACGGGCACGGGCTACTGGGCGGTACTGCTAGCAGCAAATGCGAATACTCCTGATGCCACACATATTATATTAGGACAAGACCAGTCAAGCACAGCTGCAATTGCTTTCGGCAATGTAGCCATGACAGCAGCGACAGCAAAAGCATTGAGCATGACGGGACTCACCGCCGGCACCGCATACAAAGTCTATTTTACTGCACAAGCAAGCGGTCTCAACAGTACGGTTTCAAGCTCTTTGTTTACAACAACCGCTGCAGTTCTAACGATAGAAGATTCGGCACCTGTAGTAAACGGCGGTGTAGTGGGAGACGGAAATGGTGATGCAACAGCAGATAGTTCTCAAGCTTATGTTGACTCCAGCTTGTATGGCGGTACTAACTGGGTAACTGTTGCATCTGCGACTCTTACATCTACCGTAACTGTTACTCAAAGTGCTGTTAGTGCAGGGCTGATACCATCCAACCTCTTAGCACCTGCGGGTAAGTTTGCAGTTAATATTGCAGCAGCTGCAGCTACCGAGACAATCTCACTCTTTATTCCTTATAACGCGAACATAGACAGACTCTATAAGCTTAATCGTACTACGGGAGTTTATGACCTCATACCAAGTGCGATAACACATTATCCCGCGGATAATAAAACTAAGATTGTTTATTCTGTTGTAGATGGAAGTGTTTATGACCAAGACGGTGCTGCCAATGGAGCAATTCAAGATCCTGTTATTCCAGCAGGAGCAGGGAGTGTTGGTTCACCTTTATCAAAAACAGCATATATCTTTTTAGCATTCTCATTTTTATTTGCAGCATGGCACGGTAACAGAAGAAGAGAACTCAATGCAAACTCTCTGTAATCCACGGTTATTGAAATAAACATGTTACGATTTATTGCACTCTACCTTCTCTATATCTCACTCTCCTTTTTGCTGATTGAGCATGACTTCTTTAAGTCATGGCTTCAGATTAATGCACTCTATACCATCTGGGTTACTTTGATTAGTGCTAAGTTGATGAGTTTGTTTGTCAGCTTACAGTATGATAGTAACTTTATCCACCTTCCAACTTTAAACCTAGAGATTAAATTTGGATGTAACGGGCTGGAATCTATCGTGCTTTATATAAGTGCCGTATGGGCATATAAAGCCACTTTTAAAGAGAAACTTTACGGTCTTGGTATCGGGCTTGTAGCTATCTATGCCATCAATATTGTAAGAATAATGGTTTTAGGCTATGTCGGCGTAAATCATTTTGAGTATTTTGATGTGATGCACACTTACATTACGCAGAATATTATGATTGTTTTGGTCTTTTTTGTATTTTTAATCTATATCAATTTTGTGAAGAGCCATGAGAAACAATACGGCACAAATGAGTAGAGAGATACTCAAACTGTTTTTATATTTTGTTGCCGTCTATGCACTTACAATCTATGCATGGATGCACTTTAAGATAGTGTATGAGGTGATTCTAGTGAAGAGTATTATGGAGTTTTTTGCACTCACCTTTGACCATACTGTTCATAAAATAGATTATGTCAATGGAGTCTTCAGTGTTTACATGAAGAGTAATATGCTCTTTTTGGATGCTCTAAAAAAGCCTCTAACCCTCACATGGACGATGGGGCATAATCTAAGTTCCATAATCTATAACTTTCCCATGTCTCTGGCTGCTACAACGGCTCTGATACTCGCTAAATTTAACACAAAAAGGGATTTGTTACTGATTTTTCATGTAATGGCGTTAGTGGTTTTGCTGCATGCCACGATTCTCTATTTTGAGTGCATAGTCATCGCCGCAGATACTATGAAAAACAATCCTATGATGCAGGTTGCACTAGAGCCGTACATGCTGATGCAGATTGATTACAAATACATTCTCTTTTTTCTTGTGAAGTACGGACTGCAGTTTGAGCCTTTTGTTATGCTGGTTTATGTCTGGACGCTTTTGAGTGTTAGAAAACAGAGGGCACTTTCTTTGGATAAGCTTTAATATTTGATTTTACTCAGATAAAGCCCGTTACTCGCTGCAGGTTTTATTTTATAGTTTTTTTCACATGTCAGCTGCTCTTCTATCTCTTTGGCACCCAGTTTCAAGAGTGCTCCGACCATGAGACGGATTTGGCTTCTTAAAAAACCGTTGGCTTCAAAGTTTAAAACGATATATCCTTTGTATTTGTAGGCAAAAGCTCTATAGATAACTCTTGAAGTACTTTTTACATCGCTTCCAGTTTTCATAAAAAATTTAAAGTCATGTTCGCCTTTAAAGAGTTTGATATTTTGCTGAAGTTTTGCAAAATCAACAGACTGTACAAAAGTGATAAAATCATTTTCAAACGGATTACTATGTGCCTCTTTGAGAATATAGCGGTAAACCCTTCTTTTTGCTCCATATCTTGCATGAAAATCATCGCTTACGGCTCTTATATTTTTGACCTCTATCGTGTTTGGAAGCATCTGGTTGAGAACTCTTTGCAGTTTTTGTAAATCGCTCCAAAAGGGCGGCAAATCCACATGGCAGAGCTGTCCTGTAGCATGCACACCCTTGTCTGTCCGACCGCTGGCAATTACTTTAGAGTTTATGGAGAGCTGGGAGAGGACATGTTCAAAGTTGCCTAAAACAGTGTTTTTAGACTCTGTTTGCGTTTGAGAACCCAAATAGGAGGTTCCGTTATAGGCAAGTGTGATTGCGCATCGCATCTAAAATCTGGCTACTATCGTTTTCTTGTACATGGCGTATGTTACGCCGAGCCAAGTAAGGGCTACTACGGGGATGGTGTAAAAAAGTATTAATTCTTGAAACCCCAAAGTCGCCACATAAAAAACTAAAATCCCTGAAAAGAGATAGAGATAGATGCGACCTTTTTGCTGCCTTGCATGCACTATACTGATTGTAGCAACCAAAAAGAGACTCAAAATTGGAAAAAGAGCTAGCAAAGTGTCTGTTATTAACATATGTCTTTTGCTCTCTTTCCTGTCATCCGATAACCAATACTCAAGTGGAGTTCTATACTGCGTCAGGTTGCTGTTCATTGTGTCATTTATATTCATACTTTTAAACTCTATCTGAGAAAATTTTTCTTTGGAGTAGCTGTAGCCCTCTCCGTTTGTCAGTTTAAGTCGGAGTACTCCGGAGTCGTTGGTTATTTCACCTTTTTTTGCACTGATAAGTATCTCCTCTTTTTTATTTTTATTGAAGAGAAAGAGATTTTCATAGCCTCCATCGGGACTGTTTTTTCCGATATAAAGAAGCCAATCTCCAAAACTATGCCCAAATTCGGAGGCAGAGAGGTTGAATTTTGCTTCGCTCTTTTTGTAGGAAATAAAGTTGCTGGATAAAACCGTAGCATGCGGAAAAAGTACTAAAAAATCAAATGCCAAGAGAGCCGAGAGAAGCAGGGCAGGTTTGAGAAGAGTTTGTATGATAAATTTCGGATGGATGCCAAGAGCAAAAAGTACGACGATTTCATTGTCTGTTGAGAGTCTAAAAAGCGTTAATGCTGCTGCTATAAAAAAAGTTACAGGCATAGTGTAAAATAAAATTTCAGGTAAAACAAAGAGATAGAGTTGCGTCATCTCCCAAATAGTGAGTTGAATTACAGCCGTATATGTTGCCAGTTTAATCAAAAAAATCACAGAAGCTATCGAGAAGAGCGGAAGAAATATTGATAAAAAGAGTATGGATAGGTTGTTTATTATATATTTTTGAAGTCTGAACATACTTAGTAATTAGCCTCAATATAGGCTAAAATAGGGCTGTCAAGCAGATAGACTATAAAAGTAGCCATTGCCAAAAATGGAACAAAAGGAACTCTCTGCTCTTCGATCGAGCGACCTCTGAGTGCCAGCATCACCGGAAGTGCCAAAAGAGCTGATAAAAAGATTGCCACAAGAGTGAGTTTTACTCCAAGTAACGCTCCCATGGTAGCCGCAACCATAATGTCCCCTTCGCCCATAGCTTCGATAAACGGGTAGGTGTGATAGTGCTTTGTCCATGAAGTTTGCACCTTTTTTGCCTCCCTCTCCGCCGAAGCTGTCAAAAGATAGGATAGAGCAAATCTAAGAAGTGTAAACCCACCTGCAAAAAGGAGTGCGTTTTGCAGGTTTAGCAGAATTCCGCTGATACTCCATGCACCTAAAACAGCGAAGAGAATTGCTAAAAGATTGAGACTGTCAGGAACCATTTTGTATCTGAAATCTATCATAGAAAGAGCTAAAAGCATCAAAAAACTAAGAGCAATTGAGAGTATCGGAAAACTGATACCGAATTTATAGGCTAACACTAAAAAGATAAGTCCCGATAAAAATTCGATAACAGGGTATTGCATAGAGATTTTAGAGTCGCAAAAGTAGCATTTCCCGCGTAAAATAATCCATGAAACTATGGGAATATTATGCCAAACTCTAAGTCTGTTTCCACATGTCGTGCAGTGGGATGATGGAAAAATAACGCTCTCATCTTTTGGAATTCTAAAAATCAGAACATTTAAGAATGAGCCGAGTGTTGTTCCAAAGATAAAGGCAAAGAGGAGTTGTTCCATTATTTTAAGCCTCCAAAACGGCGTTCAATTTTTGTAAAGTCTTTTATGATTTCTTCTAAATCAGTTATTGTAAAATCCGGCCATAAAGTATCGCAAAAAAAAAGTTCTGCATAGGCTGCCTGCCATAGTAAAAAGTTTGAAAGTCTGTGGTCTCCGCCTGTGCGGATAAGTAAATCCACATCATGCGGACAATCAAGTGCGTTAGAGAGCATGACTTCTGTTATGTCATCTTCACAATTTTTTATTTTGTTTACAGCTCTTAGAATCTCATCTTGAGCACCATAATTGAGAGCCAATGATTGCACAAGCCCATCACAATGGGCAGTTTTTTCTTTTACATATTTTATGGTGTTTTGAAGTGACGCAGAGAAGGCTCGAATGTCACCGATAGGCTCAAAACGAACATTGTTTTCTAAGTAAAGGGGGAGTTCATTTTTGAGATAATTTTCTAAAAGTTTCATCAAAAATTCAACTTCAAGTCTAGGTCTTTTCCAATTTTCTGTAGAAAAAGCGTAAAGTGTGAGCCTCTCTATATCTTTGTGATTAGAGCAGTACGTTGTTATCTCTTTAACAACTTTTGCTCCCGCCTCATGACCTTTTACTCTTTTTTTGCCCTGAATCTCAGCCCAACGACCATTTCCATCCATGATAATAGCTATGTGTTTAGCCTGATTCATCTCTATTTGCCTAAAAATAATTTTTTTGTATTATATCTTTTATAACTCTTTTAGTAAAATCAGCTAAAGTAGGGAATGAGTTTATATCCGATACCATAGGTGCATTCGAGACAGTTCTCCGGTAGTTTTTTTCTAAATTTTGATACCAGTTTTCTTATGTTCCTTGCATCAATAGTTTCATTCATAGAAGTGAAATAGTTGACTATATCCTCATTAGAGTATATTTTTCCTACATTTGAAGTAAGTAGCTGCATAAAATAAATCTCATATTTTGTCAAGTATATATTTGTATCAATATTTACAAGGGATTGGTTCTCTCTATCATATAAAAAATGATTTTGTAACTCTATTTTTGCTGGCATTTTTGCATTTAATGAAATAGAACAATTCAATATTTTTTTGGAAACATTTTGAAGTACTTTTAACAACTCTTGGTAATCTATAGGTTTTTTTATAAATTGTTCAATCCCTAAATTAATGAGAGTTATAAGATATTCTGAATCATCAAATGCTGAGAGTATAATAATCGGTTGGGATGGATTAATACTATAGATGAGTTTTGTAAATTCTACACCATCCATAATAGGCATTTTTATATCTGAGATTACTATGTCATAATGTACGGAATTCTCCTCATGGTATTCTATATATTTTTCCATGCCATACTCACCGTTCTGTCCGGTATCTACAATTTTGAAAAATTTTTTTAAAATTTCTGCCGTATTCTCTCTGAGGTCATCATTATCTTCTACAAATAAAACAGAAAGGTCTTTTGTGGCTACCGTAACATCCTGAGAATTTATCATATTCCACACTTTATAATTATTTTAACGTTTGAGAAGTATATCAATAAATAATAATTTTTTTATTAAAAATAGATAGAATGCGGCACTTATAAAAATAAAAATCAAATTCAGAGTATGGACTACTTTATTTTGTGCGTAACATCAGCTAAAACTATATGAAAATGAGAAAAAATGAATTTAATAATAAATGGTCAAATAAGAGAATTTAGCACTACCATGACACTAGAAGGCGTACTAAAAAAGTTGTCGCTAGAGGGCAAGGTAATGGCTGCTGCAGTTAACATGGATATTGTAAAACAAGATAGCTGGAGTACATATTATTTAAATGATGGTGACAAGTTAGAGTTACTTGATTTTGTCGGCGGCGGCTGAAAACTCTACCACAACGACTGCTATAGCATACTCGCCGTCATGTGTGATAGATAAGCTACTGTCTTGAATCTTGAATTTTTCTATTAGCTTACGAGAGAGTTTTAGTTTTGGAGCACCTTTAGCTGTTTTGTAGATTGTGATGTCGTGAAAATTGCAGTCACTGCCTATCCCAACACCTAAGGCTTTTGAAAAAGCCTCTTTGGCTGCCCAAAAACCTGAGGCAGTTTTGTAGTTTTTAACGAGTGAAATTTCATCTTTACAAAGGAACCTAAGAAGTATTTTGTCGCCGAACCGCTCAATTAAGCGATTCATTCGGGAAGTTTTTATTAGGTCTATGCCAATCATTATTGGATTACAAACTCCGTAAAATAGATACCTTTTATTTTACCGTCTTTAATCTTTGCATTAAGCGTACCCATAATTTCGTCAGAGATTTTTTTTGTACCTTTTTTAGAAGATATCTCTTCAACTGTTTTAGATTTCAGAACCTTAATAATTATATCTCGCAATACCGGAGCTGTTTTTTCTAGCTCATGTGCTAGTTCTTTACCCTCTAGTTCTAGTGACATAGTGACTTTTAGGTAGCGACGCCCACCATCACTTTTAAGGTTGACCGTAAATGTTTCAAGGGGATATAAAACACCGATTTCATGTAAGTCTCTTGTATCATCTGCTTCATCATCTGAACTGACTACACTTTTATGAACCTTTTCAACAGATTTTTCTGCAGGTTTCTCATGTGCTTGAGGTTCTGCTTCACCATGTGCAGCCTTTTTCTCATCTCCACCCATCAACAATACAGCAACAACACCGCCAATGGCAATAATTAGTATTAATACAACTATAATTATTATCATCAACATATTGCTAGATTTTTTTTCTTTTACCTCTTCTTGATGTTCAGGTTTTTCTTTACTCTCAGGTTTTTCTTTAGTAGCCATTGGACACCCTTACTTTATATTTTTATTAGTATATCAAAATTTGAAAATATTAGAGCGAACTACTGTTTTCAAGCAGATCACTGAGTGGTAAAAATTCATATGTCTCCGCATTATAGTAGTCTATATTTCCGGTTTCTATATCATAGTACCATCCATGAATACTCAAATCTTCATCTTCAAAGCGTTTTTTTACATTTGGATATGTCAACAAGTTTTCTATCTGTTTTATAATAGATAATTTTTCCGTTAATCTGAAAAGTTCTTCGCGTGGAGCATTAACACCAAGGCTCAGTATTGCCGAAGTTTTTGCACTCTCTCCCA
Source organism: Helicobacteraceae bacterium (assembly GCA_947498025.1). Lineage (GTDB taxonomy): Bacteria > Campylobacterota > Campylobacteria > Campylobacterales > Sulfurimonadaceae > Sulfurimonas. The sequence continues at coordinate 82,947 of CANMJR010000002.1, forward strand.
ACTCAAGCCATTTTTTAGTATGAATCAGCGATGGGTCTTCAATCTTTTCATATAGATGTAAACATGCGCCACAGTGAGAGTGTCCGCATATAATAATCTCTTTAACATTTAGGACACTCACCGCATACTCTATGCCAGAGGCAGTAGCATGAAAATCTTCATCAGGTTTATAGGGTGGTACAAAATTTCCTACATTTCTAATCACAAAAAGGTCTCCGGGATTTGATTGTACCATCAAGTCCGGAATAACTCTTGAATCAGAACAACCAATAAAAAGAGCTTTGGGAGCCTGTCCAGTTTTTACTAATTTGAGTAAATCCTCTTTGTTTTTTTTAAAGTATGCCCTAAAAAGCTCATTGCCCTCAGCATATTGTTCTAAATTAATCATATATATATTCCAACTTTATGTAAAATTAGTCACACAGCTTAATACCTAAAGTTTTTAATATTTCTTCAAATATTTCACCGGCTTCTCTATCCATATCTTCGTGATATTCAATGACTAGAACATCTTTGATATCTGAAATATTACAAGTATATGTTTCAGGTTGTATTCCATACTTTGCAATAATTTTATCTACATTTGAACAAACAAATTCCTCTTCCTCTTTTCCCTCATATGCTATTGATAACTTTGCGTATCTCTCTTCACTTCTAAATTGAGCATCAATCATTTAGTACCTTTTTTTTAAATAATGCAGTTATTATATAATAAAAGTGCTTTGGTTGGCACTTAAATCAATACCACTCCAAAAGTTTTGTAACTTCATCTACTATAAAAACTTTCATTTTTGTTTTTTCTAAAGGCTTTTTTGCTACGAGTGCTTTAGAAATATTTTGCATCATCGCCTCTTTGAGTCTAACATCAAGAGCATATACTTCTCTGACGTCTCCAACAAGTGAAACTTCACCTATAAAAACGGTCTCTTTTGAGATAGCACGGTCTCTAAAACTGCTTATTATGGCTGCAAGTATCGCTAAATCTGCAGCGGTTTCTGTTATCTTTATTCCACCGGTGATATTTATAAATACATCATAACCGGAGAGTGGAATTTCTAGCTTTCTCTCCAAAAGTGCTAGTAACATGTTAAGCCTATTATTGTCAAAACCGGTTGCTTGTCTTTTTGAATTAGAGGTGTGAGACTCTGAAACAAGTGCTTGAACTTCTAAAATAATTGGGCGAGAACCTTCCATGATAACCGTCAAGGCCGAACCTGATTGTTCGGAGTTACGGCTGAAAAAGCGTGATGCAACATCTGTTGCAGATATTAAACCCTCAGCCCTCATCTCAAATACGCCTATTTCGCTTGTGGGTCCAAAACGATTTTTGAAGCCTCGTAAAATTCTAAGTTCTTGGGATGAGTCGCCCTCAAAGTAGAGTACGGTATCGACCATGTGTTCAAGAACTCTTGGACCTGCGATAGAGCCCTCTTTTGTAATGTGCCCGATAATAAAAATAGCTATATCTTTTTCTTTTGCAATTCGCATAAGCTCAAAAGTGATTTGCCTTACCTGAGTTACAGAACCTGCTGCCGAAGAGATGTTTTCTGAATACATTGTTTGAATTGAATCAATTATAATAAACTCATATTGACGATGTTCTAGTTCAATTAAAACCTGTTCCAATCTGATCTCGCTTAAAAGATAGAGAGAATCTTTATTTGAGTTGAGTCTATTTGCACGAAGTTTTATCTGCCCGGCTGACTCTTCGCCCGTTACATAAAGTACATTTTTGCCGAGTGATGCAATGTTAGAGCCAACCTTTAGGAGCAAAGTTGACTTTCCAACACCGGGGCTTCCGCCGATAAGGGTGAGTGAACCGGGGACAATACCTCCGCCTAAAACACCGTCTAACTCTTTATCGAGTGAAGAGTATCTAAAAACTTCATTCTCTTTTATCTCATTGATACTTATGGCTTTCGAGGTTGAAGAGGAGGCTGACTTTGTCTGCTTTACAAGCTCTTGCTGATGATTGTTCAGCTCTATAAAAGAATCCCATGCTCCGCAGTTAGTGCATTTTCCCATCCATTTTGGAGTACTGAAACCACAATGCTGACATTCAAAAAGTGTTGTTTTTTTAGCCATAATTCCATCCGCTTATTATATTTGAAGTAATTGTACTCTATTCGGCATGTGGAAGTATAAAAGTATGACAAATTGCAATGCAGGATAGTGTTAAAACCTGATTTTATTCTATTGAGCTGTTTAGCATGATTGTAATTATGAAACATGTATTCCAAATATAAGACAAATTTACATTATTATTAAGATAGCAACAGATATACTCAACGCTGAATATAAACAAAAGAGGAGTTATAAATGAGTCATAAACATAAAGCAAAATTAGAGAAGTTATTTGAGCATCCGGCATCTGGAAATATTGATGAAAAGAGAGTGTTGTCAGCAATGGAACATTATGGTGTGCATGTAGATATTTCAAAACAAAATAAGGCAAAATTGTCTATGAATGGTCATGAGTATGTTTTAACTCTTTCTCATGGAAATGATTTGTCAAAAGATTCTATTGTGCATCTTCGTCACTTTTTAGAATCCGTAGATTTGGTACCAAGTAAGCTGTAGTTGTTTTGCACTTTAGAGCCTAGAGATAAGTTTTAAAGTGTTTGCAAAAAGTTACAAATGCAAAAGTCTGAATCTTCTTCCCTTAATTTTTTAGAAATATTTTTCATAATTTTTATCTTTTTAAGGTTGTTGAGCGATTAAAAAGAATTGTTTTTTGTGTATAATGTAGCTAAATGGAAATTTATTTCAGCTAGGATTGTAAATTAAATTTTTATAAAGAAAAGGAGAAGCAGATGGCATTAAAAGTTGCAATTAACGGTACGGGTAGAATAGGTATTATAGTTACGAAAATAGTAATGGCTAGAGAAGATATGGAATTAGTGGCACTAAACACTACTACTAAGCCCGACATGCTTGCTTATTTACTCAAGTATGACTCTGTTCATAAGGGGGTTGATGCAAAAGTTATTGATGCAAATTCAATAGAAATTGCAGGTAAAGCTGTAAAACTCTTTAGTTACAGAGACCCGGCTATGATTGATTTTGGTGCATGTGGCGCTGAGGTTGTAATAGAGTGTACAGGTGCTTTCTTAACGACTGAGAAGTGTCAAGCATATCTGAGAGATGGAGTAAAAAAAGTAGTTATGAGCGCACCGGCTAAAGATGAGACTCCAACATATGTGATAAACATTAATACGGATGATTACAAAGGTGAAGCGATTATCTCAAATGCAAGCTGTACAACAAACTGTTTAGCTCCGATTTGTAAAGTTTTGGATGAAGAGTTCGGCATAAAAAATGGTTTGATGACTACAATTCACTCCTATACAAATGATCAAAATATTTTGGATGTAAAACATGCTTCAGATTTCAGAAGAGCTAGAGCTGCAGCTATCAATATGATTCCAACAACAACGGGTGCTGCAAAAGCGATTGGAAAAGTTATGCCGAATCTTTTAGGCAAACTCAATGGATATGCTATGAGAGTTCCGACTGCCGATGTTTCTGTTGTAGATTTAACTGTTAATTTGAATCAGTCCGTAACAAAAGAGCAGGTAAATGCGGCAATGGACAGAGCGGCGAACGGAAGCTTTAAAGGTCTTTTAGAGATTGATTATGACCAAAGAGTTTCTAGCGACTTTATCGGAAGTACTTATAGTTCAACATTTGTGCCGGACATGACAAGCGTAGTGGATGGCACTACAGTAAAAGTTCTTGCTTGGTATGACAATGAATGGGGTTATAGTAGCCGTCTTGTTGACATGGTTAAATTTGTTGGCTCAAAATAGTAGTTCGTAAAAATATCAGATAATTAAGAAATAAACTACAGGACGATAACGCTATGCAGATACAACAATATGAGTTTAATAAAGAGTATGCGAAGAGTGTTGCATACTTCTCTATGGAGTTTGCTATACATCAAGCACTAAAGATTTATTCCGGCGGTCTTGGATTTTTGGCTGGTTCTCACATGAGAAGTGCATATGACTTAAAGCAAAATACGGTTGGAGTTGGCATTTTATGGAGCTATGGCTATTATGATCAGGCAAGAGATCATGAAAGAAATTTAAAAGTAGAGTTTCGTAGAAAATATTATTACATTTTGGAAGATTTGAATGTTAAAGTAACTGTCTATATAGATTCTAAACCTGTTGTTGTACAAGCCTTTATGGTGCCTTCGGAGCTTTTTGGTTCTGCACCGCTTATTTTACTTACAACTGATATTGAAGAGAATGATTATCTCTCAAGAACTATCACGCATAAACTCTATGATAACCATGAACATACAAGAATTGCTCAAGAAATTGTACTTGGCATTGGTGGGGTGAAGGTACTTGAGGCATTGCAGCATAAAGTTGAAGTGTATCACATGAACGAAGGGCATGCTTTGCCGTTGGTATTTGAGTTGTATAACAATAGATGTCAAAATGTAGAAGAGTTAAAAGAGTTGGTAAGATTTACAACACATACTCCGGAAGCCGCAGGAAATGAAGTACATGATATATATTTGCTTGAAAGAATGGGATTCTTCGGTTCTGTGGATTTAGCAAAAGCAAGAGAGATTACGCAAATATATGGCGATGAATTCAGTTTAACAATTGGAGCACTGCGAGTCGCAAAAATTGCCAACGGTGTTTCAAAGATGCATGCAGAGGTTGCTACTGAGATGTGGAGCAGTTATGAAAATATTTGCAAAATAATACCTATCACGAATTCGCAAAATAAGAGATATTGGGCAGATAAGACGATGATAAAGGCTCTTGATGAGCATGAAGATTATGAGCTTACGGCACAAAAAAAACATCTAAAAAAATTATTGTTTAATGAAATAGCGAATCAGACCGGAAAGATGTTTGACCCGGAGGTTCTTACAATCGTTTGGGCAAGAAGGTTCGCCGAATATAAACGACCGGGATTGCTCAAATATGATTTTGAAAGATTTGAAAAACTCATTACAAGAACCGAAAATAAAATTCAAATAGTGTGGGCCGGAAAACCATACCCGCACGATATGAATTCAATAAATATTTTCAACGAACTGATTCAAATGGCAAAAAATTATAAATCTGTTGCAGTTTTGATTGGATATGAACTTGACCTCTCTATGATGATTAAAAAAGGGGCGGATGTTTGGCTCAATACTCCAAGAATTACAAGAGAAGCAAGTGGTACAAGCGGCATGAGTGCTGCTATGAATGGTGCTATTAACTTTTCAGTGGCGGATGGCTGGCATCCTGAATTTTGTAAAGAAGGAGTGAATGGTTTTACAATACTCGGTGCAGATGCAAGTTTGCCAATTGAGGAGCAGGATTTTCATGATAACAAGATGATGATGGACATGATTGAAGATAAAATAATTCCAATGTACTATGATGAAGAAAAAGAGTGGTTGGAACTTATGAAAAATTCAATGAATGATGTGCTGTTCACATTTGAATCAGGTTCCATGGTTCATCAATATTATAAAAAAATGTATTATTATTAGGAGAAAAAAATGCTTAGCAATATAGAATTGATGCAAAATGTAAAATCTTTAAAGCAGATTGATGTAAAAGACAAAAGAGTTTTGATTAGGGTTGACTTTAATGTACCTATGGATGCTCATCACAATATTACGGATGATTCAAGAATTAAAGAGGCGATTCACACTATCAACTACTGTGTTGACCATGAGGCGAAATATATAGTTTTGGTTACGCATTTAGGTCGTCCTGACGGAGAGATTGACCCTGATTACTCACTCAAGCACATTATAAAAAGATTAGAGAGACTGCTTGATAAAAAGGTTGATTTTGTTGAGGATTTTATAAATAACAAAGAACTTGTTTTAAGCTCCGGCAATTCAAAAATAATTTTGCTAGAAAATATAAGATTTTATGTGGGTGAGACAAAAAATGACGAGACTCTCTCAAAAGAGTTGGCATCATTATGTGATGTTTTTGTGAATGATGCTTTTGGAACAAGCCACAGAGCTCATAGTTCAACTGTAGGAATTACAGCTTTTGTAGAGACAAAAGTAGCTGGATTTTTACTTAAAAGAGAGATAGACGCATTTGCAAAAGCACTCTTTAAACCGGTTGCACCCATCTGCCTTGTAGTTGGCGGGGCAAAGGTATCCTCTAAAATTACCCTTTTAAATAATATTATTCCTAAAGTGAACAAGATTATTATCGGCGGGGCTATGAGCAACACATTTTTAAAAGCACTCGGATATGACATGCAAAAATCGCTTGTTGAAGATGCCTATTTAGAGGAAGCCGTTAAAATTTTAAAGAATGCAAAAGAGGCTAAAGTAAATGTTTATCTGCCTGTGGATGTTGTAATCACCGATGATATAAAACATCCTATAGATGTAAAAATAGTTCCCGTTCAGGATGTACTTCAAGATTTCAGTGCAGTCGATATAGGTCCTGCAACGGTAAAGCTTTTTGAAGAGGTTATCGGGATGTCAAACACAATTATTTGGAATGGTCCTATGGGCATTTTTGAGATAGATAGATTTTCAAAAGGCACATATAGAATTGCACATGCCATAGCCGATACATACGCCTACAGTATTGTAGGTGGCGGAGATACGGCGAACGCTGCAGAAATGGCGGGCGAAAAAGAGAATATCAGTTTTATTTCAACAGGCGGCGGAGCAAGTTTAGAACTTCTTGAGGGCAAGGTGCTTCCTGGATTTGTATATCTTGAAAAATCCGACTCATAAAGTGTATAAAATCCTTGTAATTCTCCAGCACTCATGCTGGAAGCTTTAGGGGATTGCAAAGGACAACTCTGTCCTTGCCGCTCAAATGAGCTAAGCCCATTTGAGTGTTAGCATCAATGGTTATCTCAGTAATCTCTGCGCTAGCTCCCAATCTCATAGGCGGTCCCCAAAAACCTGTTCCTTTATTGACATATATTTGCAAATTTTCATTGTGCTTGTGTAGCCCATCTATGTAGGGTTGTTGAAGTTTTACCAAAAATTTAAACGGATAGAGTTGTCCGCCATGCGTATGTCCGCTCAGAATTAAATCCACTCCCTCTTTTACCTCTTCTATATATTTTGGTTGATGTGCTAAAAGTATGGTAGGTGAATCTTTTGTGTTTAAGAGAGCTTTTTGTAAGTCTGGCATGTGAGAATTTGTTCTGTACCCAAAAACATCATATACCCCAGCCAAATTAAAACCTGCTCCTTCCTCCCCAATATAAACATTTTCATTTTCAAGAACTCGGATACCCAAAGATTTTACACTGTTTATGATTTTATCAATACCATGGAAATACTCATGATTTCCCACGATATAGTAGATTCCATATCTCGACTGTAAGCCCTTTAGTTCATTGAGCGTATCTTTTGCACTTGTTACATCTATATCCAACAAATCGCCTGTAATTACAACCAAATCCGGAGCAAGTATATTGATTCTTTGAACAATATCTCTTATAAAATCTGCATCTATAAGTCCACCGATATGCAGATCGCTTATCTGCACTATTTTATATGGCTTTTTTAAATTTTTTATTTTTATAGTTACTTTTTCTAATTTTACAAATCTAGCCTCGTACATGGCTCTTGCACTCAGCGCAGTTGCTACTAGCAAAGATGATATATCTAAAGATTTTTTGAAAAAGTTTCTTCTTGATTTTGAGATTGGAATTTTTGAGAGTAAAACCCTTGAAGCGTCATAGATAAGAGCAGTACAAAAAAGTAAAAAGATGACGCCAATAGGAAGCGAGAGTAAAAAATAGAGCCAGTTTGGTATATTCAGATAATATCTCGCGAGAATATAGCCTACAAGACCTACAAAATTGAGAACTAAGAAGAGGGATAAATAGTGTTTGGCTCTATTGCTCAAATCAAGTTTTAAAATAAATCTTTTGTATATGTATAGATTGAGTAAAATAAAAACCGTTAAAAAAAAGAGACCAAATAAAAGTGGGTTCATAACATGTGTTGCTTTTACTCTTCTTTGTAAATAGAGTAATTGTTTTTCCCCATTTTTTTAATATCGTACATAGCCTTGTCCGCTCTTTGCATTAAATCTTCGATGTTATCGCCATGTTCAGGGTAGAAACTAATGCCGATGCTCACTCCAACATGGCATCTGTGGTCTTTGTATGGGCAAAACTCATTGACCTCTTTGATAAGTGTTTTTGCTATCTCTTTTATATGTTCGGCATCCGTTATATCACCGATAGCTATAGCAAACTCATCTCCTCCTATTCGTGCAACCGTGTCACTCGCTCTTACAACAGATTTAAGCCTCTGACCAATTGTCTTTAAAATCATATCTCCGGCATCATGCCCTAGAGTGTCATTTACAGATTTAAAGCCGTCTAAATCTAAAAATAAAATAGCTACGATTTTATCATTTGCATTTGCTCTCTTAAACAAGTCATACACTATATCTTGAAAGTAGAGTCTATTGGGAAGTTCTGTGACCGTGTCACATGTTGCTATCTGTTCTAACTCTTTATTTGCGCTTCTTAAATCATGTGTTAGGAGAAAAAGAGATTCTTGCTCTTTTTTTAATTCTTCAGAAATAAATCTTATGTTTCTTATAAATTGACTAATAAGAAAAAATATGCCGCCAAAGCCCGCACCAATATTTAAAAATACAAAAATTTTCAGTGCCAATGGTGGGAGTTGATTTTGCATGTTCTCCGATAGATGCGTGTCAAAAAGCATAGAGATAAATACAAGAAGTAAAAAAATGGCAAACCACTTCGCTCCATGTTTTATATTTTCACTATACATAAGAGCAGCAACAGGAGCATAAAAAGACCATATTAAAACAAAACTGCCGGCATAAAATCCGCCAAGTACCCACATAAGGATAAACGGTAAAAAAAGTATCAAAAGCAGTTGAATGATTTCAAAAAAAAGAAAATTCTTTTTTTTATAGAGTAATAAAGTGGATAAAAGCGATATAAAAACATAGGAGAGAGGCACCAAAGAAGCCCCTGTGTTACCTAAAACTAAATAGATTAAGCTCCATATCAATGCCGGTAAAAATACATAAAAAGGAAGGAGAGTTAATGCAACCTTCTTTGATATTAAATCTTCACTATCCGTTGGTGAAACACCGGCATAGGAGAGCTTATTTAAAAGCTTTTTCACAACTTTTAAACTCAGTCTTTATCATGTAAGATTTGATCTAAAGTAGCAAATACTTCTGTACTTCCTTTCTCCATCTCTTCAAATGCACTTCTCATCTCTTTTAAATCGACATCTTGATGAATCATTAAGTCAAAAACTTTATGTGTTCCGTTGTGAACAGTGGCATGCGGTGTTTCTAGTTTAGAGTAGTGAGAAGTATGAGAGAAATTTTCTTTTCCATCACCCTCGTAGTACCATTTACCTAAGCGGCAGTTATGATGGTCAACAAATTTGAACTGCTCCTCTTTGGTAAGGGCTGAGTAGTAAGTATTCACTTTCCATAAAATATGGTCTAGTTTTGCAAGCGACATAAATATACGGTCGTTAGTAAAGCCTATTGTTTTAAAAGAATCCTTCATCTCAACTGCATCATGCGCAAGACACCCGTTTAACTGCATAATCATCTCATTTGAGTTACCAATGCCGTTTTTAATTTCCAAAAACTGCTCTGACATACTATCTACATCCTGTTTCATGGATTGCAGAGAGATATTTATCTCACTTACCGCTTTATCTGTTCTATCTGCCAGTTTTCTGACTTCATCGGCAACCACGGCAAATCCTCGTCCATGCTCACCTGCACGGGCTGCTTCAATTGCTGCATTTAGAGCTAATAGATTTGTTTGGTCTGATATATCTTTTATAAGAGATAAAATGCTTGATATGTCATGTGTTCTTTGTGAAAGACCTTGCACCGTATGCATTGAATTGTCGGAGAGTTCATTTAAATCATCAAGAGTTTTGACAACATGTTTTGATTTTTCGGCAATCTGAGCGATGCTTGTAACTAATTCGTTTGTCTTCGTTAAACTGCTTTTTGAAGCAGAAACAGATTCAGCCATATTTCCCTGAATATCCATAATATTGGCTTTTAAATTCAAATTTTGCATTTTAGCAAGAACTTCCGAAACACTCTCTTTTGGCTTAGAATTGAGTACTCTTAGCTCATGTTCTAGCTGGGTTATGTGTGCATTAAGCTCACTATTCCTATTTTCAAGCACCTCATTCTCATATTTTAGTTTATTGTAATCAGCTAGCGGTACCCCAGAGTTTCCAAACAGTCCCATGATAATTCCTTTTTTTTATCAAATTTATTTATAATGCATTCTAACTAATTTTTAAAAAACAATAGCTTCAAATGTAAAAATTTCTGCATCTTTATAACCATCAAAGCTTATTCCAGCTTTTTCTTTGGCGCAATTTCCAACAAACTCTTCAACGCTCCAATTCATCTGAGAGGCAACATGAGGTAAAAAAGTTCCATTTTTCACTCCCTTTTGTATGTAAATCCCATGCCTACCCAAAACAATCTCATCCAAAGAGTTTATCTTTTTTCTAGGAGTCAAAACTGAAATCTCTATCTCAATATCTTTAAGCTCATCCGGAGTTACTTCTTGAAATCTGTTGTCAAATTTAGCTGAGGCAACTGCCATGTCCATAACAACCTTGTAGAGAGGCTCGTCTGGTTCAAATGTGCCAATGCAACCTCGCAATTTTTTATTTTTGTAGAGTGTTACAAAAGCACCTAAAGGCTCTTTCAGTTTTGATGGCAGTCTGCTCTCATCAATTAAAACTTTTTTGTTGTTGATAGTAGCCTCATAAAGAGAGAGTTTTGCAATTTCTCGCAGCTCTTTTTTTTCTTTTTCGTTCAAAAAAAAGTCACTGTTTTGTTTGAAAACTCTGAGTGCCGAGTAGCCGACAACCCTCTTTTTGTCGCCAAAAGAAGTGTCACCGGAGTTTTTGTATTTTAAGAGTTCATATTTGTAGTGAGCGTTTTGAGTGAGATATAAAAGTGTCAAAATAGAACTCCATCCACATGCCGAGGTTTGCAACTGCGTAATATTTGACTCCTCATTTTTTGCAAGCTTCTCTATAAACTCTTTTGCAGAGCCATTCTTTATGGAATCAAGCGTCTGCCTGTCAACATCGTTGGCATGTTCGTAAGATGGATAGTGTGATAAATCGCTGCTTATTACAAATAAATTTTCATCATTAAAATAGGGTTGAAGAGCCTCCGAAATAGCTTTGATTGTATTTATATTTGAGGTGGCTATGATGATGGGGATTATATTTAATTCATCACCATAAATAGTTTGCAAAAAGGGGAGTTGCACCTCTATGGTATGCTCTTTTTTGTGAGCCTCTGGGTTGAAACCAAAATATTTTGAACTATTCATGAGCTCGGATACTATTATATGGTTTACTTTTACCTCTCCGAGCGGAGTTGTGTAATTTCCTACAGAGTAGATAGATGCACCGTCAAAATTCATAGAGTGGCTTGAGCCTAGAATAAATATGTTTTTGTATTTTCTGTGAAGTGTTGCATATGCCTCTGCTGCGACATCGCCTGAGAAGATGTAGCCGGCATGTGGAACTATGAGGGCGTTTACATTCTCTTTGGGAAAGGTATTGCTATTTTGAAGAGCTGATAGAATTGAAGCAGAGAGTTCCTCTTTGTTGCTGCTGTAAAATGAGTCGGCTACCGCTGTGGGTCTCTCTAAAGCGTGAAGGAGGAAAGAGAAGAGCAGTAAAAAAATTACTGCTTTGTACTTTTTACACATCTCACATGTCTATCGTAGCTTTTTGCAATGATGTCGGTTTTTCCGTCTCTAAAATTAATTGCCCACACTTTATCAGCATCATCCACAAAAGGTGTTGATGACCAATAAACCTCATTTGCCACAGATATAAACCCCTCTAACATGGCAGGTTTAAAGTGTTTGTAATCGACCAAAGTTTGTAATTCACTAAGTGTTGGAATACGAAAATCTTTTTGCAAGCCGACAGCGAGTTTGGAACAGTACTCCTGTGCCTCATAGTAGCTTATAGCCAACTCTTTAGAATCAATATTGTCTTGCCAAAGTAAAGAAGTGGACATGTCGTGTACCAACTCTGTGGCACTCGCAGAAGTAACGAAAAGGAGTGCCGAGGTTAAAAGAAGTGTTTTCATCTGTAAATCCTTGATCTCAATTTCGTGTATTGTACTATAATTTTTTTTTATTTAAAATAAGTTGTTTTATTGCCTTGAAAGCTCATAATAACAGTTCCGTTTAACTCTTCATTCTTATAAAGTGATTGAGAATTTTGTACAGTTGTTGTGGCATGTGGATCGAAAAGAAGTGCATCTACTTTTTGTCCAACTTCTATAATGCCGGCTCTTTTGTTTATGCATGAAGCTGGATTTTTTACTGTGAGTTTAATAAGTTCGCTCATGCTAATGAAACTGGATTTTACGAGCTTTGTGTAGTAGAGTGGAAGTGCATCACCAAGAGCTTCACAGCCATAATGTGCATCATAAAAGGCAACTTCTTTATGCAGGGGAGAAGAGGGCTGATGAAGCGTTGTGAGCATATCTATTTGGTGGTTCTTTAGAGCCTCTTGAAGAAGCAGAACATCCATAGTACATGCTAAAGGCGGATTGAGTTTTGCAGTAGTGTTAAAATTTTCACATGCTGTGTCTGAATGCAACAAGTGGTGAATTGAGACTTCGCATCGGACATCCACTCCCTCTTTTTTTGCTTTGTCTATGAGATAAATAGAGCGAGGTGAAGCAATAGCTTTGAAGAGTATTTTTATCTTAAAATGTCTTGCTATCTCTATCATTCGCGAGACATGTAAAACTTCACTTAAATCAGGAATCCCGGCAAGTCCTAATTGTGAACTGACATCACCCTCAAGCATAACTCCGCTTTGAATCATCGAATTATCCTCAGCCTTGCAAAAGAGTGTAACTCCGTACATCTGCACATATTCGGCTATTTTTATAGCGATATTATTTTTTGCGATGGTGCTCATGTAGGGAACTAAAGCCCCTTTTTTTAATAAAATAGCGATGTTGCTGAGTGAGGCGTCCTCTTTTAAAGTGTTGAGCATCATGTCAACTTTCGCTCCGCTCAAATCATGTAAACCATTTTGTGCAAACTCCAAAACAACTTCATTATCAATAGCAGGAGTAGAATCGGCGTTTAGAACCACATGTCCGATTCCACCTTTAAGAGCCTCCTGTGAAATGGCTTTGATATTTTTTGAGTTTAAAATCCCATCTTGAAGCCTTACATTCGTATCCACCAAAAGGGGCATAAAATATGCGCCGTCTGCATCTATTATCTCTTCACATGTTAAGCCGGAACCTATTTCAATGATAATCCCGTTTTCTATGCGAACATCCGCTTTTCTCTCTCCGTTTGCATCACAAACTATTGCATTTACTATTACCATTTCAGACCACCTTCGATATAATGGCAGTAATTATAATAGACTTCTTGCAAAACTGCAAGAAGTCTATTGCCTCAAAAGAGGCAAACTTTAGTGCCATAGCGGCTAGCGTAGCAAAATGAGCTTTGCTCGTTTTACATTTAAATTCGAAAAATAAGGCTTAGATTTGCGTTTGATATTTCTGCTATTTTTCATAATTTCATTAACCTATGCCAAGACTTCTTATGAGAGTGGAAAAACTCTCTACATGGAAAGGGGGTGTTATAGTTGTCATGGGAATAATGCTGAGGGAATGCATGTTTATCCAAAGCTCTCAAATCGTGCGAAAGGTTTTTTGACCTATAAACTTAAACGATTTCGCGATAAACTCTCTGATAATCAACAGCAAGAGATGATGATACCTTTTGCAATTGGATTGAGTGATGAAGATATAGATAACTTAACAACTTTTTTCTATGAATTTGTAGAAGAGAAAAACGGTAAAAAGTATGATGACAGCTATAAAACATACGGAGACGGCGGTTCATGAAAATATTAGTAAGTGCACTGGAACACTCCGCAAATCTGCATCTGAAATCTCTCAAAAAAGAGTTAAGTGACGATGTGGAGTTTGTGGGGATTTTTGATAAAGAGTTGGGTGATTCTTTAGTGGATTTGCGCTCACTCGCTATTATGGGTTTTGTGGATGCACTCAAAAAATTGAGATACTTTTTTAAATTAAATGCTCAAATGGCGGAGTTGGCTCACGGGGTTGATAAAGTTTTACTTATCGACTCCTCAGGATTTAATCTTCCACTTGCCAAAAAAATTAAAAAGAAATATCCGGATAAAGAGATAATCTACTATATTTTACCTCAAGCATGGGCATGGAAAAAGAAGCGGATTCCCGTACTGGAAAAAACATGCGACCATTTAGCTTCGATACTCCCTTTTGAAAAAGAGTACTACTCCAAAAATGCGCCCATTACTTATGTCGGACATCCTCTGCTTGACCAAATAGAAGAGTTTAAAGAGAGTCTGAATGATGAAGTGAAAAATATAGTTTTTATGCCCGGAAGCCGTAAGGGTGAGATAAAAAAGCTTATGCCGATCTTCAAAGAGGTACGAGAAAAACTTGGAGTGGAGGGGACAGTAATCATCCCAAAACACTTCTCTAAAGAAGATATAAATGAACTTTACGGTACCCTATCGGGTTTTAAAATCGCACATGAGGCACATAAGGCGCTTTATGAGGCAGATTTTGCATTTATATGTAGTGGAACGGCAACGCTCGAAGCGGCACTTATAGGAACTCCATTTGTGCTTAGTTATATAGCTAAACCACTCGACTATTTTTTGGCGAGCAGACTTGTAAAACTGAGTCATATAGGGCTTGGTAATATTATGTTTAGCAAGTTTAAGGGGAGAAATTTACATCCTGAATTTATTCAAAAGGATGTAACGGCGGATAATCTGATAAGAGCTTTTAGAGAGTTTGAAAGAAGTACATTTTTAGAGGATTCAAAAGAGCTAAGGGCTTATCTGCAACATGGAAGCTCAAAAAAAGTAGCATCAATTATAGAGGGAAGAGATGAAGATTAATTTTATAGATTTGCAAGCACAATATTTGGCATACAAATCAGAGATAGACAGTGAAGTTTTAGAGGTTTTTAGTTCGGCCATGTTCATTGGCGGAGAGAAGTTAAACAGACTTGAAAAATCTCTTGCAGAGTTTACGGGTGCCAAACATGCAATCGGTTGCAGTAGCGGAACAGACGCTCTTTTACTTGCTCTTATGGCTTTAGATATCGGAGTGGGCGATGAGGTTATCACAACTCCTTTTACTTTTATCGCTACGGCTGAGGTCATTGCACTTTTGGGTGCTACTTCTGTTTTTGTGGATATCGAAGAAGACACTTACAACATAGACCCGAGTAAAATCGAGGGTGTTATAACAAGCAAAACAAAAGCGATTATTCCAGTTTCACTTTATGGTCAGTGTGCCGACATGGACGCTATAAACGAAATAGCTGCAAAACATAATATCGTGGTTATAGAAGATTCTTGCCAGAGTTTTGGTGCGTCATACAAAGGTAAAAAATCTTGTAACCTTTCAACTATCGCATGTACAAGTTTTTTCCCTTCAAAACCTCTTGGTGCGTATGGCGATGGCGGAGCGATTTTTACGAGCGATGATGCACTTGCAACAAAAATACGAATGCTTCTAAATCACGGTCAAAACGAGCGATACAAACATAAATACATCGGTATCAATGGACGACTTGACGCGGTTCAAGCAGCTATTTTAAATGTAAAACTGAAACATTTTGATTCTGAGGTTCAAGCAAGAGAAGAAATTGGCGCGAGATATTCTCATTTACTAGAAGATGCAGATGTTATCACTCCAAAAATACAAGAGGGCAATACAAGCGTTTATGCACAGTATTCAATCCGAGTAAAAAATAGAGAAGCGATGGTTGCAAAACTTACGGCAAAAGAGATTCCAACTGCAGTTCATTATCCTGTGCCTCTTCATCTTCAAGAAGCTTTTGCTTCGCTTGGTTATAAAGTAGGGGATTTTCCAATCAGCGAATTGGTAGCAACTGAGATTATGTCGCTTCCTATGAGTCCTTACTTGACTTCACAACAGCAAGATTTTATAGCAGATGCTATCAAAGGGAACTAATGCATAAAATCGCTATTGTCGGCTTAGGTGCAATGGGAAAAAACCATTACCGCGTTTTAAAAAGTATGAAAGGAGTGGAGATTGTCGGGCTTTGCGATGTTGTAAAGAGTGGCGAATTTGACGAACCGTTTTATACAAATTTGGAGCTGATGCTTGATGAAGTAAATCCGCATGCCATAATTATTGTAACCCCTACCTTTTTACATAAAGAGGTTGCCTTAGAGTGTGCCGCAAGGGATATAAACATCTTTATAGAAAAACCTGCTGCATCAAGCGTAGAAGATGCCAAGCAGATGCTTCAAGCCGTAAATACGAGAGGTGTGAAGAGTTGTGTCGGACATGTAGAAAGGTTCAACCCCGTGGTCAAAGCTCTTATAAAAGAGATAGCAAATCATGAGATTCTCTCTATCTCTATTACGAGAAGCGGCTCATTTCCGTCTCGCATAGCAGATGTCGGAATTTTGACAGATTTATCCGTGCATGACAGCGATTTGATACGATTTATTACCCAAAAAGAGATAGTAAAAAGTGCAGTTTTTAAATCGCAAAAAATCCATAAAACACATGAAGACAATGCAATTTTAGCCTTTGAGCTTGAGGGCGAAGTAGTCGGCGACATAACTACAAACTGGTTTACCCCTTTTAGAAAAAGAAGCATCATCGTTGCATGCAGAGAGACAAAAGAGGGAGCGATAAAGTATTTTGAAGCAGATTTAATTTCGCAATCACTGAATGAATATATCAACATAGACGGTAATTCTCACACTGCAAGAGCCTGTTTTATACAAAAGAGTGATGCGCTCCATGATGAGCTGGAAGCTTTTGTAAACTACTTAAAAACGAATAACAGAGGCTCTTTGGCTTCGATAGAAGATAGCATAATCACATTAGAAATAGCGAGTAAATAAGATGCATGAAGAGAACAGTTTGATTCACAAATCGGTAACAATAGAAGAGGGCGCAAAAATTGCCGAGGATGTAGTGATTGGTCCATTTTGTTTCATAGGAAAAGATGTCACGATTGAGAGCGGATGCACTTTAGAGTCAAATATTATCTTAAAAGGGAAGCTGCACATCGATAAGGGTGTTAAAATTTTCAGTTTTGCGATTATAGGAAACGAAAATTCAGAGATAACCGTAGGCGAAAAAACACACATCCGAGAGTTCACGCAAATCGGCTCTCAAGAAGATGAAAACGAAGTGCCAAAAAAGATAACTATAGGTGCGAATAACTTTCTTATGGGATATGTGCAGATATTGAGCGGTGTTACACTCGGTGATTCCTGCATACTTACAAACGCTGTAAGACTTTATGAAAATGTAAAGTGCGAAGAGAGGGTTATTATCGGCGGGTTTAGCAGCATTGAGGCAAATAATACTCTAGGAACCGGAACTATGATAGGCGGTGCTTCTTATGTTACCCATGATATTCCACCTTTTACTTTAGTTGAAGGCAACCATGCAACCATCAAAGGCTTAAATGTTATTGGGCTAAGAAGAAGAGTTGAAAATAAAGATGACATAGAAGAGATAAAAGCAGTGTATAAAAAAATCTTAGGTGAGGACGTTGATAAAGAGCTGGCAAAAGAGATAGCACAAACACATGGGAACGATTATGTAAAAAGATTTGCCTCATTTGTTGCCACCAGTAATATCTAAAAATTGACTTCTTTTTTTATAAAATGGATTTCTGAAATGTATATAATCATGTGTTATACTACAAAAATTAATTAAAATAGAAAGGTTACCGTTCATGCAAATTCTAATAAAACGACAACAAACACGCTTTTTTAAAAAAGCATTCTCTCTGATTGAGCTAATGATAGTTATAGTTATTTTGGGGCTTTTGGCGGCTATGGTTATGCCTAGTTTAACGGGTAAGGGTGAAGAGGCTAAGAGAAATTTGGTTTGTGTTCAGATGAAAAGCATCTATAGCGGCGCTTTGGATATGTTTAAAATAAATAATAGTATCTATCCTACGACAGAAGAGAGTCTTGAGGCACTTATAAAAAATCCTGATGCAGAGAAATATCCTAACTACTCAACAAGCGGCTATTTTAAAGATAGTAAGATGCCAAAAGACTCATGGGGAAATAACTTTATCTATCTCAATGATGATGGAAAAATAGAGCTTATTTCTCTCGGTGCCGATAGAAAAGAGGGCGGAAAAGACGAAGCTGCCGATATTAAAATGAGCGGGTGTAAATAGAGTTTTATGCGCAGAGCCTTCACTCTTATTGAACTTTTGATTGTTATTATGATTATCGGCGTGGTTTATACCCTCGCCATTAGCAGTTTTCAAAAGATAGGTGATGAATCAAAGAAGGTAAATTTAGAGAATCTAAAAGAGTATCTTCAAAGCTTTGCGTATCTCAAGAGCTCAAAAATTTTATGTTTGGATGATTGCTCTAAGTGTGATATTTTGGTGGATGGAGAGGTCGAAAAAACACTTGACAACTTTTTGGATAAAAATGTAAAAGTTTATAGATATGACTTTTTGCAAGGTATGTTTGAAGAAAAAAATGAGGTCTATTTTAACAAAGAGGGTGTTGAAAAAAGAGTCTGTTTCTCCTATGAAGTTGACAAAAAAGGCGTGGGGAAACAGGTGTTTGTAGTCTCTAATGAATCGGTATATGATTTTTCTACATACTTTGAGCCGGTAGCGGTTTATAAATCTCTGCAAGAGGCGATAGATGCTAAAGAGAAGCTCATTCAAGAGGTACAAAAGTGATTTTTAAATACCGTGGCATAGATGCAGAGGGTAAAAAAGTAAGGGACAAGGTAGAGGCTGCATCCATAGAAGAGGCAAAAAGCAAGCTAAAATCCAAAAAAATAATTTATCAAAGTATAGATGAAGATTCTCTGGCCTTTTATGAAAGATTTGATTTCAGTAGAAAATATAAAATTCCCGCAAAAGAGCTCTCCAGCTTGTCAAGAGAGTTAGCCATGTATATCCGCTCCGGTATCAGTATAGTCTCAGCTCTTAAAATAGTTCAATCCCACTATGAAAATAACAAAAAAATGAAACTCTTTTTAAATACTGTCAGCACCTATCTGGATGAGGGAAAAGATTTTTATACGGCGCTGGAGTCCCAGAGCATAGTTATTCTTCCTGAATTTTTTAAACAGTCCATTAAGGTGAGTGAGAGTGGCGGAATTTTGGATGAAGTGCTCCTTGAACTCTCCAGATTTTTAAAGGAGCAGGATAAAATAAATAAAGAGATAAAAGCTGCTTTTGCGTATCCATCTTTCATGATAGTCATCTCACTTCTAATGATCTCCTTTATGCTTGCCTTTGTTGTGCCTCAAATAACAGGCATATTTGCAAGCATGCATCAAGAGCTTCCAACACCTACAAAAGTTGTAGTTGCTTTGGGTGATTTTTTTAATCACAACTTTACAACAATACTTGCACTGATATTTCTCTTTGTAGCAGGTTTTATGTTTTTTATGAAGAAAAGTTACGCATTTGCATATGCGGTTCACAAACTGATACTTAAGCTTCCTCTTTTTGGTGAAATAGCCCAAAAGAGCGAACTAGCGCGTTTTTCATATATCGCTTCTTTGCTCACCCGTTCAGGTGTTCCCTTTGTTCAAACCATTAAATTGAGTGCAAATATCTTAAACAACTTGGTTTTGAGAGAGCTTTTTAGCGGTGCTGCAAAAAAAGTTGTTGAGGGCAAACTTCTCTCAAATGCGCTGCATGACTCCAAAACGAAGATAGATTACGCTTTCGTCCAATCCGTTGCTCTTGGTGAAGAGACTTCGCAGATTCAGAATGTACTTACAAATATTTCAGAACTCTATTTTGAAGAGAACCGCGATAAAATAAGTATGCTTTTAACACTGCTTGAACCCGCTCTTATGCTCTTTGTGGGCGGGAGTATAGGCTTTATAGTTGCTGCTATGCTTCTGCCGATTTTTTCTATGAGTGTAGGTTAATACGGCATGCGCGGTGAGAAAAGAGGAGCTGCTTTTGGGGCATGCAAGTCAGATAAAAATGCCATTGCACTGCTCATAACCGTCTTCTTTGTTATGGCGATTACAGTTGCTATCGGCATTGGTTTGAGACAGGTTAAAGAGGCATCTATGCATGTAGAGGGTGAGAGATTTATGCTACAAACCAGTATGATTTTGGATGATGTTTTAAATATATTGCAAACCTCAAAAGAGATAGATCAGGTTATAGCAAAGAAGTCCAGTGAAGTTTTTTTTGTTTTTTTATCCAGTGTCTCTTTTATTCCATTTCAAACTTCTAATCTTAAAGTAAGCATAGAGATAAAAAGTGCAAGGTCAAAATTCAACCCGAACTCTTTAATGGATGGCAATAACACTCTGGATAGAGCAGATGTTTTAAGAGAGTATGTGAGTAAAAATATGGTCAATAGAGAGTATGTAAATATTTTACTCGATGTTATGGGTAAAATTAAAGAAGATGAATCCTATAATAGCGCTCTATTTAATGAAAAACCCTCTCTTTTTAGAGATTATTTAGTCTCACGAAAACATTTAGAAGAGGTGAATGATTTTTATATGAAAAGTTATCATGACAACAATTTGAAAAACATAGATTTCGAAAATCTTTTTTACTTCTCAAAAAACAGAGATGAAAAGATAGATCTCAATTATGCTACGCCGCAAACATGGGAGATGATGCTTGGATGTGACAGGGTGCGGGGCGAGCAACTGAGTTTGGGTGGCGGAACATATAACTCTTTGGCAAATGTGAATTTGAACGATGAAGAAAAAATAGCACTGAGCAAGTTCAACACAAGTTTTTTTGAGCCCTATCTGGATGTTTTAGTAGAGATTTCGCAAGAGTCTCAAAGTGCAAAGATAAAGTTTGAATATGACATATCTACAAAAAAAGGTTCCAATTTTGTTTACGAAATTTAAAAAAAGATACAAGAGTATATTTTTAGATCCGGACTCAGAGGTTCTACATCTCATGGGTATCACCGGACAAGCCAATGAGAAGATAAATATAATTCTCTCTCCCACCCTCTACTGGGTAAAAAAACTCTCTCTGCCGCTCAAAAATGTAAGAGATGTAAAAAAGCTTCTGCCGTCTCTTTTTGAAGATACTCTGCCTAGCGGGAATTACAGCTATAGCGCCTATAAAAGCGGGAGTGAATTTTATATATTTGCTTATGAAGATAAAAAGATATTGGATCTTTTGTTGCAAAAAGGTATTTCGTTATCAAATATTGCAGCACTTTTTTTTGCTCAAAGTGAGTTTGGTGCTACAGAGAGTGCAATAAAAATTAATGAGCAGCAGTGCATGTATGTCAAAGATGAAATTGTTGTGGTCGTCCCATCCTCTTGGATTCAAGAGAGCAAAAGATTAGATTTAAGCACAATTGCACCCTTAAAACACTCTATAACACTTAAGCAGTTTGGACATGTGGTAGATAGCAAAAGCTTGTACAAAATAGGCGTAATTATGGCTCTTTTAATCTCTCTAATAGCTATAGAATATTTTATTACCGCCAAAAAAACAGCAGATATGTTGAAACTAAAAGATGAACTGTTTACAAAATACAATCTGCAAGCTACAATGCTTCAAAACAGTGCGACACTGAAAAAGTATGATTCGATGTACACAACTCAAATGAAAATAAGAGAGTATATTTCTTATATTTTAACTCTGAAACTTAATGACAAAGAAGAACTTGTACATTTAAGCTTAAAAAATAATATTTTACAAGCCGAATTTAGCGGTATTGCAGAGGGTAAAGAGTTGCATATAACTCAGATGCTAAAAGATAATAAAGTCAACTTTAAATCCTTCTTTAAAGATAAATCTTTGCATGTGGAGCTCTCACTATGAACCGTATTAATCCGCTGCATATAGGCGTACTCTTAGTTGTTATTTTGCTGTTTTTTGCATACAAGCTAAGCAGTGCAAAAACTGAATTGGCTGAAGCTAGAGACTCCTACAAGGAGACGAAAGAGATTTCACTCCGACTAAGTGGGCTCAAAGAGGTGTATGAGGAAAAAGATAAGGTTGAAAAAGCTTTGAAGCGAATTTTAGAACAACCCTCTCTCAGTGCTGCAAAAATAGAGCAGGAGAAAAAATCGACAGGCATAATAATTAGCTCTAAAGAAATGGATTTGGATGCCATTAATTCTCTTATGAGCAAGCTCTTAAATGGTTTGTACAGTATAAAAACAGTTGAAATTAAAAAGCTAAGTCCAACAAGCGCTAGCCTTGTGATGGAGATAACATGGTAAAAAAAGTAACAAAATTTTTGGGCTACTTTGGGTTTTTTATCTTCTCTATTATGTACTTCGCCCCAAAGGTGAGTCTCTACTATTTTTTAGAGAGTCGGTTAGCTCCGCATGGAATCATTATTAGCACAGAGGATGCGATTGACAGAGGCTTTACTCTTGATGTAAACAGTGCAAATATCTCTTTTAAATCGATTGAGAGTGCGAATATAGCAGAGATAAATGTAAAAATATTTGCTCTTTATAATGCGGTAAATTTTAAAAATATTACTCTTTCAGGTGCTGTAAAATCATTTGTACCGCTGCATGTCGAGAGTGCAGATGTCAGATATACGATTTTAGACCCATTGAATCTTAAAGCAACCCTTCATGGAGAGTTTGGAGATGCAGAAGCCGAGTTTAATCTCTCTAAATATGCGCTCCATCTTGAGCTTTTACCCTCTGATTTGATGCTAAAAGAGTATAAAACAACGCTTCAAACTATGAAAAAAAATGAGAGCGGGAGGTATCTTTATGATCAAAATATCTAACTCGAAACTGCTTATTGTTTTTACAAGACTGCTTATACTTTTGGCTCTGGCAAAGATTATCTCTCTTGGTTTATGGTGGTATCTCCCAAGTGATGGAGTTGAACTGAATGTTAAGAAAAATTATGAGCCGAAATACCAAAAAGTAGATTTTAAAAACATGCTGTCTAAGCCCAAAGAGAAGGGTGCCTCATCTAATACTGCCGCTGAGACCGTTAGCATTACTAATATGATTTTAAAAGGTCTCTATGCAAGAGACGAAATGGGTTATATAATCATCGCACTCAAGTCAGACCCTGCAAAAACATCGATAGTGGCGATTGGAGAGGTTTATCAGGGGTACACTCTGAAATCTGTAGAACTTTTAAGCGTCATATTTGAAAAAAACGGTAAAGATTTTGTATTAGAATTAGAAAAGAGTGCAAATCTCTCATTGCTTCCAGCCCCGCAGAGTGATAAAATCACCTCAAGCGAAGTTTCCCGCACCGATATATCCTTTTTCGCAAAAGACCCCGCTGCAATATGGAAGGATATCTCAATAAATGAGGTGAAAAATGGGAATAAAATTGCAGGCTTTAAAGTGACAAAAATAAATCCAAAATCAAAATTTGCTACCTTGGGTTTAATGGAGAATGATGTGATTATAAAGTTAAATAATGTTAAGTTGGAGTCTTACAAAGATGCCATAGAGGTATATAAAAATATAGACAAAATTGACACGATACAAATCGTAGTGACAAGAGATAACCAAGAGAAGGAATTAGTATATGAAATTCATTAGATTTATGTTTTTAACACTTAGTTTAGTGTTAGTTTTATCGGCAAGAGAGCAGGTTAATGTTAACTTTTCTAATCTAGAGGTAGATGATTTTATAAAGTTAGTGTCAAAAATAACAAAGAAAAATATATTGATCAGCAACAAAATACCAGGCACGGTTGACTTTGTGAGCTCAACAGCCGTTTACGATGACGAACTTATGGGTATATTAATATCTGTTTTAGAGTCTAAGGGGTTTACTCTTGTTCAAAGCGGATCACTCTATGAGATAGTCCGTTCAGCCGATGCTGCTCAAAGTAATCTCAAAGTTGTAAAACAGGGAGAGAATCCTGATGGCTCCCTTATGGTTACACAAGCCATTACAGTAACCGGTGAAAATGTTGATATTGTAGCAGCAAAAATCCGTTATCTTATCTCTAAAACTGCGAAGCTTATGACCATGAAAGAGAGTAATATGATTCTCATTACGGACTATCCTAAGAATATAGAGACCATAAAAAAGGTTATGAAAGATATAGAGACAAATAATCAAGCAACAGTCAAAATTGTGCCTATCAAATTTGCAGAGGGCAAAAAACTTCTGGCAAAGCTTATTGATATCTCAAAATCACTTTTTAATGAACAAGTGGCCTCAGAAGTCGTTAAAATTATTTTGGATGAAAATACAAACTCTATTCTAATTGTGGCAAATCAAGAGAATGTAAAAAAGGTAGAGGCTTTAATAAAGAAACTCGATGTAGAATCAAATATAGCAAATACCGTACAGATTTTCAATCTTAGAAACTCGGATGTAAAAGATGTTTTGAAAAGTTTAACCGAGATTGTCTCAAAGCAGACTTATGCAGATCCTTTGCTTAAGCCAAATGTTTCCGCAAGCGAAGAGATAAATGCAATTATTGCAGTGGGCGAACCCGAGATTATCAAAGGTATAAAATATATTATCGATGAGCTTGACACGGAAAAATTTCAGGTTTATGTACAGGCAAGGGTTATAGAGATAAATAAAAATAACACGGAAGCTCTAGGTACGAAATGGGGATTTGACGGGGCATTAGTGAGTTCAAGCGGAGGGCTCTACTCTTTGGCAACCAACTTTGGAGGTGCCTCTATCTCTCCGGCGGCATCAAAATTAATAACTCTGCCAAGCAACTTAGAGTCTGGTTTTGCACTGGGTGCAGCTATACAATTTTTACAAACAAACGGTGCTTCAAAAGCACTTTCAAATCCATCCATACTTTGTGTAAATAATAAAGAGTCATCCATTTATGTAGGTAAAACTATTTCGGTTTCAACGGGGACCATATCCAACTCAGTTGCAGGGGCAGGGCTTACAAGCAGCTATAAAAGAGAGGAAATCGGTTTGACCCTCAAAATCAAACCTCGTGTTTCCTCTACTGACAAGGTAACGCTTGATGTTGAGACAAAATTGGAAAATATTTTGGATGATGGTTCAAACAACGCAACAAAACAGCCGGTTACATCAAAGCAGGAGGTAAAAACTCAGGCGATACTTCGTCATGGAGAGAGTATAATTATCGGGGGTCTTGTAAAAAGCTATGATGTGACTGCTGTAAGCAAAGTTCCGATTTTAGGAGATATTCCACTCCTTGGCGATTACCTCTTTTCATCAGAGTCAACAACAAATCAAAAAGATAATTTAGTAGTGATTTTGACTCCTTATGTAATTGAAAAGAGTGAAAAATTGTCTCAACTTCAAAAAGATTTGGGTGTTTTGGCAAATCTTCAAAGAGATTATAATGAAAAGATTTTCAAAAAAATAGAGGAGAAGGGAAAAATCACTGCTCTTGACATGGAAACCGGTGAGGTTGTAGAGAGAGATAAAAATAGCTCAGCAGATACTATTTCCGGGGAGAAGTAGATGCTCGTTTTGGAACCTCTTCACAATTTAAAACTCGAAGTATATGAACCTCAAGAGATTAAAACCGATATGAGTGTAAAAAATTATCTTCTTTTTAGTGAGCTTCATGGAGAGGTTTGTGCATTTATGTGTGAGCAGTATTTGGTTCAGGCAAGCAATTTTTACTCAAAATTACAAAACAGATATCCCCTCTACATGTTGGATGAGGACTCCTATGACAGACTTTACAACCGCTTTTTAGAGCTTCGTACCGATAAAGCTATAGAGAACATGCAAGAGGATTCAAATGAAGAGGGTGAAGATGAACTCTCTTTAACTGATTTTTTGAGAACATCCTCTGACATTTTAACAAGTGAAGAGTCTGCTCCGATTATCAAGTTTGTAAATGCTCTTTTTTATCAGGCTATTAAAAAAAGAGCTTCGGATATTCATATTGAGGTTCAAGAAAAACGGGGTGAAGTCAGGTTTCGCATTGACGGGATGCTGATTAAAAATGCAGATTTAGACAAAAAAGTAATCAATCTCATCGTCAGCCGTATAAAAGTTATATCAAATCTTGATATTTCAGAAAAGAGAATTCCTCAAGATGGGCGAACACAGATAAAAATTGCGGGTGAGAGTTTAGATGTCCGTGTCTCTATTTTGCCGACTTTTTATGGCGAGAGAGTTGTTATGAGGCTCCTCATGCAGAGTTCTCAGATACCTCAAATAGATGAACTTGGCTTTGACAACGAAATTATTGATGATGTAAAAAAACTGCTTCGCTCCTCCCATGGAATTATACTTGTAACAGGACCGACGGGGAGCGGTAAAACAACCTCTCTCCACTCCTTTTTAAGAGAAGTTGAAGAGCCGCATAAAAATCTTTTAACCGTTGAAGACCCGGTTGAGTACAAGTCTGACAATATTGCTCAGATTCAGGTAAATGAGAAGGTCGGGCTTACTTTTGCAGCGGCTCTGCGCTCTATTTTACGACAGGACCCTGATGTTATTATGATTGGTGAGATTCGTGATGAGGAGACGGCCGCAATCGCCGTTCGTGCTGCACTTACAGGTCACTTGGTCTTTTCAACGCTTCATACAAACTCGGCTGCTGCGACAATCTCAAGACTCGCTGACATGAAAATACAGCCTTTTTTAATCTCCTCTTCACTTCTCGGAATTTTGGCTCAAAGACTTGTTCGCGTTTTATGTGATGAATGCAAGGAAGAGGATGTTATTGCAGAAGAGTTCTCGGAATATTATAATCTAGATAGAAATGCGAAAATATTTAAGTCAGTAGGTTGTAAGGCATGCAATTACAGCGGTTACAGCGGTCGCCGCTCTATCGGCGAGCTTTTGGTTATGAATGACCGAGTGAGAGATTTGCTGGTGACTACAACAGATGAACATACAATTAAAACGGCTCTAGAAAAAGATGGACTTAAAACAATAGCCTATCAACTCTCGCAAATGTTGTTAAATGCTGAAACATCTCTTGATGAAGCGATTAGAATCGGTTTAGGGCATGCATAAAAAAGCTAAACGAGCTTTTACTCTTATAGAAGTCATGGTTGCCGTTATGATAATCTCAGTGGTAATTTTGGCACTTATAGAGATGTATGCAAATAATATACATATCTTTTCCGGACTGAAAAAACAGACACAGATAAATCCATACGCCTCCTTTTTTATATCAAATCCTGATTATGGTTTGGAGACAAAAAGTGCTGTTCTATATGATTTAATAAGTGATTTTAAATTAGAGGATGATTTGCAAAGAGAGCTTAAAAACATAAAAGTTGAAGTGGTTTATCAGATGGTTGAACAGATAGATTTGGGTGAATATGATGACATGAGTAAGGATGAAAGTAAACAGAGTAATGGAGAAATAGATAGAGAAGTAAAGACAGATGTGGTTTTTGAAATAGGAAAAACAGTCGTCAAAACCAAAGACGCATCCACCGCCCTCATTAGACTAAGGATTGAACAGTGAGAAGAGGATTTACACTTATTGAACTACTTATCTCTATCACGATACTATCTATCATGATGCTTTTTTTATATAAAAGTTACGCTTCTCTCAATCACTCAAACAGCTTCTATAAAAAAGAGGTCAAAGATATAAAAGAGGAGGAGTCTATAAAAAAAGTTATCTTTCTGGATTTCTCTTTAGCTCTGAGTCAATCCACAACAATTTTAAATCAAGATAAAAAAGAGGATGTTATACTTATGCAAAGCTCAAATTCTCTGCATAATATGCACAATCCCTATATCGCTTATATGGTGAAAAATCAAAAACTTTATAGATTAGAGTCACTCAGACCACTCCTTTATCCTCTAAGTGTGGATAGTCAGTT
Organism: Helicobacteraceae bacterium; assembly: GCA_947498025.1. GTDB lineage: Bacteria > Campylobacterota > Campylobacteria > Campylobacterales > Sulfurimonadaceae > Sulfurimonas. The sequence continues at coordinate 110,747 of CANMJR010000002.1, forward strand.
CAGTGTGGACAGTATTGGAGAAGTGAATAGTTTTAGGGTTTATAAGTCTGATAAAAAGATAGGAAACACCGTCCCTGAACTCTTTTTAGTGCATGCTGATTTTAAAGAGAAAAAGGATATTTTGCTTAAAATAAAGGTCCTAAACTCAAAATAAAGTATAAATTTGATACAATATCCGCCATTTATAAGATATAAGGATTGTTTTTGAACTTATTAAACCTTTTTTCGAGATCAGATACAAAGCAGCAAGCTACAAAAAGCGAAGCTCCAACTCACTGGATTAAGTGTAAATCATGTCAATCGTTGATGTACTACAAAGAGGTGGAGAATCAAAATTATGTGTGTCCAAAATGTGGATTCCACCTTCGTATAGGCGTAAAAGAGAGATTGGCACTTTTGGTGGATGAGGGAACATTTGTAGAGTTTGATGAGAAGTTAAAACCTGTTGATCCATTAAAATTTGTAGATAAAATCTCGTATGTAAAAAGAATAGAAGAGGGTGTTAAAAAAAGCGGCAGAAGCTCGTCCGTTGTGAGCGGTGAGTGCAAAATAAACGGTGTGGATGCTCAGCTTGTTGTATTTGACTTCAGCTTTATGGGTGGCTCTTTGGGCTCCGTAGAGGGTGAAAAAATTGTTCGTGCGGTAAACCGTGCCATAGAAAAAAGAGAGGGGTTGATAATTATAAGTGCAAGTGGCGGAGCAAGAATGCAGGAGAGTACATTCTCTCTTATGCAGATGAGTAAAACTTCAGCAGCATTGGCAAAACTTGCAAATCACAACTTACCGTATATCTCTGTTTTAACAGATCCTACCATGGGCGGGGTAAGTGCTTCTTTTGCAACTTTGGGAGACATTATTATTGCTGAACCGGGGGCACTCATAGGTTTTGCAGGTCAAAGAGTAATTGAACAGACCATTGGTTCTAGTCTTCCTGATGGCTTTCAGCGAGCAGAATTTTTGCTTGAAAAAGGTTCTGTTGACATGGTAGTCAATAGAAATGAGTTAAAAAATACACTTTCAGATCTTTTAACACTCTTAAAAGTTTAATATGCGTTTATATGCCCTTTGCGACCAAGAGTTACTTGATTCTAAGGGCATTTCTATTGAAGAGTTTATAGATATTGCCAAACAAAATAGTGCCGAGATAATTCAATATAGAAATAAAACCGCTGACACTGCTTTTATAAAACAACAACTCATTAAAATCAGAAAAATGTATGACGGCTTTTTAATAGTAAATGATGCATATGAACTGATAGAATTTTGCGATGGGGTTCATCTTGGTCAAGAGGATCTAAAATCGATAGATTCCGACATAAAAAGCGCTGTTAAAATCGTAAGAATGGCCATCACAAAAGATAAGATATTAGGCATCTCAACGCATAATAAAGAAGAGGTGCTTGAGGCAAACGCATGTGACCTGAACTACATCGGACTGGGCGCATACAGAGATACAAATACAAAAAAAGTAAACGTGGTTTTAGGAGATACATTGGATGTCATAGCTTCGGAATCAGAACATTTTGTAGCAGCCATAGGCGGGGTTAAAAAAAACGATGCCTTTACTTATGTCACTTACCATGTAATTGGAAGCGGATTGGTCTCATAAAGTGAATATTGATATTATCTCCATAGCAAAAAAAGAGAAAACCATCTATGACCCACTCTATAAAGAGCTGACAAAAATGATTTCTCGCTTTGCAAAAACAGAAGATATAGAACTTTTTGACAAAGATGTAGCAAAATCACACACTATTTCACCAACTGCGTCACAGCAGGCATATACAAGAGCATTAGCTCCCTATATTGGCAAAGATTTTTGTGTATGTTTGCACCCTGATGGAAAATTAATCGACAGTTTTGAATTTAGTAAGCTTTTAAATGATAGAATGGCGGTTAAATTTTTCATAGGTGGAGCGTATGGCTTCGAGGATGATTTTTTAAAAAAATGCGATGCTGTTATAAGCTTAGGAAATATTACTATGAGTCATAAAATAGCAAAAGCTGTTTTGCTTGAGCAGATTTATAGAGGTTTTTCTATTTTGAGTAACCACCCATACCATAAGTGATATACAACACAATAAGGATGTCAATTGCAAGCTAGTGAGTTAAATTATTTTAAAGAGATTCTAGAGAGTCGTAAAAAGCAGATAACCAAAAATATTGTGGGTGTTAATGCTGAGTTAGAGCAGCTAAGTGGTTTAGAACTTAATGATGAGGGTGACTATGCATCCGTAAATAATAACTCAATGATTGAGAGTGCAATAGTCCACCAGCAGGAACAAGAGCTAAGAGAGATTAATGTAACTCTTGGAAAAATAGTAAGCGGTGACTACGGTATATGTGAAATGTGTGAGGATCCTATAAGCTTTCAAAGATTGAAAGTGAAACCACATGCCATTTATTGTATCGATTGTAGAGAAATAGTAGAAAAATCTAGAAAATAGGAATTTATAATGCAGTTAAAAAAATATACGATAGCTTCCTTTTTATTTATTGGCATAGTTGGATGGTTTATATATGCGTATGTAAGCCAAAATAGTATAGCTATAGATTTGTTTGGTATTCCTTTGCCGTCACTCTCTGTTGCTGTATGGGCAATTGTTCCTCTTGTTATCTATTACATAGCAACGCTTATTCATATCTCTTTTTACTCCCTTGTCGGTAGTTTTAAGCTTCGTAAAGATGAGAAAGATTATGAAAAATTGATAGATTCCATTGTTGATGCGTATTTAGGCAAAGCAAATAGAAGTTACGATTTTAAAACGCCTAAATACAAGCTACTTGGGACTCTTATAGAAAATTCAACTCTTTTTCCGGCTAAAAATATGAGCTTGGATATAGATAATGAAAAAATTAAAACCGTTTTAAAACTTATAGAAGATATAAAAAATGGAGAAGTTGTTGAGCTCAAAAAATACTCACTTCCCTCTACAAATGCTTTAGTTATTCAAAATGAAAAAAATCGCTACAAAAAAGGTGATATCTCAGCAGAAGATATTTTATCTCGTGCAGATAAATATGATAGCAGACTCTGTGCAGAAGCATTTGTTAACCTTTGCAAAACAGCTCCTTTAGCAGTGATAGAAAAGAATAAAACATTCTTGAGTAAAGATGCACTTTTTGAAATCTTAGCTAGAATAAATGCAGATGAAAACGCTCTGACTATCTCAAATGAAACTCTCATCAATTTATTGTCCCCAATGGAGTTGTTAGAAGTAGATTATGTGAGAATAGCAACTATTCTATCAGTCGGAATGGTACCGGAACAAAGAATTAACCTGTTTAGCACTTTGAGTGACTCCCATGAAGAGGCCCTTAGCGCATATCTTTTTACTCTGTTTGATTTGGAGATGTTAGAACCTGCAGACGAAATTCTGCAAAATTCACAACCTTTAGAGTATCTTAACTTCAAGTCTTACCGTGCACTTAAAGAGTGTAATAAAAACTTTAATATAAACTTGTTTGTTTAACTTTTATATATGTCCAAAAATTTGAAAATTCTATCCTTTGATAAACCTATCTATGTATTGGCTCCTCTTGCGGGCTATACAGATCTTCCTTTTAGAAGTGTAGTGAAAAAGTTTGGAGCAGACCTTACCGTAAGTGAGATGCTAAGCTCAAATGCTCTCTCTTACGGTTCAGCCAAAACATTCCATATGTTAAAAAAATCTCCTATTGAAGACCCATACTCTGTTCAGATAGCCGGTGCAGAGGTGGATGTTATAAAAAAAGCGGTTGAAATACTGAATACACAAGAGGGAATCGATATAATTGATCTTAATTGTGGCTGTCCGGTTCCTAAAATCGTGGGACATGGAAGCGGGAGTTCACTTCTCTTAAATCTGCCTCTTATGGGTGAAATTATAAGAACTATAAAAGACACTTCCAATAAAAGTTTAACAAGTGTAAAAATCAGACTTGGATTTGAGAAGAAAAATCATATAGATATAGCAAAAATGGTAGAAGATAGCGGAGCTGATTTTTTGGCAGTACATGGGCGAACCCGTGCCGGAAGATTTAAAGCCGCTGTTGATTATGACGCAATTAAAGAGATTAAAGAGGCTGTATCTATTCCTGTAATTGCAAACGGCGACATAGACTCTTACGAGAAAGCTCGGTGGGTGTTAGAGCATACCGGAGCCGATGGCGTTATGATAGGTCGCGGAGCCATCGGTGCCCCATGGATTTTTCATCAATTAAAGAGCGGCAGTGCCGATATAGATGTATCTTTAAAACATGTAATCATCATGGAACATTTTGATAAGATGATAGAATTTTATGGAGAGAGAGGAGTTGCTATGTTTAGAAAACATGTCCATACTTACTCTAAGGGGTACAGAGGTGCATCAATTTTAAGAAATGATGTAAATAGAATAAATGATAGTTTAGAATTTAGGGGCGTTATAGATGAATTTTTCAAAAACAGCGAGATATTAATTTAATGTTAAATATTTCTCAGTCTATTAAAACACTGGATGATGTGGATATAGCTGACAACCTATTTCATTATGATTACAATACAAAACATCTTTTATCACTTTTAGCAAAAGATATAGATGAGGAGGATGTCCTCTATTTAAGCTCATACCGCTCTTTTGAGGGTGAGGTTTTTGAGAACTATATTTATGAAAAACTCTTAAGATATGCGCAGAAGAGTGACGATATAGAGAAGTTTATTTTAAAAGGTTTTCATCAAAATAAAGAAAAATCAAATCCAAACACCCTCTCCATAAGTGAAAAACAGCAGATAGTTTATAGAACAAAAAGCAGAGAAATCAGCGAATTTGACGCTATGATAATCACTAAAGATAAAGAGCTCTATTTTGTAGAGATGACGCTTGTTAAATCGGTACTAAAACTTAAAAAAAGATTGAGAAAGAAAAAAGCGCTTTTAGAAATTATATTTCCGCAGTATGAGATAAAAGCTCTCATTATTTTAAATGAGGGTGCAACAGGAACAAAACAGTTGCCCAATTACTGTAAAGTGTGGCTAACAAAAGAGTTCTCTGCGAAAAATATTTTAGAGCATATAAAAAACCCATATGCGAAAAAATTAGAGCCTAAAGAGAAGATACACTCAGAAAAAATGTTAGAAGCACACTCTCTTAAACTTCATCCATTCCGATACTATAACACAATGACATGGTTAACAAAAACTTTAAGAGCTCATAAAAAGCATATTCTTGATATGACTTTTTTAATGAGCGAGAGTGTTCAAAGGTACCATGATTTATATAATAAATTTTACATTGGCTACATGAGTGTTCTTGAAGCAAAAACTCTACTTAACCTAGATGAAACGCTCTATGATGCGAATCAAAGGGTTGTGGTTGCTATAGAAAAGAAGCATTCTGACGAGATAGTTTTAACCTACTACATACAGACAGCCCGTAAAAAGCTCTATCTCTACTCTTTTGAAAATGGTGTAATAAGCAAAGAGAAAAAAGACCCTTACGGAATCACTGTTACAGAAGTTTATCATATAGATAAAATTATGGATGAAAGCTACAAACTCAATATGGCAAATATAAATATGATTAAAAAACTTTTAAAAGATAAGTTTGACGAAGGAAGCAAAAAGTAGCTTCTTACGCCTCATACATCATGCTGGCTGCCTTTTCTTTGTAGATTTGTAAAGGCTCTTTTTCTTCAATAAATTCTGTTAACTCTTTACGTCTATTTTGTAAAATTGTTTCAAAATCATCTTGAGTAACGGGCTTATTATCTGTAAACTTATCCAGTAGAACATTATTCGTTCCCATCACAACAAGATAGCTTTGTTCAGCAAAATCAAGCATTACGACACTGTTCTGCTCATTTATACTCTTTTGGAATCTTATAGTAACATTTTCTCCTGTAGTCGAAACGGCCTCTTTACTCTCTTTAAAGAGCCAGGATTTATAATTTGGTTTTTCTTTATTTTGAGCGATTCTTTTGTTAAGAAAAAACAGAATAATAATACCTATAATTAAAATTCCTACAACGATATAATAACTTGAAGATAATTCATCCCCTTGTTTTGTCGGTAGTGAGCCCAGGGAGGATGCAGTGGTTTGCTCATTCGCAGAGTTCTCTTTAGTCGGAGCTTCATTTGTAAATCGCAGTCTTAGCCCATAGGAGTCAGATGTTTTGGAAGCCTTTAAAACCACAGAAGGGGGCACAGATGCCTCTATTTGAGTATATCCGGTTATGGGCGTAATGTTGAGTGAATTTAAAAATTTTGAGGAGAGCTCTTTTGATTTTGATGCCTCTATAGTAGCACCTTCAAGTTTTATAATGATTTTTGACGCACCTGTACTCTGTTTTATAACCCCGTTATAGGGAGCATCAAAGGTAATCATAACATCCACTCTATCTGTTCGGTCATAAATATTATAACTTAATATTTTAGAGGCATGAAGCACAAACGGAATGAATAAAATAAAGAGTAATTTAATCATAATCTTTCTTTTGAGAGATGATACAAAACAGCACTAGAATCAAGTACCTCATTGATACGAATAGCAAGATTTTTTTCATACACCATAACTTCACCTTTACCTATAATGCGACCATTTACATACGACTCAACACTTTCACCGGCTGGTTTTTTAAGGTCTATTATTGAGCCCTTCTCTAATTTGAGTATCTCGGCAACACTCAGTTCTGTTTCGCCTAAATCCGCTACAAACTCTACCTCCATGTCTAAAAGACCGGAGTAATTCATCCATGCTAATTCTGTATCAGCATTGAACTCTGCTTCTTTTGCGCCATAAACTTGTTTGACTCTTTTAGACATTTAGTTCCTTGATTGCGATAATCATCTTATCTCCTTGCACTTTGACAGCTCTGGCATCATTATATGCAAAATTAAATACATCTATCTTCTCAAAATGCGGAGTGCCTAGAGTGTAGGAGTTTTCACTCTCCTGAGCAATAACTTTAGCGCTTCCTACGATTAGGTTTGTTGTCTCTAAAAGCATATCTATCAAAGTCTCCTCGTCACTCTCATCCTCTTCTAAAAATAGCTTTGCAACTTTTTGTATAAAACCATATTCAGAAGCGATATAAACTCTATACTTTTTATTATCATGTGTATCAATATCTATATAAGCAATAAGTGTTCTCTTTTTTGGAATACTCTTAATTATTCTATACGGCAACCTAATTTGATGAATGCAAAAATTTTCCGAAGCTTGAAGTATAGTTTTTAACATTTAAATTGCCTTTATATTGGTTAATGATTATACTTTATATAGTATCAAAGTAAAATTAAAAGGGTTGTTAGAGTACAATTCGCAAAAAGAAATAATATGTGGTTTTTTAATGATTGAGTTAATTTTACTTGGGCTTATTGTCGGTACGCTCTCCGGTTTTTTTGGTATTGGTGGAGGAACTATTTTGGTTCCTCTCCTGCTTTTATTAGGCTATGAGACAAAGATTGCAATCGGCATCTCTGTTGTGCAGATGGTGTTTAGCTCAATCTATGGCAGTTATCTAAACAATAAAAAAGGTACACTTGATGTTGCTATGGTTGCGGCCATAGGCGTGGGTGGCTTTATAGGTGCATTTTTCAGTGGTATTATCACCTCAAATCTAAGCAGTAGAGCTTTAGAAATCATATTTTTGAGTTTTGCGATTTTTGCTCTGTTGAGACTTTTTTTTCAACCAAGAGAGCATCAAGATCAAAGAGAAGTAAACAGGGTCGTTTTATTTGTCATAGGCTTTTTTGTGGGTACGATAAGCATGGCAATAGGTGTTGGCGGAAGTATTATTATTGTTCCGATTTTGGTTGGATTTTTGCATGTACCGCTCAAAAAAGCGATTTCAGCCGGTCTCTTTTTTGTTGTCTTCTCCTCCGCCTCCGGTTTTATTTCACAAGCCATGCAAGGGCATGTAGACTTTGAGAGCGGCGTTATCATAGGAGTTGCTTCACTCTTTGGTGTCTATTTGGGCATTCACTTAAAAGACAGAGTCGATGTGCATCTGCAAAGAAGATTGATAGTTATTTTTTATGTGATTGTAGTAACATATCTGACGCAAAGAATATTTTCTTAAGAGGATTTTAAAATGAAAAAAAAAGATTATATAAAAATTACGGGTGCTCGAGAAAATAATTTAAAAAATATTTCGTTGGATATTCCAAAAAACGAGCTAGTTGTTTTTACAGGACTTAGCGGAAGCGGTAAATCAACTTTAGCTTTTGATACTCTCTATGCCGAGGGGCAGAGACGCTACATGGAGTCGCTCTCATCCTATGCGAGACAGTTTTTAGACCGTATCGGCAAACCCGATGTGGACAAGATAGAAGGACTGACCCCCGCCATCGCCATAGACCAAAAAACGACTTCTAAAAACCCTCGCTCGACCGTTGGAACGATTACCGAAATATATGACTATTTCAGACTTCTCTACGCCAGAGTAGGGGTGCAACACTGCCATAAGTGCAATAAAGTAATTTCGCAGATGAGTGCTTCAGACATCATCAAAGAGGTTGCAAAACTGCCGGAGGGTGCAAAACTTGTTCTTTTGGCTCCGATAGTCAATGAGAAGAAGGGTGCGTATGCCGATGTGCTGGAATCTCTCGTGCATAAGGGGTATGTGAGAGCCATGATAGACGGTGTTATGGTGCGGCTTGACGAAGATATTGAGCTGAGTAAAACTAAAAAACATACCATAAAAGTTGTCATAGACAGGGTTGTAGTTAATGCAGAGAATAAAGAGCGAATAGCAGCGGATGTTGAAAAAGCTCTTAAAGAGAGTTATGGTGAACTTGAGATTGATATTTTAAACCATGAAGAGTTGGGTTTGCAAAAATCCCACATGCACTACTCTGAACACAACGCATGTTTTGATTGTAAAATCAGTTTTGAACCCCTCGAACCGCTATCGTTTTCATTCAACTCGCCAAAGGGCGCATGTCCTGAGTGTGACGGCTTAGGACTTCGCTACGCCCTTGATCATGAGAAGATAATCGACCAAGATTTAAGCGTAGAAACGGGTGCTGTTAAGATTGTTTATGGCTTCAACAAGGGGTACTATTTTACATTTTTAAAAGGTTTTTGTGCGGCGAATAAGATTGACACAAAAATTCCTTATTCGGAGTTGCCGGAGTATCAGAAAAAGGCAATTCTCCACGGCGGAATAGAAGAGGTCTCCTTTTTATGGAAAAATCATGAAGTAAAAAAGATGTGGCCTGGAATCATAAAAATAGCCTATGACATGTTCAAAGATGAGAAAGAGTTAGCCGATTACATGAGCGAAAAGGTTTGTAATATCTGCGGCTCTCATAGATTAAAGCGAGAGTCTTTGGCTGTAAAAGTCGGGCAAAAAGGGATTGCAGAACTTTTAGACATGCCGATAAATAAGAGTTATGAGTGGTTTAAAGATAAAGAGAATTTCAGCTATTTAACAGACCAAAGTACGCAAATATCTACACCTATTTTAAACGAAATCAGAGAGAGACTCTACTTTTTATTTGATGTCGGACTCGGTTATATCACTCTAGGTCGTGATGCAAGAACGATCAGCGGCGGTGAAGCTCAGAGAATCCGTATCGCTTCGCAAATCGGCAGCGGTCTGACAGGTGTTTTATATGTTTTAGATGAGCCGAGCATCGGACTGCATGAGAGAGATACACTCAAACTTATCCGCACGCTTAGAAGTTTGCAGGAAAAGGGCAACAGCGTTATAGTTGTAGAGCATGATAAAGAGACCATTGAAAATGCAGACTTTATAGTGGATATCGGAAGCGGAGCTGGGAGATTTGGAGGAGAGGTTGTTTTTAGCGGAACATTGGATATGCTCAAAAAAGCCAAAACACTCACCGCAGATTACATGTTCGGCAGAAAAAAAATAGAGTATTTTTACAGACGACCGCAAGATAAATATATTGAGATAAAAAATGTCACGCTCAACAACATCAATAATCTGAGTGCCAAAATTCCGCTCAATAACTTTGTCTGTATCACGGGAGTGAGCGGAAGCGGGAAAAGCTCACTTATGCTTCAAACCCTTCTTCCAACCGCCAGAGAGCTGCTAAACCACGCCAGAAAAGTGAACAAAGTCGCAGGTGTTGAGATAACTGGATTAGAGAATGTGGACAAAGTGATTTATCTCGACCAAAGCCCAATAGGCAGAACACCGCGAAGTAATCCTGCAACCTACACAGGTGTGATGGATGAGATTCGAGAGCTTTTTTCTAAAACAAAAGAGTCTCAAATACGAGGCTACACAACCTCAAGATTCAGCTTTAATGTCAAAGGCGGGCGATGTGAGAAGTGTCAGGGAGAAGGGCAGATAAAAATTGAAATGCACTTTTTACCGGACATCATGGTGAAGTGCGATACCTGCCATGGAACAAGATACAATCAACAAACTTTGGAAGTGCTGTATAAAGGTAAAACCATATCGGATGTGCTCAACATGAGTGTGGATGAAGCTTTTGAATTTTTTAAACCGATCCCGAAAATTCATCAAATCATGAAAACAATTGTGGATGTCGGGTTAGGGTACATTACTCTTGGACAAAATGCCGTAACACTCTCAGGCGGGGAAGCTCAAAGAATAAAACTAAGCAAAGAACTGAGCCGCAAAGATACGGGACAAACACTCTACATTTTAGATGAGCCGACGACAGGGCTTCACTTTGCAGATGTTGATAGGCTTACAGGCGTACTTCACAAATTTGTAGAACTAGGAAATAGCGTACTCATCATAGAACACAACTTAGACATGATAAAAAATGCTGATTACATCCTAGACATGGGACCGGAGGGGGGAAGCGGCGGCGGACTTATCATAGCGGAGGGAAGCCCGGAAGAGCTGGCTGCAACTTATGAAAAAACAGGAAGTTATACTGGGGAATATCTTAAAAAAGAGCTGGCGCTTCATAAATAGATTTATTCTATAACCAAGGTTGCTTCGCCGCAACCTCCATATAAAGAGTTAAAAAGTTTTATAGACTCTTTGCATGTTCGAGTATTCCAAAAGCAACGCTCAGTTTGTCTCCATGCGGGATGGATTCTACTTTCTCATGTGTTATGAATTCCACTTTATTTGTGTCGCTTCCAAAGCTCGATGCGTCTTTCAATATATTTAAGCATACTGCATCTAAGTTTTTTGTTTTAATCATATTTGAGGCGTTTGCGATGGCATTTAGCTCATCCATTTCGGCTTTAAAACCTACCGTTACGATGCCCTCTTTTTCTACTAATCCTAAAATATCGACATTTTTTTTCATTTTAAGTTCCCATATTTCGCCTAAAACATCTTTTTTCAGTTTTCCGTTTTGAGCAAATTCCGGTACATAGTCGCTTACAGCTGCCGCCATAAAAAGGTAGGGTTTTTTTTGAATAAGATGGATATGTTCATCTCTCATAAGCGTTGCTTTGGATAATTTTCCTTTTTTTGCAATTCGGATAGAATCTACTAAATACTCCTGCATCTCAAGAGAGCTTTCAACTTCTATTTTGTGCATCTCTTTTGGCAGATTTTCTTCAAATTTTGTGGCAATCAGATTTACATCCGCACCTCTGCAGTAGAGTGCGGTCGCTAAACTTGAAGCCATTTTGCCGCTTGAAAAGTTGGAGATGTACCGGACTTCGTCAATCTTCTCAACTGTTCCTCCTCCTGTGACGATAACCATTCTATCCTCCCAAAACTCCTCTTTTAAAAGCACTTTTGCGCACTTAAAAAATATGTCAATAGGTTCAGCCATCGCCCCGTCGCCGGTAGTTTTACATGCCAACTCTTTTATCTGTGTCTCAACAATCGTGTAGTTTGCAATGGCTAACATTTTGAGGTTCGCCTGTGTGATGGGGTTGTGCATCATATTTGTATTTGCTGAGGGAGCAATGATTTTTGTTTTTGGAAATGCTAGGGCGCATTGAAGCAGCATGTTGTCGGCAATGGCATTTGCCAGTTTTGCGATGGTGTTGGCTGTGGCTGGTGCAATAACAAATAGGTCTGCCCACTGCGTCGTTTTGATGTGGTTGTGGTCGGTTACCCATGATTCGTTTGTGTCATCAAGGATTTGGTTTCCTGTGAGAACCTCAAAACTCAGAGGTGTAACAAATTTTTTTGCGGCTTCGCTCATGACAACCTTTACATTTGCACCGGCTTTAGTGAGCAGACGAACCAGCTCAAGAGACTTATAAACAGCGATAGAACCTGTCACTCCAAGAAGTATTTTTTTACTTTTTAAT
>CANMJR010000003.1 GCA_947498025.1 Helicobacteraceae bacterium
GCTCGATTACTTTTGTTGCAAGTGAGAGTATAGGCTGCGTTGAGCGGTAATTTTTTGTGAGCGTATGCACTTTTGCTTCGGGAAACTTTGTAGCAAATGAGCCGATAATGGAAATATCCGCCCCGTTAAAAGCATAGATACTCTGGTCATAATCTCCCACACAAAAGAGCGAAGGCGGTTTCATCGCTTCAATGAGCGTACCTTGAAGTGCATTTGTATCCTGATACTCATCCACCAAAACTTCTTTATAGCCCAAATCATTGGTTTTACACATCTCTCGAAAATTAATGAGCAAATCGTTGAAATTTACAAATCCGTACTCTTTTTTAAGGCTCTCAAACTCATCTACAATGTCGGCATAAATCATGGCAAAAAGCTCATGTTCTGGATACTTCTCTTTTATCCACTCTTCAAAATTATTGTTGAGTTCGGTATTTTGATAAAAAGAGTAAACATCGTAGAGATAGTTGCCGCCATAGGGAGTTATTTCGGCTCCTATCTGCATAAATGAGCGTTTTTCAAAAACACTTCTAAAGAGTGTTTTCAGCTCTCTTTGCTGTTTTAAGACCACCCTTTTATCATGTTTTTTGAGCCATCTGTAACTCACCGCATGAAAGGTTCCCGCATCGATTTTGGCGGCTATCTCTTTACCGAAATATTCGGCAACCCTCTCAACCATCTCGGCGGCGGCTTTGTTTGTAAAAGTGAGAAGCAGAATCTCCTGCGGTTTCACGCCAGAGCTTAAAAGGTGCCCTATTCTCCCGACTATCGTAGAAGTTTTCCCTGTTCCTGCCGAGGCAATAATTAAATTTTGTAAGCTTGCAGAAGTTGCAGCGGCAAACTGTTCTGGATTAAGACGAGATAGTGGCAAAGAGGCAACTCCAATGAAAGTTTTAAGAGCGTGATTATACCCGCTACCATCTGATGTTACGTACCTAAACGAACGCGTCCGTTTAGGTGGCAGGTACAAATGTCCCTACAACCCCCTAAAGCTACCCATATCTTTCGGATATGGAAGAAAAACAATGCCCCATGAGACTGACCGTTTTACTCTATTTTTTATTTCGATACTAAAACTTTATGCGGTGCAAAATCTACCGTTGTATTTCCTGCAGAAGATATACGATTAACAATGCGTCTAGGTATAAATACTTGGGCGGTGGAGAGCACTATATGAGTTTTTAAATCGATTATTCTCGCATTTATAACTATACCGCTCTTGTACTCTATGTATGTACCTGCTAAAGCGTAATTAACACTTAAACTGCTTTGTAGTTTTGACATATCACGGCTAAAAAGAAAATCTCCTTGAGAATCAATTTTAATATTGCCCATTGTCTTAAAATCTATTACCCTATACCCTCGTATCTGCATCTCATGAATAAAAGTCTCGCTAAGTATATTGCTAAGGCGGGAGGTAGCTTTAAAATTATCTAAACATACAAAAGAGGTTATGGCTATGACTGGGGATTGAATATCGCTGAAATTTTTGTTTTTTGTCAATTGCTCTGACATACTGCTTACAAGCTGATTTATAACCTCTGCACTCTCAGCAGAAGAGACACTGCCCACCGTAATATAATTACTTCCGTAAACAGTAACTTGCAGCAATAGCGCTGCTAAAACTGCTAAAAACATCTTTTTCATCTCATCTCCATGCTGCATTACAAATTATTTTAAAAATATTGTGAACTGCAAGTATCGGCATTTTAAAAAAAATTTGTAATGAGAGGACTATTTCTCATTTATGTCTAAGTACATCTTTCGTGTTAAAAAACTTCACTTAAAGTAATATTGACAATAACCCTTCATTGCGATAAAATGACAACATATTGACAAAAGGATTTTTCATGCAGGCGGTTTTTTATTCACAGGCGAGAAATAACCTGCGAAGCCTTATAGATAAAGTGTGTGATGATTTTGATGCATATATCATCACTACAAAAGATGACAAAGCCGCGGTTTTAATCTCATACGAAGAGTACAGCGCCATGAAAGAGACGATGTATCTGCTCTCTTCAAAAACAAACAGAGACAGGCTGAATGAGGCGGTGGATCAGATAGATAATCTCCAATTTACGAAACGAGAGATTGATTTATGATTATCGGTTTTGCGGACAGAGGCTGGGAAGATTATCAGCACTGGCAGCTTAACGACAAAAAAAATTTCAAACGGATTAACCTTTTGCTAGAAGATATTAAAAGAAATCCCGACGACTCGGCAGGGCTAGGCAAACCTGAGAGATTAAAAGAAAACTATCAAGGATATTTTTCAAGACGCATCACAGCCGAGCACAGGCTAGTTTACAAACTATTAGGCGATTTGATTGTCGTTGCGCAGTGTAGGTTTCACTATTAACATGGCGAGTCTTATTTTGTATTGGAAAGATTTATCTATTTGTCCATTTAAAAATATCTAAGATTAGTATCTGATTTTTATCATCATCAATTAAGTAGGGTATTGTGTATCCCTTAAATATATAATCTCTGATATTATCATCCTCATAATAAAAAGATTTTCGTGATTTATGCGGAAAGTTTGGAATTGTCTCAATCTTCACTTTGAGTTGACTTCGGAATTTATTAGCCAAGCCTATGCTCTCATTAGAGATATAATCCCAAATGATGCTAAAATTTTTCGTAAAAGCAGGATTATAAACTATTTTCAATTTTACTCTTAATGTGCAAATCTATCTCTGCCCAAACATCATCATGAGAAATCGTTTGCATTGTTCCGCCTCTATACTCTTGAACAGCCCCACCCACTCTTTTTTTTGCCTCTTCTGTTGTAATAGCAGGAAATCCATCATCAATCAAATCAAATAAAAACTCTTTAAATTTAGCCTGAATATCAATCCCGTTTTGCACTATATTTTGATACATATTATCATCTAATTGTAGTTTTATCGTCTGCATAATCATCATTCCTTTATATTAAGGTTATTTCAAAAATTATATCAAAATTGAGTGCTACTTGCCAATCGATTGGCGTATAGCATTTACACTCCGCTGAGTCAAGGCTGTTAAAAGTGGAGATTCATTCATGGTTTTTAATATAAATATGCATTCCACCTCGGGAGAGGTGGAACGAGAGAATATATTCTTAGTGACTGTTACACTTTCACATGCAATGATATTATTTATTGAAGCATATTCTCATCTATCATCTCTTGTGAAGCTACATCCCCATTTTGTGCTGCTTTTAATATCCATTCTTTGCTTTTTAAAGTATTTTTTTCAACTAAATGACCAAAATAATACATTATTCCTAATTTTCTTTGTGCAATGCTATAATCTTTCATGGCTAATGATTCTAATATATTTAAACTCATATCATAATCTTGATTTTTTTGATAAGCAAGTGCTAAAAGATATGAATAATACAAATTATCTGAATTTAATTTTGCAGCATTATTGCAAGCTTTAATTGCATCAGGAGCAATCTTTTCTCTATATTTTTTTATATTAACAAGATAGTCATCTTTATAATCAATTAGTTTTTCACATTTTACTTTCCACAAATAAGCTTCTGTTTTTTTTGTACTGTCTAGCAATACCTCAATATCCTCTCTTGCTCTATTTTCATCAAATTTAGCATTGCCAATTTCCAAATTACTTATCCGTATTAACAACTTATTATGATTTGACACATCATTAGTCATAACAAACGGTAAAATTATTCCAATTACTGCCACAATTCCACTAATTCCAGTCCAATATGGATGTTTCAACAAATTATTTAAAATTTCTTTCATTTTCTGCATATTTTAATCATACCCCTATTAATAAATCTCCTCTTACTCTCGTTATCAATATCATGAGAATGGAAATATCTCTCACAATCTGGAACAAAAAATTTTCACTACCCTTTCACATGCAACAAAACTATTTTCTCACTCATACCTAAGCGCATCAATAGGGTTCATGTTGGATGCTTTTTTCGCAGGCAAAAGCCCGAAAAATATGCCGATGAGCATCGCAAAAACCAAGGCGATTACGGAGATTGCGGGGTCGATGATGACTGCGATATCAAGCCCGTATGCCACTGCTACGGTTATGCCGATACCGAGTACTAGCCCAATAATCCCTCCGAGCGCAGAGAGAACCGTGGCTTCTATGAGAAACTGGATGAGAATATCTTTTGCCATCGCTCCGACCGCCATGCGGATGCCTATCTCTCTGGTTCGCTCCGTGACGGAGACAAGCATGATGTTCATAATTCCGATTCCTCCGACTACAAGCGAAATTGCGGCCACGGCGGATAACATGACGGTTAACATGGAAGTTACATTTGAGATAGTATCAAGGAGTGCAGTCATGCTTCGTATAGAAAAGTTGTTCTCCTCCTTCTCCTTTAAATGGCGTCTCTCCCTCAAAACCTGCTCTATCTGCACTTTTGCCTCTTCAAGGGGAGTAATCTCTTTTACAAGCGTCATCATAAGCGGAACATCCTCATTTCCACTTATGCGTCTCTGAAACATTTTAATAGGAACCACAACTAAATCATCCTGATCCGTGCCAAAAGTGTTTGCCCCTTTTGTGCCCAGTGTTCCTATAACTTCACATGAAAACTTTTGAAGTCTTATCTTTGTACCGATGGAAGATTCGCCCAGAGGAAAGAGTTTACCGATAACCGTTTGCCCTATCATACAAACATTTTGCCCCGTTCTAAGCTCACTTTGTTCAAAAAAACGACCCTCTTTGAGCTCCCATTTTTGAACGGCAAAATAGTCGTTATTGACACCGCGAACACTCGTTTGGTAATTTTGGTCTTTGTAGAGTGCCATAACAGAGGCGGTTGCAACGGGAGAAATAGCTTCGAGCGACAAAACAGATGCTTTTAAAATTTCTACATCCTTCATGGTAAAAGGTTTTGTAAAGGCCGTATTTCCACCCGGTCCATGCTCTTGGCTTGGCATGATATAAAGGATATTGCTTCCCAGATTGCTCACACTTTTCGTGATAGATTCACTCGCACCCTTGCCGATGTTTACCATCGCAATAACCGACGCTATCCCGATAACAATCCCCATGGCGGTGAGCATAGAACGCATAAGATTGCGTCTGATTTCTCTGATGGCTTGCAAAAACGCACTAAAGAGCATGGCTTCTCTCCCTCTCAATTACCCCGTCCCGAAGGTAGATTGTGCGCGTTGCGAAGGAGGCAATATCCTCTTCATGCGTCACCATAATAACCGTGATTCCATTTTTGTTAAAGGAGCATATTAGCTCCATAATCTCATGGCTTCTTTGGGTGTCAAGATTTCCCGTCGGCTCATCGGCAATTAAGACCTGCGGATTTGTAACAATTGCGCGCGCGATGGCAACGCGCTGTTGCTGACCGCCTGAGAGTTCGCTCGGATTGTAGTTAACATGTGACTCAAGCCCCACACTTTTTAGTGCACTCAGCGCGCGCTCTTTTCTCTCGTTTGCCCCCACTCCCTGATAGATGAGCGGCATGGCAACATTTTCTAGTGAGGAGGTCTTTTTGAGAAGATTAAAACCCTGAAAAATAAAGCCCAAAACATAGCGTCTAAAAAGGGAGAGTTGCTCCTTTGAAAAACTGTTTATATTGGCATCAAGAAAGGTGTAACTCCCACTGCTTGGCTCATCTAAAGCACCGAGAATATTGAGAAGTGTTGATTTTCCGCTTCCGCTGGGTCCCATGATGGCAACAAATTCCCCCTGCTTAATTTCTAAATCAATATTTTTTAACACATTCGTAGCGGCTTCTCCGCTCCCATACATTTTATTGATTTGAGAGAGTTTTATCATTGAAATTTTTCCTGTGCGATGAGAATTGCATCCGCCTCTTTAAGCTCATCAGAGACAATAGCAGTGAGTAAACCACTGTTTCCGAGAATTTTAACATGCACTTTTTTTGGCATAGAGTTTTCCAAAATCCATACATGCGGCTTTGAGTCGATTGTCTCTTTAATCTTCTCACCAAATCCGAAAAGTTTATTTTGAGTAGGTTTTACAGGGTTAAAAAGAAGTGCCGTTCTTGGAACTATAAGCGTATTTCCCAATGTCTCCACCGTAATGTCCACATCGGCACTCATTCCCGGTTTAAGAAGCATCTCGCGATTATCTACATCTAAAACAGCAATGTAGGTAACGACTCCGTTGAGCATTTCAGAATTTACACGAACCAATCGAATGCTTCCGTCAAAGAGTTTCTCAGGATAAGCATCCACGCTGAATGTCGCACTTTGAAGGGCTTTTACTTTAGATATATCCGCTTCATCGATGCTCACCTGAAGCTCCATTTTTGTTAAATCTTTAGCAATTTTAAAAAAGACCGGTGTTTGAAAGGAAGCCGCCACACTTTGCCCGGGATCAATTTTTCGCACCAACACGACACCGTCAATCGGCGAATAAACCATAGTTCTATCAAGGTCATATTTTCCCGAAACTAAAGCCTGTTTTGCCTGTTCTATCTGAGCATTCGCATTTGCAACCTGTGCTTTTGCACTCATGTAAGTTGCCCAGTCATTCTCCCACTCTTTTTGTGATGGAAGCGCTCCTGCCGTGGATTCTCTAAGCGTTTTATCTCGCTCAATCGTAGCCTTAGCCTGAGCAAAAGTAGCCTCTGCATTTTGCAAAGTCGCTTCTGTAATGGCTAGAGCTGCAAAAGATCTATCCACTCCGCTTTTGTATTTTGTTTTGTTGAGCTGTGCCAATAACTGCCCTTTTTTTACGATGTCGTTATAATCAACATACACATTTTCAACAGTACCGGAGACTTCCGAACCTACATCTACGCTCTCAAGCGGTTGAAGGTAACCGGTTGCAGATACGCTGAGTTTTAAATCCCCTTTTTTGAGAGGTTCACTCACAAAACGGTACTCATCTTTTTGTTCTTGCGGCACTAACATGTATATCGCTATGCCCAGAAGAACCAAACCCAGTACCACAAAAAGCTTCAACTTCCATCCGCTACTCTTATACTCGGTAATCTTTTTTAAACTTTCCATTACTGTTTTCCTTCATGCTTTGTGTCAAAATAGAGTGAAATTTTTTCTATTAAAATATTTTTCTTATGAATCTCTTGCTCATATTTTTGAATCTCAACAGAGTTTTTCAGAGACTCCAAATCGTATGTTGACTTATAGCCTGCCTTTACTTGGGCATCCGTAGCACTGTAAAGTTCTTCGTACATGGCTATCATCTCTTTGGCTAGAACTATTTTTTCTTTGTAATCTTCTATGGTTGAGAGATGCATCTCGTACTCTTTTTCAAGCTCTAGTTTACGGTCTAACTCCTCTGTTTTTGTTTGTAGCTGCTGCAAACGGGAAGATTCTATTTTAGAGTTTTTGTTTATATCCAAAGGCATAGAAAACACAGCACCGTAGGAGTAATCATTCCCCTCATAGTTATTCAACCGGCTCTCAAACTTGGTATATCCTAACGAACCCATAAAGGACAATTTCGGCAAATAGGCTGAACGAGTAACTCCGGAAATTGCATCATTGAGCTTCTCTTTTTGGCTGTATTGCAAAAGTTCGAGATGAGATTTTATGTATTCATCCTTTGAGACCAGAGGAGTATCTGAGAGTTGGAGCATGTCGATATTAACATCGCCTACGAGTTTTTTGAGTTGATACTCCTCATTTTTAAGCGTGTTTTTCAGAGTGATAAGATTTGTGCGAACGGTGTCCCTGTCGATAGCAATACGGTTTAAATCGCTGATATCCGCACTCCCAACCTTATATTTTGCTTTTATAATAAATAGGTCTATATCTCTATTTTTAAGTGACAGCTCATTTTGTTTATAGACTAATCTATCACGATTAATCTGCGTCATAAGCGTATATATCTGCTTCAAATAGAGAGCCTCTTCCATGTCAACACCGAGCAGATTTGCATCTTTTGCCGACTGAGCCTGAGTGATGCTGTATTCAATTCCGCCGCTTCGAAAGAGGTCTTGGCTCCAATCCAAACCTGCACTGTCCGTCCGGCTATCTAAACTTGGATTATTGTTTTTATTAATCGCAGTTGAGAGCATCACAGGCGAGACCCAGCTATTCTTTCCACTCTCGCCATCTTGAATAATTTTTTCTCTCTTAAGCTTTAAAAGTTCTGCTTTTTGCTCAGAGAGCGGCAGATTTTCGCCAAAAAGAGTTACACATAAAAGTGCAAATAGAAGTAATTTATTCATTTCATAATTTCCCATTAATCTTTTATTTTACTCCACAAAATGCCAATATACTCATGCACAGCTCTCTCTGAAACACAAAAGGAGTTCATATCCGGAGCCACTAAATATCCTTTAAACTCATCCTTTATAAAATCGCTCGGAGCTGCAATAGGATTTAATCCAATTGAGTTAAAGAGTTTCATAGCCCGTGGCATGTGGGTCGCTGAAGTGACGAGTATAAACGGCTCGTCTGCTGCTAAACTTTTTGTAAAGAGCGCCTCCTCTTTTGTATCTTTTGGATTAGGCTCTATTATAATCTCTTCGGGTTTCACTCCGAGTGCTATTGCCAAAGATGCGTTCATCTGCGCATTAGATGTATTCGTATCGCCAGCATACCCTGTAAATATCAGTTTTGAACCCGCTATCTGATTATGGATTAGTATCCCCTCCAAAACTCTTTTAATTCCTGCAGAACTTATTTGCGATGATAAAGGCTGTGCTGGGTCAGTATTATGTCCATTACCCAAAACATGGATATATTTGACACTCTGTTGATACGCATATTTTGGATACTGCTCTTCCAAATTTTTCGCTAGAGCGTTAGAAAAAGGTTGGTAAGAGAATAAAAACAGCACTCCACATGCAGCGAGTAAAAAGCCCTTAGCCAAGCTCTGTTTTTTCATAAACAGCAGGGAAAGACCAATTACAAAAAGTGCTAAAACCATTCCGTACGGCTCAACAAAAAAAGAGACAAACTTCTTTAAAAAAAATCCTATTTCCACCTTTTACCCATCCGCCAAATTTAATTTTTTAAGTCTAAAATATTTATATGTTTCGTGTGATAGTAGCAATATTATAGGAAACGGCACAAGCAGCAACAAATCTGCTCCGTCCACATGAGCCGTATTAAAAACTTTTTGAACAGACGCAACATTTAAAAGAGCCCACATCCAAACGACAATCATAAAAGAAGAAAAGAGCAACATCTTATTGGATGTTACATTAAGCGTCCAGATATTAAAATCCCAACTTCTCAGACTCCAAGAGTTTGCAAGATGAGTAGTAATTGCACCAAGAAGAGTCATGGTCATGGCCTGTGCTTGAAGATGTGGGTCATGCAAATCAACTTGACCATATTGCCAACCATGACGCAGCAAAAATATTATAAAGGCAAACATAGCTGCACTCGCTTCTATTATACCTATAAAGAAATACCCTCTTTTAAACACTTCCCAATCCAGTATTTTCTCATTTTTTGAGATGGGCGGTTTTTTCATAATATTTTTTTCAGGTGCTTCACTTCCAAGACCAAGCCCTGGGAGCATGTTTGAGCCTAAATCTATTGACAACATTTGTATAACTGAGAGTGGATTTGGAATTTTAAGAAAAAATGAAAGTACATAAGGAACAATCTCCGGGACATTGGACGAGATTATATAAGTCACAACTTTTTTGATGTTGTAATACACCGTTCTCCCCTCTTCTATGGCTGAAACAATCGAGTTGAAATTATCATCTAAAAGAATCATATCACCCGCTTCTTTGGCAACATCACTCCCGCTTCCCATGGCAATTCCGATATTTGCTTTTTTAAGAGATGGAGCATCATTCACCCCATCCCCGGTCATTGCCACGACCTCTTCATTTTTTTGTAGCAAGTCGGCAATTCTTAGTTTTTGGCTACTCGCCATCCTAGCAAATATAAAAGTTTTCTCTTTGAGCATCTCCTGAAGCACTTCATCGCTCAGTCTTTCAACCTCTTTACCGGTCAAAACAGTATCAAATTTAAGTCCGATATCTCTACCGATTGAGGCCGCGGTATTAGCATTGTCCCCCGTAATCATAATAATACGAATTCCGGCACTGTAACATTTTTGCAAAGCCTCTTTTACCTCCGGACGGGCTATATCCATAATCGCCACTAAACCTAAAAGCGTCAAACCATCTTCTGCATCTTTATCATGTACCGCAACTGCCAAAACTCTATAGGCTCTGTTCTCAAAAGCTAAAAGCTCTTTTTCAATTTTTTGTTTAGCCGCATCATCGAACTCTTTAATGCCGTCACAGTCTTGAAAATAGGCTGTTTTCTCAAAAATTGCCTCCGGAGCACCTTTTACAAAAAGTCTGTTTTTTCCATCTAATTCACCAAAGGATGACATCATTTTTCGCTCACTGCTAAATGGATTTTCTTTTGTTTTATTAAAACTGTTCACTATCTTATATTTATGAGCTGCTGCGACTAAAGCTAACTCAGTCGGGTCTCCGATTCTTTTACCATCTTCAATGAAGGCGCGAGAATTAAACAAAACAGACTGTAATAAATGTTTTAAATACTCTTTGGAATTACTGTTTTCATTCTCAAAGCTGAATGCACCTTCCAGCTCATACCCACCACCACTAATTTTAATTTTTTCACCACTGCTTAAATATATCTCTTGAAGCGTCATCTCATTTTTTGTGAGTGTGCCTGTTTTATCTGTACAGATAGTCGTAACGCTTCCAAGAGTTTGAACCGAAGCCAAATTTTTAATGAGTGCATTTTTTTTTGCCATTCTTTGGGAGGCGATGGAGAGCGAAAGTGTAATGGTTGGAAGCAGACCCTCAGGTATATTTGCAACAATTAAAGAGAGTGCAAATAGAGCGGCAATAATGAAGCCCTTACCGGAAAAATAACCTAAGGCAAAAAAAACAACACCGACAACCAATGCTATGATAGTGAAGAATCTTGTCATAATCACTATCTCTTTTTCAAGAGGTGTCATACCTTTTTCTATAGTCCTTGTAAGTGTGGCAATTTTACCAAACTCTGTTGCCATGCCGGTTGCGACTACTATGGCAATTGCACTCCCATTTACTACGGTCGTTCCTGCATACACCATATTTTTTGCATCGATACTTCTTGAAGCAGAACCGTGACTGAGTTCTCTTTTACTCGGTTTTGATTCACCATTAAGAGAGGATATATTTATATAGAGTTCATTTATCTCTATTAAAACAGCATCTGCTGCAATTTTATCGCCCTCTTCTATAATTATAATATCACCGACTACTAAATCTGTTGCATCAATTCGCTGAATGAGAGAGTCTCTTTTTACTTTTGTATTTGTCGGTATAAGTTTTAAAAGTTCCTCTATGGCTCTATCGGCTTTAAAATATTGCCAAAATGAGAAAGAGGCATTTATAAATACTGCTCCGAAAATTGCATATCCTAAGATATCATAACTGTTCTTTGGCTCATAAAAGTCAGCCACAAAAGCCAACATGCCGGCAACTTCAAGAATAATCGGAAAAAATTGAATATATTGTTTGAAGTACTCTTTTATGTAACTCTTTTTAGCTTTTTTCTCAATGATATTTTTACCGAACTGCTCTTGTCTTGATTTGACCTCAGAGCTATTTAAGCCACTTTCACAACTTCTAAACTTGTCAAAAAGTTCGGATTTACTTAAGGTAAAACTCTTCATTCGTCATCATCGCATGGTATAAAATAAATGCTATTTATCATCGGCTTTTCAAAAAGAGTCTCTATAGGATGACAGTAAAAAAAATTTCTTTTATGATGCCCGCCGATAATCGCCAAATCATAACTGTTTTTTGCAATGTGAGACTGCACCTCATACCCCTCAATTAGGGCATAACTATGTTTAATAGAAAACTTTATATTCATAATAATTGCCAATCTAAAATAGTGTCTAAGATTAAACATCACATTTTGAAGTTTAATTTTCACATCTTTGGCACTTAAGAGTGCTGCTTGACTTTTTTTTATCTCATCCACGGAAAATATTTCAGCAGTTGCGCTGTAGGCGTTCACAAAAGCGGTAAAAAAAGTAAATTTATTAATAGAGAATTGATAACCTCGAATTGGCATGATAATTTTTTCTACGCCCACTGCACCGGTGAATTTCACAACTTTTACCACTGCCAAATCCACTCTCAACCCTAGTTTTATAACTTTTTTAACAAATGATTGTTCAAATATTGAACGGTCATGTTTTGTAGAACAGAACAGTATGTCAATGTTTTTATCTAAGATGAGTTGTTCAAGTTCTTTGAGACTTTCGTAAATAATCAACTCTACTTCAACATCAAGCGAAGTAGCCAGCTTTTTTATATCTGCAAAAACTTTATCAATTGCGGGTAATTTATCATTCTCTTTAATATGAACCAGACTTAGCTTTAAAGAGAAGCTTTTTGCGTAATGGAGTGCATATATTGAAGATGTTTCGCAAATCATATTTGAATTTATTAGACTGACTACTCGCATGTGGACTCCATTTTTTTTGATACGGCTCTCTTCTTTTAGAACAACATAAAAAGTTATAAATTATGAAGTGCTGATTATAGCATGTTTGCATTTTTTGTGATTTCTTTTTTGATATAATTCCACAAAAAAGATGGATAAAAAGATGCAAATATTCGGAAAATACGCAACAAATTTTGATGTAGAATACTTAGTAGAACACTATATTTACATACCAAATGAAGATGAAACTATAGATGTAGAAGAGTTTGAAGCACTGCTCAAAAACAGAAGAAAGAGCGTTGCCGGAACTCTGTTTTTTTACAACCCTTGCATCTCTCCTATCGGATACAACACCAACTCTAGGCTTGCAGACCAAGGGTATGAGTTTGAGGGTAAATACAATGAACTTAATTTTGACGACATGTCACACCTTCTAGCCAATGCGACAAAGAGTGAATACAAAGGGAAGCTTTTAGAGATAAAATATCTCTTCAACATCAATAAACCCAACATCGAACAGATGCCTATTTTGGAAGTGTTTGACAATGATTTAAATATATACAACAGCACTCAACTCACCCGCTTTGACAAAGAACTCAATTACCAAGATTATCTCAATATCCGCTTCAACGGTAAATTTGTCTTCTTCGGCTGGGGACACAAGTACGAAAAACACCACAAAAGTATTGTTACTTACGCAAGAAACATAGCGATACAAGCCGAAAAACTAGGCAAAGAGATAGTTTACATGTACGACAACACCTTTGACAAACAAGAAAGTAAAGAGAATGCGCACTTCCTTTCGCCGCTAGCAGTCGGAAAACTCAGACTCGTCCGTGCCAATGCTTTCAAAAATGCCTTTAGAACAAATCCTCCGACTATTCAGAAGATAGGGTAAGAATCGTTTAGCAGATTGTCACACCAAGAGCGTTTACCACTTCGTTCGCTCACATGTGGAAATATTTCTACATGTAGAGATTCAACACTTGATATTAAAGTTTTTTAGCCCATCTTGCAAAAAATCTCGCTGGGGTCAGTCTCTCACTTATTTTTTTACCGACAAGTATATGCTCACTCAAAAGCTTTGCTAAATAGGGTGCCAATACAAAACCGTATCCGCCGTTTCCGTTTATCATGTAGAGGTTTGGATAGTAAGCGTATTCATCATAGTTTGGTTTTTTTGTTTTAAACTTCAAATTTCCATAAGAGAGAGTTTCATTCGACATAACCAAGCCGCCGATGAGCGGCATATAATCAAACGAGCCAGACCTCAGCCCTGTAAAATCTCTTATAACTTCTACATTTTCAAGATTCAGAGTTCGTGATGCTTTTTCTAGCAGCTCTGCCCTCCCCTCGTTTATATCATAAGGCTCACACTCTTTTTGCGGATGATAGTGAATATTATGCGTCGCACCGATTGCAAGGCAACCATTTGAACTGGGTGAGATAGAGACAAACTGATGGATTGAGCATGGATTTTGCGTGGTGGTTTTTATATCTATGCGGTGTCCCCAAACGCCGCGAAGCTTTATGTATGGCTCTTTTATGATTGCTTCATACGCACCGATTGCCAAAACAACATCTTTTGCGTAGTAACTCTCATTTATAATCCATACCCCATCATCATAGACCAAACTCTCAACTTTTTCTTTTACAAACCGAGCATTTTTACTCAGAGCCTCGCACATGGCTTTTGCATTTACTACGCCGCCATCAATGCAGATATTTTCTTGGGATGTTGCTTCCGGGGTCAACTGTTCTAAAAGCTCTTTAGGAGGAGTTTTCAGTTCTAAAGAGGTCTTTTTTTTATACGCTTTTACTATTTCGGAGTCATCTTCATCTTGGGCAATATGCATAAGCGGAGCTTTTGTGAGAAGATGTGAAAAGTTTTTTTCATAAAAACCCATGCTATAAACAAAAGCATCATGAATCAACTCTTTTAACTCACCGCTCTTTGAAAATTTTGGAGAAATAAACGCTCCGGCAGCACCGCTTCCGCCATGTGCAACACCACCCATGTCAAAGATAATAACACTCTTTTTTGCTTGGCTAAACTCGTGTGCAACGCTGCAACCATTAATACCGGCACCGATTATGGCTATATCACACATGCACACTCCTGAATTATGTTTCTAGTAAAAGTTTGAAATATATTCCTAACTCACTCTCACATTTTAATATTCAGGATTTTATCTGCAAGAGAGTTAAGATGTGCTTCAAGCGATGGTTCGCGCCGCCGGACTTGCATTTAATCTATCAAGAGGGATTTCTCGCCCTGTTGTTTGGCAAACTCCATAAGTTCCACTCTTTATACGCATCAAAGCATCGTCAATTTCTATAAGTTCTAATTTTAAATGCGCAAGTATCCGTTGATCTTTTGTATTTTGGATCTGAAGTTCTGCCATGTCCTCAGCGTCGTCAATCTCATCTTCAATCATTAATACGTTTAGCTCATCCCTAAGAATTTCAATACCTTCTTGAACTCTATCCCTTTCGCTAATGAGTTTTTTCTCAAAACTATCTAAATCTAAATCATCTCTCTTTTTCATGAGACGCTCCCGTTATGTTTAAAATGGCTAAGTAATTGGTCGTCTGGAATTTTTGTCAAATCTAAGTGAAGATTAATTTTCATATTATCTCCGACTGAGGGTTCAAGCAACGCAACTATTTGATTATTTATTGCCTTTGGCGCAGCAAAATACCAATATGTATAGTTGTATTTTTGTAAAGCTTCTGAAATTTGTTTCGCTATCTCTTTGATTCTACGGCGTTCCTCTTCTAACGCAATATTATGATTTTCTCCTGCCCCGCTTCCACACACACCGATTGAATCTGAATTCTGAAAATGCCCTTGCTTATCCGAAACCTTTTCACTCAATCTTTGATGAGCCTCAAGGCTATCAGCACTCTCATGAAGCTCGACATACTCTCTGCCAAGGGGCTCTTTTTGAATACTATAAAGTTTAAAACGCTGTAAATCTACGACAATAATTAATTCTGACGACATGCTAACTCCTTTGTTTTATTCCAACAAGATATATCTAAGTAGACTCAGCATAGTTAATCTTTTGGGCTAAATTATTGTAGCAAAAAATATTAAAAATAATATATAAAAACTATAAAGATTTATAAATAATAAAACGATTGAATTAATGAAACATCCTTTCACTAAAAATATACAGATAAATTGTAACATCTAAAAAAAGATTATCTATTTTTGCACTTTTTTTCTAACATGAAATTTGTTTAGACAGGATATATGTTATTATAAATTAATTTCATTTTGGGAGGAGAATCATAATGATAGATAATAAACTTATTTTGGAACACTCCAAAAACCTGAATGTCCTATATGTAGAAGATGATGAAACGCTTCGGGATGCCACAAAAAAAATATTCTCAAATTATTTTAAACTTGTTGATACGGCCGTTGACGGACAACATGGATTAGAAAAGTTTATTCAGTTTAAAAAAGAAAACAATGATTACTATGATTTGGTTATTAGCGACATCAACATGCCCCGAATGAGTGGAATTGAGATGAGCAAAGCCATCATGCATGAAAATCCAGGACAGTCTATTATATTTATAACAGCACATAATGAAGCTTCATTCTTGCATGATGCTATTAAAATCGGAGTAAATGGTTTTTTAACCAAACCTATTGAACCGAATCAACTCAAAATTATTTTGTACAAAACGACACAAGCGATTAATGATAGTAAATTGATTGATGCTTTTTATAAACAGGTTGAAGAGCTTAATATGCAGCTTCAAGAAAGAAATGAGCAAATTAGCCAAGAGAAGGCTAAACTCGAAGAACAAATTAGCTTGCTTAAAACGCAGGTCAATGCCACGAATGTAAAACATCATCAAGTCGAAAAACTGCTTCAGCACTCAACTCCTAAAATCTCAGAACCTCTCTTAAATGAATACTTTACGGGGGATGAAGATGAGGGGAGTGAAAATGTCCTTTTCATGAGCGATGACCGTGATGAAATGTCAGAGATATTTGATGAGATGCCGGAGTTGCTGATGCAGTACACCCTAGATAAAAATATCGATAATATTTATAGGATAACATCTAGTCTGGCAAAAATCTCCTCAATATTACTGCGTTACACCCCTTTTCTTGACCCCCTTGCTGAGAGTTTTAGAAAACTCGCTTCAACCATCAACGATAATACTCAGCAATTTGTGAAGTTATTAGAGGAAAATCCGGATAGTACAATGATGCTTTATGATGCTGTCAGAATCGACATGGAACATTACATGAAGCGCTTTAGCATAGAGAGTATGGCTATGAAAAATATTCATCATATACACCATCCGACAACATTAAGTATTGAGCAGATTATAGGCATGTTCTCTCCTGAAAATATAGAGGAAGGCAAGATGGAGTTTTTTTAGATAAAAAGAGATGCTGTATGAAAAATACTAAAGTGAGTTAAGCCGTGTTAAAACATCGAAATAAACCAACCTTTTCACAATATGTATTTGCCATTTTAATTATTTTAGTTGCAGGTATTCTAGCTCGTGCCTATTATGATGACCAGCGTATTAAAGAGATGTTGAATAATGATATAAAAGAACTCTCTTCTCGAATACATTCAATTATTGGAGACCATCTTCTACATATGAATATACAATATATTGCCATCTCAGCCCATTATCAAAATGATGAGACTCTTCAAATTCTGATTAAAACAAGAGCTCGTGAAGAACTTTATAAAAAAATACAACCTGATTATGAACGCTACTCTTCACTGGAGCCATCTCTTCATGGAATGCAGTTTTATGATAATAAAAATATTACAATATTAAAAATGCATAATTATGATTCTTATGATGACAATGTAACAGAGATACGCCCTCTGATTGAGAGCGTCAACCAAGAAAAAGTGGCAAAAAGTGCGTTTGAGGTTGGACGAAGTGAAGTGGCATATCGCATTGCCGTTCCTTTGATAACAAAAAATAATGAGTATTTAGGCACAGTGGAGTATGGAATTGAACCGACTTATATTTATAATGAACTCATACAAGAGATAAGTATAAACGCACAAATAGTTGTAAAGACAGAAGATATAAAACATTTAAGGAAGAAAAAAGAGTTTAAACAGTTTAAAGAGTACTCCATTGTGAGCAGTGAATCTGTTTTTGAAAAAATAAATCGACAATTAATTCTTGAAAGAAAATATCAAGTTATGGATATAGATAACAAGACATATGTTGTATTTAACGATATAAATTTTAATGACTCCAAGGGCAGAGAAGTTTCAAAAATTATTATTGCAAAAGATATTACCGAGCTTGTTCAAAAATACAATAAATCTTTATATTTCATATATGGCATGAATTTTTTGATGTTGCTTGCCATCTATTTATTGTTTAGAAAATATACAAACAAGACGCATGCACTGCAAAACGATTTAGAAGAACTTAACAGAAGTTTAGAAGATAAAGTTGCAGAGCAAGTTGAAAATACCAAAAAATCACATTTGTTGCTTGCAACGATTTTTGAGACAACAAAGGATGGTATCGCCCTTGTAAATTTGGATTCTACTTTTAAATTAACCAATGGGGCTTATGAGAGGCTGACCGGTTATAAAAAAGATGAACTTTACCAAAGAACATGTTTTTCACTTACTCTTCCTAGTTATATTAACGCTTCTGAAGAGGTATTAAATCATGTTTTTAGAAAAGGATATTATGAAGGTTATGAGCATTCCTATCTTACAAAAGATGGGAAGATTATTGATATAATTATGGATCTTACCCTAATGCCGGACAAAACAAATATTCTTCTTATCGCAACAGACATTACAGAAAAAAAAGAGCATGAAAAAGAGTTAAAAAAACAAGAAGAGAGATTTTTACAACAATCGCGCATGGCACAGATGGGTGAGATGATAAGCATGATAGCGCATCAGTGGCGTCAACCTCTGGGAGCGATTGCTTCTACTTCCATAGACCTAAGCATGAAAATAGAGTTAGAGACATTTGATTTAGAAGAAAAGAAAGGAAGAGAAGAGTGCCAGGCATATTTTTCCGATGGACTTAAAAATATTGATGCGCTTGTTCAAAACCTCACAAACACCATTGATGATTTTAGAAACTTCTATCAACCCAACAAAGAGTCAAATTTTCTTCTGCTGCATGAACCTATTCAAAGAGCCCTTGGTATTATAAAAGCCTCCTTGAACTCCGATAATATAGAGATAGTTGAAAAATGCACAAGCAAAAAGGGAGTAAATATTTACGGCAACGAGATGATGCAGGTCATCTTAAACATCCTCAAAAATGCACAGGACAACTTCAAAGAGAGAGCAATAAAAAATCCGAAGATTACAATCACATGCAGAGATGATGATGATAAAGTTATTGCTGAGATTTGCGATAATGGAGGAGGAATTCCTGAAGAAATCATGCCTAAAATATTTATTCCCTACTTCTCAACAAAAAGTGAAAAAAACGGAACCGGTTTGGGACTTCATATGTGCAAAACTATTGTTGAAGAGCATCATAATGGGAGTTTGCTAGTAAATAATTGTGATGGCGGTGTCTGTTTTACAATTGTATTGAAGCGGTGTGTTAAAACAGTATGCAAATACAATCTATAGACTTGAGAAACAGGTGAATGAAGAGTTACAAAAAACCGCCAAAAAGATATTGTTCTGTTTCAACAGTCGCGTCTGGCTAAAATTTGAGAGATGATTTCGATGGTAGCACATCAATGGAGACAGCCGCTTGGAGCCATACCTGATAACTCAATGGATTTAAAGATGCAGTCAGAATTCGAACTCTTTGATTAAAAAAAAGAGGAAAGTGCTAAAGCATATCAGGAGTATATTAATAACGGGCTTAACGGCGAACAATTTGAATGGTGACATCTGTTTTGCGATTTTATTAGATATTCAAGAATGATTTTTTAATTCCACATGCCCGACAGTTACGGCATGTGGAATTCAAACCATACCTAGGCTTGATCTGCTTTTAGAATATCTGCAATTAAAAATGCCTTTTTTAAAGCTTGTTCAGCATTTAATCTTACATCACGCCAGATATTTTACAGATAAACTCGTAACATAACTTTTTATATTCAAAGACGACAAATTTTAAATTTTTGCAAGAAATTCAGTAAATGATAGTTAAGTGACATATAAGTTTTATTAATATACAATTTATATCAACTCATAAGGGAGGTTAATACATGAGAAAAGGTATAGTCGGTAGAGTAACAATAGGATTGATGGTTTTAAGTTTGGGGGAGTGCGGTGCA
Organism: Helicobacteraceae bacterium; assembly: GCA_947498025.1. GTDB lineage: Bacteria > Campylobacterota > Campylobacteria > Campylobacterales > Sulfurimonadaceae > Sulfurimonas. Next base: position 19,666 of record CANMJR010000003.1, read on the forward strand.
TCTTCTCTTGATAATGAAAGTCAAAAAATAGCGCAACTAGATGCTGTAAAGCATAGTTACTATGCAATACAAAAGATTGAAAATCCAGATAAAGAAGTTCAACTAGCTGCGGTAAATCAAAATGAAAAAGCAATAGAGTTCATTAAAAATCCGGATAAAGAAGTTCAATTGTTTGCGGTTAATAAAAATTATACAGTAATAAAGTTCATTAAAAATCCAGATAAAGAAGTTCAATTAGCTGCTGTAAATCAAAGTCGTCATGCGATACAAATAATTGAAAATCCAGATAAGGAAGCTCAGTTGGCTGCTGTAAATCAAAGTTACCTCTCAATAAAATTCATTAAGAATCCGGATAAAGAAGTTCAATTGGCTGCTGTAAATCAAAGTTATCAAGCAATAAAATACATTGAAAATCCAGATGCAGAAGCTGTGCATTTAGCACATGAAAAGATTAGAGGTGAAAAGTAGTAAACTAAATGACGGCAGGCTATAGAATCTATATTAAAAAAGTTTCCATGAGTAAAGGGTCTAATTCACAAACCCTTAGGTCGCAGAAAACAGTAATAAATTTTAGGTATGAATTGCTCATACCTAAAGCAGATTATCTTATCGCGCTTTGAGTGTATCTGCAATTAAAAATGCAAGCTCTAGTGCTTGGTCAGCATTTAATCTTGGATCGCAATGTGTGTGGTAACGAGAAGATAAATCCTCTTCACTTACAGTAAAAGAGCCTCCTATACATTCCGTAACATTTTTACCGGTCATTTCCAAGTGAACGCCGCCTGCGAAGGTTCCCTCAGCCTTATGAATTTGAAAAAACTGTTTCATCTCTGTTAATATTGCATCAACAGGACGCGTTTTAAAGTTGTTTGATGATTTGATTGTATTACCGTGCATCGGGTCACAACTCCATACAACTTTCATCCCCTCTTTTTCAACTGCACGAATAAGTCGAGCCATACCTGTTTTTTCATCGCCAACTTTATCAGCACCCATTCTCACGATGATGTTTAAACGACCCGCTTCATTTTCCGGATTTAATCTGCTTACCAATCTTATTAAATCTTCCGTATCCATAGATGGACCGGCTTTAATGCCTATAGGATTGTTAATGCCGCGCATATACTCAACATGAGCACCATCAAGTTGGCGCGTTCTATCGCCTATCCATAACATGTGCGCAGAAGTATCGTACCAGTCACCTGTTAAAGAGTCTTTTCTAGTAAACGCCTCTTCATAAGGAAGTAAAAGAGCCTCATGAGAGGTATAAAAATCTGTTTCTCTTAAAGTTCTGTATGTTTTAGAGTTGATTCCACATGCCTCCATAAACTTAAGAGATTTACCGATATCTTCAGCTAAATCTTCAAATTTCTGGCTAATTTCACTCTTTTGAGCAAAATCTAAAGTCCATTTATGAACTTGGTGCAAATCAGCCAAGCCGCCCGATGCAAATGCACGCAATAAATTAAGTGTTGCAGCCGATTGATTGTATGCTTTTATCATTCTTTGCGGGTCTGGAGTGCGAGACTCTGAAGTGAAATCCACCCCGTTTATAATATCGCCGCGATACGCATCAAGTGTAACACCATCAATCGTTTCAGTATCAGCCGAACGAGGCTTTGCAAACTGACCGCCTAAACGACCGACCTTTACAACAGGAAGCCCGCCTGCATAAGTCATAACTACTGACATCTGCAAAATTGCTTTAAATGTATCACGAATATTTATCGCATGAAATTCACTAAAACTCTCCGCACAATCTCCGCCTTGAAGTAAAAATGCCTTTCCCTCTGATACATTCGCCAACTGCTCTTTCAAAGAGCGGGCTTCACCTGCAAATACAAGTGGCGGGTAGTTTTTTAGCTCTGCTAAAACTCTGTTTAATTCATCTTGGTTTGGATAAGTTGGCTGTTGTAAAATTGGTTTTTCTCTCCAACTTGTTGGACTCCAAATACTCATATATAGTGCCTTAATTGATATAATTTTTATAATTTTACATAAAAAAACCTAAAATAGCTCTGATTTTAAGCTTAATAAAATTAACAATATCTATATACTCTAAAAATAGCATAAAAGTTATTTTTATGCTTATAGATGTATAATTGCAAAATATTTTATTTGGAAACGCCTAATGCAAAAAGATGATTTAAAATCCCTTGTTACTCAAATGTATGAAAATCTACTAAAACAAATAGATGAACAAGAAGATGCGAACAAAGAGCAGGTCATCAATTATTTAAAAGACTCTGTAAATGTTATTTCAACAATAAATGATAACGAAATAGACTCTATGACACATGCAAGAGCCGCTTTTACAAATGCCTATAAAGAACTGACAGACAAAAGTTTAGCATCCTACAAAGATACAAATATAAGGTTTGAAGAACTTGCAAGAATGCACAAGAATACAATTATTGAGTGTGCTCAGCAGGAGATAGATCTCTCTCTAATAACAGAAAAATTCAATGATATTCAATCTCACATGATTGATGAAGTTAAAAAAGCAAATACTATTATTTCAAATCTTTCAAATCAGGTCAAAGTATTAGAAGAGACAACAAATCTAGACCCCTTAACAAAGGTTTTTAACAGAAGAGCCTTAATCGCCTACCTTGATGATGTCTGTTCAAAAACTATGAACAACCAGCTTCATCTCTTAATGTTGGATATTGATAATTTTAAAGCAATCAACGATACATATGGTCATATTGCAGGAGATAAAGTTTTAATTTTTATTGCAAATATTTTTAGAAAAACATTAAGAGACGGTGATAAAATTTTTCGATATGGCGGAGAAGAGTTTGTAATCGTACTAAACCGAATAGACAACTCGCACTGCAAGGAGATTACCAATAGGCTTTTGGAGTTAATTAGAAATAGTAAACTTATCTATAAAGGTAAAAATCTTCAGGTAACTATGAGTATAGGTGCTACAATTTATGCCCAAAACGATACACCGGACACAATAATAAACAGAGCAGACAAAGCACTCTATAAAGCAAAAATGAGTGGCAAAGACCAATTTCAAATAGCAGAGGATTTATAATGGAGTTAAATTATTTTGACTTAGTCGCATCGATTATTATCCTTCTCTTAGGCTTAAAAGGTATAGTGAATGGATTTTTCAAGGAAGTTTTTGGTCTGATTGGAATTATCGGCGGTATATTTGTAGCTTCTAGGGTTGGGGACAAAGTCGGTCAGCTCATGAGCGATTTGATTTTTAAATTTGATAACAGTGCGGCCATAAGCTTTACAGGTTTTTTAACAACTTTGGCACTTTTTTGGTTTCTTATGATAGGAGTGGGTTTTATTTTTAAAAAACTCAGCGCTCTAAGTGGATTGGGACCAATAGACAAGGTCTTGGGATTTATTTTTGGTGCAAGCAAATTTTTTCTTATTGCAGCCGTAATAGCTTATGCGTCCTATAGCATACATGCAATAAAAGCAACTATCGATTCAAATATGAAAAGCAGTATGTTGTTTCCTATTTTGGTAGAGACCGGCTCTTTCATTATGAAATTAGACCCAACAGAGATAAGCAACGACATCAATGCAACTCTACAAAATCAAGTTACAGAGAGTGTAAACACTGCAACACAAAATATAGTAAATGAAACTAAAAAAGAGATAAAAGAGGCTATGCCTCAAGTAGCAAAAGATGCAAAAATGATTAAAGACGGTAAATAGATAGATGTCCAATATTGTTACAAACTTTAACAACAGAACTGTAGAGTATGAGCAACTTTTAACTAATTTTAAAGAGCTTCTGAAAAAAAACTCTCTCAAATTTACAATTCAAAGAGAAGTGATTTTAGAGACTCTTTACAATTCTAATGAACATTTGACACCGGAATCTTTGCACGCTCTTATAAAAAAGAAGTTTCCTGAGTTAAAGACAGGCATAGCAACCATCTACAGAACTTTGTCACTTCTTGAAGATTCTGACATGGTGACCTCTCTCTCTTTTGGGGCATCCGGAAAGAAGTATGAGCTCGGTGCAAAAAAACATCATGACCACATGATATGCACAGCATGCGGAGATATAACAGAGTTTGTAGATGAGCAGATAGAAAAACGTCAAAGAAGCATTGCAGATGACCTTGGATTTGAGATGTCGGATCACTCAATGCAGATTTATGGAATCTGCAAAAAGTGTCAAACTAAATAAAAAAGGAAAAACTATTGGCTTTTGAAAATAAATTTGTTCAACTAAGAATTGAAAAAGCGCAAACTCTAAGAGATGCCGGAATCAATCCATATTGCAACCACTCAAAAAGAAATACAACAATTAAAAAATATCTTAATGTTAATTCCGATATTGAGCACAAAGAAAATAAAAGAGATGAACACAGAAACTACACGGTAGCCGGACGAATAAAACTTTTAAGAGTTATGGGTAAAGCGAGCTTTCTTCAGTTAGAAGATGAGAGTGGAGTACTGCAAATATATGTGGCAAGAGACCATCTTCCAGAAGATTTTTACAACGATATATTTAAAAAAAATGTAGAGGTTGGAGATATTATTGAAGTTGGAGGATACCCATTTGTAACCGGTCAAGGTGAACTTTCACTCCATGCATCTGAGTTTAAACTACTGACAAAATCCATCGCACCACTTCCTGAAAAGTTTCACGGAATTACAGATAAAGAGACAAGATATAGAAAAAGATACCTTGACCTTATCATGAATGCGGATGTCAGAAAAACATTTCAGATTCGTTCAAAAGTTATATCACTTACAAGAAGATTTTTTGAAGATAAAGGCTTTTTAGAAGTTGAAACGCCTATGATGCACCCAATTGCCGGCGGAGCAAATGCAAAACCTTTTGTAACGCACCATAATGCACTTGGAATAGACAGATTTTTAAGAATTGCACCTGAACTTTACTTAAAAAGACTTATTGTCGGTGGATTTGAAGCTGTTTTTGAAATAAACCGTAACTTTAGAAATGAGGGCATGGACGCAACACATAACCCTGAATTCACCTCTATCGAATTCTATTGGGCCTATAAAACATATAAAGACCTTATAGAGATTACAAAAGAGTATTTTCTCTACCTTTTTGACCACCTAGATTTGCCAATGCACCTTCCTTACGGTGATTTGGAGATTGATTTTAACAAATTCAGTGAAGTTCCCCTCATAGAGTCTCTGCACACCATCGGCGAAGTTCCATCAGAGATTGTAAATGATAAAGAGAAAATTTTAGAATTTTTAAAAAGTAAAAATATATCCGTAAAAAATGGCTTATCTTTAGGGCAACTTCAGGGTGAACTCTTTGATGAATTTGTGGAACATAAACTTATAAATCCAACATTTATCACAGAGTACCCTGTTGAAATCTCTCCACTTGCAAGAAGAAGCGATGTAAACCCGGATATTACAGAGAGATTTGAACTTTTTATTGCAGGTCGTGAAATAGCAAATGCATTTAGCGAGTTAAATGACCCAGTTGATCAATATGAGAGATTTAAATCTCAGGTTGAATCAAAAGAGTGCGGTGATGATGAAGCACATGCTATGGACGAAGATTTTATAGAGGCTCTTAGTTATGGAATGGCTCCAACTGCAGGACAGGGAATAGGAATTGACAGATTAGTCATGTTACTTACAAATGAACATTCAATAAGAGATGTTTTACTGTTTCCGGCGATGAAGCCGGTACACCATGAAGAATTAAATCAAGAAAAAGAATAAAACAAATTAAGGAGATACAATGAGTTTTTTACAAGAGTTTGACAGTGAGATATATGAGTTATGTGAAAAAGAGTTAGAGAGACAGACTGACCATTTAGAGATGATTGCATCTGAAAACTTCACGCTTCCTGCGGTCATGGAAGCCATGGGTTCAGTTTTTACTAATAAATATGCAGAGGGTTACCCTGAGAAAAGATATTATGGCGGATGTGAATATGCGGATGGAGTTGAGCAGTTAGCAATCGACAGAGCATGTCAGCTTTTTGGTTGTAACTATGCGAATGTGCAACCTCATTCAGGAAGCCAAGCAAATGCCGCTGTGTATGCAGGATTGATTAAAGCAGGAGATAAAATACTGGGTATGGATTTAAGCCATGGCGGTCACTTAACGCATGGTTCTAAACCAAGCTTTTCAGGTCAGAATTACCACTCTTTTACATATGGTGTTGAACTTGATGGTCGTATCAACTATGAGAGAGTTTTAGATATAGCTAAGATTACTCAGCCTAAAATTATTATCTGCGGTGCATCTGCCTATGCCAGAGAGATTGATTTTAAAAAATTCCGTGAAATAGCTGACGAAGTCGGAGCAATTCTGTTTGCCGACATCGCCCACATTGCAGGTTTAGTGGCAGCAGGCGAACACCCTAGCCCATTCCCGCATGCACATGTTGTAACAACGACAACACATAAAACTCTTGCGGGTCCAAGAGGCGGCATGATTATGACGAATGATGAAGAAATTGCCAAAAAAATGAATTCAGCAATCTTCCCGGCACTTCAAGGTGGACCGCTTGTTCATGTGATCGCTGCAAAAGCTGTTGGATTTAAATATAACCTCTCTCCGGCATGGAAGGATTACGCTAAACAAGTAAAAGCAAATGCCAAAGTTCTTGCCGAGGTGCTTATGAAAAGAGGTTACGATGTAGTAAGCGGCGGAACGGACAACCATTTAGTGCTAGTCTCTTTTGTCGGTCGTGAGTTCTCAGGCAAAGATGCAGATGCGGCACTCGGAAATGCCGGAATTACAATCAATAAAAACACTGTTCCGGGTGAGACTAGAAGCCCGTTTGTTACTTCAGGTATTCGTGTTGGAAGCCCTGCTCTTACCTCTCGCGGTATGAAGGAAAAAGAGTTTGAACTCATAGCAAACAAAATGGCGGATGTTTTAGATGATATTAATAATACCACTTTACAAGCGACCATCAAAGAAGAGTTAAAAGCATTAGCTCAAAAATTTGTTATTTATAATCAATCAACTTATTAGGAAATAAATATGATTACGGCAATGGATCTCAAGCTTATAAAAATGGTAAGCGACCACTACTGGCTAAAAAGTGAAACAGTAGTGGAAAAACTAACATTTAAAGGTAGAACTTTTTATAATAAGTTTGAAAAAATAAAAGCACCATTAACTCAGGCAATAATCAATCAGCATCTAAAAGGTGAGATAACTGTCGCTCACTCTTTAGTAAATGCAAACAATAAAGTTGAAAATATTGTGATTGACTACAATGGAAGAGATCCAGAGCGATTCTATCACAAAGCACAACTTTTGCTTCGTGAAGAGGGTTACATAAATTTTACTGCTTATACATCTAAAACAGAGGGTCATCTTCATGTTTATATACACAAAGGTCACACAACCCTGCAAGAAGCAATCCAACTTGGCAAAATGATTTCTATGAAACTGGCTGCAAAACAGCCTAAACAGTGGAGAATGTTCCCAAATGACGAGATGCCCAATGAGTACAATATTTTAACCATACCGTACGATGTTTATGCAAAAGAGAGAGGGGCTTCTTGGTCAAAACACATGTAATGTGCTTAACTTATCTGGTTTGGTACTAATAATGCTTTACAAGATAATATCTATATGCCAAAACTTGGTATCATAAGCGTTAGGAACTAAAAAAGGAGATAATATTATGCAAGAAAAAAATGAATTAAATGACATCATCTTAAACAGAGGTGGGGCAGCTAATAACAATAAAAAAATAATCTTGGCAGTTGCAACTCTTGGGGTTATTTTGATTATTGTTGTTATGCTCATGGATAGTGTTACTTCCAATGGAACGGACAATCTTCCTCAGGCCGTTTTACCTCCTAAACCAGAGATAAAATCAGCTCAGTTACCTTCGGATGAGCCCCTATTTGAAGAGGTTAAGGTCGTTAAAGATGAAAACAAAGATACTAATAATTTAGATGATGTTGCTAAAAAATTAAAGCAAGAGAGTCAAGAGACCCTAGACAGTGCACCTGTTGTTACGGAGACTGTTTCTAAAAAAGAGGTAATCAAAGAAGAGGCGGCGGCGAAAGAAGCAGTAAAAACGGTTACTCCTATAAAAGAGAAGTTTCCTGCTGAAAAACCTCTAGTTGCAGGCTCATACTATATTCAGGTTGGTTCTTTTTCAAAATATGAGCCTAATCAGAAGTTTCTAAAATCTATTACAGACAAAGGGTACACCTATACCTATCAAAATGTGACAAAGGGTCCGATACCGCAACACAAAATTCTTGTCGGTCCGTTTAAAGCTGAGCAAGAGGCAAGAGACGCACTCAAAGTTATTCGTGCAAGCGTTGAAGCCGGTGCTTTTTTAACAAAAATGTAACTCTAAATATGCCCCTTCTTCTGGGGCAAATACTCCACAAGGTTTTGCTTTGATATACTCTAAACAGTTTATACTTGACCAGTTAGCTCCCATTGCCGTTTATTCTAAACTAAAATCTATGTTCAACAATGAGATAACCTATCTTTTTGAGAGTGCAGGACAATCCGAAGGAAACTACAGTTTCATCTGCATCGGTGCGAGAGAAAGATTACAATTTATTGACAACAAAACAATCTATACAGATGCAAATCAAATGAAGCAGATAAAAGAGGAGAACCCTTTTACATTTTTAAAAGAGTACTATAAAAACATAGACACCTCCACATATAAACAAGCTGCAAAAGAGCTCAATGTAGGATTCATTGATGGGTTTATAGGCTATATCGGCTATGACATGGTAAAAGTGTTTGAACCAAAACTTTGCCAGAGCATGGAAAATTTAAAAGATGAACTGAACACTCCCGATTTAGATCTGATTTTGCCAAAAATGATTTTAGTTTACTCACACAAGAATCATCAAATCTCTCTTATCAGCACGCTCAAAGAGATGAGTGACAAATTTGAAACAATCGAGCAGACTCTAAAAAGCAGCTACGAATATGTTCACATGAAGAAAAACATAGGGCATGACAGAGGCAGCTTTGCCCACTCAAAAGAGAAATTCTTTAAGATGATTGATGATTCCAAAGAGATGATACGGAGCGGTGATGTTTTTCAGATTTTAATGACGAATCGTTTTACAAGAAATATCAAAGTTGACCCCTTTAGTTTTTATCGTATTCTCAGAACAAAAAATCCGTCTCCTTACATGTTTTTGATGGAGTATGAAGATTTCAACATTGTCGGAAGTTCTCCTGAAGTTATGGTAAGGCTCACAAATGGTGAACTCCTCCTTCGCCCCATTGCAGGAACAAGAAAAAGAGGCAGCACAAAAGAGAGAGACAAAGAGCTTGAAATTGAGCTTTTAAATGATCCAAAAGAGCTGGCAGAGCATCTTATGCTTATAGATTTGGGTCGCAATGACATAGGAAGAGTTGCAAAAACCGGCACTGTAAAAGTTGAGAACATGATGCATATAGAGAGATTCTCTCATGTTATGCACATAGTCTCAGATGTAACTGCAAAACTTGACGACGGCAAAGACATGTTTGACCTCTTTATGGCAACATTTACAGCCGGGACTATGACAGGCGCGCCAAAAATCAGAGCCATGGAGCTGATAGCCGAATATGAGGGAATCAAAAGAGGCTTTTACAGTGGAACGGTAGGCTACTTTGGATTTGACGGGAATATGGATAGTGCTATAACAATCAGAACCGCCATGGTTAAAGCGGATAAAGTCGTCCTTCAAGCAGGAGCAGGAGTTGTGGCCGACTCTCAAAATGAGCTGGAGTATCTTGAAGTAAACAACAAGCTCGGTGCACTTATGAGTTCATTAGAAGATTTAGACTAAAAGGTTTTAAAATGTCAAAACTTTTTGCCATCTTTGGCGACCCCGTTGCACACTCTCGCTCTCCCCTCATGCACAACTCTGTCTTTAAAAATCTAAACTACAAAGCATGTTACACAAGAGTGCATCTCACAGACGGCTCAAAACTTCGAGAGAGTTTCTTTTTACTTGGTTTAAGCGGAGCAAATATCACCGTTCCGCACAAAGAAGAGGCGTTCAAAGCATGTGACGAGGTAAGAGGTTTTGCAAAAAATATAGGCGTTGTCAATACTATCATCAACGAGAACGGAAAACTAATAGGCTACAACACCGATGCAGACGGTTTTATGGAAGCCGTCAAAGAATTCGGGCAAATAAAAACAATTCTGATTATCGGAGCAGGCGGAACTGCAAAGGCACTGGCAAACAGATTTATTCAAGAGAACATAAAAGTTACAATTTTAAATAGAAGCGAAGATAGGCTCGGCTATTTTAAAGAGCTGAATTGTGCATGCCACACTTGGGATGATTATGCAACTCAAAAATATGACCTTGTAGTGAACACGACAAGTGCGGGCTTAAAAGAAGAGATACTTCCATGTCCTTTAGCGTTAGTTGAAGAAATTCTAAACAACACCTCTTTTGCAGCGGATGCAATCTATGGCAAACTAACACCGTTCTTAAAGCTTGCATCTGCAAAAAACATCACTTACAAAGACGGTGCAGACATGCTCTTAAATCAGGGGATTTTGGCGAATGAACTTTTTGTAAACCGCGAACTAAAAAAAGATGATATAAAACTCTACATGCAAAAAAGTTTTGAGCTTTAATCAGTTTGATTTTTGAATTTTTCCAATTCAAACTTATTTTTATTCACTAGACTTTTTTTCATTCCACCTCAGGAGAGGATGGAACGAGAAAAAATCAATCTCGCTTCGGTAGAGATTCATCTCCATAATTTTTAAAATCTTCAACTGCCATTTCAAAAGCATGTGTATTGTAAAAGTTTGCCTTATTAAATCTATTTTGAGATTTAATATATTGAGTTTCTGAATATTGTTTGACACTATTTTTAACAGTTTCACAACTTTCCTTTATAATATCTTCCATACTTGTATGCATATATTGGGTTTTTAAATCAATATATCCATAATTCTGTATTTCAGAATTTCCCCAATATTTATAATTGTAGTTTTCTACAAAAGCTAAAAATGTAAAATAAGGTAATTTAATATAAAAATATGAACCTCCTTCACTATCTGACATAAAAGTTGCTTCTGATGTTCTTAAGTAACGATTAAAAGAAGGGTGAGGATATAAATTTTCATAAAGGATATAAATATTATGATTTATATCCTTCGGTATTTCATTAGTATCAGATAGTAGATATTCTCTCCAAATTATTTCATATCTATTTATTTTCTTTATCGTTGAATCTTCAAATTTATCAAATAATTTATCTTTTTTATATTTTATTAATACACGCCAAGCTAGTGAAATTACAAATTTTGATAAATTTATATCATATAGATTTAATATGTTTTCATCAATGAATGGATAAAAGAATTCTTTTGAAAAGTTTGTTTCAAGCTTTGAAAAATGTTGTTCACATTCATTGCAAAATAAATAGTCTTTGAATCCACCTTGATTTACTTTATCAATATTTTCTGATGACCTAATATTACCTGTAAAAGATGTTTTTTTTTGCCAATTGTGAATAAACTTTGGAATAATATGACTATCATTAAGTTTCGTATGCTTTTGACATAATTTACAAGTACCATTCATAACAAGTAACCTTTTTTAATTTCTTTTAGATAAAAATTTTCTCGTTCCATCCTCTCCCGAGGTGGAATGCCTACTCAAACCAAAGCTTTATAACAATCCGACCAGAATTATAACAATAAGCTCTTTGTAAACCAAGAACTTCTACATGCAAAAGAGTTTTAATCACTCTGCTTTTTTAACTTCTCAAGCTCAAACCAACCCTCATTCACTCTGTCATCCACAACGGCGACTGAAGGTTTTTTATTGCTTTGCCAAAGTGCTTCATCCGGCTTTGGACATGCCCGCACACACTCGCTGCAATAGATGCAAAGATAGGGATTGTAGTGGTATTGCAATCCCTTTTTGTTCTTATCATTTTCCGGCGGATTCTCTACCGGTACAAATAAAATAGCCCCAGGGGGACAAGCTTTTTCACACTTTAGGCAGTAGATGCATGCCTCTTCGCCATACTCAATTAAACCTCTGTACTCTCTGTCTTTTACTATCGGTGTAACCGGATAATCAATCGTTTGCGGTTTTTTAAAAAGGTTTGTAAAAGCTTTTTTAAGTGAAGTCAGCATCTCAAAATCCTACTTTGCCGTGCATGACAAACATGGGTCAAAAGATGCCAAAATAGCAGGAGCATCTGCATAATTTTCGCCCACAAAGATGTGAGAGAATACAGGAATAGATGCAAATGTCGGTGTTTTTATTCGTACACGCTCTAGCATTGCACTTCCATTTCCTTTTACATAGTACATCAACTCCCCTCTTGGTGCTTCAAATCTCACAATAGCTTCACCGTTTGGTTTTCCTTTGAGTTTTGTAAAAATTGCACCCTCCGGCAATCCGCTCAAAACATTTTCACACATTAAAATCGAGTTGAGTATCTCATGCAATCTTACAATGTTTCTTGCGTTTATATCTCCCTCACTCTGCGTTTGCATGGCAAAGCCGACCTCATTAAAGGGTAAATAATCTATCTCATTTCGTACATCAATATTGAGCCCTGAAGCTCTTGCCAATGGACCGATTGCATTAAACATGTAGGCGTCATCAAGGCTCAATGCCCCAATTCCTTTAAACTTCAGAGAGAGACTCCAGTTGTTTGTAAACTCATCCATGTAGCCTAAAACTCTCTGTTTCACTTCATAAAGATTTTCTATAATTTTTTTGGCTACTTCACTATTTATGTCTCTGTTGACTCCGCCGATATTGATATAATCAAACTGAACTCTATTGCCCGTCAGAAGCTCTTGTATCTCCATCACAAGCTCTCTGTCGCCCATAATCCTCATAAACATGGCTTCAAACCCTGCATTTTCGCAAGTGTGGGAAAGGCATAACATGTGGGAGTGAATTCTGTCTAGCTCCAAGAGTAAGATTCTCAAATATTTTGCTTTTTTTGTAATCTCACCACCCAAAAGTTTCTCGACGGCGGCAGTATAAGAGAGTGAATGGGTAATGGCGCAAAGCCCGCAAACTCTTGCAACCACATAGCCGATTGCATCAAATTTAAACTTTGTAGTACATGCCCGCTCTATGCCGCGATGCACAAATCCCACATCCGAATCAACACTTATAATCTTTTCGTTTTCACACTCAAACTTAAATCTCACAGGCTCTAAAAGTGAGATATGCTGTGAGCCTAAAGGAATATTTATTGTTTTTTTCATATTGCACATCCGCTCAAAGGTCTCTGCATGGAGTCTTCATCAAGATAGAGACCCTTCTCACTTCCATCCACTTTCACCCCAAACATGTCAACAATCTCTCTTTGTGAAATTATTGCCGATGGTACCATGTCAACGATTGAGGGAATAATATCCGTATATTCAATCTCTGCGTAATAGACAATTACCTCATCCAAAGCTTCATATTTTGAAAATATCCACTGAACTTCCATTCTGTTCTCTGCCAATGCCAAGCCGTTTAAAGTCAGGAAGTGCCACTTTTTATAATCATAAAAACTCTCTATTTCTTCTCTTACACTCTCAAGTGAAACTTTAATTTTCTTCATGAACCTCTCCCACTTTGAGTGCAACATTTCTTCTATTTACAACACCGTTCTCAGAAATTGCCTCTTTAAAGAGCTTAAGTGGTTTTTCCATCTCTTTACTCTTTTTCTCTAAAATATCAAGCGCTTTTACTACTCCATCTATAATTAACTCAGGAGAAACGGCACACCCCGCAATGTAAACATCTACGGGAATATATCTGTCAATTCCATCCTCTACATTATACATGTCACGAAAAACTCCACCCGTACATGTGCAGCTTCCAACCGCTACCACAACCTTTGGTTCCGGCATTTGGGTGTAAAGTTCTATCAATCTCTCTCTGCTTCTGTAGGTAACCGGACCTGTCACCAAAAATATATCCGACTGCTTCGGATTACCCGTGTTAATTACTCCGAATCTCTCCAAATCATATTTTGGTGAAAGAGAAGCCAATATCTCAATATCGCAACCGTTGCAACTGCCTGCATTGTAGTGAAGTATCCATGGTGATTTTTTTCTATATTTTTTCAAATCAAACATAAGCAAGTCCTATGAGATTGCAGATGCCAAGGGTTAAACCAAGGCTCAAAACTATTTTTATGAGGTGTTTCATTTTTATTCTCGCAGTTGCATTATCTACTAAATTTACGAGTAAAAAGACTCCAATAAATAAACCAATTCCAAGGAGAATATTGTCTCCTGCAAAGAGCATTAAAAGCAGATAAGCAAAAATATACTCAAGCCACTTTGCCATGTACAAAAATTCAAAAAAAATCCCGCTAAACTCAATCTCCACACCGCCGACTATCTCTTGATGTGCTTCAGTGGCGTCAAATGGAGATTTTTTAAGTTTGATTGGAATTACCATTAAATATGCCAAAAAGAGCAAAAAGAGTGATGCAATAGATGCACCATGTTCTCTAATCACAGCTATATCAAAACTTCCGTTCACCATAAAGAAGCCGACAGCCATCATAATTAAAATCGGCTCATAGGCAAGCGCTGCCAGAAGTTCTCTGTTTGAGCCGATATGAGAGTAGATAGATTTCACACTAAATCCAGCTAAAATCAAAAAGATGGAGGAGAGAAGATGTAAAAATATCACATAGAGTAAATTTTGCCCCATTATTATAAATGCAACCACAACCCAGAGCGTTATAAAGTGCATTATTCCCAAAATAGTGTGGTATGGATTGACTATAAACGCCTGCTTATCTATGAGTTTAAACATGTCATAAAATGGCTGAAGCAGCGGAGGACCTTGACGGTTTTGCATCCTTGCACGAACGACCCTCTCAAATCCGTAAATTATACCGCCGATGAACGGTGCAAAAACAATCAATAAAATTTCTATCACGATACAACTCCAATTGTTGGTCTCATCTCAAAGCCTTTAAATCTGCTTCTAACTCTTTTAAACTCTCTGCTCTTTGTGACTCTTTTTGATTTGTTTTATATTTTTCATACTCTAATGATAATTTTTCTTTCATTATCTCATAACCTATTTTTCCCGCATGTGTTAAAAGTTCTCTCCCGTTTAAGCTTATCACATCATCTAATTTTTTTATCCAATCTTGCATGTACATAACTTTTTTTTGCTGTGCCATTGTTTCTGCAAATGCTAAATACTGCTCAACTAAAAGACCCAAAAGTTTTATCTCATCTTCGTTAAGATAATTTTTTGCAATACTAACATCCGCTTTTGTAATTTTTTTGCCATCTTTATCAAGTGAGTTCATTCCAAGTTGTGGTAAATTTATATCCATTCTGTTGTGTACAAGTTCGGCAGCTGTTTGCTCTGAAACCGCCCAAAGAAGCTTGTTTTGCACTATTTTAAAAAAGAGTTTTGTTTTTGCATCATCTTTATCATAATCTTTGCTTGTCATGTAGATATCTTTGATTTTTTGGTAAAAAAACCTCTCAGATATTCGTATCTCTCTGAGCCTTGTTTGTAACTCATCAAAATAATTCATAGAATTTCCGCTTTTAAACCTCTCGTCGTTTAAAACAAACCCTTTTGTTATATACTCATTCAGCCTCTGTGTCGCCCATATTCGAAACTGTGTACCTTGCGGAGATTTTACTCTAAAACCTATAGCAATTATCATGTCAAGGTTATAGTGATTTACATTGTAATTTTTAGCATCATTGGCAGTTATCCGGAAATTCCGGATAACTGCATCTTGCAACAATTCCTTTTCTAAAAATATATTAGTGATATGCTCATTTATTGTTTTTACGCTTTTTCCAAAGATATCTGACATCTGCTTTTGACTGAGCCAAATAGATTTATCCTCAAAAGTTACATCTACTTTAACATCGCCATTTTCATTTTGATATATTATTACATCACTCATCTATCTCACCACTTCTTCAAGCTGTTTCATCTAAAACATAACCCCAACTATCAATAGCAACATGCCGGCGATAGCTATCATGGCGATGTTTTTTTGAATCCTATGAGACATGTGAAAGTAGTACATGTTTAGCTGTATCTCATCCTTCTCACCGCAGTTATACTCTTTGACTCTATCTGCTTTTTTAAAGAGTATCAGTGCAAAAAGCAGAGGAACAATCGCAACCAAAAAGAGCGGCACAATAATTTCCAAAGAGCTTAGTAACTCCAGCTCAAAACTGATATAAATACCGACAACTAGCAAAATCAAAAGCAGATAGGATGGGATAGTGTAAAATTTTGATATTTTTATATCTACTGTTTTTATTTCAACATCTTTTGCAAAAAGTTTTGTTACAACCTTAAAATAGAGCAGCGTCAAAAATGCACTTCCAAGTGCCAAAAATATAAGGGCAAATACATAGAGTGGATTTTTTATAATCTCACTTGCAATAGTTTCTATCGCCATAAACTTAGCTATAAAAGCCCCAAAAGGAGGAAGTGTAAGTGAGGCAAAACCAACGATTATAAAAAATACCACAAGCGGAGAGTGGTTGATTAAGCCGTTTATATCGTTTACATATTTCAGATGAAAACTCTTCTCTAAAATACCTGCCTGTAAAAAAAGCAAAGCTTTTGAGAGCGCATGAAAAACTATAAGAACCAAACATGCAGTTATAGCCTCGGGCGTCCCAATGGCTGCAAGAGCCATCATAAGCCCAAGCAGAGCGATTGTGGAGTATCCAAGTATCTCTTTAAAATAATCTTTGCCTAGAGCCAGAAGCGAGGCGGCAAAAAATACAAATGTGCCAAGCAAAGTGATAGTAAGCGAAACAAAGCCGCTCATGGCAGGGGCAAGTTTCAACATCAAATAAGGAGCAATTTTTACCATGGTTGCGCTATGCAAAATTGCACTTACTGGAGTCGGTGCAACCATGGCACCCAAAAGCCACTTATCAAAGGGAATACTTGCACCTTTTACAAATGCCGCTATCGCTAAAAAAACAATCGGCAAGAGATAGTATTCGTTTATATTAGCTATAAGTACATCAAAGCAAACTGTTTTATATTGAAGTATAGTAAAAACAAGAGCTATAAGAATTGCAACTCCGCCTATCTGATTCATCCATAGAGCTTTTTGTGCATTTAAAACTGACACCTCATCGCCGCGGTACCCGATTAAAATATAAGAGCAGAGAGTAGTCAGCTCAAAAAGCAGAAAGAATATTTCAATATTGTTGGTTGAAACAATAAAGTTCATAACCGATAAAAAGAAAAAGAGCATGGCTATAAATCCATTTTTCTTTGCTCTGCTAAACTCTTCGCTCTCTATATATTTAAGTGCATAGACGATGATTATTCCGCCAACAATATTAATTATCAGGTACATGACCGAGGAGATTTCATCAACAAAAATGTCGTTTGAGATAAGGGTTGGAGCTAAAAAGAGAGCTCCAATATAGAGCATTATCTGCAACATGGCAAATATTTTTACAAGAGAGTTTTTAGTTTTAACCCCTTGCCAAAGGAAGAAGAGAAGAACCATACTGTCAAGTAAAATAAACAGATTATGAAAGAAATGTGGCAAAATAGTCTCTGTCGGTGCATGAAAAAGAAGAACATTTACGATACTTAGAAAACTTAAACCAATCACAAAAGCTATGGCAAGAATATTTCTAATAACAACCCCACTCACCATTACAACCAATGCAAAAAACAGTGGAGCAGTAATCAGGAGACTATAGGTTGTCATAATGTTTTTATCTTATATCTGCTTAGCTCTTTGCCCTTTGTGTCAATGATGTGAACCGCACATGCAAGACAAGGGTCAAAGGAGTGTAACACTCTTAAAACTTCTAACGGTTTTGAGGTGTCCTCTATTTTTAGCCCTATCAGAGCCTCTTCATACGCGCCTCTTAACCCATCCAAATTTTTAGGAGTGGCATTCCATGTTGTAGGAGCAATGACAGAAAAATTCTCAATTTTTGAATCTTTTATATTTACAAAGTGCGACAAAACACCGCGGGGAACTTCAAAAAAAGCTCTCCCTTTTGTATTTTTCTCTTGTGCATCAAAATCAAATTTTGTCCATGTATCCGTGTCATAATATTTGATATTTTGGATAAGTCTTGATACAAGTTTAAAGATATACTCACAAATATAACTCGTCTCAATAGCTCTCGCACAGTTTCTGCCGACAGTTGTAGATAAATCTATAAGCTCCAAATTTGTCTCATGCAAAAACTCATCCACAAAAGATTTAATAAGTTTATTGTCTTTTGAGTAGCTCACAAGAACCCTCGCTAATGGTCCGCTCTCCATTGTCTTGCCGTTATATCGCGGAGCTTTAATCCATGAATATTTGTCACTGTTTTTTGCAGTTTTCAGGGTTCCGTCTTCATTTAAATCGGTGTAGCAAACTTCATTTTCTTTTGCATCACCGCTGTACCATGCACGGTCAATCTCTTCTGTTATTTTATTCTCATCAAACTCTTCGACATTTAAAAAGTCATGATCATAAATAACACCGCTGCAAAAAAGCCTCTGCTCACCCTCAAACTCATAACCGCCCACAGATAAAAAGTTACCGTTTGCACGACCCATCCCCGCTTTAATCTCACCTCTATAAGCAGTAGCTATAAGCTTCATGTCAGGCAGATACGCACGGTCAATAAACTCTTTTGCCTCTTTTATTATAAACAAGTAATCATTTAATCTTTGGGGGTTCAACATGTCGGCAACACTCGTTACTCCGCCTACAACTATGCTTTGAGGATGCGGTGTTTTACCGCCGAAAATAGCTACCGCCTTACTTATATTTGTCTGAAATTTAAGCGCCTGCAAATAGTGCGAAATCAGAATTAAATTTTGTTCAGGAGTGAGTCTGTAATCTGAATGTCCCCAGTACCCATTACCGAATGGCCCAAGTTTTCCGGCTTTGACAAAGTTTTGCAGTTTTATCAGTACGGTTTCATAGTGTGTATTTGAATTTCCAAATGGATTTTTAGAGTATTTATGTGCCTCAACAGATGTCAATTCCGGGTCTGCATTTAACGCACTCGTTACATCTACAAAATCAAGAGAGTGCAGATGGTAAAAGTGCACGACATGGTCTTGAATAAAGAGTGCCATCGCCATTAAATCTCTTATAATCTCCGCATTCTTTGGGATTTTTAAAGAGTAAGCATCTTCCACACAAGAAACTGCCGCACGAAAATGAGAGTTTGTACATACACCGCATATTCTGCCGGCTAAAAGTCCAGCATCTCGTGGGTCGCGACCGTTTAAAATAATCTCAATGCCGCGAAAGAGCTGTCCGCTCACATACGCCTCACGAACAATCCCATATTCATCCACTTCAACTTCGGCTCTTAAATGCCCCTCAATTCTTGTGATTGGGTCAATTACAACTTTGCGCATCTTCTACCTTTCTTTCATTTGCATATTTATCAAAAAAGCCTATCTCTGTGCATCCCATACATCCATGTCCCGCTTGAACAGGCCAACTCGTACCGCCGTTAAATTTCATAGTCGGGCAGTTTACATTTGCATAAGGACCTTTACATCCCATCTCAAAAAGACAAAATCCTTTTTTCGCACCTATGTCGCCCCACTCTTTTACAAACTCTCCAAGCTCATAATGACCTCTTCTCTCACAGTTGTCATGTACTCTTCCCTCGTACGCCCACAGAGGACGGTTAAATTTATCAAGCGGAGGCAACTCTTCAAACATAATGTAAGAAAGAAGCGTTCCAACTATATTTGTAGGGTTCGTCGGGCATCCGGGAATATTAATAACATCATTACGCTCTAGCGCCGTGCCGACACCCACGGCACCGGTAGGATTAGGTGCTGCTGCCACAACTCCGCCATCAAGTGCACAACTGCCGACTGCAATAACAAGTGCAGCATCTTTTGCACATTTTTTCAAAAGCTCAATTCCTGTTTCGCCTTTTGGTCCTATTCTGAGATATTTACCATCCATCGCCAAAGGAACAGCACCCTCGACTATCAGAATATATTTACCTTTTTGATTTTTTATAATATCTTCTAAAATTGTCTCGCTCTGGTCACCGCTTGCGCTCATCAAGAGTTCATGGTAATCAAGCGAAATATAGTCAAAAATCAAATCTTCAATAGCAGGATTATTTGATTTTATAAATGCTTCTGAATTTCCGCTGCAGTCGGAAAGTTCCAGCCAGACAATCGGTACTTTATTAAGAGACTTAATACCTTTTTCAACAACCTCTTCAAAGTTCGGATGAAGCTGCATGTTCGCCGTTACCATGGAAATCCAGCTATTGACCTCATGTTTTCCAATCTCTAAAGATGCCATGGCAGACTCTAAATTATCAGTAGTCAGATTGTTTCTCGGATGAAGTGTATTAAACTTATCTATTCGCTTAGCAACCTCGGCTATTTCCTTCTCTCTTTGTATATCTTCAGGAGTTTTTCTCGGTATATTCGGGTCGATGAGATGTTGTGACTCTTTTATAACATCCGCGACCATTATCTTACATCTGCCACACACCCTTCCGGCTTGTGAGAAATCCGACAATTCTGAGAATGAAGATATACCGCTCTGTACTACAATATCAACCAAATCCTGATGATACACATGTTCACAACTGCATATCAGCCTTCCTCTCTCACCGATAAGTCTGTTTTGATAGAGGTAATTTATGTCAACTTCATCGCCGTCTTTGATGAGGGTTTGAATATATCCTACATCCACATTGGAGTTGATTCCTACAAATTTTATTAATTTGTCATTACTTATAAAATATTCATCGACCCGCTTGTCTTTGCCGGATGTGATTAAAACCTTCTCAACGTTGGCATGAAAACATGGATTGCTTACATCGACTAAATCAAACTCTCCAACTTTCAACATGTCTATGCTGACTTCTCTTTCATACTCTTTTAAATCAGTTTGCAATATGTGAGAAATGGCACAATCTGCCTCTAAAGTACACTCTTTTACATGTCCTGCTATAAAATCAATCTCTTTTACCTCAGCACACTCTCCGACTGCATAGATATCTTCATCTTCTGTCTGCATGTATCGATTGGTTACAATCCCTTTTTCACATGTGAGGCTGCCGCGAAAATCTTCAATATTCGGTTTTATCCCAACACCAAAGACTAAAAATGGATTCTTAATTTCGAGCTTTTTAGTTTTTAGAAGCTTGATTTCATTCTCTTCTATGACCTTATCTACAATCTCATCTTCGTAAGAGATTTTGATTTTTCCGCCTTTTAGATAGCACTCTTCAATAATTTTAATAGATTCGATTGAAAGATTTTTATCATAAAGGTGTTTGCCGCGAATAATAAGAACTATTTCCTTCACGCTCGGCATTTCATTGAGCGTTTCAAGAAGTTCCAAGCCTATTGGACCGCTTCCGACAATGACCGCCGTTTTGCCGATAACGCCATTTTTAATTGCTTCACAATCATCCGCACTTCTAAAAAGAGCCGCATTTTTGATACCATCTATGTTAAAAAGTGAGATTGGAAGTGAACCTGTAGCGATAATGAGCTTATCGTAGCTAAACATGGAGGTATCAGAGAGTATCCGCTTATTCTCTTTATCTATTGTATGAATTTTTTGATTCAGTTCAAGTTTGACGGTTGGGTCAAGAACCAACGATATACCCTCTATATTCTCAGTTGAATCTACTAAGCGACAAAGGTGTATTCTATCGTAGGGAGGGTACTTTTCATCACTCACCACCGACACCTGTAACTTACTGTTTTGTTTTTTAAGATTATTAGCCAAATAAACCGCAGCTATTCCGCCACCAACGATTACTACTCTCATGTGCAACCTCTTTTACATACATTTAACCTGCAAAAAGTATATCATAAAAGTATTCTATTTGGTTACAAATTGATTATTAAATGTTGTTTTTTAATCGACATAATTACCTTGAAAAGCTAAATCCAACAGAACATTTAGTTATCTCATTATTGTAATCAATAAGACTCTCGCCATAGCCGCTAAACACTTTGAAGTACAAAAATGCGTCATTCAACAATGGATACGAGTATGTGCCCTCAATTGCTCCAAGACCTGTAGAAAAACTTCCTCTTCCCATAAGTGTGTACATTTGTTTGCCGGCAAAATAGCTAAGCTTCAGCTCTGCGTTTCCTTGATAATCCATGATATCCGGATTATCGTCTGTCTTCTCACTCTCTGAAAGCCTCGACATAAGCGTCAAATCAGTAAGGAGAGTGCCCTGCTGAAGCCTGATGGATGTGTAAATATAGTTTATGCTTCTTGAACGGTTACCAAGGTTATCTTCAGGTTTTGCATAAGTAACATCCCTGTTGCTTCCCTGCCCGTTTGATTTATGAGCCACTGCAAATTTAATAGACCTAAGATTAAAACCGGAATTTTCATCATAAATCGGAAAAATCACAAAACCGTCAGGATTGTAGTTTGTCTCTCTAAAAGGAGAAGATTCCGAATAAATTTGCCAAAGTGCAAGATGCGAATAGGAGAGGTAATAGGATTCATTCAGACCAAAAAGATTGTTTCCGACATTGAGCTTCAGACTCACCTGCAGCTCTGCTTCTGTACTTTTATACTTATCTGTAGGGGTATAGGATTTGTAGAGTTGATTTGAGTATCCGTAAGGAAGTATATAATTCACCTTGTACGGCTGAAGCCCAAAAGTGCCGGAGAGCCAACGATTCATGGCATTTTTTGACTCTTTGTTTTGTATTTTATCAATCTCAAGAGTGGTTAAATCAGAATCTATTGCATCAGGTATATCATTTGCAAAAATTGCTGCATTTATGAGCCATAGTAAAATGAGGTATTTCATAGAAACTCCTAAATGTGTACTCTGTCTTCTAACGCCCTTGTCAGGGACAAAATATCTATATTTTCCAAACTCACACCTGTCGGAACACCTTGCGCGATTTTAGAAAAATTGAGGTTGTGACCGCTCAATTTATCTTCTATATAGAGGATAACCGCATCATTAGAGATAGACGGAGTGAGTGCAAAAATCACCTCTTCTATGCCGTTGTTTACACTGTTTATCAAATTTGAAATTTGCAACTCTTCAAGCGAATCTAAGACAAAATATCTTCCGTCAAACAGACCGTTCTCCTCTAAAAGCAGAATATCTTTTGCATTTTCTACGATGCAGAGTATTGTTGCATCTCGTCTCTCGTCTGAGCAGATAAAACAGAGTTCATCTTCGCTCATTCCTCCGCATACCGTACACTTTTTGAGTGTTCCCAGTGCATCCTCTATGGCATGTGAAATTTTCATTCCGACAAAACTATCTTTCATCAGCATATGGTACGCAAGTCGTGTGGCAGACTTTTTTCCTATCGTAGGCAACTCTTGAAGAGCTTCTACGAGAGTGTTAAACTTATCATGAGAGCCTCTTCTCATAGACTGCTTACAACCACATTTTTGGGAAGTAAAATCCAAAGTTTTAGCGCTGCTTTAAGTTCCCCTGCTCTGTTCATAGCCTCTTCTCCGTACCCTAAAAACATATCTGCTCTCACTGCACCTTTTATTGCACCACCGGTATCCTGCGCCAAAACTACTCTATTCATATTATCTTTGCCCGCATCCAGATACAACATGCTTCCAAGTGGAATATATCTTTGATCCACCGCAATAGAACGATTTGCGGTGAGTTCAATACCGAGAGAACCTGTTGCTGCTTTGTCTCTTTGTTCAAAATAAACAACCGACTCATTATAATTTAGCACTTCATCTACTCTATCAGGATGTGCTATAAGCCATTTTTTTATATTTTGCAGAGTAACATCTTCGACTTTCAACTCTTTTATCTTTACCAAATAGCGCCCTATCGCTCTATATTTATGTCCGTTTTGGTTATCAAAACCCAAAAACATCGTCTCGCCGGTATCAAGCAAAACTCTGCCGGAGCCTTGTATCTCCAAGAAAAAGATATCCAATTTAGAGTCGGAGTAGCAGATAATATCCGCATTTATATGGTTAGAACTTGTCTCTTTTCTTGTATAGTAGGGAACCAGCTTTTTGCCCTTAAGCCTGCCTCTGAGTCTATAATCTTTAAGCGCCGGATAGATAGAGCTTAATTCAACCGTAATTAAATCGTCCGGAGTGTTATAAATAGGATATTGATATTTGCCATGTTTAGTAAGAGAGGCGTTTAAAAGCGGCTCATAATAGCCGGTCAGTAAGCCCTCATCCTTTTTCTTTTCATTTTTTATCTCGTAGGGTTCAAACTCTTGTTGAAGGAATTCTTTTGCATTTTTGGCACTTTTGGCTTTTAGACACAACTCACCATACATTTTTTGTGTTTTTTTTGTATTGCAACTTTCAACAAATGCTTTTAGTGCAGAGTTGTAATCCTCTTTTTCCCATTTTGGAAGCTCTTTAAAAGCACTTTTTACAAGGTGTGTTTTTGGAAGAGAGCTACATAAAACTTTTTGATTACTTATCTGTGAAACATCTTCTGAAACATTATCATCACTTTGTGCACTCTCTTGGGCACTATCATCACTTATTGTTGCATTCTCTTCAATACACTGTTTTATATCGGAGGACATGATAATTTCATCTTTTGGGGCAATTTCAATGTTGCTTGAACAACCAAAGAACAATAGTGCGGTTAATAAGGAGTAAATTGCTGATTTCATGGGTGGAATTATACTGATTTTAAACTGTAAAAACGGTATAATTCCAAAAAAATATTGAATTATCCCGAATTATCTACTACATAATTCGGGATTATGCAGGACAAAATGGAAAATTTAAGTTATTATGAAATATTAGAAGTGACACGAACGGCAGACAAAACGACGATAAAAAAAGCGTACAGAGAGATGGCAAAAAAGTATCATCCGGACAAAAATGCGGGCGATGCCGATGCTGAACACAAGTTTAAATTATGTAACGAAGCCTACCAGTGCTTAAGCGACGACAAGCAGAGAGGCATTTACGACCGTTACGGTAAAGAGGGTCTTCAAGGCAGAGGTTCCAGTCGCTCATCCGGTGGATTTGATGATTTAGGTTCTATGTTTGAGGAGATGTTTAGCGGTTTTGGCGGAGGCTCAAGAGGCAGGAGCCGCCAAAATCCTGCAGATATAGAGAAATATTCTCTTGACATGAATATCAACATGCAAATCAGTTTTCATGAAGCCGTTTTTGGATGCGAAAAAGAGATAGAGTTCTCCTATAAAAATGCCTGCGGCGACTGCAAAGGTACGGGTGCAAAAGATGGCAAACTAGCAACTTGTAAGCAGTGTGGCGGTCAGGGTCAAGTTTACATGAAACAAGGGTTTATGACATTTTCTCAAACTTGTCCTGTTTGTAGCGGCGTTGGAAGTTCTGCGGCTGAGGCATGTGGAAGTTGTAAGGGTGTGGGGTACAAAGAGGTAAAAGAGAAAGTTACTATCAAAATTCCGGCGGGCATAGATTCCGATAACCGCCTAAGAGTTTCAGGCAAAGGAAACATCGGTAAAAGAGGGAGTCGCGGAGATTTATATGTCACATTTACGGTCAAAGCCGACAAGCACTTTATAAGAAACGGCAACGATGTTTACATAGAAATTCCTGTATTTTTTACTCAGGCCGTTGCAGGCGAGAGTTTTAAAATCCCGTCACTCACAGGGGAACTTGATTTAAAACTTGACATCGGGACAAAAGATAAACAGCACTTCACTTTCAGAGGCGAGGGAATAGCCGATGTTCACGGACATGGAAAAGGCGATTTAATTGCACAAGTAAATATTACCTATCCTAAAAAACTAAACGACAAGCAAAAAGCTCTTTTAAAGGAGTTGCAAGACTCTTTCGGCATAGAGGAGTCAAAGCCGCATGAAGGAATTTTAGACTCTGCAATCGATAAAATGAAAAGCTGGTTTAAATAATCTGCTTAATACCTTTTATAGACTTATAAAAGGTATTAATTCAGAAAAAACAACCGCTCTGCTCTCCTCTTTTATATCCAAGATTTTTTCGCACATCTGCACTAACTTCTCATCGGCAAAGGGAACTAGGTCTCTTACATTCTCTAACTTCTCATTTTTAAGTACATTTGTAAATCTATCATAAGCGGAATATGCCTCTTTTCCTGCCAATTTTGCATAGAGTTTTCTGCCAAGCTCAAATACTTCAAACTCTTCATTTTTACCGGTTTTAACATTAGTTCCGAATCCCAACTCAATATCGATATTTTTTTCCCTCAGATAGGCTCCAAGCTGCATTATAAAACCGATATTTGCCGATGTATATTGTGCCAAAACTCTATCTTGGAACTGCTCAAAACTCTCACTTGTGCCCTTGTGTTTTTTGTATTCCAGCATAAGAGTCTCAACATAATATTTGGCATATCTCAGAGGTGCAGATTTCACAACCGTATAACCCTCGACTCCTTCGCTGATAAGCTTTCCGCCAAGACTGATGTGAACCCCGTCTTCCGTTTCTCCGGCAACTTTTGCCTTGCATCCCTCAAATCCGACATCTCCCAAACCATGTATTCCGCACCCTTTTACGCATGCAGACCAATACATTCGAACTCTGCCTGACTTTAACGCTACTTTCTCGCTCAAATATGTTGACATAGCAATTGCATCATTTTTATTTTCAATCACTCCAAAGGGGCAATGCGCTGTTCCCGCACATGCTATGAGGTGATTAAAATAGGGAGTATTTACACTCTTATATCGCTCAAAAAAACTCTCTTTTAAAAGTGTCTCAACATCTTTAACACCCAAAATGTAAAGACTCTGTTCCATGTCAAAACGTATCTCTTTATTTCCGTAACTCTCACTCAGATTTGCCGCTTCAATCATAGCAGAACCGGTAAATACGCCCGAGGGAACAACCACATGCACAGCAAATGAGCCGTCACTAAGCTGTACTTTCCCCTGATCAGGGTCATAAAAATCTATCTTTGTCATGGTCTCGCCCGCAGTTGCGAAATCTACTCCCGCATTCTCTCGGATGGCGCTCGAAATCTCGCTCATCCCCACTGCCTCTATGA
Organism: Helicobacteraceae bacterium; assembly: GCA_947498025.1. GTDB lineage: Bacteria > Campylobacterota > Campylobacteria > Campylobacterales > Sulfurimonadaceae > Sulfurimonas. Next base: position 46,569 of record CANMJR010000003.1, read on the forward strand.
GAAAATGAAGTCTGTTTTTATTTCTGTTGTCACGAAAACCGAATCTTTTAAATATATCTGCAATGGAAGCAAAGGCTTTTAACACTTCCTCCTCATTTTTTAAAAATATATCTGCATTCTTTGCGATTGTGCCGACTTTTCCGCCTAGATACATGTTATAACCGTAAACGCCCTCTTTTTGAGCCAACACAAAAGAGCAGTCATGCCCGTAAATATTACATCTGTTTGAGAGAGAACCCGTAATCGCCGTATTAAACTTTCTAGGAAGTGCAGAAATCCATTCAGGAGAGTACAAAAACATCTTCTGAAGTTTTAAAAGAAGTTGCTGAGACGGCAAAACATTGTCAAATGCCAATGCATCCAAAGGGTCATTTAAGATATTTCTAAAATTATCCACGCCTGTTTGGAATGCGTCAATTCCAACAGATGAAAGTCGTTTTAAAAGAGTCGGCATATCCTCAATTCTAAGGTATCTCAGTTCACATTGGGCTCTTGTCGTCAAATCTATATAATCCTCTCCGTAATCTCTGGCACACTCACCGATTGCTCTTGCCTGTTCGGCGTTAAGATGACCGCCCGGGATACGAAGTTTTATCATAAACCGCTCGGGAGTTGCAGGTCTGTCGTAAATCCCAAAACATTTTAAAAAGTACTTTTTATCCTCATCAGGAATAGAGTCATACCCGTTTTTTGCGTATGTTTGAAGTTTTTCAAAAGCTTCTAACGGACTCTTTGAGTTTTTAATCTCTTCTATTTTATTAAGTTTTTTATTTCTTGCTTCACTTATTTTTTGTAGTGCTTCCATAATAATGCTCCTTTATGTATTGTTGAGAAAATTATAACAGCTAGTTTAATGTAAAATTAATAGTAACTGTATGATTTTTATACAATTTAATGACTAATTACTGACTAGAAAGGGGATATACTTTTACAGCTCAAAAATACTTAATGAAAAATTAAGTTTAAAGGAAAATAAGATGGCAGGATTTAAAGCGTTAAAAGGACAAGGACACTGGCCGACACTGCTGGCAGCATTTTTGTACTTCGATTTTAGTTTTATGGTTTGGACAATGCTCGGTCCCCTCTCGACAGAGATTTCTGAGGCATTGGCAGTCGGCGGATTTATAATAAGTGAGGGGCAAAAAGCAACACTTTTATCTATCCCTATATTAGCAGGTGCGATTTTAAGAATTGTTCTTGGCTTTGGAGTAGATAAGTTTGGTGCAAAAAAGACTGCACTGGTTTCACAAGCTGTAGTTATTGCCGTACTTTTTTATGCATACTTTAGAGGTGCAGGAATTACTTATGATGAACTTCTTGTCGTTGCTTTTGGTCTTGGTTTTGCAGGAGCCTCTTTTGCGGTTGCACTCCCACAGGCAGGTCAATGGTATCCGCCAAAGCTTCAAGGTGTGGTTTTAGGAATTGCAGGAGCCGGTAATATCGGTGTTGTAATCGACTTCTTATTCGCTCCAAAAATTGCAGAGCTTTGGGGATGGGAGTCGGTGTTTTTAGTCGGTGCGGTTTTATCTTCAATTATTTTTGTAACCTATATGTTTATGGCAAAAGATGCACCCGCAGAGGTTTATACGGTGCGCCCTAAAAAACTTAAAGATTACGGTAAATTGCTTAAAGACAAAGATACTTGGTGGTTTAACCTCTTTTATGCAGTAAGTTTTGGCGGTTTCGTAGGATTTGCAGGATACATGAAAGTCTATCTTATGAGTACTTATCAGGCTGACATGAGCGCTTTTGGTTTGGACATGCTTAATGAGGGAAATGTTAAAGTAGTCGCAGGATATTTCGGTGCTCTTTGTATCTTTGCAGGTGCAATTTTAAGACCTGTCGGCGGAGCTATTGCAGATCACTTGGGCGGTATCAAATCTCTCTATATCTTTTTTGGTTCGGTTATACTTTTAGCAATTTTAAGTGCGACGGTAACTCTACCTTTTGGCTTTGCAATATTGGTACTGTTTTTAATCATGGCGAACCTCGGCATGGCAAACGGTGCAGTGTTTCAGTTGGTTCCGCAAAGATTCGGCAAAGATATCGGAATTATGACAGGCATTATAGGTGCAGCAGGAGGTTTTGGAGGCACAGCGCTTATCAATACTTTTGGATGGAGCAAAGGCACTTTTGACGGCTACTCAGCAGGATTTATGATATTTGCGGCAGTTGTTCTTGTTGCTCTTATGGGGATAAGCTTAGTTAAAACCAGATGGAGAACTACTTGGGGCGTTGCTGCAGGGGGCAGAATTTAGCAGACATTTCAATCAATAATTTTGAGATGATTACAAGTTTTATTCAAATCACATTATGATACGATTAGTCAAAGTAATCGTATCATGGGTAAGTATATAGACTTCTTTCAACATTTCAATAAACCCTCGAAGCTTAAACCACCTCTTGAGCCGTAGATTGCATAATTCGGGTTTAAATTCTACTGGCTGCTTTTTTGTAAACTTCCATGCTATCTCTTTTACCTACAACAATAACAAAAACTTCTATTTTATCTTCAATTATTTTATAGACTATTCTTAGTCGTTTATTGTCAACATAGACTTTTCTAAGTCCTGCAAGATTATTGTTGGCTTTGTTTCCAAGGTCATCACCAACAAGTGGATTTTGAGCTATTTTTAATAGTTTCTTAAACACAAGAGCTGCTGTGCTATGACCCAATTCCTTTAAATCTTTACGAACATCTTCATGAAACTCGATAGCATACATAATTAGTTCAGCTTGTCTAAATCTATGTCAAACGATTTTGCCATCTCTTCAAGTGAAATAGTTTTGTATGGCTTAGAAGTTCTTTCTTTGACTATGTTATAAATCTCTTGATTTTCAAGTAGTTCTAAAGCCTCACTCATTCTTTCATACTCATCTTTTGAGATTAAAACAGCTTCAACTTTATTATTTTTAAGTATTGCAAACTTATCCATAGTGCTATCTTTAATCTGAGATAGATAACTCCCAAATTTTTTAGCAAACTCTGATGATGGGATGAGTTCATTTGTAGCATAAGTTACCATAGTTTAATTCTCCTTAATATATTCCGTAATATTATGCGTGTATTGTAGCATATGTTTGGATATAGAAGAATTGGATACGCAGTGAAGCAATCTAAAAAATGGGTTATGAAAGAAGTCTATTCTATTTTTCTTTTAACATTTCAATAAACCCTTGAAACTTAAACCAGAATTATTTCGCTTCTTGGGAGCATTATGAAAAAATCTATTTTTTAGAAGATGGGTGTGAGGAGCCATAAATAAATCTATAATTTCTCTCTCAAAAACCACGCTTGCATCTCCAACAAAACCCCAATTTCATCCACACATAAAAAATAACAGATTAAGGCAAAACATATATATATATAATCCTCAACTTCACAAAAAAGGATTTATAAATGGTAAAAATAACTTATTCTGATGGGCGGGTTGCAGAACTTCAAGATGCTTATGATAAGGCAGAGTTGCGTTTAGTGAGAGCATGTTATTGCGATAGTTTGGAGGAAGTAAAATATATTATAGTATCACATCCAAAGATAGATGTGAATGCAGAAGTGATTTACTCAAAAACAAGAGGCAATGGAACACCTTTAATCGTAGTAGGAACGAAAGAGATTGGTAAAATACTTCTTGATAACGGTGCCGATGTGAACAGAGTATATGACACAGGAAGTGCAAAAATAACTGCACTTGATTCTGCATACAAAGAACTTACAAAAGATAGAGTTAAAAGAAATGACGCTCTAAAAGAGCAAATAGATGAGTACATACTATTTCTCGAAGAAAATGGTGGAAAAAAATACGATGATTTAAAAGAGGAGATGAAGTGATGAAAAACCTAACTCTCTCCCTCCTCTGTGCAGGATTACTAAGTACAGTTGCCATGGCAGAAGATATGTGTAATGCCACTTATCAGGCAGGCAATTACACCCAATCCGAACAATGTTATATCAAACAACTCAAAACAGAGCGTTCGTTCGATAATTTTTTGTATGCTGGAGCATCACTAGTGCAACAACAACGCTACCAAGAAGCACTCCCTTACCTCATAGAAGCGGAGAAAAAAGCACAATCATTAGATGCTTATGCAGTCATTTATAATTTGCTTGGAGTTGCCTACTCTAACTTGGGTAATTCAAAACAAACATACACTTATTATATGAAAAATTTAGAGGTAAACTTGAAATTAGGGAACACAAATAATATAGCTACATCCTATCATAATCTTGGTCAGTATTATGACAAAGAATCTCAGCCCGAAAAAGCACTTGATTATTACGAAAAAGCATTGAAGTATAGCGAAGAGTCCGAGAAAGGAACCATTTATAGTAACATTGGAGTGCTTTATGATGGTATAAATAATATCAAAAAAGCAGAAGAGATGTATCTCAAAGCTATTGAAAACGATGAGAAGTTTGGAAAATACTCAGAGCTTGGGATACATAAGAGTAATTTAGGAATTTTTTATTTTAGACAATCACGGTTCGATGAAGCAAAGATAACATTTAACGAAGCTCTTATCATTGCTAAAAAAGTAGGTTTGAAAGAAACAGAAGCTTTGGTATTAATGGGGCTTTCAGAGATAGAAAAGGCTCAAAAATGAAAACAAATGAATTTGAGAGAGCTGCGAAGATAGCTTGGAATAATTTTAATGCGGGATAAATCTAAGATATACTTGGAGATAAATGTGAAATGAAAAAGTTATTAACAATTTTAGCTTTGATTTATATAAATTTGTTTGCTTATCCATTAGATGAAAATTTACCGTATTACAATGGCAGCAGATTTTATATAGGAACGGATTACGGTGTAACCAACAGTATGGACGATGGTTATTTTGGTGGAAAAGAAAGTGTTGGAAATGTTGTCGGTGAAAAAAGCAGTGTGAGATCAGATATTGAAATTGGTACCATTAATTCATCTATTTATAGTCCTGTTAGTGGATTTATTTACAGATGGCAATATGATAGCAATAAAAATTTTGAAAATGGTTACGGTATTGGTGCACGAGGTGGATTTCAAATTAATGATAATAAAAATTGGGGAATGATTACTATTGGTGCAAGGGGTGGCATTGGCTCACAGTCCACAAAAGGAAATTCTTTTATGACTAAAAATGGGCTAACAAATGTTTCTTATGCAACACTCAGCAATGGTGTCGGACCAAAACCTGCTGTTTTTATAAAAGATACAGATGTTATAGAAATTAATTTGCTTTTAGGATACGCATATGACGTTTGTAAAACTTTTAAAATTTCAGCAAATGTAGATTACATCTATTCAAATTATCAATTTGCATATCATCTACAAAGCGGAAATGTATTTTTAGGTGGTGTAACGCAAGATACATTATATTTTAGTCTTGGTGTAAAATATGTTTTTTAAGTAATTGTCAGAAAATCTTCTCGTTCCATCCTCCCCCAAGGTGGGATGCATGCTTATATCTCTTTCGGCTTACCCACTCTTTTTACTTTCTCTTTACGATGGCGTGATTTCTTTTTTTTATCTTTATCTGAGCGAGCTGCCTTATCCATGCGAGGAGGTCGTGTCGCTGTAAAATCTTCTACCTCTTCTTGTGGAATCTCTTGCTTCATAAGCAACTCTATACTGCTTAACTGTCCTTGATCTTCCGGACTTACAAAAGCGATAGATACACCCATCTCTTTAAGGTGACCTACTCTCACAAAATAGTTCTCTAGCTGACTTGGAATATCATAGCTAAGAATCATCGCTACATTGGCTAAGTTGAGCGTTTGTAAAATTGTATCGGTGGTGATAAGAACATCTATTTCAGATTTATTAAAGGAAGCAGCGACTGCCTCTTGCTCTGAAGTTCTATGGTTGCCATGCGTCGCTTTAGCATTAACATTCTGAGATGCAAGATATGAACTTAGTTCATCCGCTTTGCGTTTGCTTTTTGTAATTACTACAATCTGCTTATCTGCATTATTTTTGACGATTGTATCAAACATAGCAATTTTGTCATGCTGTGCGACAAGATGAACTACCTGCTTGGTGCGCGTTGCTACACTTATAATATCGTAGTACTTTTTTTTGATAGATTTATAGGTTGGTTGTGCCATGTAATGAATTCCTTGTGGGCGAATTATAGCTCAGCGCAGATAAAAATCTATCCTAAAGTCAATGGCAGCTTTGTAGTTCATAAAACTCTCTAATGGTGTTTGCATATTGTCTATTCTCGTACTGATTAAATTTTATACATTAATTTTCTAATTAAAAAAATTTGGTGTATATAATTCAAGCAACAAATACTTTAAAAGGATTATTATGAGTTCATCTCTTGTAGAATATAAAAATTTTCAGATATCATCAGAATTACTTCCGTTTATTAAACATATGGATTCGGTTGAGCAGAGCAGAGAGAAGCTAAACGACATTAGCAAAAACTGGGACAGTCTTTCACTTTTAAGCCAACTTGGTGATGCCGGTGTAAATATGAGTAAAATCAAAAGCAACTTTACTGCTCTATCTTCTGAACTCATCAACTTTCTGGCAACTGAACTGCTTAAAAAAAGTGTAAATGAGATGAACTCCAAAGCTCAAGTGGCTGTTGATATTATGATAAGAAATCTTTTTGAGAGAACTGCCGACATAGGTTTTCTGGCAACTGACGAAAAGATAAGAGAGTTCTTGCGCAACAATCACACAAAATATAGTGATGGTTATGAGAAAGAATTTCAAAAGATGCAAAAACGCTTTAGAGAGTATGTCGATAAATACAGCGTCTATTTTGATATTGTTTTAATGAATACAAACGGAGATATCCTTGCAAATATAGACAACACAAACAAAGTTGCAAAGTCACATGATTCAGTCATTTCAGAGGCGCTTCATACAGATAGGGAGTATGTAGAAACCTTCAAACATCATGATTTTCTACCTGCGCATAAAAAGAGTCTTGTCTATTCCTATAGGGTTACCAAGACTAATGACGCAAACTCTGAAGCACTGGGTATTTTATGCCTCTGTTTTAAGTTTGAAGATGAGATGAAAGAGATATTCAGCAACTTAGTGAATCCAAAAACAAAAGAGTGCATTACACTGCTCAATAATAACTCTGAAGTTATAGCATCAAGTGACAAGTATCACATTCCGATAGGTGCGACACTTGATACTGTTTTAGATAGTAATTACAAAGTCGTGTCTTTTGGAGGAAGAGACTACATTGCAAAAAGTTGCAAAACCACCGGATACCAAGGCTTTTTGGGTCTTGGCTGGTATGGGCACATCATGGTACCCATTGAGCATGCTTTTTCACACTTAGGGGATGAAAATTTTGAGATAACTCAAGAACTTCTCTTGGCAATTCTGCAGCATGGCAATCAATTCTCAGATAGTCTGAAAAATATTCCCGTACAAGCGAGTGATATTCAGCATAATCTCAACAGAGCAATTTGGAACGGCAATATTAAACAGAGCAACTCCAGCAACAATAACAAACAATTCTCAAGAGCTCTGCTTCAGGAGATACGCAAAACCGGTGAAAACACTAAGGATATAATAGGTGCTTCCATGGCAAACCTGACTAAAACTATGGTTCTTGGCGACAGCCTCTTTTTAGCAGACCTTATACTTGACATTATGGACAGAAACCTCTATGAGAGAGCAAATGACTGTAGATGGTGGGCTTTGACACCGGACTTTAGAAAAACTCTGGAAAATGAACAGATTAATTCATTGGAGCGCGAATATATTCAAAATATTCTTGCTTACATTAACGACTTATACACAGTTTATACAAATATTTTTCTCTATGACAGAGAGGGTGTGGTTATCTCTGTTTCAAATCAAGACGAGGCACATTTAATCGGTCGTAAATTATCAAACGGCTGGGTGAATAATACGTTAAAAAGTATAGATTCCTCCAAATACTTCGTATCGGATTTTGAGCAGTCAAACTTATACAACTCTCAACATACATATATTTATAATGCACCCATACTCTCACTGGAAAATGAAAAAAAAGTAGTCGGCGGCATCGGTATAGTATTTGACTCTCAAGTGCAGTTTAAGGCGATGATTCATGAATCTCTTCCAAAACAACATGACGGGAGCATTCAAAAGGGACTCATTTGTGTTCTAGCAACAAAAGAGCAAGTCATTATCGCATCCAACAGTGATGAATACTCTACCGGCAGTTTATTTAACATTGATAAAAAGTTTTTTGAACTTAAAAATGGAGAGTCACTCAGCGAAATAGTTGAATTTAACGGAACATATTATGCGCTTGGTGCACAATGTTCCAAAGGATACCGTGAATTTAAAAGCGAAAAAGATGATTATGTAAACAATGTCTACAATTTTGTTTTTTCTTACATAAGTGATGTAGAGGAGACAAAAGTATATGTAAATGAAAAGTTTGCACTTGAAAAAGATATATCTATGGATCTTACCCAAAATTGTGTTGACATTGCATCATTTATGATTGGCTCGCAGTGGTTAGGTGTAAGAGCATCGGATGTTGTTGAAGCTGTCTGTATCAATGATTTAATATCTACGATAAAAATGGACAATGACCATCACTTTAAAGGAAATATTATCTATAAAGAGAGTGTTATTTCAGTCATCGATATACAGGGTTTTATAAAAGAGCATAATGAGCAAAAGTATGAAGAGATAGTTGTTCTAAAATTCGGAAAAGAGGGAGGATATATAGGAATACTCGTAAATTCTCTCAGCGATATTCCTGAGATACGCATAGATGATATCAGACCTCTGCAAGAGTATGTCATAGGAAACGGAACACTTATTCAAAGTATCGTGTTCCCGTCTAAAGAATCCGGCAGTAAAGATGTTTTAAGTATTTTAAGCATTGAAAAAATAAACAGCAGTCTTGTAGAACCGAATCAGACACATATGATTCCTCGAACAAAATCGGCGTAATCAAATCAGCTATTAAAAAAGGATATAAAATTGTATTTTAAAGAACTTGGCATTACCCATATTGACATATATTTTCAGCCGATTGTATCTATAAAAAAGAAAAAGATTTTTGGATATGAAGCACTATTAAGAGGATATAAAAATGATATTTACATACCACCGAATATCCTCTTTGAAGAGGCTAAAGCCGCTGGTCTAGCATTAGAATTAGATAAGCTAGCCAGAATAATGTCTATAAAAAAGTTTAAAGACTATTATGACAGAGACAACAAGGTACTGCTTTTTTTAAATTTCGAATCATCCTCTATTAATAATGCATTTAAAAGTGAACAATACTCCTTTGAAGAGGTGCTTGCTACACTAAATATTCCTGCAAAAAATATCGTTTTAGAAGTGAAGGAAGATGAGATACAGAGCACTCAGTCACTCAAAGATTTTTCAAATTATTATAAAGAGAGAGGGTTTAATATTGCGATTGATGATTTTGGCACGGGCGACTCACAATTTGACAGACTTTCTATTGTAAAACCGGATATTGTTAAAATAGATAAATCACTTTTAAAAGATATAGAAACAAATGATATAAATGCAGCTATATTAGGCGCAATCGCCAATATGTGCTATAAAATTGGTGCTATTGCTCTCTCCGAAGGTGTTGAATATGACAGTGAAGTTTTAAAATCTTTAAACTTCGGAATAGACCTGTTTCAAGGATATTATTTTGCATATCCCTCTGTCGGTGAAGCTGACTGCAAAGAGGTAGTCAATAAAATTCAAACTATTGGATATAAACATAAAGATTATTTAGAGTCTATCATAAGAGTTAAAAATAATCTTCAATTGGAAGCCTTAAATATCTCGGAAAAAATCATTGCAATTATTACTAAAACTAAAGATATTCAAAGCACAAAAGTGCTGAAAATATTGGAGGAAGTACAAATTGTTGAAGCACTCTATTTTATAAATTCATATGATTCTACGCAAATAGGTGAAACAACTCTTCTAACAAAACAAAGAGGCTTTTATGAACCTTCTGTGCATGGAGAAGATTATTCACTCAAAGATTACTACTACATATGTAAAAATTCAAAAGATGGTATATTTATCTCACAAAAATATATCTCCAGCGCATCAGGCAATATGTGCCGGACATTTTCAAAAAGATTTTTACATGATTCAAAGGAGATAATACTCTGTCTTGACTTATATCTGTAAGTATTTTTTTCATCTCAATGATTGGCAGAAGTATTCAGATTCACTTATCCTCTTTATAGTGTTGGATATTTTTTCTGGCTAATTGTGAGAATTTATCCTTTTGTTCTGCATCCAAAAAAGCATTTTTTGGTATAAATAAAAATGTAACGCCGTGATAAAGTAAGAAGCCGTTTTTTAAAGAAACAACTTCTAAAATTGCATCCCATTTTATGAGAGTTTCATCAACTTTTATGCCGGCATTATCAGCGCTCATAATAAATTTATGATTTTTATTGGCAGATGTTTCAAAACCTTTCAAGAGTATTATTTTTCTTAAAGGCCAACGCATGGCGTACCAGTAAATTACTAAAACAGTGGAAATAATGAGTAAACCATATACATCTTTCTTTAAAGCACCGACAACACCAAACTGAGTAAAAGCAATAAATATCCATCCTAAAAATCTTTTATGGGAATGCTTCATTTCATAATCATAGCTTGCTTTGCTTGCTTCAAGAAATGTTTCCTTGTTCCAAACATATACGATATCGATAGCACTAGACATGTTCTTCACACTTATCAATCAAAAGTTCATTCTTTGTAATGCAATGCTTGCCTTCAAGTTCATGTATAAGATTCAGAGTATCTCTATATTTTTCATCATACATCTTTTTGTTTGCTGCATAAAGCTTTCTTTGTTTTCTTGCATAAAGCCAAGCAAAAAATACAGAGGATGCAAAAAGACCGTATATCCACCATTGCCACTCTTTTAGGTCGAGTAAAACTATAAAATATTGCACTGAAAAAAGTACAAAAAATTCGATTGAAAAGATGATAACAAGGGTAGAGCTTTGTTCAAAATCCAGTGTATATTTTTCTATCTCTCTTAAATGTGATAGATTTTTATTTACCGTTTCGGCTTTGACTTTGCAATCATCTTTTAAATCATTCAGATTTATATCCCGCAAATGAATGTTGCTCAAATTATATTCAACATTTGTTTGCATGTACTCTTTTAAAAGTTGTGGGTTTTCCTCTATAACCTTTAATATCTTCTCTTCATTCACTTTAGTATTTGAAGAAATTTTACATACATCTTGTAAGATTAAATCATACAAACCAACAGTTTTTATCTCATGAGCCACTCTGTTTAAATTTATCAAGAATTATCCTAAAGTAAAAGCAACCCAAGAAAAGGGCTGCTTCTATGAAATTTTATGCAATTTCCGGTTCTATGCCATAAGAAGCTGTTTTATCTTTGGCAGGTAAAAATATACCTATGAGACCTTTTAATCCAACACTCATAATAATATTGTATAAAAAGAGTACCCAAGCTAAAAGCAACATACTTCCGGCTACAGCTGCCAGTATCATGTCAGTTTGAAATTGTCCGTCTACATAAAGATGACGGCGAAGCATACCGTCAAGTCCCGCCATGCCCATAAATGCACCCATACCGATACCGCCGATGAGGTGTAACCAAAAGTGGGCATTTGCCAATTTTTTAGAGTATAACTGTGTGTTATTTGTCACAATTGGCCATAAAACAAAGACGGCGCTATAGAGAGTCATATAGAGACCGACAATAATTGCGATATGTACATGCGCTCCAATAATCCACTGAGTATTATGCAGTACTCTGTTCATTCCCATATCTGCTTGAATAATTGCAGCGGGAACAGCCAAACCAAAACCTAACAAGCCTCCAAGAAGGTATTTTAACTCCATAGTTACTTTAAGCGGACGAGCTTTCCATAAAGTGACTAAAGTAATAAACAGTGCCAAACCTTGAGTAAGAAGCTCAAATGCCGTAACCATCTCACCGGAGATGAGTTTCATCATGTCAGGTTGACCTTGATCACCCAACAAATGGTGAGACCAAACCATCCAAGAAACAAGAAGCTCCAGCATAAGTGCAGCACGAGCAACATTTTCCATAAACAATTTTTGACCTGTAATCAATGTAGCTAAAAGATACCATGAACCGGCAACATAGATGAGAACCAACCCATCAGCGACAAGGTCAAGTCCCCACCAAAAAAAGTTTTTGTATAAAAGAGCATCAATAGCGGTAACATCCAAATGAAGACCCCCTAAATCAGCTAACAAAAATATAAGCACCAATACACCTGCGCCTAAAATAACCACGGCATCTAAAAATGTATCAACAGTACCTCTAAAAATAGCAACAACCGGAAGTGCTAATGCAGGCTCTTTTGTATAAGGAGGCTTACCTATAAGTTTATTAAAAAGATTGAGTATGCCGTCAATCCCAAAGCCGGAGATTAAAAGTTCTTTTGTAGTTTTATCTTTATGAACACCGATTCTTGCAAAAATAGTTGCATAGATGTTATAAATAAATCCGAAAGTACCAACCATAATCAGTGCGACACCGACAATAAATACAATACCGCCTATGACATGAAATTGCTCGGTATCGGCAGGAAGAGGCCAATAAAGCGTATAAAGTGGAGCATATTGCCATACAAAGGCAGCTATCCAAGCCAATAATGTGCCGAGGGTAATCATTATCCATACAAAGTTGGCTAATTTTATACTGTAAAGCGGTTTCTTCGTTAAGTAGGGAACCAAAAACATAAAAGCACCAAATACCAGCTGATAAGTTGAGCCAAATATACCTATTATTGGGTGAACTGTCATAATTGAGAAAAAATGTTCCGGTTGAAAAAACATTTCAGGAATTGGATTTTGCGGTATTTTTCCAACCTCCACCATTCTCATAATCATTCCCTCTAAGGCAACTAAGCCATAAAATAAAAATGACATTACGACAGCACGAAGTGTAACTTTTTGTAAAGCGTTTAAGCTTGTATGGTCAAAATTTGTCCCACTCATTAAATTCTTTGTAAAACTCATTTTGAACCTCCATTCTTACAGCCTACAACTTCTAAAATATTATCTATTTTCATTAAATTTTCCCCATGCTCATTATATTGGGCAGGACCGGAATATTCTGTAGAATCCAAATTAAATACACCATTGTGGTGAAAGGTCCAAAGAATATCGTTTTTGCTTCCCGGATTCACCTGCATCTGCATTACCATCGATCCATCTTGGCGAAACAGTCCAAATCCATATGTTAAATCTTGACTGACAACATTAAAAAGAATTCTTTCATCACACTGGACAATGATTTTTTGAGACGGAAGTATCCATTTATGTTTGGCAATTGTAAAATCATAACTGGCATCCGGTTTAATTTCATGTCTGCTAATATCCTCTGATACCCATGGAATCGTATTATATGTAAATATATGATGTCCTACCCCGCCTGTAACTAAAAATGCCATATACCAATAAAATGGAATACGCACGACTGATTTAGTATCTTTTCTTACTAGGTTATACCCAAACCATGCAACAACTGATATTATCATTGCTGAATATATTGTATAAGCAACCCAATGAAAAGACAATAACTCTAATGAGTCTGTAAATATCATTTCTTCTTCTCCCCCTGATTTAATTTCAAAAACTATATCATGATTTTAATGTAAATTTAATATCTAGTTGTATGATTTTTATACAATATAGCGGTAATCTTGAGATAAGAAGTAATTTTATTGTATTATCTAGGTATAGTTAATGAAAAATTAAGTTATAAGAAAATTTAAAAGGACAGGGCGCGCACCTACCCTGTCTATGATTTTTTGATTTATTTACTACAAATCAATATGCGCTTCCATGTGCTTTTGGATTTTTACGGCACTGTGATTATAATCAGGTTGCAAGGACTCTCTGTCGAATAAATCATTTGTTAAATAATTCACTTCTCTATTGCTGATAGGAATAAATATTGTTTTCTCTCTGATGTCGTTTGTTATCATGGCTTTAGTTACAAGCTCGCCTCTGATAGAGAGAATTTTTACAGTTTCACCGTTTTTAATGTTTAAATTTTCAGCATCAACGGGGTTTATCTCACAAAAATTCAACTCTTTATATTTCAGCAGAGTTGTCGGCAGATTTGTTTTTGTTCCGCTGTGCCACTGATCTCTGGTTCTACCCGTTAAAAGTATAAAGGGATATTCAAGAGTTGTTTTTTCGCTAAGCAGTCTGTTTTCCACAAAAAAAAGATTGCCCTTTTTGTCCGGAGTTAAAAAGTTTTTTATCTTCTCTCCCCAAATAAATGGTTTATTTCTAAGTTCATCATAAGAAACTTCACTCATATCCATGTAGCCGTTTAATTTAGTCATCTCTTGATACTCTTGAAATATCTCTTTAGGATGTTTATACCTAAACTCTTTTTCATACCCCAATTCACATGCCAAAAGTTTAAATATCTCCCAATCAGGTTTGCACTCTATAGAGGTGCGTGTCAGTTTTTCCTGTTTTGTAATTGTTCTATCGAGATTAGTCTGCGTTCCCTCTTTTTCACCCCAAGGAGCCGCGGGCAGCCTAATGTGTGCGAACTTTGATGTTTCGCTATTTTCATACGCATTCATCTCGACAACCATCGGAATCTTTGCTATCATCTCTTCAACTCTATTTCTGTTTGGTAAATGGTAAACCGGGTCTGTATGGCAGACAATTAGAATATCCAAATTTGCCTCTAACATCTGTGTTGCTGTCAACCCAGGTTTATTGTCTATCTTATCGGTATTCCAAAATTTTGATACTTTTTTTATACTCTCACTGTCAAACCCCAAATGAACAGCAAGCATAGTTGAGAGTCCTCCGACTTCTCTTCCTCCCATCGCATTTGGCTGACCGGTAAGACTGAGAGGTCCATTTCCATCTTTAAATATTTTGCCGGTTAAAAGGTGCGTGTTTATAAGGCTTAAATTCTTATCTACACCCTGAACGGATTGATTTAACCCCATAGTCCATGCCGTGATTATATTTTCGCTCTTTTTGTAAAGCTCAAAAAACTCCTCAAACTGCTCAGTTGTCAGCCCTGTTCTTTTTAACATCTTTGTAACGGCTGCTCTTTTAAATTTGTTTTTCAGTAGCTCGAAGTTGTTTACATGATGCTCCACAAACTCTCGATTGTACAACTCTTCATCGATTAATCTTTTTGATATTAGGTTAAAAAAATCTATATCGCTTCCGACCTTGATGGGCAGATAGATGTCGGCAATCTTTGCCGTATCGGTAAATCTAGGGTCAATTACTACTACTTTGAGTCCCTCTTTTTTTGCTTTTTTAATTTTGTTATGAAACACCACATGCGCTTCAGCCGTATTGGCACCTGCCAAAATAAGCAAATTTGCTTTAAAAATATCCTCCATTCTCAAAGGAACAAAATCAGCTCCAATCGATTTTTTATAAGCGACTACTGCACTTGACATACATGTACGGCTGTTTGTATCAACATTATTTGTGCCGATAAACCCCTTGCCAAGTTTATTTGCAATGTAATAATCCTCTGTCAAAAGTTGCCCTGAGAGATAAAAACCTATCTTCTCTTTTGAAGTTTGTTTTATTTTATCTGAGATGGCAGCTATACTCTCCTGCCACGATGAAACTTTATACTCATCCTTTATACTCTCTCTTATAAGCGGTCTTAGCAATCTAGTAGATGTATTTATACTTATAAGTTCAGAAATTCCTTTAGAACAGAGGTTTCCCTCATTTATAGGATACGCCACATCTCCTATAAGCTTATCTTTGTCAAATTCTATCCCACACCCTACCCCGCAATATCCGCAAACCGACTTTATCATTTAAAAACTCCCTATTTATTATACTTGTATTATACACCATATTTTAATGTAGAACTAAGATTACATTGTATAAAAATTATACAATTATTAGTACATTAATGCATCTACAACTGATATACTTCTCCAAGCGAAACAAAAAAAATGTAAAATTAAGGAGATAGTATGTTGAAAAGACTTGTTGTAATTGGTTTAGGATTATCCATAGTTACCACTTCACTGTTGGCTGAATTAGAGAAAAAAGAGTTAAATATAGGTTTTATCGCTCTGACTGACTGTGCACCTATCGTTATCGCCAAGGAGAAAGGTTTCTTTGAAAAATACGGACTGAGTGTAAATGTGGTTAAAGAGGGCGGCGGATGGCCGGGAATTCAACAGAAAGTAATCTCAGGCGAATATGATTTTTCTCATGCGCTTGCAGGTATGCCCATTGCTGCAACGCTAGGAATAAACGGTAACGCTAATCTTCAAGCTGTTTTATCTCTTGACTTCAACGGCAACGGAATTACATTCGGAAACAACATCATAGATCACATGAAAGAGTACGGCATGGATGAGAGCAGTCGTCCTCTTGGTTCTGAGTCACTCAAAAAATATATAGATGCAAAACATAAAGCTGAAGGTTCAAACTATCAGCCTTTAAGTTTTGGTATGGTTCACCCGGTTTCTACACATAACTATCAACTCCGTTACTGGATGGCAACTTCAGGGATTAATCCCGAAGCAGATGCGACTATCAAGCCATTTCCACCGCCGACTATGCCTAGTAATCTCATAGCCGGGAATATTGAAGGGTACTGTGTCGGCGAGCCATGGAATGAGAGAGTTGTTATGATGGAAAAAGGTTCTACTCTTGTAACGAGCTACGATATTTGGAACAACAACCCTGAAAAAGTTCTTCAAACAAGAGCTGATTTTATCACTAAAAACCCGGAGACAACAAAAGCTGTAATGAAAGCAATCATTGAAGCGCAAATGTGGCTAGACACTTCGTGGGAAAACCGTAAGGAGGCGGCTAAAATTTTAGCTCAGAAAAACTATGTGAATTCACCTGTAGATGTACTTGAAAAATCAATGGTCGGAACATTTCAGTACTTAAAAGGTCAGAAGTCTGAAGCAAATCCGATGTTTAATGTTTTTGCCAACTACTATGCGGCGTATCCTTTCTATTCTCACGGCATGTGGTTTATAACTCAGATGTACAGATGGGGACAGATTGAGCAAGCAGTAGATATGAAAGCCGTAATCGAATCGGTTTACAGACCTGATTTGTTTGAGCAGGTTGCCAAAGAGATAGGCTATGCACTTCCTCCGAGTCCTTGGAAAAAAGACGGTGTTGATAAATACAACATGTTTATGGATGGAAAAGTGTATGACCCAAACAAAGCTGTTGATTATATCTTTGACTTTCAAGTAAGCCACTCTAAGGTCTCTAAAGAGGAGCTTTTAAAAATAAATAAATGGACGGTAAAAACTGAGCAGCCAAACTATGTATGTCCTTATGGACCGGCAGGATGTGCCGATCCAAAGTATGTAACAAAATAATTTATGATAACTCTCCCGGCATGTGAAATCCATATGCCGGAAGTTTAGACTTACAGGTACCTAGCTATAAAAAATATATAACCTCCTAGATAACCCTAGGTACCTCTAAGTTTAAACTAAACTCAAATACAAGGAAAAAAGATGAAATACGAAATGATAAAAAAAATAGTTCTGCCTTTTTTGGTTTTTCTATTGATATTACAGGTGTGGTCGAGTATAGCGATGAGCGTACACAATTTTCCGACTCCAAGCGACACTTATGTAGCGGCGTTTGGCGGTGTGAATGCCAACGGTGAAGCGATGACAGGAGTCTTGACTGATCCTTTTTACGTAAACAACAAAGATGACAAAGGTATTTTCTGGCAGATTGTGGAATCTTTAAAAAGGGTTTTTGCAGGGTTTGTTTTGGCGATTTTAATCGGTGTTCCGCTTGGTTTGTTTGTGGGCATGAGCAAAAATGCACAGTATGCACTCAACCCGTTTATTCAGATATTCAAACCCGTTTCACCCTTGGCATGGCTGCCTCTGCTTCTGTTTATATTTCAAGATATAAATTTAACGGCAATTTCTACCATTTTTATAACATCTATCTGGCCGATTATTATCAACACGGCGCTTGGTGTGAAAAGTGTGAGCGAAGATTATATGAATGTTGCCAAAGTTCTAAGATTCTCGCCTATGGAGAAGATTGTTCAGATTATATTGCCTGTTTCCGTTCCTTACATATTTACGGGAATGAGACTCTCTCTCGGCATCGCATGGCTTGTTATCGTGGCGGCAGAGATGCTCACAGGCGGCATCGGCATAGGATTCTGGATTTGGGATGAGTACAACAACCTCAATTACCATAATATAATCATAGGTATTATTGTCGTCGGTCTTATAGGATTCATGCTGGACATTATCATGGGAAAAATTGCGGACTATTTTGATTATACAAAAAAAGGAAGAGCGAAATGAGTGAAAAATTTTTAAGCCTAAAAAATATTGAAAAACGGTTTCCGATTCTAGGAAAAGAGGATTATGTAGCAGTTACAGATGTGAACTTGGAGATAAAACAAAATGAGATTATCTCTATTATAGGGCACAGCGGCTGCGGTAAAAGTACACTCTTAAATATGATATCGGGTCTTGATGCGCAAACGAGCGGTGACATACTTTTAGAAAACCGGCATGTAAAAGGTCCCGGACCTGAGCGTGCCGTGGTTTTTCAAAATCACTCTCTGCTTCCTTGGCTGAGTGTCTATCAAAACATAGAGATGGCGGTTAAAAAAGTAATGCCTGAACTCTCTTCGGCAGAGCTTAGAGAGAGAGTCGAGAAGTTTGTAAGCATGGTCAATCTTGAACATGCGAAAGACAAACTTCCCGGTGAGATAAGCGGCGGTATGAAACAGCGTGTCGGTATTGCCCGAGCTCTCTCAATCAAACCAAAAGTACTTCTAATGGATGAGCCTTTTGGTGCTCTTGACAGCCTCACCAGAGCAAATCTGCAAGAGCATCTGATGAGAATTCAGCAAAATGTTAAAAACACTGTTATCATCATTACCCACGATATTGATGAGGCAGTTTTGCTTAGCGACAGGGTTATCATGATGACAAACGGTCCACATGCCACGATTGGTGAAATTTTGGAGGTGAATCTGCCTCGTCCAAGAAATAGGGTTGAGCTTCAGAGCAACCCGGAGTATATAAGATGCAGAGAAGCTATTTTGAGCTTTTTATATGAAAAATTTGCTAAAGACGACGAATAGTATATGACTGATGTTACGCACTCAAACGAACGCGTCCGTTTGAGTGGCAGGGACAAATTGTCCCTACAACCCCCTAAAGCTACGAAAAACTTGTTTTTCGAGATTTTCAAAGCTCTAAATGCTCTTTTTTTGCAAAGGTGCGTAATATCAAGTATATAATACAAAATCCAGATATAAAAGATTAATTATGAATCAAAACAATATAAAAACTTCCGGCTTTTCGCTTGCCAAACGCAAAGAGCTCAGAGGCGATGACTTTTACGATGTAAAGAGTATAGGTCATGTAACGGTTGCCGTAGTCTGCGATGGAGTCGGCAGTGCCGATGCGGGGGCCGAAGCTGCTTCAAGGGTTACTTCATACCTCATTAATAACTTCAAAATCCGTCCTAAGAGTTGGAGCATTGAAAAATCTTTAAAAACTTTTATAAAATCAATCAACTCTATTCTCTACAAAGAGTCGATGATACATTACGAGAGAAGCGAACTGGTTACAACTCTGACTATTGTAGTTATTGAGGGAAACAGACTCTATGGTGCAAATGTCGGAGACAGCAGAGTCTATCTCTACCGCGATAAAAAGATAATTCAACTCTCCTTTGATCACTCCATGGGTGAAGCAGGATATGAAAATGTCTTGACTCAGGCTATAGGGATAGATAATGAAGTAGAACCTTACTACTTTGAAAATATTGTTCAAAAAGAGGACAAAATTCTGCTTTGCAGCGATGGTCTCTACACAATCATGAGCGAAAACAGACTTGAAGAGGGTATAAGTCTAGGCGCCCACTCTTTGGTCAAAAAAGCTAGCAAACTGATGGATGACAATCTCCCAGATGACACTACGGCAGTGGTTGTGGAGATTTTGGAAGCTAATGAAGTGGAGAAACTCAAACAGCAAAACCTTCCTATTCCGGAGAATCTGAAAAAAGGTGAAACAATAGATGGCTATACCCTTGAAAAATCACTTATTCAAAACGACAGGACGTGGCTTTGCGCAAAGAAAAATAAGCATTATGTTCTTAAGTTCGCCCCTAAAGAGGCGGTGGATGATGAGACTATTTTAGACTTTTTTGTAAAAGAGGCATGGAATGCCAAAAGATTAAAAGCCGACTTTTTTCCAAAAGCCGTTATCCCAAAAAATAGAACACGGCGCTATTATGTAATGCAGACATTTGAAGGTGAAGATTTAAATAAATACCTGACGCACAAGCAGATAACCATAGATGACTCGGTAGAACTTGCAAAAACACTGCTGAATATGTCCCAATTTTTACTAAAATATGACTTGGTGCATGGGGATATAAAACCAAATAATATAATGATTGCAAAAGATGCAGATGAAAATCTGAAGTTTAAAATAATAGATTTCGGAAGCATAACCGAGATTTTTTCAACCGATACAAGAGCCGGAACACCGAGTTTTTTGTCACCCGAGAGATTTTCAAACGAAGCAATCAGTGAGACAACAGAAATTTTCTCAATCGGAGTGACACTCTATCTTGCTTTAACCGGAAAATACCCTTATGGCGAGATAGAACCTTTCCAAATACCATCATTTAGAGAAGCGAAAAAACCAAGCAGCTATAACAAAAATATTCCCGCATGGCTTGAGAGTATCATTCTGCGTTCGATAACGGTTGACAGAGATAAACGATATCAGCACTACTCAGAGATGCTCTACGAACTGCAATCTCCACAAAATGTGAAAGCTTTTTTTTCTAAGGAGAGCTCCATTATAGAAAGGTCACCGATAGTTTTTTACAGAACTGCTTTTACCTTAATGTTTATCATCAATATTGTGCTATTGCTGCGATGCGTGATGTAGTTATGAATGAGGGCGAAATTATATAGTTAATTGACCTTATGCACTCTTTTGCAAAAAAAAGCGTAATAACCCTGTAATTCTCGAAAAACTTATTTTTCGTAGCTTTAGGGGGTTGTAGGGACATCTGTCCCTGCCACTAAAACGGACGCGTTCGTTTTAGTGCGTAACACTAGTAGTTAATTTATACCCCAGACATTGAACGGTCGTAATAAAGTCATAGCCCATTTTTTTTCGCAATCTAAAGAGTAAATTCTTCAGTGCGGATTCACTCATTGTCTTCTCTTGCCAAACAGCTCTCTCTATCCTATCTGTAGTCACGATTTTGCCAATATTTTTTATCATGAGCTCCACAAATAAAATCTCCTGATTTGCCAGTTTAATAGATTTGCCCTCAACTTCAAACTCTTTTTTTCCAAAATCGTATTTCACTCCATTGTTAAGGTTGAGTATATGTTTTGGTTCAAATATATCTCGGAGCATCTCTAAAAGCTTCATAAATTTATCATAACTAAGGGGCTTCAACTCATACGATGTGATATGAAGGCGAATAGCTTTAAAAAGAAAATCTTCATCTTTGTGGGCACTTAAAATAACAATAGGTATGTCGCTGTTTGTCTCTCTCACTTTTTTTACAAAAGTAAGCCCGCTTCCATCGTGAACTTTGATGTCTGAAATAATTACATCTACTTTGTTCTCTTGAAAAAGTTTTATTGCATTTTGCACCGTTGTTGCATGAAAAATATTTTTAAAATAGAGACTCAAAAACTCAATTGTGTTGTTAGCAAACTCTTCATTATCTTCCAAAAAAAGCAGATTTAACTCTTTTAATCCATCCATGTTATAAACTCTATAGTAAAGATTGCTCCATCTTTTGTGTTTGCAGCAGTGATAATTCCATTGTTTTTTTCTACTATATTTTTAGCGAGATAGAGTCCTATTCCCGTGCTGTTTCCGGAACCGATATAAGGTAAAAATATAGTATTGATTAGCAGGGCATCTATTCCGCCGCCGTTATCGCGGATGGATATTTTTTTGTTTTCAATTCTTATGTGAATTTCTGCTTTTTCCGTATTTCTAACTCTGAAAATTTCTCTTGCGTTACTTAAAATTGAGAAAATCACCTGTGAAAACTCATTTACATTTCCATAGCTCTCCTCTTCCTCGATAGAGGTAATGTATATTTGAATATTGTCATAATAAAAGGTCGCTTCTACGATTGACAATATATTTAAAACGCACTCAGAGATAAAATAGTTCTCATTTTCATTGGATGGCTTATAAAAATTTTTAAAAGTGTCTATGGTGTCAGACATAAACATGATAAGGTCTTCAGACTTCTCGACCGATTTCTTAAACTCCTCAAAGGTTGGAAGAACTTCCATTTCCGCCTTTGCCTTATTTAAAATGTTTATGGATGCCAAAGTAGAGAGGGGCTGCTTCCATTGATGTGCTATATGCATCAATAGTTCACCGATTGCTGCCTGTTTTGCCTGCTGATGTATCATCTGCTCTTTTTCTAGATTTTTTTGAATCTCCTCTTTCACTCTTGCTTCTAAATCTTTTTGATAGCCTCTTAGCTCTAAATGTGTCCCGACTCTCGATAGTAGTTCATTTGAATTAAAGGGCTTAACAATATAATCAACGCCGCCCACTTCAAACCCTTTTTCTATATCTTGGCTTTTATCTCTGGCACTCAAAAATATAATAGGAATATTTGCAGTTTTTGGATTTTGTTTTAATATTTTACACACTTCAAAACCATTCATTTTCGGCATCATAATATCAAGAAGTACAAGGTCGATA
The DNA here is from genome assembly GCA_947498025.1 of Helicobacteraceae bacterium. Classification (GTDB taxonomy): domain Bacteria; phylum Campylobacterota; class Campylobacteria; order Campylobacterales; family Sulfurimonadaceae; genus Sulfurimonas. The sequence continues at coordinate 69,274 of CANMJR010000003.1, forward strand.
TTCTCCTCTTGAAATGCTATATCAATTGCGCTCTGCCCATCGAGCGCTGTTATGACATCAAATTTTTTAAGTAATTCAACCAACACATCAATATTCTCTTTTATATCATCTACAATCAATATTGTTTGCTTACTTCGCATCGAACAGCTCCTTTGCCTCACTAAATTTATATTTATTCACCAATTTTTTTACCTTCTCAAACAATTGTTTATCCTTCTCTTCTAAATCATAGCTATCAATCTCTTCAATAATAGGCTCGCACAGATTAGGTCTTCTTCTCATAATTGCAGATTGCAAATCTTTAAATAAACTCTCTCTCTTTTCACTGCTTATCAACTCTTTTTTTATTTTGCCACTCATTTGTAAGGGCATTTCAAGTTGGCTCCCATGTTTTTTAGGAAGTTCATCGGCTTTTACCAACTCTATCTCAAATATAAACTTACTTCCTTCACCTACTGTACTCTCAATCCAGATTCTTCCGTTCATAAGAAGAACAAGCTCTTTACTTATCGCCAAACCTAAACCGGTTCCACCATACTTTCTTGTCGTACTTGCATCACCCTGTGTAAATGACGAAAATAACTTATCGATTTGCTCCTTACTTATCCCTATTCCCGTATCAGAGACAGAAAATCTAAATTTTTCATCTGAAATTTGCTCAACTTTTAACTCTACTTTTCCACTCTTTGTAAATTTGACGGCATTGGACGCTAGGTTCATTAGAATCTGACTTATTCTTAAACTATCTCCATAGAGATACATGTTCTCGCTCTTGTCATATATCACCCTAAACTCTAACCCCTTTTCATCCGCTTTTATATTTATAATGTTGCTGATATTATCCAAGAGTTCTATTAAGCTAAAATTTACTTTGCTAAGCTCTAACTTACTAGCTTCCATTTTTGAAAAATCCAAAACATCATTGAGAAGTGCCAATAAATTATTAGATGCGGTCTCTATTTTTTGTATGTAATTCATCTGAATTTCATTTAAGTTTGTTTGCTTCACAAGATAACTCATCCCGACTATTGCATTCATCGGCGTTCGTATCTCATGCGACATATTTGCCAAAAAATTTGATTTCACCTGTGTAGCAGCTTCTGCCGTATTTTTTGCCTCTTCCAACTCTCTGTTTATTTGAGAGAGTCTTCTATTCCAGTAGATTACAAAGGATAAAAGCAAAAGCGCAAAGAGTGTAACTTCCCACACCAGAGTATAATCAATGCCTTTCTCATACTTAACGGCTATCCACCTATTTAAAACTGTCTGTTTTTGAGCTTCACTTATAGAATCAACAGCCTTTTGTAAAATCTCTAAAAGTATTTTGTCATCATTTCTGACTCCGACTCCAAGCTCCCAAAACTCATCAAATTTGCCGGCAATTTTTAGCTCTCCCGTAAACTCTTTTTGAAACAGATACCCAATTTCGGCAAGGGTCCCGACAAAGCCGAAAATCTCTCCGTTTTTTACCTTTTGCAGACCATCTTCCGTATTCTCTACATCCACAATATTTAAGCTTAAATACTTTTTCCGCAAAATTTCATTCGAGGAGTACCCCTTTGGAATTCCTATCTTCTCATCCCCTAAACTTTTAAAGTCCACTATAAATGGAGCATCAAGTCTTGTAGCTATGACAAGAGGACCTTTTATATAGGGCGTAGTAAAGTTCATATATTTTTTTCTCTCGGGTGTTTCCATGGCTAAAGAAAAAATGTCGCACTTCCTTGTCTTTGCAAACTCTATGGATTGCAGCCATGATTTTGTTTTGATGGCTTCTATCGGAATCTTTAAGTTCTCTTGAAAAATTTTGAAGTATTCAGCAGTCAGTCCCACATGCCGACCATCTTCAAAGCTCTCATAAGGCATCCAATCAGGGTCAATACACATGGTTATTTTCTTTTTTTCTTTTAAATAATTCTCTTCTTCCTTAGTTAAAATTAGCCTATTTAAACTATCTTCACTCTCGGAGATGTTTGATGCTGATGTATTCTCATCTTTTGCCTTTGAGCCAATTTGAGGTTTTTTGTTCAGCACGGAATCCAAAAAATATTCATCTAAATCAACCATCTTGAAATCCGGTCTCATAAGTCCCAGTTTTACATACATGTCACTGTTGAGTTTTACTAGTTCCGGACTGATAGAACCTATCTTATAAATATGCGTTCTAAATATTTTTTCGGTTTGCTTTGCTTCAAAAAGCAGAGCATCTTTAGATTTTCTTTTTGAATATTTTTTATAGATTAAATCAACAATTTCATTTTTATTTGCAAAAGCATACTCCCACCCTTTGTTGGTAGCACTTATAAAATTTTGCACCATTTTGGGATTTTCATTTACTGTTTTTTCACTGCTAAAGAGTTCAACATCATAGGAATAGATGCCAAAGTTTGCCGGATTTAGAATATTGTGTTTTATCCCCAATTTGTTTATCTCATAGGGTTGATTTGTTATAAAGATACTTATAGCGTCCACCTCGCCACTTATAAATTTCTCCATTGTAAAGTCATGATTTAGGAGTGTGTAATCACTTTTTTTTACACCTGCATCTTGTAACATTACCCCCAAACCGGTGTGTTCCATCTCCCACGGCACAGCCATGACTACTTTGCCTCTCAGGTCGCTTGGAGTTTTTATATTTGGCTTTGTTAGGAGTGCCAGAGCATTTTGCTTAAAATAGGAGGCGAGTAAAACTATAGGTTTATTTTGCAACTTCTCCAGAATAAGAGAGGAGGAGGAGATGCCAAAAGTCGATTTTCCTTCTAGGATATCATTTGTTATCTGGATGCCGTCACCGAACTCTTTTATCTCTAATTCAACTCCTATATCTTTATAGTAACCCTTCTCAACGGCAGCATAGAACCCCGCAAATTCAAATTGATGTTTCCACTCCAACTGAAGAGTTACTTTATCAAGTGCGGCAAACAAAAATACCGGAATAAGCAAAATCAGTACTATTTTTTTCATCTCATTTAGCCCTTATAGCAATACATAATTCTAACACATATAAGTCTCAAAAAAGTCTTCTATTATTGCTATACATTAAAACGAACAAAACAAGAGAATCGCTCGCGAAGCGATGTTTCTTTAGAAGTCCGTTCTAATGGCAGGGACAATTTGTCCCTAGCAACCCCCTTAAAGCTTCATAAAGCTTGCTTTATAAGATTTTAAATACATTTTATAGCATTCATCGCTACACTCATCATCATGTCTATCTCTTCTTTTGTAATAATATAAGGCGGCATAAAGTAAATAACACTCCCGAGCGGTCTTAACAAAACCCCATTTTTAAGTGCATGTTGGTAAATTTTCAGTCCAATTCTAAGTTCCGGTGCATAGCCCTTTAACTCAATCGCACAAATCATCCCTGTTTGTCTAATCTCTTTGACATTTTCAAGAGTTAAAAACTCCTGCAGTTTTTCACCCATATATTTGACTGTGGCTCTGTTTTTTTCTATAACATCGTCATTCTCAAATATATCGAGTGTTGCATTTGCAGCCGCGCATGCCAAGGCATTTCCCGTATAACTGTGAGAGTGCAAAAATGCTTTCTGCTCGTTGTAATCACAATAAAATTTTGCATATATTTCGTTGGTTGTCAAAACAACGGAAAGTGGCAGGTAACCTCCCGTTAAACCTTTGGAGAGAACTAAAAAATCCGGTGTAATATCTGCATGGTTACAGGCAAAAAACTCACCTGTTCTCCCAAACCCGACCATAACCTCGTCAGCTATGAGATGGATATCGTATTTATTACAGATGGCGCGGACAAGTTTTAAAAATTCTGCGTGGTACATGTGCATAGATCCCGCACCCTGCACCAATGGTTCCAAGATAATCGCGCTGATTTCACCTGCTCTTCTTTGGCACAGCTCCTCAAATTCATATGCCGCTGTTCGTGCCGCTTCTATGCTCATATTTTTTGGAACCGGCGTTTGAATAGAACGGATTAGAAGCGGTTCGTATGTTTTTTTATAAAGGGCAACATCTCCAACGCTCAAAGCGCCCAAGGTCTCACCATGGTATGAGTTTGTAAGGGAGACAAAAAGGGTTCTGTTTTTACCGCTGTTTTTATGCGCATGGTAACTCATCTTCAGGGCAACTTCAACAGCGCTAGAACCATTGTCAGCATAAAAACATTTCTCCAGCCCTTTTGGAGAGAGTTGCACGAGCCGCTCCGAAAGTCTTACGACCGGTTCATGCGTAAATCCTGCCAAAATAACATGCTCTATCGAATCCAACTGCTCTTTTATCTTCTCATTTATATAACTATTTGTATGTCCAAATAGATTCACCCACCAACTGCTGATTGCGTCTATATAGCGGTTACCGTCAAAATCTTCAAGATAAACACCATGTGCTTTTTTTATAGGAATAAGAGGCAGCGTTTCATGCTCTTTCATCTGGGTACATGGATGCCATAAAACACCCAAATCTCTGCTTTTTAACTCTCTATTGTTCATTGGATTTTGCCTAAATCTTTATATTCCCATAATCATATCAACAAAGTACAAAAATCACCGTTAAACTTTATCTAGGTTTATCAAGGTTTAATAAGAATTTACCTAAAATTGCAAAAAATATCACACTCAAGGCTACTAATCAATGATTACATGGATGCAGAGACATAAAAAATATCTCATAATTACTATTTGGGTTTCAACTATCGCTTTTGTTGGAGCCGGTTTTGTTGGCTGGGGTCAATACAGCTATGGAGACAAAGCAGGTGCAGTTGCGAAAGTTGGAACTATTGAGATAACGATGGGGGAGCTTCAAAAAACATATTCCCGTCTTTACAGCCAATACAGCCAAATGTTTCAGGGCAATTTTGATGAAGAAAAAGCAAAAAGCTTTGGACTTAAAAAGCAAGCTTTGCAGCAGTTGAGTGATCAAGCTCTTATTTTAAATCTTGCGGCTAGCTACGATTTGCAAATTAGTGATTCAGAACTCTTTGATGAGCTAAAAACACAGGAATATTTCTTTAAAAACGGTCTGTTTGACAAGGAGACTTACAAAGACGTTCTATCAAAGAACAACCTAAAGATGCAAGAATATGAAACTGATGTTAAAAAACAGTTATTAATTCAAAAAACTTTAAAATTGCTTCCGGTTCAAACAAGTGAAAATGAGCTATCTCTATTAAAGACAGTTACAAATATTGCAGATAAAGTAAACTATAAAGTTTTATCGGATGAAGCAATTAAAATCGACATAACAGATGCCGCATTAAAACCTTATTGGGAAAAGGCACAACAAAATTTTATGAGTGAAGTTACTTATGATGTTAAATTTATCAAGCAAAACAAAGTTTCACAGAAATATGATGAAGCAAAAATAAATGAGTATTACGAGCAGAACAAAGCGAATCTGAAAGACAAAGATGGAAAACTATTAGCTTTAGAAGATGCTAAAGAAGCTGTTATTGCGGGACTTGATGATAAAACTACAAAAGACTTAGCACTAAAAACATATATAACATATAAAAAAGGAAAGATTGAAGAGGGGATGAGTGTTCAAACATCAACTATTTCAGATTCAAATAACCCTTACGACACTGAAACATTAGAAAAAATAAAAAAACTCTCTCTTACATCTCCATTTCTAAAACCTGTTTTAGTCAATGGAGACTATTTTATATTTGAACTCGCAAAAATAAACCCTTCAAAAGTAAAATCTTATGAAGAGGCTAAAGAGGCGGTTTTATCACTCTATACTGCAGAACAAAAAAAGAACCAGCTACTTAACACTGCAAAAGCTACAATGGACACATTCAGCGGAACTATTACAGATTTTATTACAAGCAGTGATGCAGCTAAATTAAGTAACATTGAAGCTATTGAAGCAAATGAATTTTTAACACACCTTTTTAATCAACAAAACAAAAAAGGATATATAGTTCTAAAAAGCGGAAAAATTGTTTTATTCAATATTTTGGAACAAAAGATGCTTAATAATGAAAATATTAATCAAAGTGACACTATTGCAAGATTAAAGAGCGCTATGTTTAACGATGGTTTAATCAATAGCCTAAAAAATAGCTACCATACAGAGATATTTGTCCAAGGATTTTAAGTTGAGTAGAACTGTTTTAGCCATTGATATTGGCTCAACAAAGATATGTGCCATTATTGCTCAAATTAATATTGATAACTCCATTCAAATCATTGGTGCCGGTGTAACAAAATCACAGGGGCTAAGACGAGGGAGCATAACCAATATTGAGTTGGCTTCAAAATCGATTAAATCCGCAGTCTCTGATGCAAAAAGAGTTGCCGGAAGCGATATTAGAAGTGCTATTGTCTCTATTTCCGGTGCTTATACAAAAAGTTTAAATTCAAATGGAATTGTGAATATTCCCAATAAAGAGATAAGCTTTAAAGAGATTGAAAGAGTAATGCACACCTCTTTGTATAATGCGAATATCCCAAATGAGTATGAGATACTCCATGCTCTTCCATTCAACTTCAAGGTAGATGACCAAGATTTTATTGAAGACCCTCTTGGCATGAATGCTTCTAGACTTGAGGTTGAAACGCATATTATCACAACTCAAAAATCGAATCTAAACAATCTCAAAAAAGCTGTTCGCGGTGCCGGTATAGAGGTTGAAAATGTTGTACTTACGGGATATGCCACCTCTATCGCCACATTAAATAGTGATGAAAAAGAGCTGGGTGCTGCCGTAATTGACATGGGCGGAAATACCTGTAATATTATAATTCGTGCCGGCAATTCTATAAAATACAACGACTTTTTAGGTGTTGGTTCAAGTCATATAACAAGTGACTTATCTATGGCACTTCACACTCCGCTCAATATTGCCGATTCCGTGAAACTTAACTATGGCTCTCTTTTAACGCCAACAAATGATTTGATTGAACTTCCTATAATAGGTGATGAAAGCACTACGCATGAAGTCTCTTTAGAAGTTGTTCATAATGTAGTTTTTGCCAGAGTTGAAGAGACATTGATGATTTTAGCTCAGTTTATAGAAAATAGCGGCTTAAGGGATCAGATAGGAGCAGGAATTATACTCACCGGCGGCTTTTCAAAAATGGAAGGTATCAGAGACTTAGCAGTAGCCACTTTCGGCTCAATCCCTGTTCGCATAGCTCGTCCGATTCAAGTATATGGTCTCTTTGAACACCTACGCGAGCCGGAATATTCAGCTGCGGTCGGGCTTATCATGTATAGTACATTTTCATATACACCCTACGAAATAGATGTAAACAAAAAAGTGCGTCATGCAAATGAAACTCCTGTCGCACATGTAAATGTTGACTTTACATCCGAACCTGATGAAATACCGGTAGCACCATCACAGATTGAAGAGAACATTAGCACAATGGTTACTCTTCCAAAAAAAGGGAAAAAGAGTGATGAAGCTGGAGCATTTAGCAAATTTTGGAACTGGGCAACCCAGTTATTTTAAGGAGGAAAAGTATGGAACCATTTTTAATTGAAGAAACAAAAAGCGTAAGCGGAGCAAGAATAATTGCTGTCGGTGTCGGTGGTGGCGGTGGAAATATGATAGGTCACATGATAAAAGAGGGTGTTACGGGTATTGAGATGATACTTATTAATACGGATGCTCAAGTTTTATCAGAAACAATGGCAGCGTCAAAAATTCAAATCGGTACGAAGCTTACAAAAGGTCTTGGTGCCGGTATGAAGCCGACTATCGGTAAAGATTCTGCGCTAGAGAGTTATGAAGAGATTAAAAATGCGCTTAATGGTGCCGACATAGTATTTATCTCTGCCGGTCTTGGTGGCGGTACCGGAACCGGTGCTGCCCCTGTTATTGCTCAGATTGCAAAAGAGGTTGGTGCTTTGACTATCTCTATAGTTACTAAACCTTTTGCATTTGAGGGGAGAAAAAGACTTAAACTTGCAGAAGAAGGTCTTCAAGAACTTAAAAAAGAGAGCGACTCTATCGTTGTTATCCCTAATGACAAACTTTTATCAATCATTGATAAAAAACTTGGACTTAAAGAAAGTTTTAAAATAGTAGATAGCGTTTTAGCTCAAGCCGTAAGCGGAACTTCAGGTGTAATTCTCTCAAGCGGAGAAAATGATATCAATCTTGACTTTGCCGATTTGCAAACTGTTATGAGCCATAAAGGTATGGCACTTATGGGCGTTGGTGAATTTGAGGGTGAAAATGCTGCTTATGAAGCAATTAAAGCGGCTATAGAGTCTCCTCTTCTTGATAACATGTCGATTAATGGTGCAATGGGTGTTTTAGTACACTTCAAAATGCATCCTAATTTTCCACTTATGGAAATATCTGATGCTATGAATGTTGTTCATGAGAGCGCACATGAAGATGCTGAAGTAATCTTTGGTACTTCAACAGATGAAACTATTCCAGAAAATTATATTAAAATAACTATCGTAGCTACGGGTTTTGAAAAAGATATTACAAATAATAAAGATTTTGTAAGCGAAATTCCGGCTATCCAGAAGATAAAAATTCGTCCAAGACTTGTTGTGGGTGGAGATTTTGATGCTGATTATTTAGATATTCCAGCCTATATGAGACAGCAACAAGATTAATAAAATCTCTTTACGCTCCTCTGCGAAATTGTGAAGTCCAAATCTCCTCTTGGGCTTCGCGCAACTCCAACTTTTATAAAATCAAACATCCTTTGAAAGCTACCTAATTTTATTGATTTGTATCAAATCTTTGCTCTTTAGAGTTTTGTATAATCTAACTTAATTAATACAAAGAGAGGTTTACTTTTTGTACAATGCAACTCAATTAATACAAAAAGAGATTTTCATGAAAAACTTATTTTTATTGTTTAATATATTAATAGCTTTTACTTCTTTTACATACGCTGGAGAGGTAGCAAAAACCGGTGATTTTCCTAAAGGGGAGATGCAATCTCAAAGCAAAGAGATAGTTAAACAAGTAGTATCCGAAATTTCAAAAACTTTACCTCAAACAATAGATAAATATACAAAGTTTGTAAATATACAGGGCAAAGAATCAACATTGCTTTACACTTTTGAAATAAATACAGGTGCTAAAAGTGATGAAACAGTAAGAGATGAAGATAAATCAAGAATGCAAAAAGCAGTTATTACAGGCATCTGCCAATCTTCAAGCAAATTCTTAGAAGCCGGAATCAATACCTCTTACATTTACATAAGTACAAAAACAAAAGAACCTCTATTTCAATTTGATGTCACACAAAAAGATTGTATCAAACTAATTAGCTAGGTACTATTTTGTCCATTAAAAATACAATAAAGTCTTTAGATTTTTTTGCTAGTTTAAATGTACAAGAGATTGATATATTAGCCAGTATATCCTCTACAAATTCATACAATAAGAATTATATTTTGCATTATGAAAAAAAAGCATCTAACCAACTTCTTTTTTTGATTGAAGGCTTAGCAAAATCATATAAAATTGATAAACATAATAATGAAATATTTTTATATTATATTTATAAAAATAATCTTTTATCTGAAATATCAAATATTAAAAGTAATATTCTCTTCTCCTTTTCAAATATAGAGTTGGTAGAAGAGTCAAAAATTTTAAGTATCAACTATGCACAATTTCAAGAAAAATTTTTAAATAAAAACCTTCTCAATGCTGCCTTTACAGATGCGATAATTTTAAGATCTCAACAACTGCAATCATTGGTAAATAGAGAATTTATATTTGATTCGGTAGCCAAGGTCGCTATGATGATACATTCAGACTTAAAGATGTTCAATAAATTAAAAAGACATGATATCTCACTGATACTTCATATTCAGCCTGAAACGCTTTCGCGAGTTCTAAATAGGTTAAAACGAAATAAAGTTATCGATATAATACATGGAAAAATTTTTGTATTAGATTATATTGAATTAAAGGCAATTTATGAGGACAATTGAATGACAAAAATTAAAATAATCAGCATCTTGATTTTTTTCTTATTAATGCTTTTAACTTATTTTTCTATTTATATAAGTCATGAAAATAAAATTAACACTGATTTATTAGATACTATAAATGCTCAAAAAGCATTTACTCAAGAAATATCTAAAAATATTTTTTATATCTACAAAAATAAAAATGCATCAACACAACAGCTAGATGACTCAATAAAAAAATTTCTGTCTAATATGGGCAACAAAGATAAAATATTTATTGATATTCATTCAGATTCTATAAAAAATCAAGCAGATAAAATTGCTCTCTTGTGGAATAAATTTTATCTCCATGTACAAAATTTTAGAGACCAAAATAAAACGAGTACAACATATTCAAGTATCATTTTAGAGCAAACAATAAAAGATATTTATAATACAAACTTGCAATTAGTAGTTGAGTTTGAGCAACTCATTAAGCTCCATAAAGCATATTTTAGTGATATTCAGGAAATAAATAAAAATATACAATACCTTATTTTCTTCTTGCTAGTAGCACTCCTTATATACTTTTTTACACAAATAAAGGATGTAATCTTATTTATGCAAAAGTTTTTGGATATTTCAAAAACAATCATTAAAAACTCCAGTATCCAGCAGTTAAGACCAATTAAAATACACAATAACAATATTGATATAGTAAAAGCAGCTAATAATTTTAATTTTCTTGTAGATAAGATAAATAATTCAGTGCAACATTCGAGTGACTCCATACAACACTCTTACCAATCTTTAGAGACTTTAGAAAAAAATATTGAAGACTTAATTGAACTCTTAAGCATTATGGAAGAAGATAAAATTTTTGACAAAGAACTCACTAAAAAAGAGGATGCTGTTATACAATCGCTTGAAGAGCTAACCACATCAACATACAAACTCAAAGCTCTAAAAAAAGATTTAGACAACCTTATTTCTAACCATATTATAAATTAATCATAAAAAAACAGCATTAATTCTCTATTTTGACCTTAGTCAAACTTTCACATCATCAAATGCAATACTATTCTCTATCAATTGAGTATTTCAAAGGTTTTCTTTGTACCTTATACTTGAAAGAATATTAAGGAGTAAAAAATGAATGAGCATTTTAGTAAGCTTTCTTCACTTGTTCTAGGCACTTCACTTTTGGCAACGCTCGCAGTTGCTGATGGCGGTGAGTTAGAAAAAGTAATGAAAGCCAGAGGCTTAACAGAAAACGATGTGGTTCGTGCTGCAAAAACTTATAACCCTACCGGTGTTAAAGATGATTATGTAGTATTTAGCTCAGGCGGACAGAGTGGACAAGTAATTGTTTATGGTGTTCCATCCATGAGAATCTTAAAATATATCGCTGTATTTACGCCAGAACCTTGGCAGGGCTACGGTTTTGATGTAGATTCATTAAAAGTTTTAAGACAAGGTAATATTAGAGGGAGAGAGATTAATTGGGGAGACACACACCACCCTGCTCTTTCTGAAAAAGACGGTAAATATGACGGTAAATGGTTAGCTATCAACGATAAAGCTAATCCTCGTATTGCGATTATTGATTTAGCGGACTTTGAAACGAAGCAAATCGTTGTAAACCCTATCTTTAAATCAGCGCATGGGGGTGCTTTCTACACGCCAAACTCTGAGTACATCTTAGAAGCTGCGCAATATGCTGCTCCTTTTGATGATAATTATCATCCAATTGAAGAGTATAAAGAAACATACCGTGGTGGTGTAACATTATGGAAATTTGATACTGCAAAAGGTAGAATCAATCAAAAAGAGTCTTTTACACTTGAATTACCTCCGTATATGCAAGATTTAAGTGACTCAGGTAAAGGTGTAAGTGATGGATGGGGCTTTACGAACTCATTTAACTCTGAAATGTACACAGGTGGAATTGAAGTCGGTATGCCGCCAAATGAAGCAGGTATGAGTAGAAATGATACTGACTTTTTACATATTTACAACTGGAGAAAGTTAGCAGAATTAGCAAAAGATAAAAAAAATGTAAAAGTTGTTAATGGGCATGACACTATTTCTATGGAAGTAGCTGTTAAAAATGATGCACTATTTTTAATTCCGGAGCCAAAATCTCCACATGGCGTAGATGTTTCTCCTGATGGTAATTATATTACTGTTTGTGGTAAGCTCGACACGCATGCATCTGTATTTAGTTTTGAAAAGATTCAAAATCTTATCAAAGAGAAAAAATATGCCGGAAAAGATCCATACGGTATTCCAATTCTTGATATGAAATCAGCGCTTCATGGGCAGGTTGAACTAGGACTTGGGCCATTACATAGTCAGTATTCAAATATAGATGGCGAAGTTTTTACTTCACTTTATGTTGATAGTCAAGTTGTTAAATGGAATTATAAAACTCTTAAAGTTTTAGATAAAGAAAATGTTCACTATAACATTGGTCACTTATGTGGAATGGAGAGTGAAACTAGAGATCCACAGGGTAAATATATCATTGCTTTAAATAAATTAGCTATTGATAGATTTCAAAATGTTGGTCCTCTTCACCCACAGAATCATCAGTTAATTGATATTAGTGGTAAAAAAATGGATTTACTTGTTGACATGCCTTTACCTTTAGGTGAGCCTCACAATGCTGTTGCGATTAGAGCTGAGAAATTAACTCCGCATGTCAGATATACAATGGGTACAAACGCTAAAACCGGTGAACAGCATGTTGGTAAAACTTTAGCCGGGCAAGAGAGAATTGAGCGCAATGGCAATAAAGTAACTATTTATGCTACATTTGTAAGATCTCACATTAATCCTGAGAGAATCACCGTAAACAAGGGTGATGAAGTTACGATATATATGACGAACTTAGAGAGAGCTCAAGATGAAACTCACGGGTTTACAATAGATCACTTTAATGTTCATGCTTCACTCGAACCTGGTGAAACTACTGAGATTAAATTTAAAGCGGATATCGAAGGTACCTTCCCATACTACTGTACAGAATTTTGTTCTGCACTTCACTTAGAAATGATGGGTTACATGATGGTTAAAGATCCTAGCAAGAAATATGTTAGTGCTCAAAAATTAAAAATGCAAACGATGACTCCGGAACAACTTAAAGCTGAATATGACAAAGCTGTTGCTGTAAATGCTGCAACTGACGCAGTTATTCAGAGTGTTGTTAAATTCTTAAAAGAGAAAAAATTTGCTGATCACAAAGTTGTAGCAGATCTTGTTACAGATGCTTTTGACCAATATGGACAGATTCCTGCTCAGAAAAAACTCTCAGACGAAGCTGTTAAAGCAGGTGATTTAGAGAAAGCTGTTTTATATGAAAATATGATTTGGCAATTAATGGTTAAAACAGCAGATGTTGGAATTAGAGCTAAAGATGCACTGGTTCGAATTATTGCTACAAAACAATCTTCTGCTGCACAAAATGGAGAAAAAGCATTTGGAGAAGGTGGTTGTGGTGGATGCCATGTTATTGGAAAAGTATCTTCTGGTCCAGATTTAACAGGTGTACTACAAAGACATGAGAATGCTGAGAAATGGGTTAAGGATTTCGTTATGGATCCAGAAAAAATGTACACAGACCCATATGTAAAAGGAATGATTGATTACTTTAATCTAAAAATGCCTAATCAGCATATGAAGGAGCAAGAGGTAAAAGATATTATTGAATACCTAAAATGGGTAGACGAAAATGCTAACTTATTCTAAGAATAAACACACTTTTTAGTTTTAAAAGGAGGAGAGTGCGCATGTACTCTCCTCTCAATTGATGTTAGTCAATCACATCATTTTGTTATTGTTGTACAATCAATTTAAATTAAAAACTAACTATTTTATTAAATCGTTAGTTTTTAATTTATAAAAGGACAACCATGCATTCAAGTATCGTAAAAGCTAAAGTTTTCGCTCTATTAGCTCTAATTATTTTAACGTTCGCTTTCACTTTTCCAATGATTTCATTTCACTCAACATTAAATAAAATTGATGAGGGGAAAGTTGATGAAGTATCACTCTTATCTAAAAAGGTTTGGAACATATATAATATTGGTAGATACAAAAGTATCTCTACCCCAAAAGAAGCACTAAACAACTTAGACGAAATGATTCGCTCTGCATCTGAAATTGGAGTTGCTTCACTGCCTATATGGGCTGTTTCGCTTGAAGCTCCAAATTATCCAAAAGATGCATTTCCTGAGGGAATACCCGTCTATTTTCATTTTGATGGTTTCAGCGGAGAGATTCATGAGATGAATACAATCAATCACTATGTCGGAATGGATCCTATGTGGGTTGGTGGTACATTGGAGAGAGAAATCGGCATTTATGCACTTTTAGCTCTCTCTTTGGGAATGATTTACTTTATCGCATATAATAATAAAATATTCAACTATGTTATGCTTGTTCCGGCATCTCTTCCTCTCTTGTTTATAGCTGATTACTCCTACTGGCTCTATTGGTTTGGTCACAATCTACATGACTGGGGAGCATTTAAAATAAAACCTTTTATGCCAACTGTTTTTGGCGATGGCAAAATTGCTCAGTTTACAACGCACTCCTATCCAACAATTGGATTTTATATGATAGTTGCAATCAGTTTATTAAGTCTGCTTGCTTTTTTTGCGAAGCAAAAAGCATATCATAGTGTTACACACTAAAACGAACGCGTCCGTTTTAGTGGCAGGGACGAATTGTCCCTACAACTCCCTAAAGCTACGAAAAACTTTGTTTTTCGAGAAATATGAGGTGTTTGCACTTTTCATAAAAGCGTGTAAGAATAAATTATAGGTCAAGGGTGTAAATGTTGAGAATTTTGTTTATTATTTTTCTACTATTATTTACCACGCTCGGTGCAAACACATTGCAAGAAGCAATTAACAATGCACCGGAGGGTTCTATTTTAAAACTCTCTGCCGGAGTATATAAAGGAAAAATCACTATCAATAAACCACTCACTCTAATTGGAATAGAAGACGGTGTAATTATTGACGGTGAACAAAGTGGTACGGTTATAACTACAAAAGGCTCTTTTATATCCTTAAAAAACTTGAAGATTAGAGGAAGCGGCGATAGACATGAAAATTTAGATTCTGCTATCTCTATGGTTGAGGGCAAACAGTGTGAAATTAGCAACTGCACCATAGAGGATTGTCTTTTTGGCATTGATCTTCAAATGATAAAAAACTCTATCATATCTCATAACAACATAACTTCTAAAAACATTGAGCTTGGTCTGAGAGGAGATGGACTGAGACTTTGGTACAGCAATGACAACATCATAAAAAACAACTCTTTAATAAAATCTCGTGATGCAGTTGTCTGGTATTCCCATGGAAATGAAATAGTTGAAAATCGTAGTGAATATTGCAGATACTCACTCCATTTTATGCATGCAGGCAAAAACATAGTAAAAAACAATCACTATGAATTTAACTCAGTCGGTATATTTTTTATGTATTCCAAAGACACTATTGCTGAAGGAAATATTATTAAAAGTTCTTTAGGCACTACGGGCATGGGAATAGGTCTTAAAGAAGTCACAAATTTTACACTCAAAAACAATACCATAATCTATTGTGCCCAAGGCATGTATATTGACTATTCACCCTTTGAGCCGGAAACAAATAACTGGATTACGGACAATAAAATTCTCTATAATTCAGAAGCCATGCATTTTCACTCTCTTTGTGAAAACAACATTATTAAAAACAATGTAATCATGGGGAATATTGAAGATGTTGCAAATGACAGTGCAAAAAATATAGCAGAAAAAAATGAGATAGTAGGGAACTACTGGGATAATTATGAGGGCTTTGATAAAAATGGCGACAACATTGGGGACACTTCTCATAAAGTTTATCAGTATGCGGATCAACTTTGGATTTACAACCCTGATGTAAAGTTTTTTTATGGTTCTCCGGTCATTTCACTTCTTAATTTTTTAGCTAAATTAGCTCCATTTAGCAAACCTCTTTTTTTACTTGAAGATGAAAAACCAATCGTTAGGATAGAGGGATAATATGCAAAAAGTACAAACAGACAGAAGAGAATTTGTAAAATACTCTACACTTGGTATATTAGGTCTTGTGCTTGGTGGTGGGATGGTTTTTAGCCCCCATGCCGTTGGCGCAGAAAATAGACTCAGACCACCGGGTGCAGTGGATGAAAAGAAATTTTTAGCCCTATGTATAAAGTGCGGTCAGTGCCTGCAGGTATGTCCTTATCACTCTATAAAATTGTCAGACATGGCAAAAGGTCACGGTGTGGGAACACCCTACATTGATGCAAATGAGAGAGCTTGTTATGCGTGCAGTGCTGTTCCATGTGTCCTTGCTTGTCCAAGCGGTGCATTAGACCATCACTGTGAAAAGCCTGAAGATATTCACATGGGAATTGCAATCCTAGAGTTCCCAAACACTTGTTTAGCCATTGCAAAGACTACAATACCTAAAGGCTATAATGACAAAATGCATAAATTTACCAACTCTGTGCGAAATGTAACTGAGTTGGAAAATAAACTACTCACTAAACTAGATGAGTTTGAAGGTAAACAATGCACATTATGTGCTGATATGTGTCCTATTCCAAATCCTTTAGGAGCTATTGCCATGGTTCCACATGCCAACGGTGGAAAAACTCCGGAAATTTATGACGGATGTATCGGTTGTGGTGCATGTCAAGATGTTTGTCCAACCAATATACCTTCCATTGTTGTTAAACCGAGAGTGCGTTATGAAGATTATTATACAAATAAAAAAGAGAGGAGTTAAGAATGTTATTGAGAGGTTCACAATTTAAGCATCAAAGTTTACTGTATGTAGCAGGTCTTTTGCTTTTTACTTTTTTAACAGGGTGCAACGATAAGCATAAAGAACAAAATGAAAAAAATGAAAGTTCTGCCGTTACAAAAACAACAGTTACTCCAAAAATCGAAGTTGTAATAAATGACAATGCACATGAGACAAAAGTACAAGAGAAGGAGACGGATGCAAATCAAAGCAAATCCTATTATTATGACTACAACACCAAAAGTGCATCCAACGAAAATTTAGAACCTCAGAATAAAGAGACATCCACCATACAAAGAACTGCACTCGATGCAAATTTACATGTCAGAAGTCCTTATGAAGAGGTTCAAATTTCTATGATTGTAAAAAATCTAAGCAAAAAGTATATGTCCAAATGCTCTGCCTGTCACAATGACTATGCAAATGGCATCATTGGACCTTCGCTTCTTGGTAGAGATGCTGATTATATCTTCAATAAAATAGCACAGTTTAAAAATGGCGAAAAAACAAATGTTCTGATGCGTGACCTCATTAAAATGATGGGTGATGAAGAGATTAAAGAGTTGGCGGAAGAAATATATAAATTTAATCTCGCAATTAAAGATATGAGGAAATAAATATGAAGAATTTTATTGTAGGAATTTTAACGCTCGTTGTAGTCGGTTTAATGGCAGTTACTTATATGGGTGGTCGTGCTTATCAGGGTGGTGAACACTCCAAAGTAATTAAAGATTTTGGAGCTGCCGCCGTGCAACAAGCTTCAACATCCACGTCATCCGCTCCTGTAGAAAAAGATGACAGAGCAAAAGAGATGGATGAACTGAGTGCATTAAGAAATAAGGCAGGAAATGCCGGAGCATTTAATGTAAGTCAAGAGTATAAAAGTAAATGTTCTTCTTGTCATGGTGGAGATGGCTCAGGCTTTCAAAATGGTAAGCCTATGATGGGACCTAAACTCTTTGGTCAAAGTGCAGATAAAATTTATCAAAGTTTGAGTGACTTTAAAGCCGGAAGAAAAGAGAATCTTGTTATGAAAGGATTGCTCCTTAACCTGAATGATGATGATTTAAGAAAATTTGCCAATGAAATCGGGGCATTTCCTGAGCGACTCAAAGAGACACAAAACAAATAAATTATTGTACATGAAACGGAGTCGCAATGGATAAGTATAACAACAGAGAAACCATACAAAAAACAACTTTTTGGTCCACTTTTTTTGATACAATAAAAGAGGGAAAGTCAAAGTTTAGCTATAGAATGAAAAGATGGATTTTAGTATTATCTATCCATCTGCTCTTTTTCTTATCGTTTTTTATAGATTTACAAATGTTGGAAGGAACACTCAATGGCTCTAGATTCTTAGGATTTCATTTAATTGACCCATATACAACCATAGAGATGTATCTAGCAACTTTCCACATGCCGATAAATATTATTATCGGTACTGCAACTATTGCAATTGTCTATCTGCTTGTCGGCGGAAGAACTTATTGCGCTTGGGTCTGTCCCTATGGCATACTCAGTGAAATAGGTGAAAAACTACACAACACATTGGTGGCAAAAAAGATAATTAAAAGTAGAAAGTTTGATCATAGAGTGCGACATATATTTTGGGCAATTTTTTTAATTTTATCTTTTACAAGCGGTTACCTTGTTTTTGAAACGCTCAATGTTGTCGGAATTTTGAGCAGAATGATTGCTTATGGTTGGAGTGTCGCGTTTATCTGGGTCGTTGCCGTCTTTGCCATGGAAGTTTTCTTTTCTCGCCGCGCTTGGTGTACCTATATCTGCCCTATCGGAACCACCTATGGCTATCTTGGAAAAATTTCGGCACTCAGAGTTGAGTGGAACGACAACTGCGACCACTGCATGGTGTGCCATGATGTCTGTTTTGAAAATCAAGTTTTAGAGATTGTAAAAGCGAAGTACGATAAACAAAGAGAAGAGAAAGGGATAACCAGAGAATATATTACAGGCAATGACTGTACCCTCTGCGGCAGATGCATAGATGTCTGCCATACAGACGCCCTTAACTTCGACTTTAGATTAAAAAGTTTGGTGTAAAAAGATGATAAAGGTATCACAATTAACTAAAAAATTCGGTTCACACCTCTCACTCGACAGTGTCAGCTGTGAATTCAATAAAAATGAATCGATTGCTCTCATGGGTGCCAACGGTGCCGGAAAAACAACACTCATTCGCTCCATACTTGGATATTACCATCCAGATGGCGGGGAGGTTCTTATAAATGGATTAAACCCCATAAAAGAGCGTGTCAAAGTTTTAAAAAACATAAGCTTTGTTCCACAGCTTCCTCCGCCGATTAAACTGAGTCTTGATGAGCTCATGCATTATGTTAGCACAAGTGCGGATGTTGATAAAGAGTTGATTTTACATTATGCCAATGAGATGAAACTCGATATTGCATCCAATCTCAATAAATCGTTTTTTAAACTCAGCGGAGGAATGAAACAGAAGATGCTTATTGCCATCAGTTTGGCTAAAAAATCTGACATCATCATCTATGACGAACCGACGGCAAATCTTGACCCGCAAGCCAGAGACGATTTTTACAGACTCTTAAAACAAAACGAAGATGAAAAACTACTCCTGTTCGTAACCCACCGCCTTGAAGAGGTAAAAGAGTTGGTGAACAGACAGATATATATGGATCTTGGAAAAGTTGTCTCAGATGAAAAAATTTAATATTTTTTTATTTTCTTCCCTTTTTTTTATAGCAGCAGGCTGTGGTTCGTCCGAAAACTCATCCTTAGGCAACTTAAGCAGTGATATAAAAGTATGCCCAAAGTGCCACATGGAAGTACATAAATCAAAAATTTTCTCAGCAACTCTCAACACCGATGGGGTTACTAACTATTTCGATGATATAGGATGCATGATTTTATGGGCACATCAAAACAGTATTGATCTAACAAAAGCTGAAGCAAAAGTGTTTGCCAATGACTCAAAAAAATATATAAATGCTTACGATGCACACTACAAGTTAAATGAAAAAACCCCAATGTCCTACGGATTTTCCGCAGATGAAAACAAAATTGAAAATACGATAGATTTCAAAGAAGTGGCAATCAAAATGTTAAGGGGTGAGCATATGGCAAATCCAAAAATTAGAAAACAGATACTTGGACTTTAAGGAAATATTTTGAAAAATTTATATTTAATCGCATATTTGGATTTAAAAGAGTCTATCCGAGCCAGATGGTTTTTAGTCTATTCTCTTGTCTTTGGAGGGCTTATTGCTCTGTTTTTTATAGCCGGTGTTACAGAATCGCAGGTCATGGGATTTAGCGGTTTAAGCAGACTTTTACTTATGTATATTCAGATTACTATCGTAATTCTTCCGATTTTCATACTTATTACAACGGTAAGGTCTATCTCTGGAGACAGAGACAACCATATATTGGAGTACATGCTCTCCTTTCCTATATCACTCAGACAGTACTATTGGGGGAAAATAATAGGGAGATTTATTACCGTCTATCTGCCTGTTTTTTTTGCTATGGTAATCGCCGTTGCTTACGGTGCCATCAAAGGTGCAGCTATCCCATGGAGCATTTTCTTTTTATACACAGGGCTTCTGTTCGCACTCTCAAGTGCATTTTTAGGAATTGCATTTTTTATCTCCTCTTTTGTTAAATCTTCCGAAGTTGCCCTTGGAATTGCTTTCTTCATTTGGATTTTTTTACTTGCATTTATCGATATTGCCCTTATTTCACTTATGATGCAACAGAGATTTAATGCCCAGCTCGTCCTCTTTTTAGCCATGATAAATCCGATGGAGATTTTTAGAGTTGCTGCGATTTCACTTTTTGATCCGGAACTTACAGTTATGGGTCCAGTCGCATTTTATATACTTGATTCTATGAGTCAAGGCATATTTGTTCTTTTATCCGTAGTTTATCCATTTTCCATAGGATTGATTTTTGCCTTTTTAGGTTTCAAAATATTTGAAAAAAAAGATTTAGTTTAACGAGGAGTTGACATGAAAAAATTAATTACAGCCATGCTTTTAGCATCCACTTTTACCTTTACCACGCTTTTAACGGCAGATGATTCCTACACTATGAACTATGACAAAAACACTACATGCTTGGTTAGAAACCTCAATGTCTATAAAGAGCCTAAATGGATTGCAAAAATTAATCTTACAAACGCGAAGGAACTTTATTTTTCAAGTCCTAAATCTATGATTGAGTTTTATCTCAGACCCGGGAAATGGAATGAGATTGGTGTAAAAAGTGAAGACGATTTTAAAGACATTATAATTACAGATTTTGCAACAATGAAACCAACAGATGCAAAAGGGGCTTTTTATGTTTATGGAAGCAATGTAACTTCACCTGCGGGTGATGATTTGGTGCCATTTGCCACATTTGAAGCAGCTAAAAACTTTGCAAAAGAACATAATGGAAAAAGGATACTTCATCTCAATGAGATATCAGATGCTCTCATAAAACTCTTAAATGGAAATATCTAAAGGATGAAAAGATGAACAAACCAATACCAAAAGATGAAGAGATACTTTTAGACCCAAAAAGATACATAGTAAGCGAAACAGATGAAAAGGGAAGAATCACATTTTGCAATGACTATTTTGTAGAAATTTGTGGCTATTCCAGAGAGGAGTTGCTAGGACAACCCCACAGCATGATTCGTCATCCGGACATGCCGAAGGTCGTCTTCAAACTCTTATGGCAAACTATATCTCAGGGAAAAAATATTAATGCGGTTGTGAAAAATCTAGCCAAAGATGGCAGATACTACTGGATATTTACAGAATTTGAATCAAGAAAAGATACGGATACAGGAAAAATAATCGGCTATACCGCTTCAAGAAAATCTATTTCAAAACATGTTATAGCCGTCATGTCCGACTTATATGCAAAACTTTTAGAGATACAAAAAAGTGAAGGTGTTGAGGAAAGTGAAAAATATCTCATCAATTTTTTAAAATCAAAAAGCGAAGATATAGAATTTCAAAATATTATGGAAGAGATACATAAATTTTATTAGAATCTATATTACGCACTAAAACGAACACGTCCGTTTTAGTGGCAGGGACAAATTGTCCCTACAACCCCCTAAAGCTACGAAAAATAAATTTTTCGAGATTTTCGTGGTGTGTTACATTACCTACTTATTTTTGACAACTCTTTGTAGAACCTCATTAAAATCAATAATTTCCTGATTCTCTTTGATACTCTCTTTTGCTTTATGTGCACAGAAACCATATGCCATCGGAGTGATATTCTCTGTATCGTAAAATGCGCTTCTTGC
Organism: Helicobacteraceae bacterium; assembly: GCA_947498025.1. GTDB lineage: Bacteria > Campylobacterota > Campylobacteria > Campylobacterales > Sulfurimonadaceae > Sulfurimonas. Next base: position 91,249 of record CANMJR010000003.1, read on the forward strand.
ATCTATCCATTCTCCGGTGGTAGAGTCCGTTATCCAAATAAGAGCCTTATCTTTCCACTCAATTTTTTCATCTTCAAACCACAGAGCCATACACCCTATATCATCAAACATGTATGTCTTCGCATTATCTGGATTTTTAACCTGTATCGAATTTTTTCTGTCACTGACCACCATCACACATCTTGCACACATGTCCCTATCCCAATGAACCTCACTCATTTCACTCTTAGATTTTTCACCACAACCGACAAAGAGAGATACAAAAGTTAAAGACAAAAAGACAGACATTAAAATTTTAGAACCTAGCATTATGAAACTCCATTTTAATTAAAATTATTTTTATAACCAAACACCATTTTTTATGTAAAAAAGTATCGGATAGGATGTAAGCAATATAACATAGAGAAAATTAAAGAGGAGTGCTATTTTATAGTTTTTAGAAATCTCCTTTTCTGATGTTCTCAAGAAGCCACTCAGCAGACCATAGAATGTACCTATAAAAAGAAAAATATAGATGAAATATCCAATATAGTAGTAATCTTTTTGTAAAAAACAAAACGGGCAGTGGTGCGTTGGAAGCTGATAAATGTATGTTCCAAAAAATGAGATAAGAGTTATAAGAGAGATAATGATAAAAAAAGCGTTACTCAGCGCAAAAATATATCTCTTTTTTAAAAAGTAAAAAATCACTATTAGCAAAAAGTTGCCATAAAACAGAACCAACAGCAGAGATGCTTTTAGACGGAATATTACAGATATATAGGAGTTAGCAGAACTAGAATATATCGCTCCGCAGCAATCAACTACCTTCTCTATATCTATTGCTTTAAACATCACTCCCTCTAGGATTATCTCGGTCATAAGAAGAAAAAATGCCGCTATAAAAATTCCAAACTTCATTTTAGTATAGGGCTGATGCTCATGCTTCATGTCTTCATTATGCAGAGCGAGCCAGTAGGCAAAAAGATAGAGATTCAAAATTTTAAGCAGTATCAGATAGGTTCCGTAGCTTGTGGCGTTGACTACTCCTGCCGCACACATGGCACCTGTAAGCAGTCCAGAAATTTTATCAAGCGTAAAAATAAAAAAGAGAAAGAGAGGCACTTTTATGATGAAGATATATTTTATGATTGTAGCAGTGAGAAAGCTCTGTTTTTCCAGTTTATACTGTGCTTGGGATGTGGAATTCAAATCCCATTTTAAAAATATTTTAACACTCAAGATAAATGCAATAATTGCAAACAAAAAGAAGATGACATTTAAAATAAGCAGGGCTAAAACTTCAGGAGACAAGAGCATTAACGCACAATTCCATTATGTATCTCTACTACGCTATCCACAAAATCAAGGTTAAAAAAGAGTGGGTCATGCGTAGCGATAACAATCGTTTTATTTAAAGATTTCAGCTCTTTGAGTATCTCTATAAAGCTAAGAGAGAGCTTCTCATCTAAGTTCGCGGTCGGTTCATCCGCCAAGATAATTTTGGGGTTATTTATATTTGCTCTGGCAATAGCAACTCTCTGCTGCTCTCCACCCGAGAGGTTCTTTACTATTGCGTTCGCTTTATGTGCTATATGAAACATCTCCATGACAAGGGCTAGTTTCTCCTCTGCATCTTTGGCATCCAGATTGAGAGGGACAAGAGGAAGCAATATATTATCTCTGACACTGAGATTTGGTATGAGATTATACTTTTGAAATACAAAACCTATATTGTCCCGTCTATAAACGGAGGCAAAGTTGTCAGAGAGTTTAGATATTTTTTTACCGTCCACTATAACTTCACCGCTGGTAGGCTTGCTCAGAGCTGCAATAAGTGAGAGGATGCTACTCTTTCCGCTTCCGCTGGCACCCTTTAAAACAAGAACTACACCCTCTTTTATGCTCAGACTTACATCATTCAAGGCAACAACTCTATCTGCCCTATTGAGCTCATATATTTTTGTTATATGTTTTAGTTCTATCATTATCTTATTACCTCGTCCGCTTCAAGGGTAGCAACTCTCCATGAGGGAATTATTGTTGCGGCTATGTAGATTGGAACGCTTAAAAAAAAGACTAAAAAAAGTGTTTGAATATCAAAAACAAACGGCAATTCAAAGGATGGTTTTAGCTCCGAATAACCCACAAATATATCTCTGAGAATCGGTGCCTGAAATAGATAAACAAACGCCATGGCAAGCCCTACTCCAACTATATATGAAAAAAGTGAGATTATAGCTGCTTCATAAAACTTCTCTTTAAGCACATCATCGACTCTCCAGCCGATTGCTTTTAAAATGCCGACTTCCCTCTTCTCTTCGCTGCTGAGTCCACTCACCTTGTCATAGATTACGATAAAAAATGTAAAGAGAGAGATAATAAAAAGAGCCAAAAAAAGTCCGCTTTTATAGTTGAAAATATTTTGATAACTCACTTTTATACTCTCTTTTGTGATTATAGAGCTATTTGGATAGATTAATTTCAGTTTTGAAACTACCGTTGCTATTTCACTGCTGTTTGCCACTTTTACTACTATGTCTGTTGCTTTTGTCTGGGGCATGTTAAAAATCTCTCTGAATGTCTCTTTTGACATAACAATCATATCGTTTGACTCAAGTTGCGTATCTCCATCGAACACTCCGGCAATCGTCACTTTTTTAAGGGTTCCGTCACTCTTTATAAAGTTGAAATACTCTTTATAATAATTTTTCTTCATACTCTCATGTACACCTTTTCCGATTATCATTAAAGGGCTGTCTGCTTCGCCAAAATCAAATCTGTCAACGATTTTTGCAAGAGAGTTTTTATACTGATTTTCAAACTTATCTACCCCGACAATAGAAAAGTTTACACCTGCATTTTCAAAATAGTAGTATCCCCACACCCTCGCATACGCGTCACTGACACCTTTTACGGCAAGTATCCTATCAACTTCTGCCACATCAATATTTTGTACTCTTCCTGCCTCTGTTTTTTGGATGATAATCTCGGGAAGTGCCTCAACCGTGCTGTTTAACTCATATTTGATTGAGTTTGTTATAAAAAAAACAGAGGTTAATAAAAAAGTCAAAAGTATAAAAACTACGGCTACAAACAGGCTTTTATATTTTTGCCTAAGTATCGCATTTATCGCAAACTCTATCAAATATATATTTATTTTATTTTTCATTATTTATCTTTATGTGTGAATGCGAAATGGCATAAGTAGCCGTAGAATACTCTCTCAAACTGCCGTCATCTTTGTAAATTGAGAACATGTCACTCAAGCTTCTGTGCCTAACATAATGGTTCTCTGAGTAGAGCGCTAAGTCGGGAAGTCCGGAGAGTTTTACAAAACTTACTCTTTTTTCTGCTTTTTCATCGCTCATGCTTTTTGCAACTTGTAAATAGATAATTTCTATAGCCAAAAGAACAAGCAGGGTTGAGAAAAAAGAAAAAAGGAAAAAGCTTTTTTTATTCATCTATTTTTTCAATATCTAAAGTTGTAATCTCTTCAAACTTAAAAATCTTTTTTCCTTGATGATCCATGTAAAAACTCTTCGCATCCTCTTCATGCTCAAAGGGAATCAACTCACTCCCCATAGGACCGTAAATATCGGCACCCATAACAAAATAGGCTGTTTTTGCATCTATTGCCTTTTGCGAATAATAATCTGTTACTACAATTTTTTCTGCTGTCGGCTTCTCTTTTAAATAGAACTTCATCAAATCTTTCACACCGTCAAAGGAGAGACGGCTCTCTTTATAAAAAATCTGCGCAGCCCATTTTGGATATTTATAAACAAACATGCCGCATATCGGGCACTTTTCATCTTTGCCTACAAGAATTACTTCTTTACTTTCCATATGCTCCGGAGCCCTCTTTACTTCCCACAAATAGGTGCTTAGTGCCTCTACATGCTCCTCTTTGAGCGGTTTACATAAGTTGTCATGTTTTATAGAGTTTTTGAGATCATCGATTGTTGCGTAGTTTCGCAAATCTATATCACGCGTACACATCTTCTCATACACATTTTTGCCGATTTGATAAATTTTTTTCTCCTCTGCATTAAGAGTTGCAGAAAACAAAAAGAGTAAAAGAACAAGAGAAACTGTTTTTTTTGTAAACATTGAAATACCTTAAAATTAATAGCCCAAATCTTATCTAATTAGTGTTAAATTAGTGTTAAATGGTGATTTCAATCGTTTGGTTTGTATAATCTCTTTTGAAATCTCTTCAATACCTTATTAATCATTAAACTAAGAAAAATAGTGATACAATTAAATCAAATTTTTGGAGATTTAATTTGCCTACAGTACTTAGAGTGGATGGTTTTAGGTTTTTCTTTTTTAGTGATGAGCATTTACCGCTACATATTCATGTAGAAAAAGGTGATGGTTATATGAGAGTTGAACTTGAAACATTTAAAGTTACAGATAGGTATAAATTCTCTCAAAGTGATGAGCGAAAAATAGTAGCTATCATAAATGAACATCAACAAAAGCTTATAGGAGCATGGAATGAATACTTCAATCACAAGAGTTGACTTTGGAGATAAAATCTATATTTATCTCAAAAGTGGTGACATCTTGAGTGTGCCTTATAGTTATACCAAAAAAATTCAAAATGCCAAGAAAGAACAACTCCTCAATTATCGTCTTATTGGTGGCGGTATAGGAGTACATTTTGAAGCGATAGATGAGGATATTTCACTCAGTGGTATTATCGCATATAAAATAAACCATGAGCTTAGGGCTTCTTAGAAAAGAAATATCCTGTCCCCTTTTTTTAAGGAAAATAAAAAAATGCATAAAAGAGTGTCTGGTAGCATTTTTTAAAGCAACAAGCTACAACAATATAAAAGATAAAATATTTAAGATAGAAGGGAAGGGAATTAAATGAATATATTTATGAAAGGTTCAGAGATGACTGAGCAAGAACAAATTTTTCTGACAAAAATCATAGCCGTGCTATCTGGGGCATTATCTATAATATTGTTGGTAGTAGATAATAGTTTATCCGTACTGAGTGAATTTTTTTTATTAAATCCTTTAATACTGCATTTATTAGTCTTTATGACTTTTTTAACATCTATTTCAATATTATTTTTACATTCTTCTTCAAATAATAAAAATGAAAAAACTTTAGAGTCTATTGAACAAAAAAATTTAATAGAGGAGATGATGAAAACAATAGAACAATTAAAATCTGAACAAAAAGATTTAACAGATGAAGAAAAAGACAAACTTAAAGAAAGAATAATATCACATACAAATTCTGAATTAGTTCAAAAAATATTTAGTGATGAAACTCATAAACTTGAAAACAAGCTACTAGATAACATGAAACTAAAAGTGTTTGAAAACTCTTCAAAAAGAATTATTGATAGATTAGAAAAACAGGTAAATGCCCTTACTTTACGTTCAATGTATAATTTAATAATTGGAATGCTTATTACAGTATTTGGACTATATATACTACTGGATACGATAAATTTATTTAATACTATAAATTGCTACAATTCTCCCTCCAAATGCTATGGATAAGTTGAATATAGATGGCTATCAATCACTTTATAATGCTGTCCTAGTTATACTCCCTAGACTTTTATTGGTTATTTTCATTGAAATATTTGCATATTTCTTTTTACGCCTTTATAAAGATGGTCTAAGTGAAATAAAATATTTTCAGAATGAGCTTACAAACATTGAAGCAATACTTATGTCAGCGGAAATATCTTATCTAACAGGTGATAAAGAATCACTCAAACTAACGCTAGCAGTTCTTGCAAAGACAGAAAGAAACTATGTACTCAAAAAAGGTGAAACAACCGTAGAGCTTGAAAGAGCCAAGTCTGACTCAGAGATGTCTAAAAGCATGATAAGCGGTGTATCTGATTTTATGAAAAATGTAAATAAAAAATAATAGAGTTCTTGCATAACTAGGGTAGTACAACTTTAGTCGTGCCTAATTTAGGTGAGGCTAAAGCCACATATCCAAGGTTATGCAAGAACTCTAATGGAAAATTTGCATGAAGCAATATGTGCTTTAGTTACAAATTCACTATTTGACAATCAGTTTGTTGAGAGTATTTTGTTCCCTTTGTTGAACGAACTCTGAAATAGGGTAGTTGAATTTTAAAAAACAACCTTCTGAAACTTAAAGAACCTATTATTTTCATACTGTTCTATACGAAGATTTGGCTCCAAACTTATAAATATCTAAATTGATTATTCCTGATTCTTTTTTCTCTTTTAATTAAGAACTACTTCTTTATACATAGATTATTTATATAAAATATTTACACTTATTTTGATACACTCCCAAAAACAAAATAATGAAAGAGAAAATATGAATTTTCAAAAATATATGCATGCAGTAGGCACGGGCGTAAAAGGAAATAGAGATTTAAGCTTCCAAGAGAGCGAAGATATGATGCATCAGATTCTTGATCAGAGCGTTTACAGTGAGCAGATTGCTGCATTTTTACTTGGCTGGAGATTAAAACCTGAGACGGTCGAGGAGTTTAGGGGTGCGATTAGTGCATGTGACTCCTACATCACGCCAAAAACAGTAGAAAATTCTATTGAGCTTGGATATCCGTTTGACGGCAAGGCAAAAAATCCATATATTTTCCCACTTGTCGCAAAAGTGCTTGAGAAATCTAATCTTAACTTAGTTGTCATGGGCGACGAGATGCAGCCTGCAAAAGCCGGTATAACCATAAAAGAGATATGCACAAATATAGATTTAAACTCCAATTTACACTATTTTGACAGAGCCGATTTTTTTAAAGAGATGCATGAATTAACTGAAATTCGCATGCGTTTAGGACTTCGTACGGGTTTTAATACAATAGAGAAACTGCCGCGTGTTGCGAACAGCGAATATGCCGTTACAGGCGTCTTTCACAAACCTTATGTGAAGAAATATGTAGAAATTTTTTCTGATCGTTATAAAAGATTTGCTCTTATTCAAGGCAATGAAGGAACGCCTGAATTATTCAGTAAAGGGCGTTTATGGATAGCTAAAGACGGAGGAGTTGAAGAGTTTATAGTTGACCCTGAGTATTATGGAATCAACTATCAAAAATCATGGGAAGATATAACCCTAGAAGAGTCTCTTGAACAGCTGAATAACCCCTCAGATGAGTATCTCAAACTTGCAACCCTGAACGCTGCTCTGCTCTTATTTATTACAGAGAGAGCTTCAACCATTGACGAGGGTTATGAGATGTTACGAGCAATTTCATAAATGGATAAATTTTCTAATCATGTCAAAAATGTTCTACATGGCTTCTTTCTTTCGGTCGGAACAACCATAGCAGAACCGTCAACCATTTTGCCGCTCATCGTAAACTACTTCGGCGGAAGCTCACTTCTTGTCGGTTTTTTTGCAGCACTCCTTCGCGGTGGAGCTATTGTTGTACAGCTTTTTGCGGCATTTCAGGCACAGAGCTATCCTCTCATGCTTGTCTATCTTCGCCGTGTATTCATCATCAGATTTCTGTCATGGTTTTTAATAGGTGTGGCTATCTATTATCTGGGCAATGATTATCCAAATTTAACGCTGCTTTGTATTGGAATAGGACTTTTTATCTTCTCTTTTAGTGCCGGATTTGGAGCAATCTACTTCAAAGATATTATTGCAAAAATATTTTCTCATAAATTTCGCGGCAAAACCATGGCATACCGCCAATTTTTCAGCGGATTCGGCGGTCTCATAAGCGGAGCTTTAGCCGGCATAATTATAGACTCTTTTGAAGCACCGCAGAGTTTTGCTTATCTCTTTATTATCAGCTCTTTTATTATGGCTTTTGGCTATTTAGCGGTTGGAACTATTAAAGAACCGATTAAAGAGAGTGTCTCTGTAAGGGAAAAATCCTTCAAAATATTTTTAGCTAACACATGGAAACTTTTAAAAAGCGATGGTAATTTACAGATACAACTTGCAACTTTTTTACTCGCCTATGGATATCTAATAGCACTCCCCTTTATAATTCTAGATGCTCAAAATAAGATGTTTCTTGATGGCGCTGCGGTTGGAAAGTTGATTACAATGCAGATGGTAGGTGCCATGCTGAGCAATTTTTTATGGGGCTTTCTCAGCGGCAAAGGGCTCAATAAACTCACGGCAAATCTCTCTATATTGCTACAAATTTCAGCCATAATCATAGCTTTCTTTTCTACATCGCTTTATGAGTACATGGTTATATTTTTTCTCATTGGAGCTGCGATTGACGGAAACCGCATAGCATCTGGAAATCTTATTCTAGTGCTGGCACCACCCAAAAAAAGACCGATATATGTTGCAGTACAAATGAATACCGTTTCGTTTGGACTCTTCTTTTCAATAGTCGGCGGAATCATCTTACACTTTTTCAGTTACACAATACTTTACGGCAGTACTATTTTTGTGCTCTCACTTGCTCTTGTCTTCTCTTTAAAACTAAAAGATACAGTCGAAGAGATTGAAGAAGAGAAAAGAGAGAGAGCGGAAGAAATGGCAAAAATAGTGGAAGAAATAGCAAAAAAGTCCAAAGAGGCTACTGCAAAAAAATCAGAAGATAACTCAGAGGAGCATCCCGAAGCAGAAAAGCCAAAGATAATTCAGGGGAGTATGCAAAAGCAAAAAATGCTGAAGATACTTCAGAGAAATATGCAGAGGCAAAAAACGCTAAAGAAAATTCAGAGAAACATGCAAAAGCAAAAAAGACTGAAGAAAATTCAGAGAAACATGCAGAAGCAAAAAAGGATGAAGGGAGTATGGAGATAACTCTCAAATCCCGTAAAATTTCTTCAAAAACTCTCTCTCTTTTTCATTCTCTATAAAAATTCTGACCACCGTTTGATTATTCTCTCCAGAGACTATTACTTCATTCTCTTGAACTTGCAGATGAGATTTTCCCCACGCTTTTTCAACTTCATCAAACCGATGCATGATATCGGCTGAAACAGGCTGTTCTTTTGTACCGTTTTGTGTGTTTACAATTGTAAGCCCTCCCATTCTTTTTTCCAGTTTGTAGGGACTGTAAACTTTTATAGCTTTGTATATTCTCTCCTCTTTAGCTTCGGGCATCGCTCTTTTCATAGAGACTACGCCTAAAACCAAAAAAGCAAAGAAAAATCCAAATATCAAACCTTTTTTAACACTCATTATTTACTCCATGTATTTATATAATCTTGTGCTTTTTTATCAAGCATTTTCATTCTCTCTTTTCCCTTTGGAAGGGTTTTTCGAAGCTCCTTCATCTCATTCAAAAAATCTGACACCCCATCAGGAATAAGCTTTTGCAGATAAAGTCTCAAATGTTTTGCCATCGCCGGAGAAGCACCGGAAGTGGAGACGGCGATAGTCAAATCATCTTTTTTAACATACGAGGGAAAGATAAAATCGCAGTAATCCACAGAATCCACAGCGTTGCATAAGCAGTTGTACTTTTTCGACTCCTGAAATATCTCTTCTTGAAGAGGAATATCATCCACTGCTACAACTACAATCGCATACTCTTTAATATCACCTATTTTGTACACTCTTTTATGAAAAATTAAATTTTCTTTTTCGATTTTTTCAGACATCGCTTGTGAGAGTGCAGGTGCAATTACGACTATATCTTTTGTAAAATCAAGCAGATGTTCCAATTTTTCATGTGCGACATGCCCACCGCCGACAATCAAAATTTTTTTCTTATCAAGTTTCAAAAAAGCCGGAAAATAGCTCATGTCACCCCTTTCTATTTAGACGCTCTAACAATACATAAATAGTACTTAGAAGTGATTGATATGCGTCAATTACATTTATAAAAAAATCAATTACAATCGTTCACAAATAACATACAAAGATAATAAATGAAACAAGAAATCCTCTCAAGAATACAGAAACAGTTTCCGCTTGTTGCAAGACCGTTTAAGGTGATTGCCGATGAATTAAACATGAATGAAGATGAAGTTATCTCTCTCTTACAAGATGAGAAAACGAGCGGCATAATTCGTCAAACTTCGGCTATTTTTGACACGAAGCGATTAGGGTACAACTCTTCGCTTGTAGCCTTCAAAATCCCACATGGCAAGATTGACGATGCAGTAAAAATAATAAACTCTCATCCCGGTATTTCGCACAACTATGAGAGAAATCATGATTTCAATATCTGGTTTACCGTCGCCGTTGGACCTGATTCTACACTGGGGCTTGATAAAACTGTTGCAATTATTGCAAAACTGACGGAAGCAGAGGATTACATAATGCTCCCGACACTCAAACTCTTTAAAATCTCTGTCAAACTCGATACAACCGGTAATGATGAGAAGAAAGAGAGAGTAAAAAGGGTTGTACACTCTGAAATGGAGCTCACTCCGCTTCATCATGAAATCATTCAGAGAATTCAATATGATATTGAGATTGTTGCAGAGCCATTTAAAAAGATTGTTGAAGAGCTGGGTATTGATTATAATAGACTTTTTGAAATACTCCAAGAGCTGCAAGAGGCTGGAATTATGCGTAGATTTGCATCTATTTTAAATCATAGAAAAGCGGGTTTTAGCGCAAATGCTATGGTTGTCTGGGATGTAAATGAAGAGCATGGCAACGAAATCGGAGAGAAGGCGGCGGCTTTTAGTGCTGTAAGCCACTGCTACCTTCGCCCAAAGTATCCGAACTGGCAATACAACCTTTTTACAATGGTGCATGGAAAAAGTATGGAAGAGACAAATGGAATAATTGAGGAGATGGCAAAAGAGATTGAATCAAATTCTCATATGCCGCTCTACTCGTCGAGAGAATTTAAAAAAGTAAGAATTGAGTATTTTACACCCGCTTTTGGCGAGTGGGAAGCTCAATATTATAACAACTAGGAAGGTAAAAAATGGAACTTTTTTTTGAATTAGAGGTTATGTATATTGTCATCGGAATTTTCATCTTGAGCGTAACAGCTTTTGTAACAACGAGAGATTTTGTGCCTAGAGTTGCCTTCAAAAGAGGTATTCTCGGTGTGGTACTGCTATTTTCTATTATGATTGGCGCACATTACTTTACGACAACTGCCAGAATGAGCGGGGTAAAAGAGATTTTTAACGAGGGCGGGACTATCATCTGTGAAAATAAGATGCACCGTACTGTTTCACAATCAGTTTTAATATCAAAAGAGTTAGAATGGAGACTTGAAGGTCATCTTTTTGTCTCAGACAACTATGAGAGAGATTTCCACACCTCAAGATGCGTTGAGTATATTGCAGAGACTCCAAAAGTAAAAATATAGATGAAAGCAGTTATAGTTGAGATATTAAAACGATACTCAATGGCTCTATTATTTCTTTTAGTAGTTGTGTTTTTGATGTTAATAAGTACACTTGCAGTAAAAAGTTTTGGTGACAAAATGACTCAAGAGATGGGTATCCAAATGAAACCGGAGGGGGAGAAGATAAATCTATGAATCTTACTATCATTCTTATTAGCGGAGCCATTTTAAGCGCAATTCTCCATTTTATAGGTGTTTATGCCGATGCGAAAAAAGTCGTTTGGATTGCCATAGCACTCATTTGGGCAGGAGCTATTAATGTTGCCATGAGCGAAATAAAACCCAAAGGGTATCAAGAGATAGAGAGGATAAAAGGGAGTGATGCAGAGACTGACCTGCTTATAAACGAAGCGCAGCCGGAAATCTCCGTATATGAGATGCTTGCCATCAAAAAAAGTTTTGCAGAGCACAAAAAGAAATAAATTATTATTCTTTAACTACCTTTAAACTCACAAGATGCAATCCAAGCTGTCTATCATCGCTCCCTTCTAACTCCTCTGCGGGAATGAAAGGTTTTGGCGGAACTATCTCGATTGTGTTTGGGTTGGCAACGCTGTCAATATTGTCAAAGGAGAGTGTATATTTTCTAGGGCTTTTACGATTTGGTATGAACTCTTTTTGTTGATTTCCTACTTTAACCTTTACCACACCGCCTACATTTTCGCCATACGCTCCGCAAACGAGTTCCAATTTAAACTTTATAGGCAGAGGTTTGGCAAAGGTAAATATTGCAGTGGGGTTCATCTGCGCATCTGTCCATCTCCCAAGCTTATCGGGATAGGAGACCCCCTCAATATTATCCAAAAAGCTCGGATAACCACTCTTTTTAAACATCATTCCATCTTCTAATTTTGCGCTATATTTCAATCCGTTATTTTTTAACATGTCAATGTGACTCATAATGGTTGCAAAAGTGATACTGTTTTGGCTTGCAGTATCGTTAAAATCCTCTATCTTGTACTCTTTGATTTTGTCCATGCCTTTGACGCTATAGCTGCCGCCGACTATGGCCTCCGTTACACAATATTTATGAGACACATTCGTATCATAAACATAATTCATCAGGTTACACTCATCCACCCACAAGTACCTATCGTTTTGATTAAATGCTTGCACCTGCGTATATAACTTCCATGTGTAACTGGTTTCAAAATAGGGCTCTACATTATTCTCTAAGACTCTAAACAGAATAGGGAATTTATAACTATTTTCTCCAAGGGTAATCGTCATTTTTTTAAGATTTATGCCCAGAGTATCTGCCATTTTTGGGAATTCCCAAAAGCTTAGAATGTCATTTCTCCACTGATTTAATCTTTTATCGTAATCCTCAAAGAGAGAATAAATAGAGCTATTTTCTCTTAAGTTTCTTCCCAATCCCAAATCTGTATTTACACCCAAAAACGACAGAACTGTAGATGCCACATCAAAGGGAGTTCCTACTTTGTCTATAAATTTATATTCACTGCTGTTTGAGTCAAAAACTACAAAAAGATTTTTTCTATTCTTCGGTGATTTTTCCAGCTCTTTACTTGCCGTATTTCGCATGGCTAAGTGGTCAGAGGTCACTACAATAACCGTATTGTTTCCATGTTTTGAGCTTTTAACCTTTTTTATAAATTGTGCTATAAGCGTATCCGAACACTTCACGGTGTTTAAAATATCATTTGAACCATCCATATACAAATCTTTTGCACATGCTTTGGATAGCTGCCCGTTTGGATGATGCGTATCTATGGTATGAAGAAAAAGAGCAAACTTCTCTTTAGTTGAGGAGAGCGACTCAAACTCACTATATGCCATGTCAAGAAGCGAATCATCATACAAGCCCCAGCCATTGAGATATTTCTTATCCTGAAGTTTGCTTTGAAGTTCCTCTTTGCCTAGGGCAGTGTCAAAGCCATGTGTTTTATAAAATTTACCGATTCCGGAGAATTTAATACTGCTTCCCTGCATCATGCTCAAGTAGTAATTCTCTTTTTTTAAAACATCGCCTATGCAGACAGCCTTTGGGTAAAATTTATCTTCTCCTACTCCATCCATAGAGTTGCCGTCTGAAGTTGTATAAAGAGGAATTCCGCATTGTGTAGAGGTTGTGCCGGCAATAGTGTAGTTTGAGCCTGATGTTTGAACGATGTTTGTAAATTCAACTCCATGCTCCTCTTTTATAAGTTCACTCAGATGAGACATAAGATTTGGAAAAAGTGCGCTGTCAAAATAGGTTCTCTCTAAACTCTCTGCATAAATATAAACTATATTTTTGGAGTTTGTTCCTACGGCTGAATTTTGCGGTTTTTTATAATACTCATAAAAATCATTCGCCTGTTCAAGCGTCATGGTTTGATAGAGATTTTTCAGGTCAAGAAGTGTTGGATGTGCCACAAATGCCAAAATCAAAAAGCCGTTGTGAATGAATGCCTTTAATCTCTGCGGTTTTGCCAAAACAACACTATGAAGATGGTTGTAGTAAAAAAAAGCGGTTACAAAAAGAATTACAAAAGAGGCGAATGCAGCCAATATAAGCAGAGCATACTCCCCAAATCCAGCCTCACCCAAACCTAAATTGAGTGTAGCCAAAATAGTATCATTAATCCCATGACCGGTAAAATAACTCGCTACAAAATAGACAATACTAAGCAGACCAAAAAGAAAAAAAAGAGATGCGTCAAAGAAGATTCTCTTTTTGTTTTTCTCTTTGTACTTCATTGTAAGAATTGCAAAAATAAAAAATAAAAAGGATAATAAAATCATATTCATATAAAAAAACTCCGAAAAAATAGATTAAAATTTATGTGGACGGAATTATAGCGGTAAAAAGAAGATTATATAAAAATGATTTTCAACTCTCTTTTGGGTTGAAGGAGTAGATTAAATTTTTCTAAAAATCACTCTCACATCCCCACTCTCTAGCTCTTCTATTTCATGAATAAAACTTTTAGCTGTTTTTTCAAAAAGCGGTGTCGGCTCGTGAAAAAATGTAACTAAGAGCCTCTCATTCTCATTTTTTAACATTCTTAACCCGTTGATTGCGTTTACCATCGGCTCCGGCGGGCTGCTCTGGGTTGCATCAAACTCATAAAAGAGTAAACCGTCCGCCTCATATTTATAAAATTTCAGTGTTGCTCTTGGGACTTCTACTAACTCTTTTTCCATTTTCACCTATCCTCTATTTATACACATAGCGATTCAAATCATTGTTCCATACAAAGTGATTTTTGACTTTTTCAAATGCTTTTAATACTATCGTTTCATCGCAACCATTCCCGTAAATCATTATTGGGGTATGACGATATCTGTTATATGAGTTAATCGGATGCAGTAATATTTCTTGCCATGTAAACTCTATTTTGCCGCTAAATGGCTCAAATGCAACAGTTGAGACTACAGTTCGGTTTGTGACATTGCACTTAAAATAGCAACTGATATGGAATTTATCTACCTTTATACTATCTACAAGCTTTATAATATTTTCATAACTCTCATGCATGCACAACTCCAGATATAAGTATGTAAATCTCGAAAAAATCATTTTTTCGTAGCTTTAGGGGGTTGTAGGGACATTTGTCCCTGCCACCAAAACGGACTTGTTCGTTTTGGTGTGTAACATCAAGAAAAAGCAACAAATATTCCATGTACAATTTTAGAGAGCTATCTTTATCTCAAAGCCTTTTTTATCTCCATCAATCAGCCTTACAGAACCGCCATGTGCCTCAGCGATCTGGCGAGAGAGAACAAGCCCTAGCCCATTTCCCTTCACCTTTGTACTTTTAAAAGCTTCAAACAACTCTTTTTTATCCTCAATAGCAACTCCGCTGTCATAGATGTAAAACCAATGGTGCATCTCATCCGTTTTGTGGACTACCTCAACGACTCCATCTTCATTCTCATCAAGTTCTATGGCATCAATTGCGTTGATTATAAAATTTGAAAAAAGCATCTCCAGCAGGTCTCTGTCGGCATTGAGTATAAATTTTTGCTCTGGAAATATAAAGGAGATATCTTTAGAGTGGGCGTAATACTCGATAGCCATGTTTATAGACTCTTTGAGATCACTCCACATAAAAGGGGCGATATTTGCCTCAATCCCCTTGGCAAACATCAATGAGGCTTTTATGATTCTATCTATGCGATAAACAGACTTTTGTATCTCTTCGACTATGGGGATATTCTCCGGAATCACCCTCTTCATCAGAGTAGAGCTTAGCAGCGAAATAGAACCAATCGGGTTTCGTATCTCATGTGAGAGATGTGCCGCCATCTGCCCCATGGTTGCGAGGTTCTCTTTTCTTTTTTGTTCTGTTATATCTGTTGCGCTTATCATATATTTATCTTGATAGCTTGAGCTTTTTATAAGAAAGGAGCGCTTATTAAAGTTCACTTCATAATCATCATTTTTAGATTTTAGCAGCTCTAAAAGTTCTGAGAGTGAATTAGCCTGTGAATTTTGCAAAAAAACACTTCCGTCTTCATTTAAAATCCATACTGCATTGGGCAAAAATTCGACCACCTGTTCAATGGTATTTTGCAGATGTGCATAAGACTCTTTTAAATCCGTAAACTCCCTCTCAACCTTATAAGTCTGTTCAATTAAAAGATTTAACTCTTCCGCCGTTATGCCTGACATGGTAACCCTTTGTTCATATCGTGTTCTCTTCGCTCTTTTTAAGTGGTAGCGTAATTGTAAAACGGCTTCCGCCTTTGATGTTTTGCCATTGAATATTTCCATCAAAATGTTTTTTCACAATTATGAGCGACATGTAAATCCCCAGACCTGTACCATTCTCACTTTTTGTCGTAACATAGGGTTCTCCCAGCTTATTTATAACAGATTTATCAATTCCACCGCCATTATCACTGATACTGATTGTGAGTAAATTCTCTGCACATGAAGTCGCAATATCAATTTTTGCATCCTTAATATTTCGCTCTTTCATGGCATCTTTGGCATTATTGAGCATATTTAACAAAACTTGAACTAGCTCATTTTGATATGCATACAACTCTATATTGCAATCACCTCTAAAATTGAGGGCTATCTGATTGTTCTCTAGCAGTTTGCTAACCATACTCTCCAACTTCTCATACACTTTACATAGAACAACTTTTTCTTTTCTTTTTTCAGGTTTAAGGAATGTTCTGAAATCATCAATAGTGCGGCTGAGGTATTGCGTCTGCTCATTTAATAGATATGTGAGTTGGTATATCTCTTCGGATGAGACCTTTCCACCAAGCTCCAGAGTTACTCGAAGATTGTTCCCCACCATAGAGATTACACTCAAAGGCTGACGCCATTGGTGGGCTATCATGCCAATCATGTCTCCCATGGCGGCTTGACGGGATTGCGCGAGCATCAGCTCCTCTTTTTTTTGAATCTCTGTAATATCCATAGTCGAAGCTATTAAAATCCTTTTTGCGCTTTGAACACTTCCAAGAGGCGATAAAGAGCAGACCCATGTGAGCTCTTTGCCGCTTTTGGTTGTAACTCTTTTTATGCCCATATCTTTTCTAACACTCTTTTTAAAAAATTCTTCTATATCTAAAGTGCTCATTATATTTTTGCCGCCCAGTGATTTTTGGTTCCATATTTCAAGCGTCGGTAACTCTTTGAGCGTATATCCCGTGAGCTCCTCAAATGTTTCGTTTACCATCAATATTTTTCCATCTTCATCATAAAGCATAATCGGATTAGGTGCAAAACGGATAATATTCTCAAACTCACTCTTTTTCAATTCAAGCTCTGATATCAGCCTCTTTATTTGAGAAATATCCTGAATTGTGGCGACAAAGTAGAGCGGTTCATTGAGGGTATTGCGCAATAAAACGGTAGAGAGAAGAACCCAGACAATAGCACCGTTTTTACGGATATATCTTTTTTCCATGTGGTATGCACTGAGTTTATTTTCCAGAAGCTTCTTGATATATTCTAAATCTAAGGCTACATCTTCGGAATGTGTAATATCTTGAAATCTAAGTTTTAACAGCTCCTCTTTGGTGTATCCAACCAAGTTGCAAAAATAGGGATTTACATCCATCCAAGATCCATCAAGGGCGACATGGGCAATTCCTATTTGTGCGACTTTAAATGTCTGCTCATATTTTGTTTGAAGCTCTCTGTTAGAAGCAAGGGATACGAGTAGCTCCTCGTTGGTTGATCGCAACTCCTCGTTGGAGGTTCTAAGCTCTTCCACCGTCGTCTGAAGCTTTTCATTTGACTCCTGCAGATCCTCGTTTATTAGTGCCTTACTCTGTTTTGAAAGTGCCAATTCTTCAGAGATATTTTTTATCTCCTCTTTTGCTTGAAGAAGTTCATTAGTGAAATAATCAAACAGCTCTTCTCGAAGATGTTTTTCAGTCTTTTGAGTATCTATTAATTTTTGCATGCTATATTCCCCTACATAAAATAACTTTAAAAATATTTACTTTTTCCAACCCTCTATGAGGCTAAACTCCAATCTCCATTATTATTTTATACAAACTGTACGCATCATCACTTCCGCAAAGCTCCCGCACCGAGTGCATGGCTAGAGTCGGGAGACCGACGTCGATGGTGTCAATCCCCAGCTTTGCAGCGACTATCGGACCAATCGTTGAGCCGCATCCCATATCGCTTCTTGTTACATAATTTTGTGTCGGTTCATTCAAACTCGAAGCCACATTCAAAAATCTTGAGATAGTTTTAGAGTTTGACGCATAGCGCTGATTTGAGTTTACTTTTATTACAACACCTTTGTTAATCTGCGGTGCATGGTTTGAATCATGTTTGCTTGGATAGTTTGGATGGATGGCATGTGCATTATCAGCACTGATAAAGAGAGACGAGCGGAGCATCTGCGTGAACTCTTCAAAATCGCTAAACATTCGTTTGAGTGTACTCTCCAAAAACGACCCGCCTGCTCCGGATGCACTCTCGCTCCCAACCTCTTCATGGTCACTTGCGATAAAAAGCATAGGCGTATCATCACTCACACTGCAAATACTCAGCATGCCGACATAACAACTCAGAAGATTGTCAAGTCTGGCACTCGCTATAAAATCGTCATTTATACCTACAAAAGAGGCTTTTTGCGTGTCATATAAACTAAGCTCGTTTGCATAAAGTGCAACAACACCTTTTGCTCCCCATGCAATAAGCTCTTGTTTTAAAAACGCATCAAAATCAAATTCACTTCCACATGCCACGATAGGAGAGATGTCTGTCTGAGCATTCACGCTTTTTTTCTCATTCACTTCTCTGTCCAAATGAATGGCAAGAGAGGGAATAATGGCAATAACTCTTTTTACATCTATCAAAGCATCTTGTATCATGTTGTTAGAATTAAGGTACGAAACCCGCCCTGCAAGGCTCAAATCTCTGTCAAACCAAGGATTCAACAAAATCCCGCCATACGGCTCAACCGCAAATTTAATCACACCATCATTCTTTAAAATAGGATTTGGCTTGAGCTTGAGGTTTGGAGAATCGGTGTGTGCGCCGACCATCACATAATTTTTGTTAAGACGCGGATAGGTAAAAGCAATGATTGAAGAGTCGTTACGAGTCACAAAATACTTTCCACCCTCTTGCAAATCCCACTTCTGCACCTCAAAGAGCCGAGTAAATCCGGCATTGGCAAACATCCCAGCCATATTCTGCGTCGCATGAAACGGTGTCGGTGAAGCATCCAAAAAGCCTAGAAGTCCGTCGTTAAAACCTTCTTTTGTCATGTTTATCCTTTGTAATAATATTTTTATATATTTATAATTCAAATGACCGGTTTAAATAAATTATTTGCCGATAGAGTTATCACAAAACAGGCACCTTTGTCTTCATTATGCCATGTAAGAGTACCACAAAGATGTTTTTCTACGATGGTACGAGAGATATATAAGCCCAATCCCACACCGTTTAACTCTTTCTTCGTTGTAAAATAAGGCTGACCTATTTTATCTATAATAAATTCCGGGATTCCCCCTGCATTATCACATATGGAGATAGTAATTGCCTCTTTTGTCTCATCTATTGTTATGTTGATTACAGCTTGTTCGATTTTATTACTCAGTAATACCTCTTTTGCATTTACAAGAATATTAATCAAAACCTGTATCAGTGAACTTTTGACAATAAACAAATGGCTCTTGCTACTGTTTTTTATATTGAGTGTAATTTTTTCGTTCTCTAAATTCGCACCGATAATATCAAGAGTACTCTTTAAAACATCCTCTATAGTTGTCTGCTCCGGTGATTGGTTTGGTCTAAAATAGTCACTAAATTTACTTATAATCTCAGCAAGTTCTTCTACTTGTTTATTAAGATTTTCTAAAGAGTCTGTTGCTATCTCCTCTCCTAGCGCAATAGATAATATAAGATCGTTAATACCAAATCCTATTACGGCAAGAGGTTGTCTCCAATGATGGGAAATCATTGCAATCATATCACCCATAGCTGCCTGTTTTGCCTGTGCAATCATCATATCATCTTTGAGTTTTAGCTCTTTTTCCATCTCTTTTCGCTCAGTAATGTCACGAAGTATGCCGATGGCATTCCATAGATTATCCTTCTTGACCGCCGAGAGTGAGAGCTCTATAGGAAATTCCGTCCCGTCTTTTCTCAAAGCGGTCAGTTCAAGCGTCTTGCCGATAGCTAGACCTTCTCCTGTTTTTTTGAAATGGCTGAAACCGATTTGATGTGCCGCAAGAAACCTCTTTGGTGTGATAAAGGTATGGAGTATTTGCCCCATCGCTTCTTTTTGGGAATATCCGAATACTTTTTCGGCTGCCTTGTTCCAATAAGAAATCTTTCCATCATAATCCATCATAAGAATTGCATCTTGGGCTGAAGAGGTGATAGTTCGAAGTTTTTCCTCGCTCTCATACAAATTTTGCTCAGCGCGTTCACGTTCAGTTATATCTCTGTCAATGCCGCGGTAGCCTAGCAATTGACCACTCTGATTAAAAAATGGAACACCGCTCGTCTCCAAAATTTTTAAAGAACCGTCCTTACAAATATTGATGTTCTTTACCGCAGAAAGCGGTGCGCATTTATCAAGGAATTTTTTAAATATATTGCCGACTCGTTGGGCTTCTTCAGCAGGCATAAGGTCAAAAGGAGACTTCCCGATTATTTCCTGAGGTTTGTATCCTAGCAGCACTTCGATATTTTGGCTGACATATGTGTACGCACCCTTAGAATCAACTTCCCATATCCAATCACTCGTCGATTCAACAAGTGCTCGGAATTTCTCTTCGCTTTCATACAGTTCTTGTTCCGCACGCTGACTCTCAGTGATATCAAGACCGATGCAAAGCAGTCCAATTGTATTGTTTTGCGTATCTTTTAGTGTTTTGTTATGCCACTCAATGACCCTTTGCGTACCGTCTTTTATAAGAATTGGATTCACAGTGCCGTTCGTTTGGATATCATCAATCGCATTGAGAAATACTTTTTTTGTTTTTTCTCTCTGATCTTCCGGCAGAAATGTACTGAACCAATCCTTCCATTTAACTTCATCAATAGAGTAACCTGTCAGTTTCTCAACATAGTGGTTGAAGCGAACAATCTTCCCTTCTTTGTTTAATATCACTATGACTACCGGCGCGTTCTCAATGAGTCTTGTAGAAAAATCACGCTCTTGTTTGAGTTTGTCTTCAATCTCTTTATACTCGGCAATCTCAATTTCTAAAGCATGTATCTTTTCTAATGCATTGTTCAAATTTACATCATTCATAAAAACTCCTATTTTGCGTCGCATGAAAAGATGTCGTTGAAGCGTCTAAAAATCCCAATAAACCTTCGTTAAAATCTTGTTCTGTCATGCTATCCTATAATTGTGAAATTTATCAATCTCAAAGATAAAAGGCTCTATATGCACTCATCTAGTTCATGATAATTATGTAGCAGTTAAAAAACAACATCTACATGCGCATTGCCCTCTAATGCCGTAATAATTTTACTGTCAACTCGGATGGCGGAGTCAATTATTACATTTTGCAACTTGGAGATAATTGTAATTTTCAGCTCTCTGTTTCCATGATTTTGTCTCACTATTTTATATAAATCTTCCAAAACAGTCATGTCTGTGTCTAATCGTATTGCCAAATTTATCGGCTCTTGCGGCACTTCTCTTATCTCTGGTTTTGTTTTTTTTGTCTCTTTTCTTGCCTCTTTGAGCGTCATGATTTTCATGACACCAATTCTTGTAAACATCTCTGTATGGGTGATTTTCACCTTAAATGCTACCGGTTCGTCACGGTTCATCTCTGCTAATTCATCAAGTTTGTCCGAGAAAAGCATAATCTCAATATTTCCATGAAAATCCATAAGGTTTACGATGCCGAACTGGTTCCCTTTTTTGGAAGTTTTTTTCGTTATCTCTTCCACTTTTCCTATAAAAATGGCGGTAGAGCCATCTTTAATATTTTCTATCTCAGAAGAGAGCGTATAATCCAGCTCATCCATGGCAGCCCTGAAACCGTCAAGCGGATGCCCCGAGACATAAAAGCCCAAGGTCTCTTTTTCAAACTCCAGAATCTCTTTTAACTCATACTCATCGGAGTTTGTCAGACTGAGTTTCACGCTTGTTATCTCTGCATCATCCCCAAAGAGACTTCCCGCCGCATTTTTTTTGGCATCGCTCGCTTTTTTTGCAGTCTCAATTATGAGTTCTATCTGGTCTAAAAGTGCTTTTCTTGAGTAGCCGAATCTGTCAAATCCACCCGATTTTATGGTGGATTCTATAAATCTTTTATTGACTTTTGAGGAGTCGATTCGGTTTACAAAATCTTCAATAGAGCTAAAATCTCCTCCCTCTTCTCTCGTACCGATAATAGAAAAAACAGCCGATTCGCCCACACCTTTTATGGCACCCAAACCAAACAAAATAACATCTTTATCCTCTTTAGTAATCGCCGAAAACTCTAGGTAAGAGTCATTGACATCAGGCGGGGAGAGCTCAATTCCCATGCGTTTCACCTCGTCGATGTAGCGGACGACTTTATCCGTGTTATCTTTGTCCGAGGTTAAAAGTGCCGCCATAAATTCGTTTGGATAGTAAGTTTTGAGCCATGCGGTCTGAAAAGTTACCATCGCATAAGCGGCTGAGTGCGATTTATTAAAACCGTACCCTGCAAATTTTTCAATCAAATCAAAAAGTTTTGAGGCTTTGTCATAATCATACCCCTGATCTTTTGCCCCGCTTGCAAACTCATCGTTATAAACACTCATGTCCTTTTTCTTACCCATCGAACGGCGGATAATGTCAGAGTATCCAAGAGAAAATCCGCCGATAGTTTGAACTATCTGCATGACCTGCTCCTGATAAACGATGACTCCATAAGTCTTTCCA
This sequence comes from Helicobacteraceae bacterium, assembly GCA_947498025.1. Lineage (GTDB taxonomy): Bacteria > Campylobacterota > Campylobacteria > Campylobacterales > Sulfurimonadaceae > Sulfurimonas. The sequence goes on from CANMJR010000003.1 coordinate 113,822, forward strand.
AGAATCGGTTCCATCGGGTCGAAAGTGTAGGTAATGGCTTGTCTGCCATGTTTTCTCTCGATAAAATCATCAAGCATTCCCGACTCCATCGGACCCGGTCTATAGAGTGCCAAAACCGCAATTAAATCCTCGAAGTTATCGGGCTTGAGCCGTTTGTTCAAATCCTGCATGCCCGAACTCTCTATCTGAAACATGCCGACCGTCTCACCCGTTCTTATGACTTCATAAACCTTCGGGTCGTTCTCATCTATAGCATGCCAATCTACCTCTTTGTTGTATCTTCTTTTGATAAGTTTGATAGCATTGTCGATTACATCAAGCGTTTTTAGCCCCAAAAAGTCGAACTTAATTAAGTCAACATCCTCAAGATAGTTGAGCGAATATTGGGTTACAAAAGTGTTCTCACCCGAGGGTTTATAAATAGGTGTCTTTTTCCAAAGCTCTTCGTTGGAGATAACAACACCTGCGGCATGGATACCTGAATTTCGCTTCAGACCCTCAAGCTTTTTGGCAAATTCCCAAACTCTCTGTGCGTTTGAATCGCCTGCTATCAGCTCCGCAATCTTCGGCTCTTTTTGAAAAGCCCCCTCTTCAAACTTACCGTATTTTGTCTTTCCGTTGAGGGTAATTCCAAGCTCATCGGGGATGAGTTTTGCCAATTTATCCGCTTGAGAGAGCGGCATGTCAAGCACACGGGCGACATCACGGATAACCCCTTTAGCCAAAAGTGAACCAAAAGTGATAATCTGAGCTACTTGATTTCGCCCATACTTCTCAACCACATAGTCGATAATTTCGCCGCGGCGCGCCTGCATAAAGTCCATATCTATATCGGGCATGCTTATTCGCTCAGGATTGAGAAATCGCTCAAAAAGCAAGTCGTACTTCATAGGGTCGATGTCGGTAATGTCTAATGAATAGGCGACCAAACTCCCGGCAGCAGAGCCGCGCCCCGGTCCAACCGCTATGCCTCTCTCTTTTGCAACTTTCACGAAATCCCAAACGATGAGCATGTAACCGGGGAATTTCATAGAGTTTATAACATCCATCTCAAACTCTAATCTGGCTCTGTACTCTTCATGTCTCTCTAATGGAACATGCACCAATCTGTTTTCAAGTCCTATGCGGCAACGGTAGATAAAATACTCCGCATCGTTTTTATCCGCCGCACTTTTCCATGCTCTTTTTTCCTCTTTTGAAGCCTCCTCCTCAAGCGGTGCATCATCTTTATAGTCAATTTCCAATGCATCGTTTTTTGAATACTCTTTGGTGAATTTAAAGTTTGGAGGTGTCGGATCGCCGAGTTTAAGAACAAGATTACACTTCTCGACTATCTCCTGCGTATGCTCCAAAGCCTCGGGAATATCCGCAAAAAGGCGTGCCATCTGCTCGGGAGATTTGAGGTAAAACTCATGCACGGAGTGACGCATTCTCTTTGGGTCGTCGTAGAGTTTATTCATCCCAATACACATGAAAGCCTCATGGTACTGCGCATCCCCGGGGTAAGTGTAGTGCGTGTCATTTGTAGCGACTACTTTTATATCCGTCTCTTTTGCGATGCGAAGCACTTGGTCATCAATAAAAAGCTGGTCGCCTATGCCATGACGCATAAGTTCAAGATAAAAATCCTCTCCAAATATCTCTTTATACTCCAGTGCCACCGCTTTTGCACCCTCATACCCCAAAGCACCGTTTCTTACATTTCTCTCGTTTGCAGTGTTGAGATGCCAGCTCACTTCGCCCTGAAGACATGCGGAAGTACAGATAAGTCCTTCGCTATGCTCTCTCAGTTCATGCTTATTTATACGAGGATAGTAATAAAAACCATCTATAAAAGCTTTGGAAGAAAGGTACATAAGGTTCTCATACCCCTTCTGGTTTTTGGCATACAAACAGACATGAAATCTCTGTTTTGTACTCTTATCATCGAGCGAATCGCCATTGTGAATATACCCTTCCATCCCGATAATAGGCTTAATTCCTGCACTGCTCATCTGCTGATAAAAGTCAATCGCACCAAACATATTGCCGTGATCCGTCATAGCAACGGAGGTCATCCCAAGCTCTTTAAGTCGGGAGACTAGGTTAGAAATTTTGTTCGCACCGTCTAAAAGAGAGTATTCGGTGTGAAGATGTAAGTGGGTAAAGGGCTGTGCGCTCATATTTTTATCTCTTGTTTTAAATTTGTTTTTATATTTTTTTATTTATTATTTTCATTTCCAAGCACTTTAGACTCTCGTACAAAATCAAATTTTTCATAGCAATATTTATAAAAAGCGTCATAGATAGATAAAAGTTGTTTTTTTGCTTCATAAATAGTATTGATGCCATCGACTACTTCATCTCTATTAAACGAGTATTCGTGTGCTATCTCATTTCTCTCTTTTCTTAGTCGTATCCACTCATTTTTATCGACAATTCCAAGTTCTTCGATTCGGTTGAGTCTATCTATGTAAGATTTACTTTTTACCTCCTCACCCAATATCTCAAGCAAAGATGGAAAAAGTTTTTCTCCCATTGTATCTTGAAGTTTAGAAAATCTAAAAATCATCTGATCTACAAAGCTAGACTCATCAATACTCAGTTTATTATATCGATTTATATCTAGCGGCATCAGCGTTTCAAGCTGTTTTGTTGCTGTAGATATTTTTTGTTTATGCTGATTGCACTCATACAATTTTTCCACAAATGTCTCTATTTTTTGATTCATAATTCTACTCCATCTCTTAATGCTTCTTTTTCTATCAACCGATTTTTATCTTTTGCTATCACTACATCTATCTTTTGTTCACCTATGTATTCATCAAGCTTCATTAAAAACTCTATTTTTTTAGCTCTCATTTCTTCAAACTCTTTTATAGGACACAAATAAAGGTCGATATCTCCGCCTTTTTTACTATCATCTGTGCGAGAGCCAAAAAGATAAATTTTTCCTTCGCCAAAAATTTCTGTAAACGCTTTTTTGATGGAAGATGCTTCAAATTCTGTTAATCGCAATTGTTATCCTTATCTTATAATTCTCATAATCTTTATTTAAACTTTTTGAAGCAGACAAAATAAGTAAATTATTACTCCATGAAATTTGTGTCAACAGTGTTGACAGTTTTCCATCATCTCATAAAGCCTCTCCGGTGCAATATCGGCACCATTTGCCCATACTATGGTGTCAATATCTCTGTTTAGAGTCACTGTTTTGAAATTATCTAGTTCTCGCAAGGGAGCAAAAATGGTGTTTTCTTGTTTTGATTTGATGTAATTCTCCATATCAATTACAGCTTCTTTACCATCATTGAACTTGACAAACAGACTAAAATTATCAATATATTTTGCCTCTTCTACCCATATCATAAAAAACTCCTAGACTAAAGGTTCTATCTTATTTGGTTGTTTGCCATCTTGTGCCAATTCCCAATCTTGCATTAGCTCATCTCAATGTTCATAAGCCCACTCTAAAACCAATGAAATAACTTTTTTTGGCAAAAAACCATCTTGAATTTTAAGCTCATTAATCAAAAAAGTCGCTCTCTATTCGTTGTACTTCACATGAAAATGTGGAGGATTGTGCTCATCGTAATAAAATGCGATTATAATCCCTAAAAATCTACAAACTTCCGGCATCTATTTTTCTCCTTTTATAATTTTTATCTCATCATCGGTTAAATTATACAGTTTATAGCTTGCTTACATTAGCATGTAGATATTTTTTCAAGTTCCACATGCCAAGCTAAATCTTTTTATTGTACCATCTCATAAATTCTCTCAGGTGCTATGTCTGCACCGTTTGCCCACTCTATCGTGTTTGCATTGAGTTTAAAATTTTTGAAAAATTCCACATTTTTAAGCGGAGCAAAAACCCCTGTCTCTTTTTTTGCTAAGATGTACTCTTTTAAATCCGCTTCTTTTTGTACTTGCTCTTTTTTACCCACTTTGTAATCGCTTATTTCAAAAAGAAGTTGGAGTTTAAAATCTTTTATGTATTTTGCTTCTATTATATTTATCATTTTTTTACTCCTTAAACGAGAGGTTCGATTTTTTTTAACGGTTGTTCTTCTCTTGCAAGATTCCAATCTTCCATCAAATCTTCTCTATGTTCATCAGCCCATTCAAGAACTAAATTTTTTACTTTTTTTGGTAAATTGCCTTCACTCATTCGAAGCTCTTTTATCAAAAACAACCCTTCATATTCACCATATCTCGCATGAAAATGAGGTGGGTTATGTTCATCATAGTTGAATGTTATAATAATTCCTAAAAATCTACAAACTTCTGGCATCTAGTTTTCTCCTTTTATAGTTTTTATTTCATTATCGCTTTAAATTCTTCATTGAGTATGTCATAAGTCATTTTAGAAAAAGCTCGTTTATGAAACTCCTTATCATCCAAATAGCCACATGTTAAATATCTATAAACATCTTTATCATTAAAACCTAAGGATTTAAACTCTTTTTTAAGTGTGTCAAAATACTCCTTTGTATCTTTTTGAAAGAACTTAATATAAAGCTCTTCTAATATATCTTTATGCCCTGTATTGTATATTTTTTCTATGTGTAATTGTTGTAATAAATCATCTTCTTTTAGTTTATAGGAGAACTCATCTACTGATAATATTTCAATACCAAATACTTTTTCATTTTTTCTCTCATAAGGATGAGTGATTGTTTTTGTTGTATCCGTAGTGTCAAATTCACTTTTCACCTTATTACAACTTTCACAAACAGGAATAAAATTGTAAAAATTCATTGCGAAATATGGATATTTTGCTTTTGGATAAAAATGGTCTATATGCCCTTTTATATGTCCGTTTTCTTTAATATCGAATATATAATTTCTGTTACAGTAGATACAACTATTGATTTTTAAATCAGTATAAAATAATTTTTTACTTTCACTCTCTAGCTTCTCATATCCACTAGTAATAAATATATATTTTA
>CANMJR010000004.1:0-107940 GCA_947498025.1 Helicobacteraceae bacterium
ATCATAAAAACACCATCTTAAATTTTAGTAAAAAATTATTGAATATGCTTAAATGTACTCGGTCGCGACTAAGTACATTTTTTATTATCTAAAATTTAAACCTATGAACAGCAATATATTTGGTGATTTACTTGAAATCAAAACTGGAAAAAAAGATTTAGTTATGAAAGCAGTTTATGTTTCTAACTCTACATCAACTTCAGGAATTTGGCTCTCAAGTGCTTTTATCTCTTGAAGACATAAGATGTCAGTTTCTCGCTCATCAATCCATTTAAGGGCTTCTTTATTGGCGACAGCACGGATTCCATTGACATTCCATGAGATTATTTCTATTGAGTTTGACATTTTTTGTTCCGTTATAATGGATTTGAGTTTATTGGAGAGAATTTCCCGCAAAAAGTGCGGGAAAAGAGAGGTTTAAAATTATAAAAAATCTACTTTTGTTAAGTGGTGTTTTAAACCAAGTTGCTCATGGCTACATCCAAGAGCAAGTCCCAACATCTGTTGCATGTGAAGCACCGGAAGCTTAACTTCTCTGCCGATTGCCACAGAAGCATGGTGTGTTTGCGTGTCAAGTTTGAGGTGGCAAAGTGGACATGGAGTTACCATCCAGTCTGCATTTCCATCCATGGCACCGGCAATCGCATTTCCTGTCAAAATAGAAGCAGTGCGAGGCGCTTGAAGTTCCACATGGAAGCCGCAACACTTATTTTTTTCTTTATAATCAACGCTCACCCCGCCACATGCGACAATTAAATCATCGAGTGAAGTAGGGTTGTAAGGATTTTCCGCTTTTTTATGAGATTCGTTTTGAAGCTCAGAAGGGCGGATATTGTGACAACCGTAAAACGGTGCGATGTTAAACTGGCTAAGTGGTGTTACAACCATCTCTTTGATTTTATCAAGACCGATATCATCAATAATTGCATACAAGAAATGAATTATATTTGAAGTACCTTTGTATTCAAGTCCAATCTCTTTAAGCTTTGCATTTACCTTTTCTTTTAGCCCATGTTCATTATCTAATCTATGTTTAGTCATAGCAGTATTCAGTTGACAAGTATTACAAATAGTAACCATAGTTAAACCATGTTTTTCAGCATAAGCAATATTTCTGGCATTTAAAACTAAAGATAAAAAGTCATCATAATCTTGTAAATGTGAAGCACCACAGCATGAAGCTTCCACGAGTTCAACGAGTTCAATTCCAAGTTTTTCTGCAACAGCGTAAGTAGACATGTATTGCTCAGGAGTACTCTGTTTTGCCGTACACCCTGTAAAAAGTGCGTATTTTAATTTTTTCATCTATTATACTCCTAGAACTTTGCTGTTGATGATGATTTTACGAGTTTTTTAATCTCATCAAGGTTTTTTGATTTTGTGAGAGCCCAAGGCGGAACAATTTTACCTTTTACGAACATTCTTAGAGCTACCGGTACATGTTTAACGATTCCAAGACCCTCAGAATAGAGAACAAGCCCACCCTCATCAAGTATGCCGTTTCTTGCAATTGAATGTTTAAATCCTACCGCATGACGCGTAGCAACATTACTTGTTGCGATTCCCTCTTTGAATAGCATTTGGTGGAGTTTAGTGATTTTATCAATCGGATTTACATCTTTCGGGCAAACCTCTGCACATTCAAAACATTTAACACAATCCCAAAGTCCTTGTTTCTCTTCATGGAGATGGAGTAATCTTTTATCAAGAGCATCATCACGAACATCTGCTTCAAAACGGTATGCTTTAGCGAACGCTGCAGGACCGAAGAAGTCTTCATTTATCTCTACAACCGGACAAGCGTAGTGACATGCTCCACACTGGATACATAAGTCGGCTTCAAGTAATCTCTCCGCTTCTTCTGGCGTTACAAGGTGCTCATGTTCTGGATGTTCATCTACGTCAGAGATTAAATAGGGGTGAATTGCATCATGCTTCTCCCAAAAATCGCCTTTATCGATAATTAAATCTTTCACAGCTCTTTTAATACTTAACGGCTCAAGTGTTAATTCATTCCCAAAAAGTTCTATCATATCGTTCATTCTTTCTTTACAAGCAAGAGTTGAACGACCGTTTACCTTAATGGCACATGCTCCACAAATACCGTGACGACAGCTTCTTCTGTATGAAAAACTGCCATCGTGATCCCATTTAATTCTGTTTAAAACATCAAGAACAACCTCTTCTGAAGTTACATCCATATTGTAGTCTTCATAATATGGAAGATAATCTTCGCTAGCATTAAAACGAAATACCTTGAAGTTTACTTTTTGTGTAGTGATTTTATGTGTACTCATAAGTTCTCTCCTTAGTAGTTTCTAGCTTTTAGCTCATGTTTGCCGAGAACGACATCCATGTAATCAAGCGTAATTTCGCCATTTTCATTCATATACGCCATAGTGTGCTTTAAGAAATTTTCATCATCACGCGTTTCAAAATCTTCTCTAAAGTGAGCTCCACGGCTCTCATTTCTAGCAATCGCACTCTCAACTATAAAGAGAGAGTAATCAAGCATGTGACCAAACTCTATAGCTTCTTGAAGTTCGGTGTTAAATACTTTTGATTTATCTTTTATGCGAATGTTTTTGTAGCGTTTGCGAAGTGATTTAACATTTTCTATTTGCGTAGCAAGCGTCTCTTTTGTTCTAAATGCACCTGCATTTGCAGTCATTCCCTGTTGAAGCTCCTCACGAAGAGCTGTTACGGTTTCATCTCCATTGTTGCTCAGTACCCAGTTGATTTCTTCAAGAGCAGTTTTTGCATCCTCTTGCGTAGCAGGGCGAAGTTCAATGGTGTCAATCTCTGAAACCATTGTTTTACCGACAAAACGACCAAAAAGAAGAGCCTCTAAAACAGAGTTTGCACCAAGACGATTAGCACCGTGAACTGATACACAAGAACACTCACCCGCCGCATAAAAACCTTCAACTATTTCGTTGTTGTTTTTACGAACATGTCCTGGAACATCTACAGGAATACCACCCATAGAGTAGTGTGCTGTTGCAGAGATAAGAATCGGCTCTTTAATCATGTCAAGACCTAAGAAAGTGATAGCTAAATCACGAAGCTCTGGAAGTCTCTCCATAATTAAATCTTTTCCAAGGTGCGTAACATCGATAAATACTGCATCTTTTCTAGGACCGACACCGCGACCCTCTCTGATTTCATTGATAATTGCACGGCTTACAACATCACGGCTTGCAAGCTCCATAGCGTTCGGAGCATATTTCTCCATAAATCTTTCGCCCAAAGAGTTGAAAAGTTTTCCACCCTCACCGCGTGCAGCTTCTGAGATTAAAACACCGTTTCCAGACAGTCCTGATGGGTGAAATTGTACGAACTCCATATCTTCAAGAGGAAGACCATGTCTTGCTACGATTGATAAACCATCTCCCGTGTTGGCATGTGCATTTGAGTTAATCTTGAATGCTCTTGCATATCCGCCGGTTGCAAACATTACAGATTTTGCGTTAAAAATTACTGTTTGCATGTCGCGAATGTTGAATGCCACAATGCCTGAAACTTTTCCATCTTTGTAGATTAAATCAGCCGCATACCACTCATCCCAAAATTTAACGCCTGAACGGTGTGCTTGCTCATATATAGTTTGAAGCAGAGTTAAACCTGTTCTATCTTTTGCATAACAAGCACGAGGAGAAGATTGCCCGCCAAAAGGTCTTTGAGCGATTTTTCCATCCGGAGTTCTGCTAAAAGCCGCTCCCATTCTCTCTGCCCAGCGAATAGTCTCAGGAGCTTTTTGACACATAAACTCAACAGCATCCTGATCTGCTAAATAATCAGACCCTTTTACAGTGTCAAACTCATGTAACTCGACACTGTCTGCATCACTAAATGCCGCATTAACGCCGCCCTGAGCCGCACCAGAATGACTTCTTAGTGGATGGAGCTTTGTAATAACAGCAACTTTTTTTCCTGCATTTTGCAACTCTCTTGCCGCCGCACAGCCCGCTAGACCCGCACCGACAATAATTGCATCGTAAGTATAAATAGGAACACTCATGAACTTTCCTTCGTATTAAGAACTAAAATAAAGTTGATTATATCGTGACTACTCTTATGGGAGTTTAAAAATGAGGTTTGAGAATATGAACTTTTCGTTTGTTACTATTTGAGACACTTATATGTAGCTCAATTTGTTATAACTATTGATTTGTTTCAAAATAATTTTTCTAAAAAATGATATAATGTAGCCCATTTTAATATACACTTTAAGAAGCTCAATGAATTTAGAAAATTATTTTATATCACTTTTTGACAACTCGCATGTAGGTGATGACGGTGCGTTGATTTCAGGTACAGTTTACTCAAAAGATGCCTTTTTTGAAGATGTGCATTTTAAAAGAGAGTGGATGAGTTACTATCAAATAGCGTCAAAAGCGATGACGGTAAACATTTCGGATGCAATTGCCATGAATGCAAAGCCTAAATATGCTCTTTTATGTGTTGCAATGCCAAAGGATATAACAAAAACTCATATGAGAGAATTGGCTTGTGGATTTATGGATATTGCAAAGAAATATGGTGTTGAAATTATAGGCGGTGACACTATTAGTAACACAAAGCTTGATATAACCGTAACGATAATTTCGCAGACAAAAAAACCGCTTTTAAGAAGCGGCATAAGAGACGGCTACATGTTGGCTTATACGGGTAAGCTTGGAGAGAGTAAAAAAGAGTTGCAGAAGCTACTCAATCTTGGAAAAATACATACAAAATCTAAGTTTGTAAATATTAAACTCAGAGGTGGCTTTATTACCCGCACATCAAGATTTCTAAGTTCCGGCATGGATATTTCAGACGGTCTTTTTAGCGATTTAGATAAACTTTGCAGTGTCAATAAAATAGGCATAAAGTTCAATAAAAAGATAGGCAAAAGCGTAGGATGCAGCGGAGAAGAGTATGAGATGCTAGTGGCTTTTGACAAAAGAGCCAAAAAAACCATCTTAAGAAGAGCCGCACAAAGCAGAACGCCGCTTACTATTTTTGGAACAAGCGCTCGAGTTAAATATAAAAACAGATGCAAACCACACCATTTTAATAACTTTCTTGCATAAATGCAAGAAAGTTGCCTGCCTCGAAGAGGCAAGCTTTAGTGACCCAAGCGGTCTTAGCGTAGTAAAATGGACTTGTTCATTTTGCGTTTAAATTGAGTTCTGCAAGAACTCTAATAAAGAGGACAAAAAATATGGATAGATTTTATTCGCTGGGACACTCAAGTATTGAGTTTCATTTTAAACAATCACCAAGAGATTTCGTGGTCGAAGAGATACCGCTTTATGAGTTTTCGGGAGAGGGCGAGCATCTTGTTTTGTTTGTGAGAAAAAAAGGTCTCTCAACCCTTGAACTCGTCAGCATGATTGCAAAATATTTGGGTATTCAAAATAAAGAGATAGGTTATGCAGGCTTAAAAGATAAACATGCAATGACAAAGCAGTATATTTCTCTTCACAAAAAGCATGAAGAGGCGATGGAGAATTTTGAGCATGAGAATATAAAAATTGTCTCAAAAACTTACCATAATAATAAGATAAAAATCGGACATCTTCAGGGCAACAGATTTTACATAAAACTTAAAAAAGTAAATCCGACTGCTGGGCAGAAGATAGATGAGGCGCTTAAAAATATCTCTGAATTCGGTATGCCGAACTACTTTGGATACCAAAGATTTGGAAATGACGGCGACAACCATATAGATGGAGAAAAAATCGCAAAAGGTGAGAAAAAAGAGAGAAATCCTAAAATAAAAAAACTTCTCATCAGTGCCTACCAGAGCCATCTTTTTAATCTTTGGCTGAGCAGAAGATTGGAGATAAATAATCTCATAAATAATTTTAAGCCCTCTGAATTGGAGCCGCTTCTAAACATGCCAAATGATGAAGTGAAAAAATTAAAAGCGCAAAAACATCCATTTAAAGTGATGCTCGGCGATATTATGGAACATTATCCGCATGGCAGACTTTTTGATTTTGACGGAAGCGAAGAGGATTTGGAGAGATTTTTGAACCGAAACATAAGCGTTACAGGGCTTCTATGCGGTAAAAAAGTGAGGGTTTCTTCAGGAACAGCCGGAGAAATAGAAAAAGAGTTTAACGACACCATCAACGAAGATGGGGCAAGAAGATACGCATGGGTTTATCCGACGGAAGTGGAAGGGCGATATAACTCAATGGTCGCTCAATATGAGATGAACTTTACGCTTCCAAAAGGTTCCTATGCAACTGTTTTAATCGAAGAGATAGCAAAAAGAAAAATTAATTAAGGGTACAAAATGAGTAAACATGTAACATCTGCAATTTCACAATGTTTTGGAAAATTTGCTTCAAAAGAGTTTCCAAAATGGTTTCAAAAAGTAGTAAATAGCTCTTATGTAGGGTTGATGGGTTTGGATATGAGAGAGTTTCACTCACCGAGCACTTATAACAGTTTGAATGCACTTTTTACTAGAAAACTCCGAGAAGATAGAAAATATTCTCTCGACGGGGACGATTTTATATCGCCATGTGACTCTTGGATCTCTGAGTGTGGGGATTTAAGCAAAGAGTATGCACTGCAGATAAAAGGGATGCAATACAGATGTGACGAATTTTTAGGCGAGCACTTTACGCAAGATGAAAAAAATGTTGTTCATAACGGCACCTTTATAAACTTCTATCTTTCGCCAAAAGATTACCATAGATACCACATGCCGACGAATCTCAAAGTTCTAAAAGCGGTGCATATCCCCGGCAAGTTTTTTCCTGTAAATGTACCATCCCTCAAAAATAAAATAAACCTTTTTATAGAGAATGAGAGAGTTGTTTTGATGTGTGAAACTGGGAGTAAAAAGAGATTTTTTATGGTTCTTGTAAGTGCCTTAAATGTCGGTGTTATGCAGGTCTCCTTTGAGCCGAAAATCAAGACAAATGCAAATGCCGAGAGCTCTGCTGCATACTCTTATGAAAATTTATTTATGAACAAAGGTGATGATTTTGGATGTTTTGAGATGGGCTCAACCATAGTTATTTTGGCAGAAAAAGAGATGTTAGAGCTAAATATAAAAGCCGGCGAACATGTTAAATATGGTCAAACCATAGCAAAGCAAAGCTAAGTTTTTAAATTATTCTATGAATAAAACAACAGAGGCAAAAAAAGAGTTTGTAACAAAGCTTTTTAGCAATAGACAACTTTTTGAAAGAGAGATTTTACAAATTGAGTCTGAAAATGATAGGGCAGAAATTATGAAATTTTTGGCTGTATCACTTGTAAGAGACACTTTAAAAGAAGAGCTGAACTTTTTGTGTATGAAAAATTTTTCTGATTTTACATTTGTACCGATAAAAAACATTATATTTAAAGAGATAGCACATGAGTGGCTAATTTATGCTTTAGATGTACTCCATTATGAGAGAGAAAATGCACTTCAAGAGCTTCAGGAGAAAAAAAGAGTCCGATTAATTTTATCTATTATTAACGACTATTTTCAAAAATATAAACATTATTTTTTTGAAGAGATAGCGGATACACTCATAGAATTAATATCAAAAATGCAACATTCCAAAGCTAACACTGCGCTCATTGGAGAGTTAATGAGCAGTGATTTGATGAAAAATGAGAAGCTTATCTCTGTCGATGATTTTCAAGAGCTTTGGAAGAGAATTAGGGTAGCAGATAGTGTCAGAGTAGCTGATATACATAGAATTGAAATGAAAATAGATGAGATTCGTGCGCTACTGGATGAGAAAGAGTTGGATATAGAAAAAAAAGAGTCTCTTTTGAAATCATTAAAAGAGTATCAATCAAAAGTTGACAAGATGATGCATGCAAAACTTGATAAATTTGATAGAACTCTGAAAAATATAAAATCCGCCATGTCCGTCTCCATGGCAGATATGAGTGCGCAGATTAACTAGCGGTTATTTAAAAGTTGAAGTTTTACCAGCAAAATGCCATTTTCTTTATAGATGTCAAGTTTTGTCTCAATAGGATACTTTTGTGCCTTTAAAATACCTTGAACAGAGTGAAGAACATGACTGAATTTTTGAAACATCGGTACAACAATATGGTCAATTTTGCCTTTCTTTAGCAACTCCGCTAAAGCATTTACCGCACAGTAATAAACAGCCTTATTTATAGAGCGCTGAATCATGTAGTCATGCATAATGTTTATATTGTTTTCTAAGACCTCTTTATCAACACTATTTAAAACAAAATTGTCATGGGCTCTTTGTAGCTGATGCTCAATCTCATCCTCAATGCTATGATTTGCTTTTTCCATTAAAGAGTCTATATTTGGGCAATATTTCTTCAACTCAGTAAAAAGCTCATCGGGAGAAAATCTGCTTGTGTCTGATTGATACACATAAGTCTTATTGTCAAAGTACTCATGGTCAAGCGCCTTTAGCAACTGAACAATTATGTTTAAGTAGCTGTATTTATCCTCTTTATTATTATCAAACTCTATTCCGGTGTGGGAGATAATAGGCTTCGGCCCAACATATTTTAATTGCATGATAATTTCCTACCTTTTAATTAGTGTTAAACATTAAATCTAAAGTGCATAATATCACCGTCTTGCACGATGTACTCTTTGCCCTCTAATCGCATCTTACCGGCCTCTTTGGCTTTTGCTTCGCCACCGAGTGTAATAAAATCATTGTAAGCAATAACTTCGGCACGAATAAAACCCTTCTCGAAATCGTTGTGTATAACTGCTGCCGCTTTTGGAGCTGTCGTGTTTTTGTGTATCGTCCAAGCACGAACCTCTTTTACACCCGCTGTAAAGTAGCTCATAAGACCCAGTTTGTCAAAACCTTTATGGATAATCTGCTCCAATCCTGATTCTGTTACACCAAGGTCCGTTAAAAACTCTTGTGCCTCGTCATCTTCAAGACCGATTAGCTCCTCTTCGATTTTTGCACAGAGTTTAATAATTTCGCAATTATTCTTGTTTGCATGTTCGCGAAGTCTTATAACATAATCGTTATCTTCGAGTAGTCCATTCTCATCAACATTCGCACCATACATAATCTCTTTGTTGGTTAAAAGTCTTACTTCATGATTAAGCTGCACATACTCTTCCGTGTCTGTTTTTGAAAAGTTACGAGCCAAATTTCCATCCGCTAAAAATTCCAAAAGCTCTTCGGCAATAACTAAAACTGCCGCAGCATTTTTATCAAATTTGGACTGTTTCTTCAGTCTTTCAATTCTGTTTTGTAAAACCTCGATGTCAGCTAAAATCAGCTCACCCTCAATAATATCAACATCTCGTAAAGGGTCGATATTTCCCTCATTGTGAACAATGTTTTCATCATCAAAACATCTGACAATCTGGAGAATTACCTCAGTTTCACGGATAGTTGATAAGAACTTGTTTCCTAAACCTTCACCCTTGCTTGCACCTCTAACTAAACCTGCAATATCAACGAAATCCACAACAGAGTATTGAATTCTCTCAGGATTAACAATTTTTGCAAGTTCCGCTAATCTCTTATCAGGAACCGGAACAACTGCTTTATTTGGTTCTATCGTACAAAAAGGGTAGTTTGCAGCTTCTGCGTTTTGTGCTTTTGTGAGTGCGTTGAATGTTGTAGATTTGCCTACATTTGGAAGTCCTACTAAACCGATACTTAATCCCATTTTTAACCTTTTATAATAATTGTATAATTTTAACGAAACTTTACTTGATAATCCACATTCCGAAGTTTGGCATGTGAAAATCTAAAACTAATCTATACTTTTTAAATATTCACACATCATGCGAACACCCGCACCTGTTGCACCATAAACATTACAGTCCCACGGAGTTTCAGTATATGCAGAGCCTGCAATGTCGAAGTGCATCCACTTCTCTTTGTTTTCATCTTTTATGAATGTATCCAAAAATATTCCTGCGGTAATCGCTCCGCCGTAAGGTTTGGATGAAGTATTTGAGATGTCTGCTATTTCACTTTTGAGAAACTTTTTGAGATGTTTATTAAATGGAAGCGAACCTGTGAGTTCTCCTGCGTTGCTTGCAGCTTTTGAGAATTCATGTTTGAGTTTATGTGAGTGTCCCATGATACCCGTTGTAAAGGGTCCAAGAGCGACAACACATGCACCTGTAAGCGTAGCAAAGTCAAATATTCCATCGGCTTTTACCTTGTCTTGTGCATAAGAGAGAACATCTGCTAAAACCAAACGACCCTCTGCATCCGTGTTTCTTACCTCGATAGTCGTGCCGCTTCTTGCAACTAAAACATCGTCAGGCTTATACGCATCCCCGCCAATCATGTTCTCAACTGCCCCAATGAAAGCGTGAATTTCAATGTCAAGTTCTAATTCACTTGCAGCTTTTATCATTCCTAAAACTCCACATGCCCCCGCTTTATCCATCTTCATAGTTACCATAGAAGTTGCTGGTTTGAGGCTGAGTCCGCCGCTATCGTAGGTGAGACCTTTTCCAATAAGAGAGATGATTTGTTTAGGATTTTTTGGTTTATAGCTTAAATGGATTAAAGCACTTCCATGAACCGAAGCACGACCAACGGCTAGCATGGCATGCATATTCTCTTTCTTTAACTCCTCTTCTTGAAGAATTTTGCATCCTAGTTTGTTCTCCTCTGCTAGTTTCTGTGCTAAAGCAACAAGCGTTTGCGGGTGTAAATCATGTGGGGTAGTGTTTACGATGTCACGGGTAAAATTTGTAGCATTTGCTACGATTATTGCTTCATTGAATACTTTTTCTAGCTTTTGGAAATCCAATCCATCCGCAGTTAAAGAAATCTTTTTGAGTGCTGATTTTTTTGACTCTGATTTGTAAACAGTGTACTCATATCCGCCAAGAACAATGCCATCTACTAAAGCGCTCAAAGTTCTTTTTGAGTGTATGCCCACTTTTGCACTCTCGTAGTTTGATGCTTTTAGCAGCTTAATTCCACATGCCATAGCACTTCGTATATCGTCACTTTTTTGGCTGTCTAATCCGCAAACAAGGAGTCCTTTTTCATGTAAGAAGCAGGTAGAGTCTTGTTCGGCTTTAAATCCGGCTTTATTTAAAATTGCAACTTCCGCATGCTTTGATAATTCATCCGGCGTTACAAATTCAACTAAAATATCTGCTTTAACATCGGCACTGTTTTTGTTTGATAGTTTGATATTCATGGTGTTCCATTATTTTGAAATTTAATGGTGCGATAATAGCAAAAAAGAGATAAAAGAGAGTAATACTCTCCTTTTGGGCGTTAATGTCCTCCCATTACCTTCTCAATCTCATCCGGTTTGTCGTGAACTCCAAAACGGTCGATGATGGTTTGTGTTGCCTGATTTTTCCCGATGATTTCTACCTCTTTGCCCATGTTTCGCAGTTTAATCACTGCTTTGTCCAGAGCATAAACAGCGGTTATATCCCAAAAGTGAGCGCGAGTTACATCAATAACAACTCTTTTTACATCCTCTTTATAATCAAAAGCACCGGCAAAGCGTTCTGCAGAATTGAAGAAAATTTGCCCGATAAATTTATAAACCCGTGTACTGCTTGTCGGCTCAAAAGTTTTTTCCCAGTACATAAAGTGACTGATTTTGTTTGCAAAAAAGAGTGAGGCTAAAAGTACTCCCGTAAAAACTCCAAGAGCGAGGTTATGTGTTCCTACGACAACAAATACGGTAGAAAGCATAACCACATTGGTAGAGAGTGGAAGTGTTTTTAGACCTCCAATGGATGCCCAGTTAAATGTTCCGATAGAGACCATAATCATGACCGAGACGAGTGCTGCCATGGGGATAAGTTTGATTAAATCAGACATAAAAACAACCATGATAAGAAGCAAAACTCCTGCAACAAGTGTAGAGAGGCGACCTCGACCGCCAGATTTGATATTGATAACAGACTGTCCTATCATCGCACATCCTGCCATTCCGCCGATACATCCTGCGGCGATGTTTGCGATTCCTTGTCCTTTGGCTTCACGGTTTTTATCGCTGTCCGTGTCGGTCATATCATCAAGAATGGTTGCCGTCATAAAGGATTCTAAAAGACCAACTGCCGCAAGTGCCGCAGAGTAGGGGAAAATAATCGCCAAAGTTTCAAAGTTGAGAGGCACTTGCGGCCATAAAAAGAGGAGAAGGGTGTTTGGCAGAGAACCCATGTCTCCTACTGTGCGAACATCGATTCCCATCGCCACCGTAAGGGCAGTGAGAGCCACGATTGTCACAAGCGTAGAGGGAATGAGTGTGCCAATTTTTGGAATATAGGGAAAGAGATAGATGATACCCAAACCTGCTGCCGGCGCATACACATGCCATGTGACATTGGTAATTTCGGGCAGCTGTGCCATAAAAATTAAAATAGCCAAAGCATTTACAAAGCCGATAACAACCGTACGCGAAACAAAACTCATTAAAATACCGAGTTTTAAATATCCTGCTGCAATTTGAAGCACTCCCGTTAAGAGAGTTGCAGCTAAGAGATATTCGAGTCCATGCTCTTTGACAAGTGTAACCATAAGCAGTGCCATAGCCCCCGTGGCTGCAGAAATCATACCCGCACGACCACTGACAAATGCGATAACAGTTTAGATACAGAAGGAAGCGTAAAGTCCCACTTTTGGGTCAACTCCTGCGATTATGGAAAAGGCTGTCGCCTCCGGAATGAGTGCAAGAGCGACAACAATACCAGCGAGAATATCGCCTCGTATATTGCCAAACCACTCCTCTTTACTAGACATTAATAACATAAATACTCCTAAAATATAAGAAAATCGACCATGCATAAACTGCTCTATGAAAAAAATTCACAATGTGAAAAGAGGCTCAAACGAAGCATGAAAAACTCGTAAATGAAGAGGAGCTAAGAGGTTTATGACAGTTAAGTGGGCGGATTTTACTCAAAAAGTGCTTTGGTACGACTTGCCTCGATAGTTTTAAAAAATATGCCGTTTTTGTTATAGAAGCTGCAAGATACTTTTGTAAGTTAATTTGTTAAAATGCAAGAATAGTTAAAACAAAAGGAAGTAGAAATGAAAAATATGAGTATTGGAAATAAAGTTCAAATTCCTTTAGTCTTATCGATATTACTTGGTTTTTTGGTTATTGGTATCAATTATGTTTACTCGATAAATCAGATGCAAGAGGATGTTTATAACTCCCAAAACAGTTACATGCGTTCGACTTATAAGGATTTGATGGAAGCAAAGGAGAGCGTAGGTTTGACAAACGCCATCAGTATGGCTGATAATTACTACACAATCAAGGCGCTCAAAGATGATGACAGAAAAATAGCTATCAGCGGGTTGAACAATTTAACTCAAACATTCAAAGAGAATACACAATTTCAAAATATAAAAATTCACATACATACTGCGAATGTAAAGAGTTTTTTAAGATCATGGAAACCTCAGGAGTTTGGAGATGATTTAAGTTCATTTAGACACTCTATTGTGAAGGTAAAAGAGAGTAAAAAACCTTTAACAGCAATAGAAATCGGAAATGCAGGACTCACCTTTCGTGGTATAGCTCCTGTCGTGAGTGAAGGTGCGTATCTAGGCTCAGTTGAATTTATGCAGGGACTGAGTTCTGTGATTAAAACGGCAAAGAGTACTTATGGTTTAAATGTTGTTCTGCTTTTAAATAATGAATATATAGCAGAGGCAAAAGATTTGGCAAATGCACCAAAATTTGCTAACTATACACTTGCAGTTCCTGAGAAAGAGATAGATAAAAATCTCTTTAATGAATTAGCGGGTATTGATATAAAAGATGTTAAAAACGGACTTCACACGAAAAGTTATTTTGTAGCTTCAGAGCCGATTGTTGATTTTTCTAAAAAAACAGTTGGATATGCAATTATTGCGAAGCCGATTTCTGCGGTTGAAAAAACTCTTTCTCACTCTAAGGAATCTCTCATTAGGCAAGTTGTAGTCATGGCTATAATTGATTTAATTATTCTTATATTCTTAATTATTGTTGTAAAAAGAGCAGTTGTAAATCCAACCGTGATGCTCGACAGAGTGGCACAAGAACTAGCTCAGGGTGATGCAGATTTATCTAAAAGATTACCGATTACTTCAGGTGATGAACTTGGATCTGCAAGTGCAAGTTTCAACACCTTTTTAAATAAGGTTGAAGCGCTCTCGAATGAAGCAAAAGAGGAGACAAAAAAAGCTGAACATGCTTCAAAAGAGATTGCGATTGCATTAGAAAAAAATGAGTTGAGTCTTCAGCTTTCACATGAGATGATTGCCGGTTCAATCTCGAATGCAAACGATTTACATAAAAGTATGCGAGTCAATATTGAAAATATAAACGAGGTAAACGATTTAAATACAGTTACCGGAGAGGTTATTAAAAGGATTACAACTTCGACGGATGAGATAATAGAAAATGTTTCACAAATTTCGGCGATGATAAGTGATTCAAGAATCTCATCTGAGCAATTAAACACGAATGTAGCAGAGATATATAGTGTTATAGCTCTTATCAAAGATATTTCTGACCAAACAAATTTACTTGCACTCAATGCTGCTATTGAAGCCGCAAGAGCCGGTGAACATGGACGAGGATTTGCAGTTGTCGCAGATGAAGTGAGAAAGCTTGCAGAGAGAACTCAAAAAGCCACGAGTGAAGTTGAGGCAAATATTAGTGTGTTGAAACAAAACTCTATTGCTATGGCGGAAAATAGTGAAAAAATTGATGATTCTGCATCTGAGTCACAAAGAAAATTGGATGATTTTAAAGATGCAATGCATGAAATGGTAACAAATGTTGATAAAATTAAAACAGATAACTCCAAGGTAGGACATGAGCTTTTTGTAAATATGGCAAAACTTGACCATATGATATTTAAAACAAACTCCTACTCATCCGTATTTGAATCTAAACCAAATCACGATCTGAGTGACCATACCAACTGTAATCTTGGAAAATGGTATGCAAATAGAGGAAAAGAGGAGTTTAAAGGCTCCTTTTCCTTTGTAGCCCTAGAAAAACCACATGCCGTTATACATGATAATATGAAAAAAGTTATGCAACTTATAGGGTCTGCAAATACTAAAAATGAGGATATTCTGAAACTCTTTAAAGAGTCTGAGACTGCTTCTCAAGAACTGTTTGGGTTTCTTGATAACTTGTTAGAAGATAAACATAAAGCTTAAGGCTTTATGTTTGCTAATTAATGTTATGCACTAAAATGGACGCGTCCGTTTTAGTGGCAGGGACAAATTGTCCCTACAACCCCCTAAGCTACAAAACAAGAGAATCGTTTTTCGCATAGCGAAAATATTTCTTTAGAAAAAAAGTTACATTGTAAAAGTATTTTGTGGTCTTCCTATGTGGAATCCTTGAAGATAATCAACACCCATCTCTCTGAGGGTTTTTACTATCTCTTCATCTTCTACATATTCCGCTACTGTTTTTACATTTAACTCTTTCGCCAGTGTCAAAATACTATAGACAAAAGCACGATCTTTCGGATCTTTATTGATGTTTATTATAAACTCTCCATCAATTTTTAGGTAATCAATAGGGAATTTTTTGATGTAGTGAAACGATGAAAAGCCAGAACCGAAATCATCAATTGCAAATTTATATCCGGCCATTTTCAGATTCATAACAAATTTCTCTAAAACGGAAAAGTTTTTTACTGTCTCCCGTTCTGTAATCTCAAACACTATATGATCCCTAGAAATATCGTACTGTTTGATAAGTTGTGTTATTGAGTCTGCATAGTTTCCGACAATAAGAGATTTTGGAGATAGGTTAATAAATAAAATACCTTGATACTCTTCTTCTTTTATCTTCATAAAGGCATTTTCTATATTGATTAAATCCATACGATTTATCATACTCATGCTCTCGGCTACTTCTATAAATTCATAAGCAGGTATAACTTTTCCGTCTATCTCTATTCGCATGAGAAGTTCATGTATCTCATTTTTACGAGTTGATGCTGTTTGTATAGGCTGAAAATAAGGAACTATACGGTTGTTCGCAACAGCATCAATGAGTAGAGCGGATTTTGCTTTTTGCTCTTTTACTACAGATATAAGATCATCGCCTGAGGGAATTCTAACGCCGTTTTTTCCCTCTTCTTTTGCTTTGTACATCATTCCATCGGCTATTAAGAAGAGATCTTTTTCGGTTTTTGCATGTTCCGGATAGATAGAAATACCGATAGAGACAGTAACTCCTACATAGTTTCCATCCGCACTCAGTAGTCTAAAATCTTCTATTGCTTTTATGATTTTGTTTGAAACCGCTAGAGCACACTCTAATCCGCACTCTGGCAAAATGAGTGTAAACTCATCTCCGCCGTAGCGAGAAAGAATATCTTCTGATCTTTTTGTTTCGCCTAAAACTCTTGCAAACTCTTGTAGATATAGATCCCCGAAAGCGTGACCATATTTATCGTTAATAGGCTTGAAATTATCACAATCTATAACCATCAGAGCAAAATTATGCCCATGGGATACGGATCGTTTTATCTCATAACCTAAAAAGTCGGTAAATACGCGTTGATTAAAGAGTCCTGTCAACGGGTCATGTGCTGAATAATACTCAAGGTCGTTTGTATATTTATTGATAGCCTTGACTGAGCCTACCAGATTTGCCATAGTTGTCAATATGCTGTCAATCACTATATGTTTAATCGGGTCTGCTACTATCTCGGACTGAACACTCAGACCTACAATTCCACCGATTTTTGGAGTATCTAAAAAGAGCGATTTTGTTCTATGTGCAAAGTTTTCGTAGTCGTTTAAGTTTATACATCTGTTATATTCAGAGGTGTTGTGGCGAATTGTATAGTCTGTATAGCCTAAAAAGTGGTCGCTCTCTTGTACTGATTTTCTCACATATAATTCAAAGTTCGCTCTTACATCCTGCTCCGGAATACCAAACCAAAATATATCTACTTCAAACTGGTCATCACCAACCCTAAATATAGTCATAAGCGTATAAGTTGGCATAACTTTATTTATGTCAGTTAAAAGTTCACCGATATACTCACGCCAATCTTTTACAACCTCAGATGTAATGATAAACTTATCTAAAAGTTGCACCTCAAACTCTAATAGGTCTTTATCGACTGCAATGGCTTTTAGTTTTATTGCCAGCTCATTTACATTTGTGATAATTTCATTCATTTCACTAAATTTTAAATCTATCTCTGTGGGGTCAAATTTTTTAAAATCTTCTACCGAGTTGATGTTTTGAACTTTTTGATTAAATAGTTTCAGAGCATCTGTTATTTTTGAAGTTGTATATCTTGAAGCAAGAAATGCCGCTAGTGCGAAGAGAGGAAGGACTATTAAGAAAAAATAGATGTACTCTAAAAATGTTTCTTGAATAATGTTGATTAAATTTTGTTCAACATCTATAACGCCTAGCGTGTCTCCAACCTTTGCGTTTGTGTGGCAAGTAAGACACTCTGCTTTTGCGTTGAGTGGCAAAAGATTTCTAATAATTTGAGTTTCACTCAAGGTTAATTTTTCACCACTGTTAAAAACTCTATTTACAATTTCATCTTTTGTTTTCTCATGAACTTCCCCAAAAAGCTCTTTTACTACATCACTACGATAGATATTTATGGTGTAGTTGCTATCTTTAAAGTTATATTTGAGTGCGTTCATAAAATCATTTATATCATCTTTACTCCAGCCTTTCTTCATCACTTGGTACATAGATGAAAAAACTTGATTGGAGACAGCATTCGCATGTTTAATTGCCTCTTTTTGTGCCAAAGCTGTATGCAGATAAGTGGTAAAGATAAATATTAATACAAATAGGGATGATAAAAGTATGATATTAATGGAGAATATAAAGTTTTTTAATGTTTTTGGCATTGCCGCTTCCTATTATGTGTTACTACTGCATTTAAATTGAATATATAATTATATATCAGTTGTCAAATTTTAGTATGTTTTTCGCTTGTATCATATCTTTATCGCCACGACCTGATAGGTTTACTATGATAAGTTTATCTTTTATATTTGTCATTTTTTTAAGGTATGCCACAGCATGTGCACTCTCAAAAGCAGGAATAATTCCTTCTCTACGAGAGAGCCAAACAAAGGCATCTAAGGCTTCTTGATCTGTTATATTGTCATAGCTTACAGATTTATTATCCTTATGAAAAGCGTGCTCAGGTCCGATTCCCGGGTAATCAAGTCCTGCACTTATGGAGTGAGCCTCTTGAATTTGCCCATCCTCATCTTGAAGTAGATAGGTCATTTGACCATGTAAAACCCCTGGGCGACCTTTTTCTAAAGAACAGCCATGTTTGTCGGTTTCTATTCCTAGTCCGCCGGCTTCTATGCCGATACACTGAACCTCTTTATCTTCCAAAAAGTGTTGAAAGGTTCCGATAGCATTGCTTCCTCCGCCGATACATGCAATTACATAATCCGGTAATCGGTTCTCTTTTTCCAAAATCTGTGTTCTTGCTTCATATCCGATAATAGCCTGAAAATCTCTTACCATCATAGGGTAGGGATGCGGTCCTGCAACGGTTCCTATGATATAAAAAGTATCTCTTGCATTTGTAACCCAGTGGCGGATTGCATCATTCATAGCATCTTTTAGAGTTTTTGAGCCGCTTGTAACGGAGTTAACTTTTGCACCTAAAAGCTTCATTCTAAAAACATTCAGCTCCTGTCTCTCAACATCTTTGGCACCCATGAAAATTTCACACTCTAAACCTAAAAGCGCGCAAACTGTTGCAGTTGCTACGCCATGCTGACCTGCACCTGTTTCTGCAATTATTTTTTTATAGCCAAGTCTTTTTGCCATGATTCCCTGAGCGATAACATTGTTTACTTTGTGCGCACCAGTATGGTTTAAATCTTCTCGTTTGAGGTAAACTTTAGCACCGATTTCATCCGAGATGTTTTTTGCAAAGTAAAGAGGTGAAGGGCGCCCTACATAATCTTTTAAGTAGTAGTGAACTTCACTCCAAAACTCTTTGTCAAAACGAATTTTTTTGTATTCGTCGCTGAGTCTTAAAAGTGCCGGCATGAGTGTTTCAGGAACATATCTGCCCCCGAAAATGCCAAAGTGCCCGTTTTTATCCGGATCATATTTTGATGGTGACGGTATATACATTATGCGACCTCGATAATAGAATAAACTGTAGTTTGATTTTTTAGATTTTCAATTCCGTCTAAAAAAGTAAGTCCTAGAACAAAACATGCTTCAACACACTCTCCGCCGGCTTGTTTTATAAGTTTTGCCGCCGCATTAGCAGTTCCGCCTGTGGCAATGAGGTCATCTATGAGAAGAACTCTTGCATGGGGAATCTTACTAAAAGCATCTATATGAACCTCTACTTCATCTATTCCATACTCGAGAGAATATTTTTCGCTGATAGTCGTATAGGGAAGTTTGCCTTTTTTTCTGATAGGTACAAAACCTATACTAAGCATCTGAGCCAGAGCAGCACCAAAAATAAAGCCTCTTGCGTCAATTCCGGCGATATAATTTAAATTATAATCTTTATATTTTTGATAAAGATGATTCATCAAAACGCCATACGCTTCTTTGTCATTCAAAAGGGTCGTGATGTCCTTAAAAACTATTCCCTGTTTTGGAAAATCTTTTATGTCTCTTATGGAGTTTTCTATAATTTTTCTCTCAATTGAGCTAAGTTTCATAAATATCCTTATAATAGAGCGTCTATACGACTCTCTAACGCTTTGATTTTGCCGTTTAAACGGTCTGTCTCTTGTCTATGTTTAGAGTTTCTCTGTTTTAACACTTTGAGTTCATTCCTTAGTTTTGTTAACTCTTCACTTAAAATATCAACATTTCCCAAAGCTCTTTGAAGCTGGATCTGATATTTTCTGATAAGTATTTCGGCCTCTTGAAGTGTCAGTTTCATGAGGTCATTGCTTCTCTGCTCTCTGTTTGTAATACTTTTAAAGTAGTACATTTTAACAAATAGATAGATAGAGAGTGTTGCCAATATCGTTAAAAGTGACCATTCCCAAAACATGATTTTTCCTTTAAAGTTCTAAGATTTTATAGCTTCTATCTTTTCAACTCTGCCGACATGTCTTCCACCTTCAAAACTACCTGCAATCCAAGCATCTATGATTGATTCGGCAACACCTTTACCGATGATTCTCTCGCCAAAACAGAGTATATTTGCATCATTATGGGCGCGGGCAACCGTTGCGGTGTATGCGTCATGGCAGAGTGCTGCGCGAATTCCTGAGTGTCTGTTTGCTGCCATGCTCATACCGATTCCCGAACCGCAGATGAGGATTCCTTGTGACTCAGAATCGCCTAAAACGCTCTGTGAAACCTTGACTGCATAATCAGGATAATCAACTCTCTCTTTATCGAAAGGTCCTAGGTCTATCACTTCATGCCCTTTTTCTTTGAGCAGCTCTACGGTGAAATCTTTTAAATCAATTCCGGCATGGTCGGTAGCTATATAAAATTTCATTTTTTTCCTTTATGGTAAGAGTAAATTTAAAATAAGTTGTACAGGTAAGAGAAGCAGATAATCTTTTAACGGAGTCATAAGTATGATTAAAACGATGATAATGCCGTATCTCTCATTTTTATAAAAAAACTCTGCAATAGAGTTGATTTTATATTTGAGAGCAAGATGCATAATAAAATGTGCTCCGTCAAATTGAGGCACAGGAAGCAGGTTGAATATACCAAGGACTACATTTATAATGAGAAGTTTGAAGACAAAAATATAGAAGAAAATGTAGATTAAACTATCCACACTTGTCGGTTTATCTAAGGCTACAACAGCGATAGAGGCTAACACCGCTAAAGTAAAGTTATAAACAATCCCTGCTAAATCAACCTGCATGGCTGCATTGTAGCCGCCTCTGTTTATAACGGTTGACATGTTGATAGGAACAGGTTTTGCCCAACCAAATAAAAATCCGCTTTCTCCGCCAAGAAGTATAGGCAAAAAGTACAGAGTGAGCGGAACGATGATTGTACCGACTAAATCAATATGAGTGAGTGGGTTGATAGATAAGCGTCCTGCATTTTTAGCAGTTGTATCGCCATACATGTAGGCAATGAAACCATGCATAATCTCATGCCCGATAACAGCTACCGCTAAGGCTAAGACAGCTGCTGCTATTTTTAGTAAATCAATAGATTCCATGGTCGGCTTTGTCTTCTTTTATTCTCTGTTTTTGTGCTCTCTCTAAGATAGCCGGAGATTCTAAATCAGTCGGTGTTTTACCGACTCTATCCCATCTGATCTCCCAATTCTCGTCAATTGAGAAGTAAACAAACCAAGGAGTTCCCTCTATATTCTCATATGGAACTGTGCCCCAAAAACGGCTATCGTTGGAGTGGTCACGGTTGTCCCCCATCATAAAGTAGTTGTCTTTAGTAACTTTTACAGGGGCGAAATTAAAAAGTTCTTGCGGGTATCTTCCATCATTTGTGATTTTGTCATCATGGTGGATTCCCGGATGCTCTTTTTGATATGGATTTTTAACCCATAGCTTTGAGTCAAACATTACTACTTCATACTCTTTAAAGTTCTCTTTTATCCACGCATCGCCCTCTCTGTGGTGCAAATACAAATCTTTATTGAGCACAAAAAGTTCATCATCCGGAAGTGCGACACATCTTTTTACAAAGTGCTGTTTAATATTATTCGGATATCTAAAAATAACTATGTCGCCTCTTTTTGGCGTATCTCCGTCAATGAGGTGAAGTTTGTCACTCCATGGCATGATTGAGAGTTCTAAAAATGGGAGATGCGGCATAGGAATGCCATAGGCAAATTTTTTGGCAAAAAGGTGGTCACCTATGAGAAGGGAATCTTTCATGGAACCCGAGGGAATTCTGAAAGCCTGCGCTATAAAGAAGATGACAAAGAGAACTATGATGATAGTTCCCGTCCATGAGTTGGAAAACTTATATGTTTTTTTTAAAAATTCTTTCATTTATGCTCTTTTATCTGCGTTTATTTGGGCTGCTTTTAGAGTGTTACTCAAAAGCATAGCGATTGTCATGGGACCGACTCCACCCGGAACAGGTGTAATGTAAGAGCATTTTTTGCTCACATTGTCAAAATCAACATCACCGACGAGTGTTCCATTTTCTGCACGGTTAATGCCGATATCGATGATAATAACTCCATCTTTGACCATGTCTTCTTTGATGAGATTGATTACGCCTACGCCAACCAAAAGAATATCAGCATTAAGGGTATGCTTTTTTAAATCATCTGTAAAGATATGGCAAATCTCAACCGTTGCATTTGCATTTAAAAGCAGGGCAGCCATTGGTTTTCCGACTATATTTGAAGCACCGACAACGACACAATTTTTACCTTTTACATCTATGTTGTACTCTTTTAAAAGTTCCATAACACCAAGCGGAGTACATGGCACGAAACCATCAAGCCCGGTTGTAAGGCGACCTACATTAAATGGGTGAAAACCATCTACATCTTTACTCGGCTCTACAAGTTCAAGAATTTTTGTTGTCTCTATTTGCGGAGGAAGTGGGAGCTGAATCAGAATGCCGTCTATGTTTGGATTGGTGTTCATCATTTTGATTGTGTTTTCTATGGCGTCTTGCGAAATATCTTCGGGCATCTCATGTGTAACGGAGTAAAAACCTACTTTATCGCAGGCTTTTTTTTTCATGTTTACATAGGCTGCACTTGCGGGATCATGTCCTACAAGAATGACTGCTAAACCGGGAACCGAACCTGTTTTGCTTTTTAACTCTTTTACTTGACTATATACTCGTTCTTGTATTATTTGCGAAAGTTTTTTACCATCAAGAAGCTGCATTTATACCCCATAAATTATTTTTTTGTTATTATATCATTTAATGATAAAAGGTCGCTTTACAATGAAATATCTACTCTATCTTACTTTGCCGTGCTTACTTGTTGCTGATTCGAGTTTTATAACTATTATGGAATATTCCTCTCAGCTCTACAAAAATCCAAGAGGAATCGGCTGTCAAAATTGCCATGGCGAAAAAGGCGAAGGCAAATTAGTTGCAAATTATATGCATAACAATGAGAAAAAAAATTTTGCCGGATCGGCTATCAATAAACTTGAATGGAGCACATTTTACTATGCACTCAACAGATCAAATAACGGCATGCCGCGATACTATTTAACGGAAAAAGAGATTCAGGCACTCTATTTGTATATCAATGAAGATGAGCTCAGAAAAGCTGAAAAAGAGGCTCTCAAAACCAAAAATGAAACACCAAGAAAAGAGGCAGTGAAAACTGCGGCAGAAGAGCCGAAAATTCAAAAAATAGAACCAAAAGTTCAAAAAACAGAGCCGAAAAAAGAGGAATTTAAAGTTCAAAAAATAGAACCAAAAGCAGAACCAAAAAAAGAGAAACCTCAAATGAAGATGGAAGATCCTAGATATCAAACATTTCAAAAGATGGAACCAAAAAATGAAGGACCGAAGAAGTTGAGATATGAAGACTATCCAGATAGATAATTTAAACAGTGTTTCTTTAGCTTTTGAAAATAGGGATTTAGAGGCACTTCGTAAGTTAGCCGTTCCAACGCAAAGAGTTGTAAACAGAAGCAGTGATTTCTCTTCGGTTTTGATGCTCTCATGCAATAATATAAAACACCTCTTAAAGATTGACACATTAGAGGCTGAGTGCATAATATTGAATTTGGAAGATGGAGTGAGCAGGGAAGATAAACCTTTTGCACTTCTTCTTTGTGCCATTTTTTTATCGCAACACACGCATAGCAATAAAAAACTTGTTGTGAGGGTCAATGCTCTTGATGAGGGGGGATACGAGGAGATAAGTTATTTAAACCGATTTATGCCTGATGCCATAAGGGTTCCAAAGATTAAAAACAGGGATGAAGTCACATCTGTTTTGGAGCGTTTAAACAGCGATATAGAACTTCATCTCTCAATAGAAACAGCCTCGGCATGGCAGAACCTGCACTCATTTGCAGTAGATGGAAGAGTTACCGCTTTTTATCTGGGGATACTGGATCTGTTTGCAGATATGAAACTCCCTCAATCTTTAATAAAAAGAGATAATCCGACCATGCTATACATACTTTCCCATTTTTTAGTAACATGTAAATCCATGGGTGTCAAAGCTGTCTCTTTTGTCTATCAAGAGTTTCAAAATCTTGAAGAGTTTGGCATGTGGCTATCTTTAGAAAAAAGCATGGGTTATGATGCAAAAGGGTGTATCTCTCCAAACCAAGTTATGTTGGTCAATGAGATTTTTTCACAAAGTATGCAAGAATTAGAAAGAGCAAAAAAAATAGTAGAGCTTTTTGAATTGAACAAAGAAAAGGGAATAAGCGGTTTTGTGGATGATGAATATGGTTTTATAGATGAGCCAATTTATAAAGGAGCTTTGAATTTATTAACTGATGTTACGCACTAAAACGAACGCGTCCGTTTTAGTGGCAGGGACAAATTGTCCCTACAACCCCCTAAAGCTACAAAAAACTTTGTTTTTCGAGAATTACAAAGGGCGTAACATCATTTAATAACAAAAGCTGTAATATTAAATCAAAGGAGTTACATGAAAATATTTATATTTATACTGCTAATCAGTTTAAGTCTCTTTGCAAAAGAGATGACATCGAGTGAGGTGTATGGTCAGGTAATGCTCATAGAAGAGGAGGTTGAATTTCTGCTTGACCATTATAAAGTGGTGCATCATCACAACAAAAATAGTGAGAATATAACACATATAACGGCAGAACTTAGACCTAGAAATGTTTGGCAAAAAACGTATGAGATAATGATAAAAATAAATATATTAAGAAATAGGTTTGGTTTGGAAACGAATGAACCTGTCAATACATCACCTGTCCTAAATTTAAATCCGAATATGGTGTATGGGCAAACACAAAGAATATTGACGGAACTAAGTATCTTCAAAATGAGAGAGGACATAGTGAGTCCTGTTTTTAAAAAGCAGGAGTTCAAAAACAAAGTGCCTTTGGATGTTTTTAATGCCCTCTATCATGTCTCTGTGTTGTTAGACGAGCTAAATGGGGCTGAGATTTCTCTCTCTTTTAGTTACGGTGAAACTCTTAGGATATATGATGATATTACATCTGTTTTGCAACACTTAAATATAGAAGACAATACAATTCCTGAAATTAAGAACCCTAGTGCAACACCCACAGATGCACTGAATAATAGCATTTTGCTACTCGAAAAAATAAAACAGCTTCAGATACTCGCAGGCATAGCTGTCGTAGATTTTAGTCAATTTAAAAAAGCCGAGGCGAAAGAGAGGGATGTATTTGAAATATCTGAGATGGTATTGGCAGAACTTCAAACGATAAAAGCGTTCGTAGGGGTAAAAACAATCACACATGCAGCAACGCAGTACGAAGGTAAAACAGCTGCGGAAGTGAATCAGCTTATGAGTTGGAATTTAAGAAAACTTAATCTGATTCAATCCTTAAAAAGAGGAGGAGAATGATGCATTTTTCTGTTAAAAATAAGATATTAACACTCTTCATCACGGTTATTATTATCTCACTCTCTGTAGTTGGGTGGTACGGTTTTAAGAGTGCAAAGAACTCTTATATAGACTCTGCCCTGCTGATAAATAAAAGCGAAACACTAGCCTTGTCAAATGAGCTAAAAGGAATATTAGAAACCGTGCCTAACGATGTTATTTATAACTCTAATTTTTACGCATTGAAAAATCTTCTTATCTGGAAGGATTTAGAGGAGCAGGAGAAGATAAATGATTGGCTGCATATTTACACTCTATCTCTTAAAGATTATCTCTTAAATAAAAAATTATATTATAAAATCGGGTTTCTTGATATCAACGGCAACGAAAAAATAGCACTGAATTATGATAAGAAAGAGAATAAAGTTATTGAAATAAAAGAAAAAGATTTTCAAAATCAATCAAATAAAGATTATTTTATAGAGGCTATGAAATTAAAAGAAGATGAGATATATATCTCGGAATTAAATCTAAATACAGAATATGGAAAAATCGTGGAGCCGCATGCTCCTGTTTTGAGATACTCGACTCCCTTTATAGATGAGAACGGTGAAATAAAAGGGGTTCTTGTAGTGAGTCTCAATGCCGAATATATTTTAAATGCAGTTGCATCCGCAAAAGCTACGGATGCGACCAAAGAGTTTAAAAAATATTATCTTATAAATGAGCAGGGAGATTATCTCTATATTGGTGATGAAGCTAAAAAATGGGGTTCCGAGCTGGGAACTAATTACAACTTTAAAAATGATTATAAAGATGTAATGGATGAGTTTGTAAACAAAGACGAAGCACTTTTTGTAAAAAATCATAAAATATTCTCAATGAATAAAATTTACCCGGACAAAAAAAACAATAAAGCCAGATTCTTCTATCTTGTAACTGAACTTGATGAGTCCGTTGCACTCTCCTCTTTAAATTCTTTCATCTTGATGTTTTTTATAATTTTAGGAAGCACACTTCTTCTAGGTCTGTTTTTTGTTAATGGTTACATCTCAAAACTTATGAATCCTCTCACTAGAATTACCTCGCAGTTAAAGGCTCTCTCAAGCGGAGAGATACAAAAAGAGGCTATTGATTACAGAGAGGATGATGAGATTGGTGCAATTGTAAAAGCGACAACTATACTTATAGATGCCATAGAGACTACAATAAATCAGGCAAATGCAGTTGCAAACGGTGATTTTACTAAGGATATAGTGCTTCTTGGTAAAAATGACAAATTAGGTCTTGCCCTTATTGAGATGACAAAAAGGCTAAAGGAGATTTCTGTTCTTGCCACAAGCCTTTCAGGGGGTAATTATGATGTCACTATATTGGCAAAGGGAAGCAGTGATGAGTTAGGTTTGGCACTTATTGAAATGGTTAAGTATCTGAAACAGATTACGACAATTGCCGAATCCATAGCCCACGGTAATTTAGAGGTAAGATACAAATCAAAAGGGTCTGATGACAGACTGGGTATCGCAGTTTTGGAAATGATAGCGTATCTGAAAAGTATCTTAAAACAAGCAAATGCCATAACTAAAGAGGATTTTACGCATTCTATTGAGGTGAAATCAAAGAATGATGAGTTGGGATTGGCGATTGTAACCATGACCGATATTTTAAGAATAAATAGCGTGAAAAACAGAGATGATATCTACTTTAATGAAGGAGTAAGTGAGTTTAATGATGCTATAACCGACATAGCAGACATAGCGGAGCTCTCAAAAAAAGCTATTACGACTCTGAGCCGTTATGTGGGTGCTGTGAGCGGGGCTGTTTACGGCTATGAGCAAAGTAAAGCCAGCTTGGAGCTTCGAGCAACTTTTGCCATGAATGAGTTCAACATGCAACCCCATAGTTTTAAACTAGGTGAGGGTATTGTCGGTCAAGTTGCTTTAGAAAAAATTCCAATGCATTTAAAAAATATACAAGAGAGTGATTATAAGATAGAAACGGCTACGACACTCACGAATGCAAAAGAGGTTTATATTTTTGCTCTTGCCTATGAAGAGGTGCTTTTTGGTGTGGTAGAAATTATGAGTTTGAGAGAGCTCACAAAAGTTGATAAAGAGTACTTTGCTAAAGTGGCAACTATCTTTGCAACCGCACTCTATTCAACAGCGCAAAATGCGCAGATAAAAGTGCTGCTAGAAAAATCACAACAAGCCTTTGAGGAGTTACAGGTTCAAAGTGAAGAGCTCCAAGAGTCAAATGTTCAGATGGAAGAGCAGCAGCAGCAGCTTACACTTCAATCAAGAGAGCTGCAGGAAAAAAATAGTACTTTAGCTCTGGCAAAACAAGAGATAGATAAAAGAGCAAAAGATTTGGAAAAAGCTTCAAAATATAAGAGTGAATTTTTGGCAAATATGTCGCATGAGCTTCGCACACCGCTTAATTCAATCATTCTTCTCTCAAAACTTTTGAGCATGAACTCGGATGAAAAACTTGACGAGGAGAGCGTGAAAAAAGTTTCTGTAATCAATAGGGCAGGGAACGATTTGCTTCTTCTGATAAATGATATTTTAGATTTAACCAAAATAGAGTCCGGAAAAATGGAACTTGTTATTTCAGAGCTGAGTTGCGAGGATATTCTAGAAGATATGAAGGGGCTTTTTGGCGCTTTGGCCGAAGAAAAAGGAGTTGAATTTATCATAAACGACAACTTTAAGAGTGCCTTTGCAACCGATAGTGTGAAGCTCTCTCAAGTACTTAAAAACCTTTTGTCAAACGCTTTCAAATTTACAAAAGAGGGTTCGGTTATCTTAGATATAAGCTTAAGAGATGAAGATATTATGATTAGTGTCAAAGATACAGGCATCGGCATACAAGATGATAAGATAAATACAATCTTTGATGCGTTTAAACAGGTGGATGGCTCTATCAGTAGAGAGTTTGGCGGAACAGGGCTTGGTCTCTCAATTAGTAAAACAATAGTAGAGCTTTTACATGGACATATTTTCGTTGAGAGTGCATTCGGTAAAGGTACAACATTTACTGTAACACTGCCTATGGCACATGAGGCTTCGGAAGTTAAAATTCCACACTCAATAAAAGAGGAGATACATGGGAGTAACCAGGAACTTATCTCTTTGGTATCGGATGATAGTTTCTTGTTCAACGGAGATGAGTTGTCAAATAAAAATATTTTAATAGTGGATGATGACAGTAGAAATATATTTACTCTTACCTCTGTTTTAGAAAATTTGAATGCGGAGGTTTATAGTGCTTTTAATGGAAAAGAGGCTATTGAAATTCTTGAAAAAGAGAAGAAGATAGATATTGTTTTAATGGATATCATGATGCCTGTTATGGATGGTTTAAATGCTATAAGAAGTATCAGATTAAAGGATAAAAATATCCCTATCATTGCTATTACCGCAAAAACTATGCAGCAAGATAAACAAGATTGTCTCGATGCGGGTGCGAGTGATTATCTGCCAAAACCCTTAGAACATGGTGCCCTCATCTCCATGGTTAAGGCCTGGATAAAGTAGATGCTTAAATATTTTGAGGATTCGAAGGTGTGCAGAGTGATGCTTCATCCCCCTTTGGTCGCAGAAGACATCAACGCTCTTCAAAAATTATTTTATAAAGATTATTCGAGATGGATAGTAGAGTTTGGGCGTATCTATAATATCAGCGGAGAGTTGGTACATTTACTGAATAAAGAGATAGTTAAAAACAATAAAAATATTTCAATTATTACCCATAAAAATAAACTGAGTAGATACCTAGATAAACTTGGATTTAATACAACATTTATTTCTCTTTTAAAAGATTCTGTTGTGAAAACGAGTTTGATAGAGGTGGTTTTAATAGGCGGAAGTGCAGACTCCTCACCAAAAATCATGCAAATCGTTTCAAATATTGACATTACAAACTTAAGTGTTGTCGTTGTTCAGCATGTGCAAATAGACAGGGTGGGCATATTTGATGAAATATTGCAAAAATATACCACTCACAAAGTGTGCTATGCAAAAGAGGGTGAAGCAATTCAAAAAGGTGTTATCTATTTAGCTCCCAACAACAAGCATCTTAAAGTAAAAAATGGGCTCTTTTTTTTAAGTGATGAAGAGAAATATAACTATGCAAAGCCATCCATCTCTCTGAGTTACGAGTCATTTTCTGCATACTACAAAGAGTCTCTTCTTGTGATACAGGAGTGTGGATATGCGAGTGACGGGGTGGATAAATTAGAGTTTTTAAAGAGCAACAAATCAACGCTCATCGTGCAAGACCAGTGCGAGTGTGAGGCAAAAAGCATGGTTTTAAACGCTGTTGCCCTCAATGTTCATGATTACATATTGAATCTAGAAGATATTGTACTCTTTATAAATTTTGTAAACAAAAAAATGACAAAAGAGGAGTGGATAGAGTATTTGTTAGAGATGATTTTAGAACGCTACGGTTATGATTTTAGGCTCTATCAGAGGGATATGATTCAAAGGCGTATTGGAATTTTTATGATTAAGCATGCGATAAAAGAAATTAAAGATGCGGTCGCTCTTATACTTTTTAACAAAACCGCATTCAAAGTTTTCTTTTTAGAAATCTCTATAAATGTAACGGAATTTTTTAGAAAGCCAAGCTCCTTTGCTCATATAATTCAACTTTTAAAAAAGCACTATAAAAAAGCTCATAACATAAAGGTATGGAGTGCGGGATGCAGCAGCGGAGAAGAGGTTTACTCTTTGGCTATTTTGCTGCAAAGCTTAGGAATGCTTCAAAAAACGATTCTCTACGCAACTGATTTTAACAGTGTAGTTTTGGAAGAAGCAAAGAATGGAATCTACTCCAATGACTCTTATGAACTTGCTCTTAGTAACTTTGAGCAGATTGGTTTAGATGACAGATTAGAAAAATACATTACAAAAAATGAAAATTATATAACCATTGATGAGAAAATTAGAGAAAAGACACTCTTTTTTCAGCATAATTTGGCGACAGACAGCTCTTTTAATGAATTTGATATTATAATATGCAGTAATGTGATTATATATTTCGACGACAATTTGCAAAAAAGAGTCTTTACTCTCTTTTATGAGTCGTTAAAGTTTGGCGGGTATCTGATTTTGGGGCAGAGTGAAACCGTTCACTCGGCATTTAAAGATAAATTTAAGAAGTGTAGTGATAAAAGTAAAATTTATAAAAAAGTGGCTTGATGAAAAATATATTATGTATAGATGACGTGGCAACAAACCTATTTGTTTTAGAGAGTGTTCTTAAAGAG
Source organism: Helicobacteraceae bacterium (assembly GCA_947498025.1). Lineage (GTDB taxonomy): Bacteria > Campylobacterota > Campylobacteria > Campylobacterales > Sulfurimonadaceae > Sulfurimonas. Next base: position 30,669 of record CANMJR010000004.1, read on the forward strand.
ACGGAGGATGCGTTGTACGGTGTTGCTGTTGCTAAGTCCGCACAAGCCGGTTTAGATATTTTATTGAAACAAAAAATTGATTTAATTCTTCTTGATGTGATGATGCCGGATGTTGACGGCTTTGCTTGTGCCAAGATAATAAAATCAAATAAAAAAACAAAAGATATACCTATTATATTTATAACTGCAAACAAAGATGACGCAACGATTGAGAAGTGCTACGAAGTGGGCGGTTCAGATTATGTAAATAAGCCGTTCAATAGTGTAGAACTTCTGAGTCGTGTCGCTTTTCATTTAAAACTTGCGGATAAGGAGCGGTTAATAACAAAAGAGAAAGAGTTTACTCAAAGCGTATTAGATTTGCAGGATAACTTTATAATTGTAACCGATGCAAATCAAGTTTTACATGCAAACAAAGCTCTCCTGAACTTTTTCTCTTTTAACTCTCTGTACGATTTTCAAAAAAATATGGGCTGTATTGCCAATCTATTTATAAGAGAGGAGCTTTATTTTCATCTAAGCTTAGTTGAAAATTCTCTTGTTTGGATTGATGAGGTTGTAGAAAGACTCAAGGATGGAGATGTTCTTGTTAAAATTGCTAAAGATTCTCAGGAGTATATTTTCACCCTCAAAGTTGCAATTTTTCATGACTATTATATAGTAACCATGACGGATGTTACGACTATTTCTGTTCGTTCACTTGAGTATGAACATGATGCTAATTTTGACAGCCTCACACAAATTTATAACAGAAATATGTTCAATCGTCTGATTGGGAAGAAAATTTACGAAGCAAGGCTGCAAAAGAGCTCTTTCGTATTTGTTATATTTGATATTGATTTTTTCAAAAAGGTAAATGACACCTATGGACATCTAGCTGGAGACAGTGTACTGCGAGAGATTACAGCCCTTACAAAAGAGCATATAAGAACCCATGATGTTTTTGCAAGATGGGGCGGAGAAGAGTTTGTTATAGTCCTTGATGCGGATATAAAAAAAGGTCTTGAAATAGCTGAGAGTTTAAGAAAAAATATTGAGTGTAAAGAGTTTGTCATTGTTAAAAACATCACATGCAGTTTTGGTATTACGGAGTTTAGAGAAAAAGATAGTTTAGATAAAATGATAAAAAGAGCAGATGAATCTCTTTATGAGGCAAAATCGGGTGGAAGAAACAGAGTATGCCAGAGCAAGTAGCACATACCTACAATATACTATCCGTAGATGATAATCAAAATAATCTATTTGCGCTGAGTGTCCTGCTTAAGACTCAAAAAAATATAAAAAGCATAGAAGTTTTAACGGCTAAAGAGGCTTTGAATGTACTTTTGAGCGAAAAAATAGATTTGATTCTGCTGGATGTTCAAATGCCTGAGATAAATGGTTTTGAGTTAGCCAAAATGATAAAATCAAACAAAAAAACCAAAGATATACCGATTATTTTTGTGACGGCTGTATTTAAAAGTGAAGAGTTTATCAAAGAGGGTTTTGAAATTGGTGCAGTAGATTATATAACAAAACCCATAGACGACAACCAGCTTCTTAATAAAATTACACTCTATCTTAAAGTTTTTGATCAAAAAAACAGATTGGTTCAGAGTGAAAAAAAATTTTACGATATAGCTCAAAGCATAGGTGACGGAATTTACACACTTGATACAGAGAATAAAACTACATTTATTAATAGTGAGGCGCTTAAAATACTCGGTTTTGAGCATGAAGAGCTGATTGGCAAAAATATTCATGACTATATTCATTATAAAGATATAAAGAATAAACCAATAGCATCCAATCAGTGCCACATACATCAAACAATACTTAATGGCGGCAAATATATTAGTGAAAATGAATATTTGGTTAAAAAGGATGGCACATTTGTACATGTATCTTTAGTTGCTACGCCGCTTCTTGTAGATTACAAAACAGTCGGCACGGTAGTTATATTTAGAGACAAAATGCATCAGCAAAGAATACTCTCTTTGGAAGAGGAAAAGTCAAAAAATCAAGAGCAGATAATCCACTCTATGATTAACATGATAGAGTCTCGTGACTCTTACACAGCCGGTCATACAAAAAGAGTTGCGGAGTATTGTGTTTTAATTGCAAAAGAGATGGGTTATAGCGATGTGGATATAGAAACCCTCAAAAATGCAGCTTGGTTGCATGATATAGGTAAAATCTCAACACCTGACAGCGTTTTGCTCAAACCAAACAGACTGAATGAAACAGAGTATGAACTGATACAAGAGCATCTAAGGGCGGGTTATGAGATGCTCTCAGAAATAGATCAATACAAGGCCATGGCGGATGTCATGCGGGAGCACCATGAAAAGTATAACGGCAGCGGTTATCCGAGAGGACTTAAAGCGAACGAGATAAAACCGCTCAGCAGGGTTATGATGGTCGCCGATGCTTTTGATGCCATGACAACTAACAGAGTGTATAAGCCCAGAAAATCTATATCTGCTGCCCTAAAAGAGTTAAAAGAGTTGAGTGGTGTACATTTTCATCCGGAAGTAGTAGATGCAGCAGTTGTCGCCTTAAAAAAGGTAAAGATAGACACTGAAATTTCGCAACTACCGAGAACAACTATAGAAGAGCAAAGATTTTCATATTTCTACAGAGACAGGCTTACCAATCTATTTGTTTTAGATTATCTCTCTCTTATTCTTAGATACCATATAGCTTCAAAATCCGTATATATGTACAAGATACAACTGCACAATTTTTCAGATTTTAACAAAAAATTTTCTTGGGCAACAGGGGATGAGTTTTTAGTACAATTTTCAAAATTTATAGACAGTTTATATAGCAACACTATTACATTTAGAGTTGAGGGTGATGATTTTATGATTCTAAGTGAAAATGCTCTTGATAATATAAACGAGGATATTCAAAAGAGTGAACTTCTGAAAAATTCAATTATAGTTTGCACTGTTGAAACGGAGTACATTGATGATATTACTACACAATTCGAAAATTAGCGGGTAGCTAAATTATAAAAAACATTATATCGGATTAATATCTTCTCGGTAGGTCTAGGATATTTGCTATAGGAATATTCTATTGTCTCTTTCGTTGTGTCATCAAGCTCGTAGTAGCCGCTCTTTTTTAAGAATTTAAAGTCAGTCATGTCTCCGTTTGGGTGAAGATAAAACTCTATTACATTCGTACTGTTTACATTTAAGTTTCTTGATAAATTTACACCTGCAACACGGGTAAGCGTCTCTTGCGTGATTCGTCTCATAATCTCTTGATTGTCAATAATATAGCTCTGCTGTCCGGGGGTCAGTTTTCCAAACTCATCTCCATAGAGCTCTTTTATATTTTGTGTTAAACTGCTTCCGCTAGCTGTTTTTTTTATCTCTTTTTTCGCCTCATCTGCTGATTTATCCTCTTTCATCCAAGCAAGAGGGTCTTCTTTGATTGGCTCTTTTTTCTCTTCTTTTAGAGGTATAAAAGGCAGTTGCGGTGGAAGAGGTTCAATTTTCGGTTGCGGTTTTGGCACCTCTTTAGGAGCCTCCGGCTTAGGATTTAACTTTGGTTCTGTCGGCTGTTTTTTCGGCACATATTTCAGAGGCTCTTCATGTACAATCTCTTTAAGTTGAGACCCTTTTGGCATCGGCGGGGCGATAGATGGGGTAACCGGCATGGGCTGCTCTACGGGCACCTCCGGTTTTTTCTCTTTTTTAGGCATCTCTTTGAGGGAGATTTTTATCTTCTCCTCTTTTTGTTCTTCCGGTTTTTTTAGCTCAGGCATAAAAGTCAATAGAATCCAAAATAGCAGAAAAAGCACAAAATGCAGTAAGAGAGCAACAAAGAAAGCAAAAGAGGATCTGTACACTATTTTTCCGTTTTATCTAAAATTTTTTCCGAATTATAGCAAATGAATATTAATGCAACTTTGCTATAATAACGCAAAAATCACAAGGTCATAAAATGAGCAGAGACGCATCAATAAAAGCTTTTGAAGAAGCACAAAGTTTAATTCCGGGCGGAGTTAACTCTCCGGTGAGAGCATTTAAAAGTGTTGGAGGAACCCCACTTTTTATTACTGAAGGAGAGGGTGCTTACTTAACAGATATTGATGGCAACAAGTATATTGACTTTGTTCAGAGTTGGGGACCGCTTCTTTTTGGACACAGAGATGAAACGATAGAAAAAGCGGTGATAGAAGCTGTAAAACATGGACTAAGTTTTGGCGCTCCAACATTGGCGGAGACAGAGCTGGCAAAACTTGTTATCTCCTTTTTTGACTCTATGGATAAAGTGAGATTTGTGAGCAGCGGAACCGAAGCTGTTATGAGTGCAATTCGCCTTGCACGCGGATTTACGGGTCGTGATGATATAGTGAAGTTTACGGGTTGTTATCATGGGCATAGTGATTCTCTTTTGGTTCAAGCAGGAAGTGGAGCAGCAACTTTTGGAAACCCGAGCAGTCCGGGGGTTCCGGCTGATTTTACAAAACATACGCTTTTGGCGGAATATAACAATATCGAGAGCGTAAAAAAGTGTTTTAATGACTCACAGACAATAGCATGTGTAATCATCGAACCGATTGCCGGAAACATGGGGCTTGTTCCTGCAGATAAAGAGTTCTTGCATGCGTTAAGAGAGCTTTGTGATGCAAATGGAACTCTGCTTATTTTTGACGAAGTTATGAGTGGTTTTCGTGCAAGCGTAAATGGTGCAGAGTCTCTAACGGGTGTGAAACCGGACATTGTTACTCTTGGAAAAGTTATAGGCGGCGGCATGCCCGTTGGTGCTTTTGGAGCGCGTGCCGAGATAATGTCAAAACTCTCACCTGAGGGTCCGGTGTATCAAGCAGGAACGTTAAGCGGAAATCCGGTTGCCATGGCAGCAGGTTTTGCAGCCCTTACAAAGTTAAAACAAAATGCGAGAGTTATCTCTGTTTTGGAAGAGCGTGCAAAAAGATTGGTTGAGGGGATGCAAGAAGCGGCATCGGCATGTGGAATCACAATGCAGATAGATGTGAGAGGAAGCATGTTCGGATTTTTCTTTAATGAAAAACCTGTTAAAAACTTTGCCGATGCCTGCAACTCTGACGCTGAACTTTTTGCTAAGTTTCACTCCGGCATGTTAAATGAAGGCTTCTATTTTGCATGTTCACTCTATGAGACAGGTTTTATTTCAACTGCAATTACGGATGAGATGATAGAAGAGACAATCAAGGCGAGTGCAAAAGTATTGAAGGAAATCAGTAATGGCTGAAGATAAACAAGAAGAGCATGTTCCAAGAATAAAGCCTATCATAGAGGCTGCAGACAGCCTTTCTTTGGGTATTTCTATGGTTGTTGCAGTTCTTATGGGTGTTGGAATCGGTTATCTGCTTCGCAGATGGACAGATATCGGCTGGCTCTTTTGGGTCGGTGTCGGAATTGGAATTGCGGCAGCAATATTGAATGTCTATAAAGCCTACTCAAAACAGTACAAAGAGTATGAAGAGTTGGCAAAAGAGCCACGCTATGCAATCAAAAAACAGCTTGACAATAAAGACGACGACGAAGAGGATTATGGTGAAAAGAGCTATTAAGCTTATAGCGCTGAGCGAGTTTTTTGTTCTACTCTCCTCTTTTATCTCTTTTGGTTTTTATATGAACCTTCAAATTGCCTATTTGAGTAGTCTCTTTATTATTTTGGGCGCATCCTTTGCTTATAAAAAAATGGTAAATGCACAAGTTGAAGCGGATATTATAAAAGAAGAGAGAGATTTTTTGGATGAGCTAGAAGACCCACATGGGCTTTATGACGATGAACCTATAAATGAAGCACCTGCAGAGGAGCTTGATCTTAAAACTATAGTTCAAGAAGAGAAAAAAAAGATAAAAATAGTGAATTTTAAAGATATGAAAAATGGCTCAAAAGCAGGGTTTTCACTCTTTAGACTCATTCCCTACCTCTTTTTAGTTTTAGGATTTATCGCACTTAAAAACAATGAGCTTTTAGATATAACTGTTTATCTTCCATCGTTGTTAGTTGGGATTATTGTAGGCTATTTGAGTTCTAAAGAGATTTTTGCTTAAAAGTGCATAAAACACCTTGTAACTCTCGAAAAATAAAGTTTTTCGTAGCTTTAGGGGGTTGTAGGGACTTTAGTCCCTGCCACTAAAACGGACTTGTTCGTTTTAGTGCGTAACATCAAATTTCGCTTAAGCTGTAATCATTGGAATATTTATTGTTATTTTGCTCTGTATGTCTATATAAAAGTTACTGTTTGAGACTAAAGTTTGCAATTCATTGGCTTTTTTTTCATCTAAAATAGCACCACTAACTTCAATAGAAAAAATACTGTACTTCTTATCTTCAAATTTTATATGTTCACCGACTCTGTAGTATATTTTCGTGTTGATTTCGCTGCTCTCTTTAAAACATGCATATATTTTACTTAATATTTTTATGAAACTATTTGAATTTATTACTATTTCCGGGATAGTCGGGTCAAATTCTTTGCCAAATTTAATTTTTGAGCCTATGGAGTTTGTAGATATACATAAATCAACAAGTGTATAGATATTTGTAAGTTCACCCGCGGGTTTTGGATTTTTAAGCTTGAATGCCGGTGCTTGATAGAGTTTGATGCCTATCTGCTCATCATCCTCATATCCAACTGTGATACCAAAAAATTTATATCTTCCAAATTCAAGCTCTAAAAATGTAGTTTTAAAACCAAAGGATACGCTCGAATAAGTTGTGGCAAGTTCAAATAGTTCAGAAGTTGAAACACTTCCAAGTAAGAATTGAGCCTCTGTATTGAGTGAGATAATCTTTGCATTTGAGCTAAAGAGTATAAAGGGATTATAATCATACTCTAGCCACTGCTGTTCAAAAGTCATAGGGATTTGCTTCTTATTCTTCTATATAGTTTTTAAGTTTTCGCCCAACTTTAGGGTGTTTAAGCTTTTTAATAGCGCTTGATTCGATTTGACGAACTCTCTCCCTTGTTACATTCAACTCTTTACCGATTTCTTCTAATGTTCTGTCAGATTCATCATCCATAATTCCAAAACGAAGTTTGATAACGGCTCTTTCTCTCTCATTTAATTGCTCTAAAACATGTTCAATTTGTACTCTTAAATCATCTTTGAGTACAGCGTCGGATGGTGAAAGAGATGATTTATCTTCGATAAAATCTCCAAATCTTCCATCCTCTTCGCTCCCGATAGGCGCTTCAAGAGAGATTGGCTCTTTTGTAATTTTGATAACATTTTTAACTTTTTCAACAGATAAGCCAACCTCTTCTGCGATTGTTTCAACATCCGGCTCTTTTCCATGTTCTTGAAGGTGTTTACGCATAATTTTGTTGATACGGTTGATAGTTTCTATCATGTGAATCGGAATACGGATAGTTCTTGCTTGATCTGCAATAGCACGAGAAATTGCCTGACGAATCCACCATGTAGCATAAGTAGAGAACTTATATCCTTTTTGGTACTCAAACTTGTCAACCGCTTTCATAAGACCGATATTTCCCTCTTGAATTAAATCTAAGAAAGGCAATCCGCGGTTTGTATATCTTTTTGCGATTGAAACAACAAGTCTAAGATTTGATTTTGCCATTTTTGTTTTAGAGATTTCGGAGATATTTTTACCTCTTTTAATCTGCTCTAAAATATCTGCAAGTTTTTCAGGTTCCATGTCAAAACTGTTTTTTGAAGCCTCTTTCGTTTGAACAAGCTTTTTAATCTCCATATAGGTACTTACCATTGTAGCCTCAGGCACCATGCTTGCAATATCTTCTTTGTTTAAATCACAAATCTTTTCTACTAAAATTTTATGATTTGCTTTGAGTGTTGTGTTGAAAAGTGGAAGTTTATACTCCAATCTTCTTAGCTCTTTATCATAACCCTCATCCGTTCGTAGTGCTGTCTCCATAGCGCGAACAAGCTCATTAATAAGTTTTGAAGTTGGCCCTAAATCTAGGAGCTTTTCTTTAAGAATAGATTTTTTAAAAGTAACATTTAAAAAGTAGTTTACAATATCTTCTGTAAGTTCAACTTCTAAATATTCTGGAGCTTTCTCTTCAAGTTTAATCCACTCTTTCTTAGCTTTTTCGAGTGCTTTAAAGCTTGTAGTTACTTTTTCAACTCTACTCTTATCTTCAACCGGAGGGCGATCTTCTGTCTCTTCATCACTGTCGTCATCTTTTTCTTCTGCATCATCTTTTTCATCTTCGAAGCTTTTAAATAGCTCTTTGACTCTTCTTTCACGGTTAATTAAAGGCTCTTTGTAGTCTAAAATAAACTCTATTAAGTAGGGAACAGAACAGATAGCATCAATAATAATACTTTCTCCTCCCTCTATTTTTTTAGATATCTCTATCTCTTCATCTTTTGTTAAAAGAGGAATCTGCCCCATTTCACGGAGGTACATACGAACAGGTGAATCAGAGCGAGACCACTCAAGAAGCTCATGCTCTTTTAATATGTCAAATTTATCTGTGTCATTATTTTGAAGCATCTTTCTTTGAGCATCTTTTCTTGCATCTGCTTCTTTGTCATTTAGTTTTTTTGCATGCTCTGAAGAGGTGTAAAGACAAGTTTTGTTTTTTTGAGCAAGTTTAAAAATATTTTTTGCTTGTGCCGCTGTCGGCTGTTTATCAAAAAGGTCTATTAATGATTCGTAAGTTAAACAATCTTTCGCTTTTACATTTGTAAAGAGTGTTTCTATGGCTTTGTTGAGATCTTTTACTGTTACTTTTGCACTCATTTTTAGGCAAGCTCCGTCGTTTTAAGAATTTTAAAAGAGTGGATTATACCCAATTTTTCTTAGAGGTTGCTTTTTTAGAAAAAAAAATTGTTTTTTTGTATTCTGAATTTGGAACAACATTTGCTAGTTACTTAAAAATATTTGTAAAAAGGGCTTGTATGCAAACAGGTTATTATGCTTCAGCTGCCGGTATGGTTGCTCAGTTTAATCGTTTAGATACCATCTCTAATAATCTTGCCAATGTTAACACGGCTGGATTTAAAGAAGATAATTTAGTAGTAGGCGATTTTATGCGTCTCTATAAAGAAGCAAGAGATGAACTGCCTATCGAGAATCAGACAAAAGAGGGAGCACAGTTTTTAAACAGAGCTATGACGAAATCTCCCCAGATAGTTGATTCTTATACTGATTTCTCTGTCGGTTCTATGCAAAAAACAGACAATACTTTGGATTTTGCTCTCTCAAAAGATGACATGTTTTTTGCTGTAAAAACTCCACAGGGTGTGAGACTTACGAGAGATGGTTCATTTTCAATGAACGACGAAGGTAAGCTTGTAACGAAGCAGGGCTATGAAGTTCTGCCGGCTGATTATTATCAGGGTGGAAACAGTATCTCTTTAGGGACGCAAAATAGCACGGTTAATGTAGATAAAGATGGTCAGATAAGCACAAACAGTTCAAATGCTCTCACCTTTACCCCTTCTTCTAAACTCATGATTGTACAGCCGGACAACAAATCACTGCTAAAAAAAGAGGGTGACAACCTTTTTGCATATGGAGATAGCGCAGAGTTTGTAGGTTTAGAAAATAGCGGTGCAGTGACACAGGGTTTTATAGAAAAAAGTAATGTGAATGCCGTAAAAATGATGACGCAGATGATAGAAACGAATCGTTTGGTTGGAATGTACCAAAAAGCCATGAGTGCTCAGATGGATGATATGAATACTGAAGCAATTACAAAAATTGCTAGAAAATCTTAATTAAGGACTAAATTATGATGCAATCACTTTATACCGCCTCAACAGGAATGTTAGGGATGCAGACACAGATAGATACTACGGCCAATAATATTGCCAACGTCAACACAATAGGTTTTAAAAAATCTCGTGCCGAGTTTGCAGACCTTATGTACCATGTAATGGAATACGCTGGAACATCAACAAGTGATGCAACAAAAAGCCCGACAGGGATAGAAGTCGGTCTTGGTGTTAGACCGACAGCGATTAATAAGATTTTTTCAGAGGGAAGTTTAAAACAGACGGATAATCAACTCGACTTAGCTATCACCGGCGGCGGTTTTTTTAAGATGGCACTTCCTGATGGAACTGAAGTTTACTCAAGAAACGGTGCATTTAAAGTTGACAGTAATGGAACGGTTGTAAATAGTGACGGTTATACGCTTACTCCTGAAGTTGTTATTCCTCCTGATGCTACGAGCGTAAGCATCGGTATGGATGGCACAGTCTCGGTTGTGCAACCGGGTCAAACAGGGGCAACACAAATAGGACAAATAACTACAACAAGTTTTATCAATCCCGCAGGTCTTCATGCTATGGGAGACAACTTATATCTACCGACGGATAGTTCCGGTCAACCGGTAGAGGGAACGCCGGGTCTTAGTGGACTTGGAGTGTTAAAGCAAGGTTTCGTTGAACTTAGTAATGTCGAGCTTGTTGTTGAGCTGACAGACCTGATTACAGGACAAAGAGCTTATGATTCTAACTCAAAAGTAATCACAACAAGTGATGAAATGCTGCAAACTACGAATAGTCTCAAACGATAATAACACCTTCAAAATAGCCTAATACGATATTTATCTTAGGCTGTTCCTTCTACTCTTTCCAAATGCTGAGTGCAGTTTTATAAAAATACAATCTCAATTTAGATACAATCGCAAACTTAATTTAGAAAAAACAGTTAGGATTTTTATATGCAAAAAGCAAATATTGATGGAAAAGTTTGGAAATTTGGTAAGGACATTGACACGGATTTAATTATAGCAGCACGCTATTTGAACACATCTGTGCCGGAAGAGCTGGCGAAGCATGTTATGGAAGATGCCGACCCTGAGTTTGTGAACAAAATGAGTAAGGGTGACATTATAGTTGCCGGTGACAATTTTGGTTGCGGAAGTTCTCGTGAGCACGCTCCTATTGCACTTAAAGCTGCGGGCGTTGCTGCTATTATTGCTCCAACTTTTGCTAGAATTTTTTATCGAAATGCCTTTAACATGGGACTTCCAATCTTCGAACTGGAAGAGAGCAGTGAGATAAAAGAGGGTGATGAAGTGAGTGTGGACATGAATGCAGGAACTATCACAAATAAGAGTACAGGCAAAACGTACAACTTCACTCCGATCCCGGAGTTTATGCAAGAGCTTATAGATGCCGGCGGTCTTATGAACTTCGCACAAAATGAAATAAATAAAAAATAATTACTTTTGGAGACTAAATAATAATGAAAACATATAAAATTGCACTGATTAAAGGTGATGGAATCGGTCCGGAAATTATAGATGAAGCTGTGAAAGTTTTAGACTCGGTTGCCTCATGTTACGATTTTGATTTCTCTTATGAAGAGGCTTTGATGGGGGGATGTGCCTATGATATTACGGGCGACCCGCTTCCTCAAGAGACTATAAATATTTCACTAAACAGTGATGCGGTTCTTTTTGGAGCAATCGGCGGAACAAAATGGGATAATTTGCCTCGTGAAAAACGCCCAGAAAGCGGACTTTTGAGATTTAGAAAAGAGCTCGGCGTTTATGCAAACCTTCGTCCGGCTGTTGTGTATGATGAGCTGGTAAATGCTTCATCGCTCAAACCGGAGATTGTTCGTGGTGTTGATTTAATGGTTGTCCGTGAACTTATCGGCGGAATCTATTTTGGTGAGCCTAAAGGGCGTGATGAAAATAGAGGCTGGAATACCATGGTTTATACCCGTCCAGAGATAGAAAGAATTGCGCATCAAGCCTTCAAAATAGCGATGACAAGAAGTAAAAGAGTCTGTTCTATAGACAAAGCAAATGTTTTGGATGTTTCTCAACTTTGGAGAGATGTGGTAACGGAGGTAGCAAAAGAGTACCCAGAGGTTGAGCTTTCTCACATGTATGTGGATAACGCTGCCATGCAACTCATTCGCGACCCTAAACAGTTTGATGTAATGCTTACGGGAAATATTTTTGGAGATATTTTGAGCGATGAGGCAAGTATGTTGTCGGGTTCAATCGGTTTGCTTCCATCGGCCTCTGTCGGAGCTAAAATCGGTGTTTATGAGCCTATTCACGGTTCAGCACCGGATATCGCCGGACAAGGTATAGCAAACCCGATTGCTACAATAGCATCGGCTTCCATGATGCTTAGATATGCACTCGGTGAAATTTCTGCTGCAGATAAAATTGATGAAGCTATAAAAAGAGCATTAAGTGAAGGGTATAGAACAAGAGATTTGGCACAGTTTGATGCTAAAGAGGTCTGTTCAACAAGCGAGATGGGCTCTATTATCGCTAATTATGTTGCAAAATGCAAACACTAACACTCGCAAATATCTATGAACTGCAAGGACTCAAAGAGGAGGCCTTGGACATCTATAAAGGGGTTCTAAAAAAAGACCCCTCAAATAGTGATGCAAAAATTGCAATACGAAGACTCTCTGGCATGAGAAAAAAATTCTTAAATGTAAATACTCAAATGAAAGCCTTCTTCCTAAAAATGGATACCGATGTTGAATTTAACGAATTTGAAAGGTGGTTACTAAAGTCATGGAACTAAAAGATGTAATACTCTCAACCCTTGCAGAGATGGAAGATAATGAAGTTGCCAGAAAAGCTCTTGAAATTTCCGAATATGAAATAAAAGAGATGGTGAGACCTAATCTCAACAATATAAATGCAATCATAAAACAAGAGACAGAAATAGAGATAGAAGTTCAGGCAGAAACTAGAGGCTCAACGCCTGAGAGTGAGCTTATGTATCTCAACTCTATAAGAGAGAGACTTCTAGTGTTATTTGAAGGGTTTCAAGCACCAAACAACACAAATATAGAAGCCAAAGTGGATATGACACTCAACTTTTTAGAGTATGTTTTGGCAACAATAGATAATAGAGTTGAGAATTTAAAAAGAGGACAAAGCAATGAGTCAATATAGAGTGTTGATAGATGCCTATGATGAGAAGGGATTAGTGAATAAAGTTTCCGGTGTTTTTTACAGCTATGACTTAAATATCATGTCAAACAGTGAATTTGTTGACCAAGAGAATAATAAATTTTTTATGAGAAGCGTTGTGGATGGGGATGTTAATTTAGAGGAGTTGAAAAAATCTCTGACTGATATTTTACCGAGTAACACAGGGATAGAAGTAATAGAACCTAAAAAGAAAAATATTATTATAATGGCAACGAAAGAGATGCATGCTCTTGGGGATATTCTAATCCGCCATGAAGCTGGTGAGTTAGAAGCAAATATATTAGCTGTTGTTTCAAATTACAATGATTTGGAATCTTTAGTTCAAAAATTTGATATTCCATTTATTACAATCTCACATGAGGGATTAGACCGCTCAACGCATGAAAATAAAATTATTGAGTGCATTAATGGTTTTAAAGATGTAAATTATATAGTTTTGGCTAAATATATGAGAATTCTAACCCCTCGATTTGTGGAGACGTATGAAGATAAAATCATAAATATTCACCACTCATTTTTACCTGCTTTTATAGGTGCAAATCCGTACAAACAGGCGTATGACAGAGGTGTTAAAATTATAGGTGCCACTGCCCACTTCGTAAATAATAATCTTGATGAAGGACCAATTATTGCTCAAGAAGTTATACATGTTGACCATGCCTATGGATGGAGAGATATGCAGAGAAAGGGCAAAGATGTAGAAAAAATTGTACTCTCTCGTGCACTTAAACTAGCCCTCGAAGATAGAATTTTTGTTTATGCAAATAAAACAGTTATATTTTAGGATTCCTTAGTGCATTTGTGCAATAATCATTTTAAAAAATATATACCGCTGGAGTTCATTTGTTTAACATAGTTTTAGTAAACCCTCAAATTCCAAATAACACAGGTGCGATTGGCAGACTCTGCGTAAATGCGGGAGCTGCTCTTCATCTTATCAAGCCGATAGGTTTTGACATAGATGAGAAAGCTGTAAGACGTGCGGGGCTTGATTATTGGCATAAACTGGATTTACATGTTTGGGAGAGCATAGAGGAATTTTTTGAACAAAACGAGATAACAAACAATGCCTATTTTGCTACGACTAAAACAGATAGACCCTACTTTGAAGCGGAGTTTAAAAGTGGTGACTATATATTCTTTGGCAGTGAAACTGCCGGAATTCCTGAAGATATACTGAATAGATACAAAGAGCAAAATATTACAATTCCTATGACAAAAGAGGGCAGAAGCCTTAACTTAGCGATAAGTGCAGGTATTGTTCTTTATGACGCAATTAGGCAAAACTATATGACTTTCAAGGAAAATGAATGAATCCAATTATAGACAATATTATGATGTTTTTGTTTGTCCTATTTCTATTTTGGGTATTTATGGGCTATCATAAAACAAAAACAGAAAATAGAGAAAAAGAACAAGAAAAAAAAGCTAAAGAAAATTTGGACAAATAGCTTTTTAGAAAAGTTTTTTTGCCCAAATTTCTATGCTGTTTTCAAATCTCTCCAGTAAACTCTCCGCACTTTTAATTATCAATATCATCTCATCTCCTTCAGTTAATTTGAGAAAGTTTATACTATTTTGTAATACTTTTCCAAAAATATTGCAATTTGTCAATAAAATATTGACTTAGAAAGTAAATAGTATTATAATCTTACAAAATGCAATGGAGATATTGTTATGAATAATTTTATAGAAATAGTTGAAGAGATAAAAAGCATAGTGTCTAATGAGTATAGTGGTAAAAAGATATTTGACAAAGATGTGGCAGATATTTTGGGTATAACACAGATGAACTTTGCAACAATGAAAAAAAGAAATAAGATTCCATTTGGAGAGCTTTTAGACTTTTGCGCTACAAGAAATATATCTATAAATTGGATGTTATATGGGCAATCACCGGAGAGTCTTATTGAGGCTACAAATAAGTTTTACATAGTTAAATATTTTAATGATATTCATGCAAGTGCCGGTGGTGGAAGTGAGAATGAGTGTGAAGAGATCAAAGAATTAGAAATACCGGAGCAGTTTGTTTTTATGCTTGGTGGAGAAAAAGAGCTAAAAAACATAGAGGCAATTAATGTTTCAGGTGATTCTATGGAGCCTACCTTCAGTTATAATGATATTGTTTTTATAAATAGAGCAAAAACTGACCTACAAAGAGGCGGTATATTTACAATCAAAACAGAGGCAGGACTATTCATAAAACGGGTACAGAAGAGGATAGACGGAAAAATTGATATAATATCTGACAATAAAGTTTACTCTACACAGACCCTCAATCCTGAGGAGATAGAAGTTATAGGCAGGGTAGTAAGCAGATTTGGTGATGTTGACTAAAAAGGTTTTGATTTGAGATATTTTTTTGCACTTTTGGCAATTTTTTTATTTTTTGGTTGCTCCTCAAAAGAGATAAAGCCTAAAGGCGAGGAAATAATAATATCTGATTTAGTCAATCTTCCACAAAATGTAGAGTCTTACACTAAAAATATTGACGAAAACATATCTCTTTATGATATTCAAAAGAAATATAACGCATTTTACTTTAGCATGTGGAATTTAGAAAAGCCTAAAGAGAGTATAGAAAATATAAAATGGCCGTTTTATGCGTATGCAAATATAAAAACTTTTGGAGAAAATTTACAGCCACTGCAAAAAGAGTTTTTTGACAAGATGTATGAAAACTCAAATTTTGACTCTTATTCTACACTGAATCAAAGAGCCGTAACACTGAAATATTCAGATTTAAGATTATTTCCAACAATTGCACCTCTGCTGAAAGATCCATCTTTGGCTGGAGAGGGTTTCCCTTTTGACTATCTGCAAAATAGCTCAATTCATGCAAATGAACCTGTTTTTGCTTCTCATTACTCAAAAGATGGGGAGTGGGTATATGTATTTGCGAGTTTTGCAAGCGGATGGATAAAGAGCGATAGATTGGCATTTATAGAAAAAAAATATACTGATATTTGGCAAAAATCAAAGCAGATTTTTATAACAAAAGAGGATGTCTCTCTCTTTACGACGGAGGGAACTTTTCTTTACAGATCGAAGATAGGCATGTCCTTTGCATTGATAAATGAAGATAAAGATAACTACACGGTGCTGGTTATTGTTGCATGCGGAAATTCTAAGCCGCTTTATAAACAGGCAAAAATACAAAAAGAGATTGCAACTAAAAATGTTTTGAGTCTGAACAAAACGAACTTAAATAAAATTATAGGCGAAATTTCAAAGTCGCATTATGGCTGGGGCGGCATTTATGAACAGAGGGATTGTTCTTCATCGCTCCGTGATTTGTTTGCGCCTTTTGGCATGTGGCTGCCAAGAAATTCTGCAGAGCAGGGTAAGATAGGGAAAACAATTAGTTTAAAAAATTTAGCAGATGATGAAAAAATAGCACTTATAAAAGAAAAAGCCATTCCGTTTCAAACACTGCTCTATAAAAAAGGACATATAGTACTTTATGTCGGAACATATAATGATGAGATAATTATATTTCATAATACATGGGGAGTCAAAACTATAAAAAATGGTGTTGAGGGCAGAATAGTAGTTGGAAAAATAGTTTTTAGCACCCTAAAATTGGGAGAGGAACAAGAGAATTATGACCCAAATGCAGAGTTGCTAAAAAATATAACGAGTATGAATATTTTAACTAAGAGAGATTAAGCTTTTATATCCAAAAGTGAGCCGAACATCTCATTTTGTGTTTTGATTGCACTTATATTTACGGCTGTCGCCTTTTGCACCACAATCTGGTCTGGAATCTCTTTTGTTAAATCCGTCTGACTTTTTAAAGAGCCATTATCATCAGCCATACGGCTATTTGCACTCACAGAATTCCCATTGCTAGACATTTTCGTGCTTGATGGAACAAAACCGTCACTATTTACATTTGCAATATTATTTGCATTGATATTCATCATAGTCTGATGTGACTGTATTGATGAAATATTAGTAGAAGTATTCATAATAAACTCCTTTTTCTTTGGGTCATTCTATTATTTAATTTATAAAGGTATCTTTATGATTTGAGATTAGCACTCATAGAGTACTTCCCTCCGCTTTGTTTAGAATACATGTGGAATACTCCACATGTCAAAAAAGTTAGTGCAACTCAGAATTTAACTTAATCTCTCTAGTTGAGCGAGAAGCCGTAATTTGACCTGTTTGCGAATTTTGTCTAAAGTGAAGACCATTAAGACTTGCTAACTCTTTGCCTTTAAAGAGTTCGCCTTCTAATTTAACATTTTGATTTACTTCTTTTATTTTTGAAAGCTCTTGAGCGTTGATAAAAATTTTAGTACCGGCAAATATTGCTAATCCGCCATCTAAGATACAACCATCGCCCATAGGAATTCCGCATGTCGAGTTTGCACCCAAAAGTGTGTTCTTCCCGATTGAGATAGGATTTCCGTCTGTTCCGCTCAGTACACCTAAAATAGAAGCACCGCCGCCAACATCGCTTCCTGCTCCAACAATAGCAGAGCTGGAGATTCTTCCCTCAACCATAACCGGTCCTGTTGTTCCGGCGTTGAAGTTGATGTAGGAAGCCCCCGGCATTACCGTTGTTCCTGCTGCTAATTGCGCGCCAAATCTTACTTTAGAAGTGTCCAATATTCTTGTATTATCTGCAGGAATTATGTGTTGCAAAAATCTTGGAAATTTATCTATAAAATCAATATGCGGATACTCGTTAGAGAGTTTTAACTCGATTTCAAACTCACGAAGATAATCAAGTTCTATCGGCTGCCCGTTTGACCAAGCAACATTAGGTAAAGCACCAAAGGCACCATTTAGGTTAATGCCCCTGATTTGTACTTTTGCCTGAGATAGAGCGTATAATTTTAAATAAGTTGCCTCTACGCTTTTAAGAGGAGCATCATTGTAGATAAATGTCACTTTGAACTCTCCCTCTAAACTTCCACTGCTGATCATTTGATTATAAAGTGCTGAGACAACTTGAATATTTTTATGAGCATCTCCATACGCTTCATCAGAGTAGGGAGTAAAAGCAGCCAAAGCACTTCTTAAAAAATCTAAATTAATGTTGTAAACAACTTCATCTTGTGTAAAATCAACAATAACTCCTTGTTCTGCTAAAGCTTTAACAAAAATTGCAGCACTTCCGAAATTTTCATTCCAATTAATTATAGGGTAGGTTGCCTGAAGAGATTTATCAACATTTAACTGCCCCAAATCTACTCTACATATTCCAAAAGCTAGGGGATCTTTGTATCCTGCTGTTGTTGATTTAATTTCTTCAATTAACGCCTTAAAAGCGTCAGCTGTTTGAATAATTTCCATGAATTCTCGCTTAAATGATTTATTTGTGGCATTATACTTAAAAAAAACTAATTACTTTTTATATAGACTAGGGTAATTAATAAAGGAATTGAATGAATAAGTGGTTGGAAATTTTTAAAAACTGTGATTATCTAAATGCCAAAAAATATCTCAAAGAGGGCGGGAGCTTGGGTGAGGCAAATGAGGCTGGGGAGTCGGTTTTGGCATGTGCTATTAGAAGTAGGTGCGAGATGGATTTGCTGATGCTTCTTATTGATAGCGGTGCTGATATTTTTGATTTTGACAATGAGGGTGTCAGCATTTTTGACATGGCAATTACCTATGACAATAGAGAATTAGTTGAATATTTAATAAAGCATGGGGTTGATGTTAATAAAACAAAGAGAAGAAGTGGTTTTACTGCTCTAATGGCTGCATCCTGTTATGGCAGAGTTGAGATTGTAAAAATATTGCTAGAGAAGGGAGCTAATCAGCATGTAGTTGATACTAAAGGTTTTACAGCTACTGATTTTGCTAGAAAAATGAATAAAAAGAGCGTTTTAGAGTTGCTTGATTTTGATAAAAGCAGCTCTAAAAACAGTGCACATGCAAAGTGAAACAGATTCTTTTTTTTCCTTTTGCTGTTTAAAACAATCAAGAAACATCTAAAAGATGCACAAAGCTTCTGTAGCTGTCCACAATTTTTTGGTTTTTTGTGCTTAATGCGTAAAACTCAATAGCTTTTTTACCAAGTCTCGGTATCTCATTTTTAACAGCCCAGCTACTCACAGTTCCTTCTGGGACTTCCAAAATTTCTGCAAGGTGTTTTTGTGTAATATGAAGCTCTTGACATACACTCTTTACTACATTTGTTTTTGTTTTTTTGACTTTTCTGACAGGATTAGTCAGAACTAAAAGTTCCAGTTGTACTGGCTCTTTCTCCTCTACTTGTGCTTTCTCGGTTTTTACTTCTTCCGTCTCTTCAGTTTTTACTGCCACTCTTTTGATTAATTTTATCTTTGGTAACTCTTCTGCATTAAATGCTATCGTTTCTTCTATTTTTAGTTCTTCTGCTCTTTTGATTAATTTTATCTCTGGTATCTCTTCTACTTTAAATACCACTTTCTCTTTTACTTTTTTCTCTATTCTAAATACCGGCTTCTCTTCCACTTTTTCTTCGTTAAGCTCAAGCCAAGCTAAAACATCCTGTGCAGTGACAAGCCAATCTCTAGAGTTTAGATGGCTTACTGTCTCCATAGCATATTTAGTAGCATTTCTGCTTGCTATATCAAAATTGCTCAACTGAAACAGTATTGAAAAAGAGAGCTGAATTGCCCCAGAACCGGCAGTTCCCCAGTCAAAACCACTTTTTGATTTAGAAAAAAGCTCATATCTCGAAGGAAGCTCAACCTCTCCATATGTTACATATTTACTGCCAAGTAATGTTTTATGTCCTTTAAAGACATGATTATTCATATTAATTGCCATTTTAATCTCTCTCTATTTTTAAGGTATAGCGTTGTCTGTTTTTAGCTATTTTTTCTCATTTAACTAAAAAAGAACATACTTAATAAACACAAAGCAAAAAGAGTACCAATAATCAAACCAAGATGATTGATTTCTTTGATTTATTATGAAATCATATCGACAAAAACTATTACTACATTAAGATGTAAGGGATATTTTTGCTCTTTAACTCTTTGCAAAATAGATTAAAGTGGTGTTCAATCTTTGATTTATCAAATCCGCTCAGTGATAATTCAACAGATGGTTTGCCATTATTTAGCATTGGCAAAGATGAGAGTTCTATATCTGAGGGAGTGCTTTGCATTAATGATATAAGAGTGTTTTCACTGGTTTGCGCTAAAAGTGTATATCTAAATTTTTCTACTCTTGTGGAAAAATAAGTTTTTATAGCACTGCTTATCATGGGATGTGCCATTTCCGGAAACCCCGGTACAAAGAAAAATCTATCTTCTATGGAATAGCCTGACATGTTATTTACCGGATTAAAAAGCAACCCTGCATTTTGTGGCAACTCTGCCATATGGATTCTGTGAGGATAGGCATCATCCCCAAATCTCTCAATAATATCCCCTTCAAACTGTTTATGAAGTCTTAAAGGCTTAGAGGTAAAAACTTTTGCAGATATTTCTCTCGTCAAATCATCGGGTGTTGCACCTATCCCGCCAAAAGAGAAAAGAACTGAGTTTTTATCACTTTTTACAAGCTCATAACTCCTTGTAATAAGATCTTCATTATCTTTTATAATAAAGGACGCAAAGAGTTCATGTCCATATTTGTGAAGCTCGGTGCGAACAAAATTGAAATGTTTATCTTCTCTTCTCGCATTTAAAATTTCAGTTCCTATTATGATTGCATAAAAATTCATGCTTGTACCCTTATATTTGTTATTTATATGTGGAATAAAGCTTATGATACTCTATTTTTGTGTATTATTTCATAAATGAATTAAAGAGGTGAGTATGTCTTATGCACAAAAATTAGAAGAGTTGATTACGAAAAGCGTTATTCCTGATATTGATGAGAGATTGGATGAAATTTTTGCAGAGATTGCAGATAGCAAAGAAGCGAGTGAAGATGCAAAAGAAGAGGTAGAAGAACTTCGTGAATTTAAAGCAGATTTGCAAGATATTTTGGCTGATATAGAGAGTGGAGATATTGAAGAAGATGAGTGTAAAGAGCTTATAGATGATATTTTGGAAGCTCAAAAAGAGGGTGATGACGACGATTTTGGATTTGAAGAAGAAGAGTAGTTTTAAAACTAAATTTTATTTCCACAACTCATGTGGAAATAAAATCATTCAGTAGCGCTATGAATACCTTTTCTGGTGTTATTCCACGCGTTGCTCGTATCTTCTTTAACGCCTTCCCATGTTGAAGAACATCCGCTCATAAACAAAATAGCAACTAAAACCGATGATAATACAAAATTTTTTTTCATAAACAGACCACCCCTCACACTCAAATTTTACTTTTTTTAACAGTTCGAAGTTTAACATTTTTTTCATTTGCCGTATATGAGTCAAGTTTATAAAGCTGATTTTGGCAACTTAATGATTCTTTAATACATTGATTTATCTTGTTTTTATAGTTAGTTTAACCTCGTTTATATATAATATCATCAATAAAATCAATAGGATAAATATGAGAATAATATTACTAGGAGCTCCCGGTGCAGGAAAAGGTACTCAAGCTCAATTTTTAACAAAAATATATAACATTCCTCAAATCTCTACGGGTGACATGTTAAGAGCAGCTATTAAAGCGGGCACAGAGATGGGTAAGATGGCTAAAGCAGCTATGGATGCCGGTCAGCTTGTGACGGATGAAATTATTATTGGTCTTGTAAAAGATAGAATTGTTGAAGATGACTGTAAAAACGGTTATCTTTTAGACGGTTTCCCTCGTACTCTTCCTCAGGCTGACGCTGTTACAAATGCAGGTATCGCTATTGACGCAGTAATCGAGATAGATGTTCCGGACTCTGAGATAGTTACTCGTATGGCAGGTCGCCGTGCACATTTGGCTAGTGGCAGAACCTATCATTTGCTTTACAACCCGCCAAGAGTTGAAGGTAAAGATGATGCAACCGGTGAAGAGCTGGTTCAGCGTGATGATGATAAAGAATCAGTAGTGCTGGACAGACTAAAAGTTTATCATGAACTTACGCAACCTCTAATAGGTTACTATAAAGAGCAGGCTAGCAAACATCCAAGTATTAAATATGTTACTGTTGACGGTACGGCACATATAGCCGATGTTGAAGCAGATATTATTTCAAAACTAGCTTAGTACATGCGGTGTCCAGAGCTTTTCTGGACACTAATTAGATTTTAGATTTCACAAAACTTCCCATCTCAGCAACTATTTCTTCAATAGTCCCTTCACCACTTATTACATGCAAAAGGTTTTTATCACTGTAAAAAGCTTGAATATCTGCTAAAGGCTCCATATAAACTTTCATACGGTTATCAAACACTTCATTATTGTCATCCGCACCACGGTTACGACCTAAAACTCTATCACGAGCAGTTTCTTCACTTACATGTATTTCTATGACACTGCAAAGTTCTAAAGACGAATCACTGTTCAGATATTCATTTAAAGCATTTAACTGTTCCATGCTTCTTGGATAGCCATCAATAATAATTATGTCAGTAGGAGCATTCTTGATAGCGTTTACAATGGTCTCTATTGCTATTTTGATAGGAACGATTAGCCCTTTAGAGATGTAGTTGTTTATTTCAAGCCCGAGTTCGCTTCCGCTTGCAACTTCTGCACGAAGCATGTCGCCTGTAGAGTAGTGTGTTATTACATCATTTTGCTTGGCAATTAACTCTGCGTCTGTAGTCTTACCGGAGCCGGGTGCTCCGATAATTAAAAATAGTTTTTTACGACTCGGCATTTTACACCTTTTCATTTAGTGAAAAGCTTGCATCAGACTTTAGTCTAGAAGTGCTTTCGCTGCATTGAATTTTTAGAAGTGCTAACCTGTGGCACTTTCCACTTTGAATTCTTATCACTATTTAACTTGCTCGCGTAAACGAATGTGTAAATCTCTGAGTTGCGTTGCATCCACCGCACTTGGTGCTTTTGTAAGAATACAAGAAGCTTTTTGTGTTTTAGGAAATGCGATTACATCACGAATGCTTGACTTTTTAGAGATAAGCATCATAAGTCTGTCAAATCCGATAGCAAAACCGCCATGTGGAGGTGCGCCAAATTTGAGTGCGTCAAGTAAGAAACCGAACTTCTCTTTTGCCTCTTCCTCGTCGATACCTAAAAGTTTGAAAACCTCTTCTTGAACTTCTGATTTGTGAATACGGATACTTCCACCGCCAAGCTCAGTACCGTTTAAAACGATGTCATACGCGATAGATTCTATCTCTTCAATATTCTCTTTATCCGTATCTTTTGGCATTGTAAATGGATGGTGAAGTGCTTTTACTCTTCCGTCTTCTACCTCGAACATAGGAAAGTCCACAACCCACACAAACTCAAATCTATCTTTGTCAATCAGGTTCATCTTCTCATGTTCGGCTATGAAAATTCTAAATCTGCCCATGTAGTCAAGTACGGTTTTTTTATCTCCGGCACCGAAGAAAACAACATCGCCGACTTGTAGTTCAGTTCGCTCAATAATGAGTTGAATATCTGCTTCGCTAAAAAATTTAATAAGCGGACCTTTAAGACCATCCTCTTTAAGTTGAAAATATCCAAGACCATGCGCACCGAATTTGCGTACAAACTCTTCAAAACTTTGCATCTCTCTCTTTGAAAATACCAAATCGGCACCAGGAACTTTTAAAGCCTTAATACGGTTCGTATGCGGGTGTTTTGCGATATTTGTAAAAATTTCATTACTGCATCTTTCAAATATATCGATAACATCTACCATTTTGAGGTCGTATCTTAAATCCGGTTTATCACAACCGTAAAATTCCATAGCGTGATTATAAGTGATACGGTTAAACGGAGGTTTGATTTCGTGTCCACATGCCGCAAACATTGCGACAAGTAAATCTTCTGCAACTTTGATTACATCTTCTTGATTACAAAAACTCATCTCAACATCTATTTGAGTGAATTCAGGTTGTCTATCGGCTCTTAAATCTTCATCTCTGAAACATTTTGCTATTTGAAAGTAACGGTCAAATCCGCCGACCATCAAAAGTTGTTTGAAAAGCTGCGGTGACTGAGGAAGCGCATAAAATTCTCCGCTGTGAACACGAGAGGGAACTAAATAATCTCTTGCACCTTCAGGAGTAGATTTTGTAAGAATCGGAGTTTCTACCTCTAAAAAGCCGTTTGCATCGAGAATATTTCTAGCCGCAATTGCCGCTTTCGAACGAAGACGGAAAGTCTCATACATGTCGGGGTCACGAAGCTCTAAATAGCGGTATTTAAGTCTCGTCTCTTCACCTACATTTTTGTCACCGATGACAAAAGGCATAGGAGCAGCTCTGTTTTCAATGATAAGTTCATGAACAATAACCTCAATAGCCCCTGTTTTTAGGCGTGGATTTACTAAGCCTTCGCCACGAAAACGAACTTTGCCTTTAGCGATAAGAACAAATTCATCACGAACGCTATCTGCCATTTTGTGAGCTTGCTCACTGTCTGCAGGATCACAAACAAGCTGAATCAGACCGGTCTTGTCTCTTAAATCAATAAAAACAATACCGCCATGGTCTCGATTATTATTCGCCCAACCCATTAGAACAACATCCTGTCCTACATTTGTTTCATTTAAATCTGTACAATAATGACTTCTCATAATATCTAAGTCCTAGAAAAAATTTTCGCGATTGTACCTAAAATCTACTTAGAAAAAAGATTACATGCCATTTAACAATAAAAAGAACGATTCTCTTTGTTCATATATACTCCTTCGCTTGTAGCGGGGTAGTTCATTATTGGAAGCTCATAAAGAAGTAAAAAAAGTATGACAGATTGAAATATTTTTATCTTTGTTACTTCAAAAGTGTATAATCACCAGAAATATTTAGTACAAATTAGATGAATATAGGATTTATTTTGCAAACAAATAGCATTACAAAAGTTGGTGTGGTTTTGAGACCATCCACTCCAGAGCTTAAAAGTAGTTTTTTTAAACTTGAAAAGATTTTTAATAAGCACAATATAGAGGTCTATATCGACAGTATCAGCGGCGGTATGATTGATGTTATGGGCATGGAGTTTGAATTGCTGTGTAAACAGTGTGATATTCTTTTGACACTTGGCGGGGACGGTACGCTTATATCAGTCGTAAGACGCTCTTTTAATTATGAGATACCTGTTCTTGGTGTTTATGCAGGAAGTTTAGGATTTTTAGCAGATGTAAGCATGGATGAGCTCGATGCATTTGTAGCAAAATTGGCATGTGGAAAATATCGCATAGACGAGAGAGCGGTTTTAGAAGCCAAAGTTATCAAAAACGGTGAAACAGTAAAAATTCACGCCTTTAACGACATAGTTTTAACAAGACCGTCTATCTCAAACATGATACATATAGAGACTTTAGTGGATGGAAAAGCTTTTAATACCTACTATGGAGATGGTGTTATCGTCTCGACTCCGACGGGTTCAACTGCTTATAACCTCTCAGCCGGAGGGCCTGTTCTTTTCCCTTTGACCAATGTTTTTGCACTCACTCCAATCTGCCCGCACTCTCTCACACAAAGGTCGGTTGTTCTTCCCGGAACATTTTCAATAGAGATGAAAACTCCAAAAAACAGAGCCTTGATGATAATTGACGGGCAGGATATGCATGCGTTTGAGCAAGGCGAGAGTGTGCATATAAAATTAGCCGAGAAGACTGCAAAACTGATTCATAGAGAAGAGTTTAACTATTTTGATGTTTTAAAAGAGAAACTTAAATGGGGAGAAAAAAGTTGATAGAGAGATTTTATTTAAAAGAGTATCTTAGCTTTAAAGAAGTTGAGTTAAATTTGGCATGTGGGCTTGTTGTTTTTACAGGTCCTAGCGGAAGCGGTAAGTCTATTTTGATGAATTCTATACTCTCATCGCTTGGTGCAAGCGGTTGTGAAGCAACCCTCTGTGAGTCTAGCGTCACATGGAATCTTGACGCGGAAGAGATGGGTATAGAAAATGATGAAATAAATATTTTTAAACATATCAAAAAAGAAAAATCTAGATACTTTATAAATAATCAAAGTATCTCTAAAAAAACTATGAGTGAAGTAAGCTCTAACTATTTAAGACACTTAAGTTTAAAAGATTATAGCGACTTTGAAAATTCAAATTTAACATCCATATTAGATTTGAGAATTCAAAGTAAATTTAAAAACATAAGTAAGTTAAAAGATGAGTATTTAAGCTCTTTTAACGACTTTGTAGAGTCATCCAAAAAGCTTGAAAAACTGAATAAAGAGGAGAATAAGCTTTTAGAACTTAAAGAATTTTTATTGTTTGAGATTAAAAAGATAGAAGATGTTAATCCTGTGGTTTCAGAGGATGAGGAGCTGCTTAAAATTAAAAAAGAGCTCTCAAAAAAAGAGAAAGTACTGGAAAATATTTCATCTGCAAATTCGATATTTGATTATGAGCATTACGTCTTCAGTGCACTTGACTCTTTAGATATTGATAGCACATTCTTTAATGATGCCATGAATGAACTCAGGGTTGTACTAGATAATGCGCAAGAGAGATTTAGTGCCTTGGATGATGTAGATGTTGAAGATGTTTTAAATCGTATTGAAGAGATAAGCAGCCTGAAAAAGAGATATGGAAGCATAGAAGAGGCACTGGCTTATCGACAAATGAAGAAGGATGAGTTAGCAGAATATGAAAATATAGAGTTTGTAAAGGATGATTTAGAAAAAAGATGTGCAATTTTGGAGCAAAATGTAAGAGAGTTGGCGGATAAAATGAGTGCACTTCGACATGCAGAGCTGAAACCATTTATAAAGGATTTAAACAGATATTTAAAAGAGTTATATTTAAGAGAAGCAGAGGTAAAAATAAATGAGACAGAGTATAACAGTTTAGGAAAAGATGAAATTATACTGAAGCTAAACAACACGGAACTTCAAAAAGTGAGTACTGGCGAGTTTAACAGACTGAGACTTGCAGTATTAGCTCTAAAATCGGAACATATGAGTCAAAATGGCGGTGTTTTAATGCTTGATGAGATTGATGCAAATCTTAGCGGAGAGGAGTCTATGAGTGTTGCAAAGGTTTTAAGAGAGCTTTCAAAACATTTTCAAGTCTTTGTTGTTTCACACCAGCCACAGCTTACTTCCATGGGGAATCAGCACTTTTTAATTTACAAAAATGGTGATGAATCATTTGCAAAAGAGCTTGATTTTGAGAGTAAAGTAAATGAGATAGCCAGAATAATAAGCGGCGACAGTGTCTCGGATGAGGCAAAAAAGTTTGCAAAAGAGCTTTTAGAAGCAAATAGATGTGTTTTGTAATCTCAATAGTTTTTTTAGCTCTTGGCTATAACTTTTTTATGGCTAATAACCTATTCTTTGCAATAGGCTCTTTTTTTGTTTCGGCTATATTTATTTACATGATGATAAAAAATATACTATTTGTAAAAAATTTAAAAAGTAAAAGGAAAGAAGCGCTTGATAGTTGATACACATGTACATTTGGATGACCGAAGATATGATGAAGATTTAGATGAAGTTTTAAATAGAGCCAGAGAGGGTGGAGTAAACAGGTTTATAATCCCGGGAGCTGATCCAAAAACAGTTGAAAGAGCAGTTAAAATTGCAGAGAATAATAGTGATGTTTATTTTGCCGTCGGCGTTCACCCTTATGATATGAATTTATTTGAAAAGCTTGATTTTGACAGGTATTTGAAACATGAAAAATGTGTTGCCGTGGGCGAATGCGGATTGGATTACTTCAGGCTTGAAGGGAGTGATGAAGAGAAAGAGGCAGAAAAAAAGAGACAAAAAGAGGTTTTTATAGCTCAAATAGAGTTGGCAAAAAAATATAAAAAGCCCTTGATTATCCATATTAGGGATGCTTCAAGAGATTCAAAAGAAGTGCTTTTGACATATAATGCACATGAGGTAGGTGGAGTTCTTCATTGCTATAATGCAGATGAGGAGCTTCTAAGTTTAGCAAACAGTGGTTTTTATTTTGGAATAGGTGGAGTCTTGACATTTAGTAATGCAAAAAAGCTAATAAATGTGTTACCAAAAATCCCACATGAAAAATTACTTATAGAAACTGATGCTCCATATTTGACTCCGGCTCCTCATCGCGGAGAGAGAAATGAGCCCTTGTATACAACTTTTGTAGTAAAAAAGATTTCTGAACTTCTAAATATGTCGGTGAAAGATATAAAAAAAATTACTACACAAAATGCCCTTGAACTCTTTGATATTTCTTAATATAACTAGAGAGGGAGTGTTGGAATTATAAATTTCTATGAATATTAATGCTTTTTAAGATAGAATGAAAATCTCAAAAATCCAAATATGAAAAGTTGCGAATCTTGAAATTTTTATTATTTTTACTATTTCCCATTTTGCTTGCTGCAAATTTAACTTATGTCTCAAATCATAATAAAGAGCTTTCAATATTAGACTCTTTTAATATTGAATCGTCATTTTTGTATGATCCTATGATGAATAATATGAGAAATAATCAGACTGCGATCAATAGAGATAAAGAGTTTTTTCAAGCTATGGAAGATGCATATCTCTTTATTCCTGCTGTGAAAAATCTTCTTAGTGAATATGGAATTCCTCCAGAGTTTTTATATCTAGCAATGGCAGAATCAAATTTTCATACCAGAGCTTACTCCAAAAAAAGTGCATCTGGCTTTTGGCAATTTATGCCAGATACTGCCAACCTTTATCATCTGAGAATTGATGATTGTGTTGATGAGAGAAGAGATTTAATTAAATCAACAAGGGCTGCTGCAAAACATCTTTCATATTTACACAAAAAATTTGGTAAATGGTATTTAGCTGCTATAGCTTATAACTGCGGTGCAGGGAAACTAGAGAGAGCCATAGAAAAAGCAGGAAGTGATGAATTGTCTGTTTTGCTTAATGAGAATAAAAAATATATTCCAAAAGAGAGTAGAGACTATATAAGAAAAATTATTGCTCTGGCGTTTATTGGAAATGATGAACAGTTTATGCTTAAAAGCGAATATGAATATCTTCTAAATAGAGCAAATGCTTACTCTATCTCAACAGTAGAATTGCCGATGGGAGAGTCGTTAAGCAGGGTTGCTACTCTTATCGGAATTCCTCTTGAAGAGTTGCAAAAGCTAAATAAACATTTGAAATATGACTTTATGCCTCCACATGCAAAGAGTTATGATATATATATTCCATATATCAAACTTTCAGAATTTAAACAAAAGTATCAAGAAGAACCTATCGGGGAGATATATAAGGTTCATTTAGTTGCATCAGGTGAAACTTTGTCTCAATTAGGTAAAAAATATGGAATATCTTATAAAATTATTAAAGATTTTAACAGTATACAAGGTAAAAATTTGACCCTGAATCAAAAGCTAATTATTCCTATAAGAAGGGCAGGTTAAAGGTATATGAATGAATAAAATCTTTCTTTTATCTCTTGCCTCTTTGATTTTACTCTTTAGTGGATGTAGCATAAAGGGGGGAACACGTATCTATTCTGATAATAAAGGTGATTATTGTCAAGACATTGATAGCAAAGCATATTCTCATCCTACAATGCGACCTTATGAAATTAGGGGAATCAAATATTGTCCAACGATTGTGAGTGTTGGCGATGAATTTCAAGGTAATGCTAGTTGGTATGGTCCTACTTTTGACGGTAAAGCAACTTCTAACGGCGAAACATATAACATGTATGACATGACAGCAGCGCATAAAACTTTGCCTATGAATACTATTGTAAAAGTAACAAATAAGAATAATGGGCGCAGTACAGTTGTTCGAATTAATGACCGAGGTCCATTTGTTGCTACAAGAATTATAGATTTATCTAAATCAGCAGCCGATAAATTAAATATAATTGGACCGGGAACAGCACCTGTTTCTATTGAAGTACTGGGTTTTAATACAGCTGGCAGAAAAAATATTCCAACGGATAAAGAGCTTAAAAATACTCCGCAAAATAAAGAGGTGGATGGCTTCGCTCTACAAATAGCCTCTTTTTCAAACATCAGCGGGGCCATGAAAACGCAGGCAAAATATGATAAAACCGGTGGCTATCATACGGTCATAAAGGATGTTGAAGTTGATAAAAATAGAATGTTTAGAGTTTATTTACAGGGATTTAAAAGTGAGCAGGAAGCAAAAGATTATCTAGCTTCTAACAGTAGTTTTGAAAACGCATTTATAGTAAAAGAGGATTAAAATGATTAGTAAAACAAGAGTAACAAAAGAGACTGATATAGAGATTTCACTTAATCTACATGGAACTGGTTCAAGTGATATAAATACCGGTGTAGGTTTTTTAGACCACATGTTAGAGAGTTTTTCAAAGCACTCTTTGATTGATTTAAACATTGAGTGCAAAGGTGATACGCATATTGATGATCACCACAGCGTTGAAGATATTGGGATTGTTTTAGGTTCTTTAGTTCATGAAGCAATCTATCCAGTTAAAAATATGGAACGATTTGGAAGTGCAAATATTGTAATGGATGAGGCCTGTGTGAGTTGTGATTTAGACCTTAGCAACAGACCATACTTAGTTTATGAAGTAGAGGTAGATGGTAAAATAGGTCAGTTTGACTCGGAACTTGTTGAGGAGTTCTTTAGAGCTTTTGTATTAAATGCAAAAATCAGTGTGCACATAATTGTATTAAGAGGAAAAAATAAACATCACATTATAGAGGCAGCTTTTAAATCTTTAGCCGTAGCTCTGCGTCGCGCGATGATGAGAAATGAGAGAATAGGAATTCCAAGTACCAAAGATGTTTTATGATTAAATTAATTGTTTTAGATGTTGATGGTTGTTTAACTGATGGTAAAATCACATATTCAGAAAGTGGTATTGAGAGTAAAAATTTTAACATTAAAGATGGTCTTGGAATAAGTGCTTGGGTGAAGATTGGAAATCAGGTGGCTATTATCACCGGACGAAACTCCAAAATAGTTCAAAAAAGAGCAGAAGAATTGGGCATACAGCACGTTTTTCAAGGTATCAAAGATAAAGATAGAGTTTTAAAAGAGTTAGTAAAGTCGCTCGGGTTTAGCCTTGAAGAGGTTGGAGCAATTGGTGATGATTTAAACGATTTTCACATGCTAAGCCTTGTTGGAAGAAGTTTTACTCCAAAGAATGGGGTAAAAGAGATAAAGAATATGGTCAACACCACGCTTTCTCTGGATGGCGGAGAGGGTGCAGTAAGAGAAATGATAGATATTTTAGTGGATGAAAATAGTCAGAGAGAAGATTTTATGGCAGTTTGGATAAAAAAGATAGCTGAATTTTAAAAACTTATTTTTCTTAAAAAACGGAGTTTTTTCTAAAGAAACTTCGTTTTGTAGCATAAGGAAAGTTGTAAGAACTTCTGCATCAGTCACCTAAATGGACGCGTTCGTTTGGTGCGTAACATCAGTTAAAAGGTGGGTACCATTAATATAAATGTTTTTTTTCTTTTTGTTACGAGTAGTCTGATGATGATTTTTTTTCTCTTTGAGCCATTAAATATAAGAGAACAAAATTTTACAGATGTTCCTCTCTTTGAGATGTCCTCATTTACCCTCTTAGAGTTTAATGATAAAAATTTAATAACTCTTATGACTGGGAATAGTGCTGTGCGCTATAGCGACCGTTATAAAGTTGCAAATATAGACTATACAGACAATTCAAAAGGGTATAGGGCGAATATGAAGGCAAGTGACGGGCTTTATCAAAATGAGATAATTGAATTAAAAGGGGATGTTGTTTATACAAGAGAAGATGGTTTAACATTTAAATCGCAAACAGCAGATTATAATAACATAACAAAAGTTGCACACACCGATAGTGACTATGTTTCATATCAAGATAAAAATAGAGTTATTGGCTCATCGCTCATATATAATAATGTTTTAAAAAAGATTGAGTCAAAAAATATTGTTGCAAACTATCAACTACAAGAGAGATAATTATGAAATTTTTACTATTTTTTACTATTTTTTTAGCATCAACATTAATTTCACAAGAGCTAAAGATAAAAGCAGATTCGTTTGACGGTGATGAAAAATCCGGTATTTCAATTTTTGAGGGCAATGTGAATGTCGTTAAAGGAAATGACGAGCTTAAT
Source organism: Helicobacteraceae bacterium (assembly GCA_947498025.1). Lineage (GTDB taxonomy): Bacteria > Campylobacterota > Campylobacteria > Campylobacterales > Sulfurimonadaceae > Sulfurimonas. The sequence continues at coordinate 62,630 of CANMJR010000004.1, forward strand.
GCTTCAAAGGTCACTGTTTATACAGATGCTCAGCACCAGCCAACAAAGTTTATGGCAATAGGCAATACCTCTTTTACGCTTTACACAAAAGAGGGTTCTATCTATAAAGGCAAAGCAGAAAAGGTCATCTATTTCCCGGAAACTAAAGAGTATCACTTTTTTCAAAATGTACATTTAAGACAGATAGATGAGAAAAAAGAGATTATCGGAGAAGAGGTTATTCTTAAAAGTATAGAAGGAAAAGCGTATGCAAAAGGTGCCAAAAATGAGCCTGTTATTATGATATTTGAACTGCCAGAGGAGAAAAATTAATTATGATAGAAATTGTTGATGCAAAATTTATAACTTCTGCTCCAAACGTACTTAACGCACCCGATTCCTCGTTGCAAGATGAAGTGGTATTTATGGCAAGGTCAAATGTTGGTAAGAGTTCGCTTTTAAATGCACTTACAAACCATAAAAATTTGGCAAAAGTCTCTTCAACACCATGTAAAACAAGACTTATTAACTATTTTGATGTAACTTTTATTGATAGAGATAATGAAAAAAAAAGTACTGCAAAGTTTGTTGATTTACCCGGTTTTGGGTACGCAAAAGTTGCTAAGTCCATGAAATATGATTGGGAAAGAAATTTAACCGATTACATAGAACAAAGAGAACAGATTAAGCTTTTCATACATTTGATTGATTCTAGACATCCTGATTTAGAGATTGATACAGCTGTAAGTGAATTTTTACTGAGTAATATAAGAGAAAACCAATATATACTTCAAATATTTACAAAGATAGATAAGCTCAATCAAAAAGAGCAGAGTGCTTTAAGAAAAGAGTTTCCACATGCCATTATGGTTTCTAGTTCTAAAAAAAGAGGTTTAGAAAAAGCAATAAAAATTATTTATGATATTTTGCAAGAGAATCAAGAGAGTATAGATGAAGATTGAGTATAAAAAGGCAAAGCTCAGCGATATAAATAACATGCAAGAGCTTATGGAACCTGAAGTCGAAGCCGGCATTATTTTGATGAGAACAGCAGATGAGATAGCTACAAATATTAGGTCTTACACGCTTGCTTTCCATGAGAATGAACTGGTTGGTTTTTGTGCACTCCATATTCACACATCTTCTCTTGCCGAAATTAGGTCTTTGATAGTAAAAGAACAACATAGGGGACAAAAAATAGGAGAAAATTTAGTAAACAAATCTCTTGAAGAGGCATATATTTTAGGACTTCAAAAAATATTAAGTTTAACTTATAAAAAATCATTTTTTGAAAGATTGGGTTTTATAGAAATTTCAAAAGAGTCGCTGCCAGAGCATAAAATCTGGGCTGACTGTATTAAATGTAAACACTTTCCCGTATGCAACGAAATAGCACTCATAAAAAATCTTTAGCACCGCTTCCTTATATTCTATTTTTTATAGTATATGAGAGCCTTAGCAGTATATATCTTTTTTTACCGCCGCTTTTTGGTGTTTTGTTTATCCTCTTTGTTTATGCCCTAAACAAAGAGGATGTTGTCTCTTTACTTACAATATCATTATGTTTACTGCTCTTTGAGGCTGATAAAGGGTATGCTCTTTTTACCTCAATTATATATTTTGCAATTGCATACAAATTTATTATGCCAAAAATTATACAAAATGTTAGCTGCAATTCATGTGTGAAAATTTCATACATTTTATTGGCATATTTTGGATTTTTTTTATTTAATGTTATTTTGTCTAAACTGTTTTTGTTCCCTATGCCAACAATAAATTATTATATATTTTATTATATAGTAGTTGAATTTTTGATAGCGAGTCTTTTATGAAAATAAAATTCATATTAGCTCTATTTGCATCAATCTGGTTAGCTCTGATTGTAAGGCTCTTTTTTTTAGCTGTTGAATCAAATAATTATTATTCAAAACTTTCACGCAATAACACTGTGAGAGTTGAAAAAATAGCGCCGGTGAGAGGTGAAATAGTTGATATAAATAATAAGCCGATTGCCATAAATAAACTGGGCTTTAAAATATTGCTTAAGCCTAATTTATTACAAACGAAAAATATTGAAATATTTAATGAAGAGATAGCAGTACTAACGAAACTGTTGCCTAGTTTAAAGTCTAGTGAATTAATAAAAAATTATAAAAAGAAGGATTCATACTATAATCATAACTACATAGATATCGTTCCATTTATCTCTTACGAAGAGATTGCACCAGTCTATTCTATACTTAATTTAAGAGAGAATATACAAATTGTCTCAGCTCCAAAAAGATACTACCCATATGAAGAAATCGGTGCGCATGTTATAGGATATGTTTCTCGTGCAAATAAAAAAGATATAGAGAATAATGATTTGTTAGAACTTATCGGCTACATAGGCAAAACTGGAATAGAAAAACAGTATAACGAATTTTTACAAGGTGAATCCGGATATAGAGAAATAAAAGTAAATGCCAGCAATCAAGAGATAGAAGAAATTTCATATAAAAGCCCCTTAGAAGATAAAAAATTAACTTTAAATATAGATATAGAATTAGAAAAATATATTGCAACCCTTTTTGCGGATCAAGCAGGAGCAGTGGTTGTCATGAATGTAGATGGCTCAATTCTCTCCGCCGGCAGTTTTCCTGAATATGATTTAAATACATTTGTCTCCGGCATTACTTACGATTTGTGGGATAAGCTCTCAACTAGTCTGGATAAGCCATTTACAAATAAGCTGATTAACGGCTTATACCCTCCCGGTTCAACAATAAAAACAGGTTTGGGACTCATATATATAACAACAAAGTTAAATGAGTATTGGAATGTTAATTGTACTGCTGAATTGCCGGTTGGAAATAGAATTTTTAGATGTTGGAAACAGCAGGGCGGACATGGAAGTACAAATATCATAAAAGCAATAAGAGAGAGTTGCGATGATTTCTTTTACAAGGGCAGTCTTATTGTTGGAAATGAAAAAATGAGCGAGGGACTTATTCGATATGGGCTTGGAAGAAAGAGCGGTATTGATTTACCAAATGAGTTCATAGGTACAGTTCCTTCAAGAGAATGGAAAAGAGAAAAATATAATCTTCCATGGACTCTTGGAGAAACTGTAAATACTTCTATTGGTCAAGGGGATTTTTTAACTACTCCGATTCAAATGGCACGCTTTACAGCACTGATGGCAACCGGAAAGCTTCCTGTTCCTCATTTTGCTAAAATGATAGGAGATAAGCCATATTCGCCACAGGCGGAAGAGGTTTTAAGTAATACTGAGTTAGCAAAACTTCCACTCATACAAAAAGCGATGTACGGGGTGTGTAACGAGCCGGGAGGGACAGCGATAAATTATGTTAATTCAAAAGTAATTATAGCCGGAAAAACCGGTACTGCACAGGTTGTAGAAATTAAACAAGATGAAAAAAAGAGAAAATTGGAGCATGATATGGAGTATTATAATCGCTCACATGCATGGTTTACAACCTATGGACCCTATGATAATCCAAAGTATGTTGTTTTAGTTATGGTTGAACATGGCGGGCATGGCGGCTCTGCCTCCGGTGATATAGTTTCAAAAATATATAATAAACTTTTAGAACTGGGTTATATTACTAAAGAAGATTAAATATTTTCAAGCTCACTATCCCTGTGTTCTAATTATTAAACTGCTTGGCAAGTTAAACTCTTGAATCAAACTAGCCTCTTTTTCTCTCATCTCTCCGCTGTCAATTTCATGGTCGTATCCAAGCAGATGGAGTAGCCCGTGAATAAAAAGCAGAGCCAGTTCATCATCAGTGGTATGAAAAAGCTCTTTGGCTTTAGCTTGAACATGCTCAGATGAAATCACTATGCTGCCAAGCGGTGACATAGGCATTTCTACATATGGGAAACTTAAAACATCTGTTTCTTTATCGATGTTTCTATGCTCTTTATTGATACTTCTTATCTCTTCATCTGAAGTGATTATAAGTTCTATCTCTTTATCTGTAAATTTATCAGCTATTGCATTTAAAAATACTTCGTCAATTTTAAGTAAGGTTCTGTTATCTAGTTCAAGCATAAAAAAATTTGTCCAATGGGGTTTATTTTTTTGTAAATCATGTACAAAAAAGTACATGATTTTGAAGGTATGTTACGCAGTAAAATTTAAATTATTTCCCATACCTGTTTTCTGAGCAGTTACCTGTTTTGACTGCTCATTAGCACTTTCAAGAACTTTTAGAACGCTTTTTTCTTGAACATCAATAGCTTTCTTAAGAACCTCTACTTGAGTTGAACTATTTACATTCGCTGCCGTTGAAGATGATACATCCATAATATTTCCTTTGCCTATAATATGCGCACATTGTATTGTTTAATTAATTTAGGGAATATTAAAAAAATATATTATGTATGATAAAATATGCGCATGAAAAATAAAAATAAAAAAGCAGTTTGTGTGATGAGTGGCGGGATGGATTCGACGCTGAGTGCATACATGATGAAAAATGACGGTTGCGAAATAGTTGCGGTGCATTTTAATTATGAGCAAACAACTCAAGCAAAAGAGTTGGAATGTTTTTTAAAGATATGTGATGCATTAAATGTATCTAATAGATACGTTCTAGATTTGGATTTTTTTAAACAGCTTGGTGCATCTGCTTTGACAGATAAAAGTATAGAAATCCCTACAAGTGGGCTGGAAGATGGTGTTCCAGTGACTTATGTGCCTTTTAGAAACGGTATATTTTTGAGCATGGCAGCGGCTATTGCAGAAAAAGAGGGTGCTGAATTTATATCTATCGGCGTAGTGGAAGAGGATAGCAGCGGTTATCCAGATTGTAGAGAAGCCTATATAAAAAGCATGGAACAGAGTATAAATCTCGGTACAAAAGATGAGACAAATATAGAGATAAAAATGCCCCTCGTTCGTCTAAAGAAATCTCAAATAGTTGAAAAAGCATTAGAACTCGGTGTACCGCTAGAACTCACTTGGAGCTGCTATAAAAATGAAGAGGCGGCATGCGGAGTTTGCGACAGCTGCAGGTTGAGATTAAATGGATTTAAGTTAGCCGGAGTTATAGACCCAATTGAGTATGAATAAAATTTTTTTCAAAGATTTAGAGATTGAACATATCTGCAAAATTAGTTTAAAAAATAGTTACATAAGTGTTACGAAAGACGCTAAAGTAGTTTTAAAAACACCAAAAGTTTCTCAAAGATTTATAACGGATTTGCTAACACAAAGAGAGAGTTGGATACGTGGGCATCTTTTAAAAATCGCATCCAATAAACCAGAAACGGTAAACTTGGAAGATGAACTTCTGCTTTTTGGCGATATTTATAGTATTGATATAGAAGAGGCTAAGGAGCTAAGAGAGTTACTGCTTAAACTTAGAGTGGCAAATCAAAAAAATATCCTCGGCTGCTATGATAATTTTTATAAACTTTATGCAGCAAAATACCTTATTCCACGAGTTGCGCACTTCTCTACAATTATGAATCTTGAGTACAGAGAGATAAAATTTAGAAAGATGCGAAGCAGATGGGGCAGTTGCAGCTCAAAAAAAGTTATAACACTCAATATTGAGCTGCTCAAGGTAAAAAAAGAGCTTATTGACTATGTAATAGTTCATGAACTGGCACATTTAGTCCATATGAACCACTCAAAAAATTTCCATAATTTAGTGCAAAAATATATTACAAACTCAAAGCTGGTCAGAAAAGAGTTAAGAAGCATTCATTTATAAGTGATAGTACGCATATTTACACTTTTTAAATTTGAAATTATCATTTGTCCAAATCAGCTGCTTTAATAACACTATCCTCTCGCGCTTCTATTCGACTTCCCATTTTGAACCCGATGAGTGCAATACCGGAGAGAAACAGTAAAATCAGCCATGTAGGTAGTCCCATTAATGTGCTAAGGGTTTCTCCATTTACCCCTTTCGCTGCCAAATAAAGCTCTTGCAAACTATCAAAACCGGCGGCAAATATCCAAGTACCTATCACCATTCCAATCATAAAAAAGAGGGCATCTAATCGACCGCTGAAAAATCCGACGACGGAAGTACCGGGGCAATATCCCCCAACAGCAAGTCCAGCACCCAAGAGCGCACCACCTATAGCCATCGCCCAAAAGAATGTAGTTTGTACTCTCAACGCATCGAATCGCACCCATCCGAGAATGTCAAAGAGCCATAGTCCTACTGCCGCCACCACAATAGCAACAAACATCACTTTAAAAACGCTCCAATCCTTAAAAGTAAACTGAGCATTGAGTTTACGAGGACTTCCAAGCCCCGATACTTCGAGAAAATAGCCGAAGAAAAAACCGCCGATGATAATCATACTACCGCTGGTGTATTCAAGAGGAAAATTCATTGCCATATCCTTCGTGAAATAAATGAGACAACTATCCCTGCAACGAAAAATGCGATAAGAAATACAAATGCTGCCACCGACAGTGTTGCGCCGCCTGAGAGTCCGAGCCCGCTTGTGCATTCGCGTGCAAGCTGTGCTCCAAAACCAGTCAGGATTCCTCCGCCAATCGCCAGCATTAACCGGGTGATTCTTCCGATGCTTTGACCGCGTTCAATCTTGAAACGAAATCGTCTGCTCATCAAACTCCCCGCCAATGCGCCCAAGGCTACCCCAGCAATCTCCCAGCTAATCCATGCATTCATTGGGTTACCGTCTCCCGTCATGGTGTAGAAAAAATTATTATTTTCCGTCCATAGGGGAATCAACGTATCGCTCAGCCATGCACTCAGCCGGATAAAAAAGCCATTTGCACCGAGTCCATGTCCCGTAATAAGAAACATGAACATAAGAGCTAAACCGAGCCCTATGCCGGCAGCTAGAGGGGACAAAAACTCTTTAGGTGTTTTATTCTTCATGAACGTACTCCTTTTAATGAATGCAGATTATTATAGAAAAGAACTCTCCACTTATTGAACCTTGATGAACTCTACAATAGCATCAACACTTAGAACTTTCCCAGCGCTAAGAACCTTCCCATTTATAACGAGTGTTGGAGTGCTCATGACACCGTACTCCATGATTTTTTGGATATCTTAGACCTTTTCGATTTGAACGAACTTGCCACTTTTAGCTACTGCTTGTTTCGTTGCTTCTTCGAGGGCTTTACATTTAGCACAGCCGGTTCCTAACACTTCTATTTTCATTTTAGCTTCTTCTTATACTCTTCCATAAAGTCTTTTGCATTGCTGCCTTTTAGGTAATCTGTCACTGATAAAAGTCCATCACTTAAGTATTTTACATTATAGCCTTTGAGCATTAAAAACATTCTAGCAATATTTGACCTATCATTATGCGGACATGCAGTAATAATGAGTTTGGTTTTATCTAGCTCGTTTAAACGATTTGGAAGTTCATTCAGAGGTATGTTTTTAGAAAAGCTTATATGCCAAGCTTTAAATTCATCACGGAATCTTATGTCTATGACCTGAGCTGTACCGTCCTCCACCATTTTAAGCATTTCAACGGTTTTAATTTTCATCTCTTTTATTTCTTTGTAGTCAAATTTTTTTAGATAATCATCAAAACTATCTGAATACAATAAACTGCAAAACAACATCACACCTAATAATGACTTTTTCATAATACCACCTTTATCTCTTTTAAAAATCAGCTTTATCAAATTCTTCTTGCATTTGTTTCTCTTTAAGGGCTTTTAACTCAGCTTCAGACATCATCATAAGTGTTACTTTCTTCATAAGTAATGTTTTATTTTCAACTTTTGTCATATAGGCGTACATACCATAGGTAATCAGTAGAGTGAAAAATATAACAATAATTTTTTGTGCTGGGTTAAAAGTTTGTATTTTATCTTTGTTCCTAATTTCACAAGCACCTCCCGGGCAATTTTTAGATTTTTCTTTGTTTATAAAATTGTATATCATACATCCAAAACAGATTGAAAATGCGGATTCACTGAAAAGAAGAACCAAACAGACGATACAAATCAGTACTTTAATCGGATTTGGAGCAAAGTTTATGACAAGAAGATAAAACATTGGCAATGCTAACACCAAGCCTATTAACCAAGCAAATCTTTTTTGAGCCGCACCGACATATTCCGGTAGCTGGTTTCTCACAAAAAATCTTCCAATCAATAAACTAGGAGAGTAGCTTGGATTTATGACGCGTATTAAAAAATCAAAGGTAAAAAAAGTGATGAAGTATTTTGTAAAAATCACATTGTGCAACATGACACTATTTGTTAAACTCAAAAGACCAAAAGCAAAGAGTAATCCGGCCCCAGCCCTAGCTTCACGCTCATTTACAACTCTGACATCATAACCCTCTACTTCTTCACCATATTTAAAAAAATCTTTCATTTATTCACTCTTCTCTCTTTGAGCTACCGCTTGTTTTGTTACTGCTTCAAGGGTTTTGCACTTACTGCATCCTGTTCCTAAAATCTCGATTTTCATAGTAAGCACTCCTTCATTAATGGCTCTAGCACTTGAGCATCTACATCGCCTGTAATCGTGATACTTGTTCCATCATTTTCACTTGAAACTTCTATATTTTCAATCTTTTGCATGATTTGAGGGTCGCAATCACAACTACAAGAACCATTTTTACATGCCTCAATCTTTGCAGACAGCTCCTCAGTTTTAAATCCTGTTATGAAGGCTTTCACACCTTTTTCTGTATTTGTTACTTTAAACATAATTTAGCAAAGCTCCTTTTTTATTATAGGTAACAACTCTATTTCTATGAGTTGCAATGTTTTTTCATACTCTTCTACTTCTTTACCGCTAGGGTCATCAAATCCTAAATGGATGGTCTTAACGGCATGTGGAAACATTGGACATGTCTCTTTTGCATGGTCGCAAACTGTAATTATTAAATCAAATTTTGTCTCTAAAACACTCTCTATTACTTTAGAATGGTAACTTTCTCTCCAGTACCCTTTGTTTTTTAAAAGAGTCTTGGCATGTGGATTTACTGCTCCACTCGCTTTAACACCTGAACTTTGAGCTTCGACGCAATCGCCTAATTTAGCGTTGATTAAAGCTTCTGCCATAATGGAACGGCAACTATTTCCTGTACATAAAATAAGCACCTGTTTTTTTTGACTCATATTTTACATCCTCCTGTTTCTGATGATTTTTTTAAAGGTGGAAGTTCGACTGATAAGTATCGAATCTCCTCCAAAGCTTCACTGCGGAAGCGATCAAGGGGTGCTCTGATTGAGTAATATGCCCAAGTTCCCTTACGTTCAACGCGTAAAAAACCGGCATCTTTTAAAATCTTCAGATGACGCGAAAGACGCGATTGAATCATCTCTAAAGATGCTTGTAAATCACATACGCAACATTCGCCATTCACATCAATAAACCGCAAGATTAATACTCGGGTTTCATCATTGAGTGCTGAAATACTTTTTAAAAAAACTTCCATTTTTACCTCCATTTGAAGAAATTGTAGCATAATTAAATTACAATATCAATATATGTTGATTTATGGATTTTATTTGGATATAGTTTCAACATATAAAATGAAAAGGTAAATAATGATTTTAGCATTGGGCGTTTTTTTAGTCACACTTGTGTTTATAATATGGCAGCCTAAAGGTTTGCAAATTGGAACGACAGCCGTTTTCGGTGCAGTTGTGGCACTTTTAGTAGGCGTTGTAAGTTTTGCAGATGTACTCATTGTTACAGGGATTGTTTGGGATGCGACTTTGGCATTTATCGGGATTATTCTTCTTTCAATGATTCTTGATGAGATAGGATTTTTTGAATATGCTGCAATAAAAATGGCAAAACTCAGCGGTGGTAACGGACATAAGATGTTTGTTTACATCTTACTTTTAGGTGCGATAGTTTCTGCTTTTTTTGCAAATGACGGAGCAGCACTGATTTTAACTCCGATTGTACTGGCAAAGATGAAATACTTAAAAATGAAACCATTAGCGATTTTCGCTTTCTTGATGGCGGGTGGTTTTATAGGCGATAGTGCTTCCAATCCGCTTGTTATTTCAAACCTCACAAACATCGTAACCATAGGCTATTTTGACATAGGTTTTGTGGAGTATGCAAAAAATATGTTTTTACCGAACTTGTTGAGCATAGTTGCTTCGGTTGCTGTGTTATGGATTTATTTTCGTAAAGATATTCCTTTTGTCATCGATGTTTCACAGCTTCCGGAAGCTTCGTCTGTTATAAAAAATAAAACAATGTTTCAGTTTTCTTGGTTCTTTTTAGCATTTTTGATGCTAGGTTATTTTATCGGCGATTATTTTCACATGCCGGTTTCTCTCTTCGCTCTTGGCGGTGCTTTGGTGTTTTTAGTCATAGCAAATCACTACAAAGCAGTCAAACCAATGATGACGATAAAAGCAGCTCCTTGGCAGGTTGTCTGGTTTAGTGTCGGGCTTTATGTTGTTGTTTATGGTCTTAAAAATGCAGGGTTAACAGATGTTATTGCCTCTTGGATTGTGGAGTTAAATAGACATGGAGCGACTGTAGCTATCATAGGAACTGGGTTCTTATCGGCGTTTATAAGTTCTGTGATGAACAACATGCCGACAATTATGATTATGGATATAGCGATTGATAAAGTGGGCTTCGTTGGACATGAAGCACTGGTTTATGCAAATATCTTAGGTTCAAACCTAGGTCCAAAAATGACACCTATCGGCTCACTCGCAACGCTTTTATGGCTCCATGTACTCGCACAAAAAGGTGTGAAAATAGGGTGGGGTGAGTACATGAAAGTAGGGCTTGTGATAACACCGCCGGTTTTACTTGTAGCACTTCTTGGATTGGTTTAGCTACTATTTTTATTGAAAAACAGTTCTACAAAAATTAAAATAAAGAGAGCGAATTATGTCCGAACATCACCACCATCACCATGTAAGCGGTAAAAATTTATTTATTACAATTATTTTAAATAGTATTATTACTATTGCCCAGATTATTGGAGGTATTGTCTCCGGTTCACTAGCGCTTCTTAGCGATGCCATGCACAATTTCAGTGATGTACTTTCTTTGGTCATTGCTTACGGTGCAAATAGAATCTCAAGCAAACCGAGTAATGCTGAGAAAACTTTTGGTTATCATAGAGCAGAGATATTGGCGGCACTTTTTAACTCCTCCGTTTTAATTGGTATCTCTCTTTATTTGATTATTGAAGCATGTAGCAAACTTTATCATCCGGAGCCTATAGATTCGACATGGGTTATTGCACTTGGAGCTTTAGGGATTGTCGTAAATGCACTCAGTGTTTGGATGGTTAAAGAAGATGCCGAAGAAAATATGAATCTGCAAGCTGCCTATTTGCATCTTTTAGCGGATGTTATGACATCTATCGCCGTTGTTATAGGCGGTGTGCTCATGTATTATTTTCATATTTTTTGGATTGACCCTATTATCTCTATTTTAATAGCTTTGTATCTTCTTTGGGCTTCCTTTGGATTAGTAAAAGATGCAACTTTTGTGTTGATGCAGTTTGTACCAAAAGGTATAGAACTAAGTGAAGTTGTAAAAACGATAACTGCCCTACCTCAAATTGAGAATGCTCATCATATACATTTATGGCAGTTAGATGACCATCGCATCCATCTTGAAGCACACCTTGATTTTAATGAAAATATTACAATTGAAGCTTCAAATCAAATCATTAATATACTTGAAAAAGAGCTAAGAGAGCTGTTTAAAATATCACATGTTACATTTCAATGTGAATATAATCGATGTGATAATAAAGAGGTTATCAAACTTTAGTTAAAACTCAATCCCGTATTTTTGTATTTTATACCCTATTTGACGGGCAGTCATGCCGAGTTGTGTGGCTGCTTTGGTCTGAATTCCGCGGTGTTCAATCAATGCTTGAATGATAGACTCTTTTTCCATGTCTAAAAGGCTTGCTTTTGTTAACCTTGGAGTAGGTTGAGTATTTTCATGGTTCGGTGCCACCGGAGCTGTTTGTGAAATATAAACAGGTGCAGGCTCCGGTGGCATGTACAGTTTTTGGTAATTAAAAGGCAAGACATGGTTGAGCATATCAGGTTCTATAATCCCATTTGGGCAGATGAGAACAATTCGTTCCATTGTATTTTGCAATTCACGAATATTTCCAGGCCATGGATAATCAAGAAGAATTTCAAGTGCCGTTTTTGATAAACTCATCTCTTTGCGATGCTCCTGCATAAACTTTTGCAGATAGTGTTCAACAAGCAGTTTTACATCTTCATATCTCTCTCTGAGTGGCGGAAGATTGACAGGGATGACATTTAAACGGTAGAACAAATCCTCTCTAAATGTACCGTTTCTAACCATCTCTTCAAGGTTTCTATTGGTTGCGGCTACAAGACGGACATTAGTTTTTATGGTTTTATTTCCGCCGACTCTCTCAAACTCCTGTTCTTGCAAAATTCTAAGAAGTTTTACTTGAAGAGAGGGTGTAATATCTCCGATTTCATCCAAAAAAAGTGTTCCTCCGTCTGCCAACTCAAAACGACCTTTTCTAGCTTCTTTGGCATCTGTAAAAGCGCCTTTCTCATGCCCGAAGAGTTCACTCTCCAGCAGCGTTTCGCTGATAGCTGCACAGTTTAATTTTATAAAAGGTGCATTGCTTCTTTTGCTGAGATTATGTACGGCTGTAGCAATAAGTTCTTTACCCGTTCCAGTTTCGCCACGAATTAAAATTGTCGCATCTGACGGAGCAACAGTTTCTAGCATGCTAAAAATCACTCTCATTTTAGAACTTTTGCCGATGATGCTCTCAAATTTATATTCGCTGAGTGCTTGATCTTTATAGTAAGTTTTTAGCTCTGTAAGCTCCTCTTTTTCTTTGGCAAATTTTCTTTGTGTCGCCAATGTTCCTCCAAAAAGTGAGCCGACAATCGTCAGCATGCGTACAACATCATCAAAATCCATAGCCGATGATTTACATGTATTTGCAGAGATAACCGCTATAACACCGTCATCTTGAATGATTGGCACGGCGACGTAGGAGATAGAGTTGATATTGATTGTTCCCATTTTGTTGATGTAGTTGATATTATTATGTATGTTTTCTATGACAACCGGTTCGGCACTTTTTGCAGCGAGTCCGGTTGCCCCTTCACCTAATCTATAAACAGCCATTTTTTTCTGCTGAGCGGTTAAATCTATTGAAGCATAAAGTTCTAATTGAGTTTTGTCGTCACTCAACATAAAAAGTGTACAGCGGTCAAGATAGGCGTTTCGCTTCAGCATTCGCATGCCTTTTTCTATGCTCTCATGAACATCGGTAGTACTTGAGAGCATTACGGCAATGTCATACATGAGGCTAATCTCATTGTATGCAAATGTAAGTGAGCAACTTTTACAATCTTGTTTATTTATATTGTTAGCCATTTTGTCATCTTTTTTGTTTGAATTATACTACATGTCTATGCAAATATATGTATAAAATATAGGCAATTGTATGATTACTTTATAGAATATTATATGCATTTCTCTATTTAAACAGTATCTTATAAAAATGGAAGAAAAATGCAAATAACAGTACATGGAACTCCCGTAACACTCGAAGTAAAAGAGTTAAAGATAGGCAAAGAAGCGCCTGCAGCCCGCATAACAAAGCTTGATGGCACACAAAACGTCATAGGGATGATAGCTTCAAATATTCAGCTTCTTATCACTATCCCATCACTTAAAACTGAAGTTTGTTCTTTGGGAGCAAAAAAATTCAACGCATTAGTACAGCAATTTAAAAACTTAACGACCGTCATGATAACAACGGATGACAAAGAAGTTGTAAAAGAGTTTGCACAAAAAGAGTCCATTGAGAGTGCAGAAATAGTTTTGGATACAGAACTTCAATTTGCAAAAAAATTCGGTGTACTCATTAGTGAGGGTAAACTGAAAAATCGCTTGGCTAGAGCGGTGTTCGTTATTGACAGAGAAGGTATAATCGCTTATAAAGAGATTGTGGCTGAAATTGTCGATGAGATAGATTACGATGCATGTATGCGTGCAATTGAAAAAATACAGAGTGAGAAAAAAGGCGGACATACGCATGAGAATTGGATGAGTGTCTAAGCGTGTAAAGAGATGTCAGACCTCTATTGCAAAAATCTAAAGATGAAAAAAACTCTAAACATGGAAGCTGAAAAAATTTTAAATTTTTACAGGCTCTTTCACAAAAACGGTGCATTGTATCTTGATGATGATTTTGAGTCATTAGACATGTTGTTTGATGCCGTAGTCAATGCAATCAATCACTGTGCTTCACTCAAAGAGGAGCTTCCATTCAATGAATTTGTGCGACCAAGCAAAGAAGTGGCATGTGGAGATAAAGGATGGGTAGGACATTTTGAAGATCGTGACAATCGCAGATTTTTTTTGAGTGATGTATATGATTATTTGCAACTTGTGTATGGGCGGAGAGAATAAGCAGGATATTTTTATAAAATCTTGTGCCAAAAATGCATTTTAATATACAGTCAATGAATAAATGCAAAATTAACATATTCTTTTAATAGATATTAATAAGTATTCTGTGATAATAAACAGATTTATTTTAATATTAAAGAATTGTTCATTATTTTGTATCTATTTAATAGTGAATTTAAAAAGTTGTTACTTTTTTCACTATCCGAACAGCTATAACTCATGGCAAGTGGAAGTTCTTTTGATATTATTTTTTTCGCTTTGGTAAAAGATATGTATTCAAAAGTATTATCTAAATATTCTATGTATATATCTTTTTCCATAATATCAATATATTTTATTACCAAAACAGAAATAATTCCTTTAATTTTACTAATTATAGTAAATTATTTCTATTATGTCAAGTATCCAATATGGGAAATGATTATATGACCAAAAAAGAATTAGCAGAACGCATAAATGTTGACCCAAAGACTTTGAAAAATTGGGAAGTTTCAAAACCAGAGCTTTTAAAACTTATCTATCTTGGGTTAGCTACTGAAAAACATTTGAAGCAAGCAGAAGAGTATATTAAAATCATTAAGGAACTCCATGAAGGCAAGTGAAGCTAAATTAAGTAATTTAATCGGGCATGCAGAAAAGCAGTTTATTATTCCTATCTATCAACGAAGTTATAAATGGACAAAACAAAATGTTGATAGATTGTGGGAAGATATAACTGAAATAGATTTTGACGTGCCTACTAATATGCACTTTCTTGATTCTATTGTATATTCTAAACTTTCACATATAAATATGGCTTCTTCTATGGGGCATAGAATAGAAAAATATCAAGTTATAGATGGACAACAAAGATTAACTACCGTGAGTTTGCTTTTAATAAGTATCAGAGATAGATTGATTTTTTTTACAGAATCTCAAGAAGCAGAAAGGTTAAATAATCTTTTTATTATTAATTTATATGCAAAAGAATACGATGACAAAGTAAGGCTAAAACTCTCTGATACTGACCACATCGTATATAAAAAATTAGTTTTTAATGATACATTAACTTTGGACGACAAAAAAGCAATTATCTTTAAAAATTTTAATGTACTAAAAAAATATGTGGCAGAACTTACCCTTGAAGAGTTAAGAAAACTAATAAGAAAGTTTGAAGATAGACTAGACATTATTGATACTTTTTTAGAAGCTAACGATAACCCTCAAAAAATATTTTCAAGTCTCAATTCAACCGGTAAAGAACTGAAAGCATCTGATTTGGTAAAAAATTATATTTTAATGAATTTGGACTCTTCCGTACAGATAGAATTTTATAATCGTTTTTGGATAGATATAGAAAAAAAGCTTCAAAACGAAGAAAATATTCTTATGAACTTTTTACAACACTATTTGACTATGAAAATAGAGAACGGCACAGTTGTAACTACAAGCAGCATCTATGATACTTTTGAAAAATACTATAGTATGCAAAAAAGTCAACATTCACACTTAACAGACAAAGATTTCATAGAGATATTACTGCGTAATATTTCTGAGTATGCAGAAGTGTATAAAAAACTCTTTTTAGACTTTCATGTTGTCAACTTTGATAGTATGAAAAACTCTATGCGAAAGCTTGGTATTGAGTCTTACTACCCATTGATAATGAAAATAGAGTATGAGTGCTACACAGAGACAGAATCAGTTTTAAAAGTGATAGAAAACTACTTAGTTAGAAGATTTGTAGTTGGACTTCAAGCTGGAAAAACAAAAAATGTTTTTGCAAAAATGGTTAAAAATTTAGAGATAACCCAAGCTAGCATGGGACTTGCTCAAAATGTGCAAGAACAACTCAAACTAGAACAAAAACAAAATAGATATCCAAACGATAATGAGTTTACAGATAGCCTAAAACATAGCCCAATTTATGCTAATTCATCTACTGGTACAAAATACTTACTTTATAAAATAGAACACTTTAGAAACTCTCAAAACAGAACATTAACAGTAAACTTTGAAGATTTAACAGTAGAGCATATCTTACCTCAAACAGAATACTCAAATCTTGATATTTGTTGGACTGATTCTTTTGACCTTGGTGAATACGAAAAATATGTACATACATTAGGTAATCTTACGCTTGTAACGCAAGAGAAAAACTCTCAACTTGGCAATAGATGTTATGGTGCAAAAAAAGACATATATAAAACAGATAGCTTTATAGGCACAAAAGATATAGACAATACTTACAATGAATGGGAAGCTTCTAGCATTGCAGAGCATGCTGATAAATTGATAAGTGATTTTGTTTTAGAAATTTGGAAATAAAAGGAATAAATATGAGTGGAAGATTGGAAATTATTGAATTAGAAAAGTTACAACTAGATGTAGAAAATCCAAGGTTACCTATGTCATTTAGGTTAGGAGGATTGGATGAAGTAAAAATAATAAATTGGATGCTAGAAGATGCCTCTATTATTGAATTAATGTTGGCTATTGGACAGAATGATTTTTTTGTTGGAGAATCATTACTTGTAATCAAAGACAAAGATAGTGAAAAATATATCGTTATAGAAGGTAATAGACGCCTTACATCTTTGAAACTTTTAAATAATCCATCTTTAGCAGAAGTACATACTCGCAAAATTGAAAAAGTCTTGGCGGAAACTTCATTTAGACCGAGCATGATACCTTGTATAGTTTTTGATGAAAGAACTGAAATTATGAAATATTTAGGCTTTAGACATGTAACAGGAATAAAATCTTGGGGCATGCTTGAAAAAGCGAGATATTTATATTCTCTAAAACAAGAACTGACAATTAAAGATTTTGATTTACAATGCAGAGAACTCGCAAAAACAATAGGTAGTCGTTCTGATTATATAAGAAGAGTATTGACTGGTTATTCAGTATATTTAAAAATTCAAGATAACTCTTTTTACAAAATTCCACAACTTGATGATACCTCTTTCCATTTTAATTATATTGCTGATGCCTTAACTAGAGAAAATATTAGGGAATTTATTGGAGTTGATTTTGACATAGATAATCCTATTGAAAAATTAGATGAAACAAACTTAGCACAATTGACGAATTGGTTTTTTAGAAAAAATCAATATAACAAAAGCCAAATTCTTGGTGATAGCAAGCATCTTAGTGCATTAAATGAACTATTGGCTGATACAAAAGCGTTAGAACATTTTTTACAAAATGGTAATTTTTGGGAAGCTTATAAATATGTTAATTTATCACCTGATACATTTCATCACTCTATTAAAGAAGCTTTGAGAAGTTTAGAAGTTGCATGGACTTATATTAATGAGATAGAAAAGCATAATCAACAAGATAAAGACATATTAAAAGAAATACAAAGTTATTCTAAGAATATGTCTGCAATTGTAGTTTCTAAAGAAAATAATGAGGATTGAAAATGCTTATTAATTTAGAAAGAACTCCCAGTGAAAGCTTTTTTAATGAACATTACTTTTGTGATTATATTGAGTTATTAGCTTTGGTGGCTAATTGTGATCCCGTTTCTAAAAATGATATTTATGATAGATTTCAAGAAGATGGAAAAATTTCAACTTCTGGCTCTGATGACAATTATGAAGAAGAAGATAAATGGGATATCAAATTTAATGGATTATTCAATATTTTAGAATCTAGAAAAAATATTTTTTTGGATTTTTATCCATTTCAAATAAGCAACAATAATACATCTTTATCAGTTAAATTACTTCAAGAAATTACAAATAAACAAAAAATTTATATTTTTCTTTTATTAAATTCTTTACAAAGATATTTAAGTAAAAGTAATTGCAGTATCTTAACATCTGATTTTGAAGAATTCTCGTTAAAAGCTTTTAAAGAATATATTCCTATTACAGGGCAAATATATAGATTTGGTAAATCAGGATTGGAATTTGATAGATATAGAGGGCATATTACTGATAAAATTGATAAGTTTGCTCAGGATTTAACCTATAAAACAATTTATGATGCACATTTTTTTGCAAATACTGATAATGGTGATGGTGGATTAGATATTGTATCTTGGATTCCATTCGAAAATGATACGAATTACAATAATATACAAATATATCTCGGACAATGTGCAACCGGAAAAAATTGGTTAGATAAAAAAGATGATACTGATAAATTTCATAATTTCATTCATTTTAAAGGCGCTGTACAAAATATAATGTTTATTCCATATGACGGTAGAAATAATGATCGTAAGTTTAATGAAGAAGCAAAAATGAACAGACATTTATTCCTAGATAGAAGTCGTCTACTTTATTTAATTAAAAGCAAGGAGAATGATATTCTAACTTTAAATTCATTTCAGAATATTGTAGATAGTGTTATTAGTTATGAAGAAGATATTATATAAATGTGTGTAATATGGAACTAGTTAATGAATATTTAATAGTTATAGATAAAATAACTTCACCTCCTTTATATAAAGTCTGTACAACAGAAGAAAGTTTCAATAAACTTTTAGTGAATGAGGACTTATCGATAGTGAATAGTAAAATATCTAATAAGAGCATCAGCTGTAAATATATTATCAAACTAGGTCATGTTAAAGATAAGGAACAGCGATTTTTTTATATTTCAATAACATATAGTGATAATGACAATAAATTAATTTATTTTGATAGTTTAATATCTAATATAAAGCATATTTTATTTTCTGATGGTTTAAGTGTAGAAACATTAAGAGATGATTTGTCTTTTTATTATTCGCAATTAGCTTATTCAAAAATTCACAAAATAGAAAATTTTATGAGGAAATTCATTACATACTTTATGATTAAAAATTTAGGTAAGAATTGGCTTGATGAAAGTTCACCTAGACAAATTAAGGAAGCTTTAGATAAATCAAAGAGAAAAGATTATATGGATAGACTTCAACAATTGGATTTTATACATCTTGGTGATTTATTATTTAAATCATTTCAAGAACAAGATATTTCGAAGCTTTCTAATTTAATTACTCGCTATAAAAATGATAAAAAGAATGATATTAGTTTGGATAGTCTTATAGAGTTTATTCCTAAATCAAATTGGGATAAATTTTTTAAAGATACTGTTGAGTGCGATGATAAATTTTTACAAGAAAGATGGAAAGAACTATATGATTTGAGGAATAAAATTGCTCATACATCATCTTTTTCAAAAGATGATTTTGTGAAAATTGATAAACTTACTCAAGAGGTAGAAGAAAAATTAAATCAAGCATTTGAAAATATTGATAATATTGAAATTAATGATGAAGATAAAGAGCAATTATCAGAAAGTATTATTGCTAATTTAAATGAAGATATAGGTAGTTTCCTGAGAGAATGGAATGAGTATGAAAAAACTATAAGAACTATATATCAGATAGAAGATAGTGAAAAGAGTAGATTTTTTTCTGTTTTAAATAATATATTGAAAAAAGATTTTGATGAAAGTACATTTAATGAAATAAAACTTCTTCAACAATATAGAAATAACCTAGTGCACAACACAGAAGATATAAAACAAGAGAGTATTTTAAAAAATATAGAAAAAATACGAAAAGTTTTATATTCCACATGGAAAATACAAGTTTTAAAAGCTTTTCATGAACTAGGCGGTGAAACGGAACTAAAAGATATATATCAAAATATAAAAAATAATTTAGGAAAGGATTTGACATTATCTGATGAATCCGCTATAAGAAAAACTATATACTTTCATTCTTCAGATGTTGAATTGTTTCAAGGTAAAGAGGATTTATTTGAAAAGCTTGGTAATGGTAAGTGGAAAATAAGAATAACTAAAAATCCTGCCCCATAAACTCAAAAATATTACTATCGTGTTTTAGTGATGTTTTGAGTATAAGATAGCCTCTAATGATGTGTTTTTGGAGGTTTTCTTCTAGTTTTTTCTTAGATGTGATTGTGCTATTGTCATACACTTCTACCATGTCCCAAAAAAGCTTTGTGAAGTCCTCACTTCCTTTTCCCTCGCCTGTGATTTGTTCTAGTCTGTACTCTTTGCCATCGTAGCTTTCCACTTCTACATGTTCAAACTCTTTTTGAAGTGAAAGGGAGATATTTATCATAAATCTCAGGATTACCCATTTTGGCTCATTTTCTAGATTTAGCATTTTAGAAAGTGGATAGATATAGTTTTCTATCTCTTGTGTTGTTCGTATCATGCTATCTCCTCTATGATTGAGCCTATGGAGTCTCTTTGTATTTGGTAGTGTTTGTATTTAAGATTTTGAGTTTTGATAAACTCAAATTCACTATCTGTAAGAAGTAAGATAAGATTTTCAAAAGATAGGTAGCAAGTGTTTAGTAGTAATTCTTTGTTTTTATTTGAAAGTCTTCCAAATGGAGTGTCCACCATTACAAATGAAGCAAACTCTTTAAAGTCTAAAATGGTCTTTACTATGAGAAAATTAAGCACTTGTTTTTGACCTGCTGAAAGCAATTCTGTATTGAGTATATTTTTTCCATCACTTATGACGATGCTATGATTCGTGTTTATATAAATATCTTGAATATGTTCGTATTGCTTTAAAAAGTTTGTAGTATTTTCTTTTAGTTTTTCATTGAAAATAGAGAGTTTGTTTTCTAGCTTATTTTTATAAACTTTTGCACTTACTCTTGCTATGCCTTGTAACTCTTCATACCCTTTTATAAAGGCGTATTTATCTTGGTTAGCTTTGAAACTTTGCGTAAGGACTTTGTTTATCTCTTTTGATTCTAAAGTGTTTTGTTCTATGTTATATTCAAGTTCATGTAAATACTTTTCAAAACTGTTTAAATTTGCTTCTTGTTCTTCTCTTGAGTCTATAAGAGAACGCATTATCTCTTGTTCCATACTGGAGTCTTCTGCTATTTTTATCTCTTCTTCTACTTGCTTGATAGATAGTTTTAAATCTTTCATCTCTTCTAATAGGTTTTTAAACTTATCTTTTGTCATAGAGAGTTTTATCTCTGATGATGCATTGAGCATTAAGGATTTGAAAACTTCTAAAAGTTCCTCGTTTGAAAGAGGAGAATTGATAGTCTCTGTAAACTTATCAAATTTACTTGCAAATAATGACTCATTTTCTACTTTTAATGCAGTTGAAGTTCTACTTTGCATATTTTTTAATAAACTTTCATTTAACAGTAGTGGCATTTGCCACAAAACGAGCTCTTTAAATTTGGTTGATTTTTCATTGAGCTTTTCTTGAATTAATACTAGTTGTGCATGTAACTCTTTTGTCTTTTTGCTTCTATTTCTTATTTGAGTATTTAACTTTTGCAAATTGAGTTTTAAGACTTTTGACTCTTTGGTCTTCTCTTGAAATTCTTCTTTTTGATTTGAGATAGTCTCTAGAATTTTAAGTCTTTTATTTTCCAAATCGATGAGTTCTGCTGTTTCATCATCTTTGTTTTTTTCTAAGAGTCTTTTTGACACTTCTAATGAATCTTTTTGGGCATTTACAAGTAAATCCAAATCAAAAATAAAGTCAAAAATACTTTTTAGTTTTGTGTTGGATAGTAGCAATAAATTATTTCCTATCTCACCATCATAAAATAAAAAATCTACTAAAAAATCAGGTATCTTATTTTGTATAAAATGCTCTGCTTCTGTATCTTCTAGTCTATTCTCATCTTCAAAAATTATACTTAGTGATTCTTCTATCTTTGGCTCAAAATTCCAACTTCGTTTTATACTAAATTCATCAAAATTTAGATTAACAGAACATTTTTTTTCTGTTGCGTTGTTGTTTAATATAGAGTTTATATCTATATTTGATTGTCCTAGACATAGTTTTATTGAGTTTAAAATAGAAGTTTTTCCAAATCCATTCGTACCAATAATGCAAGTAATATTGTCAAATTCAATAGTGTTTATTCCATGATAAGAGAATAGATTGTCTATAGTAAGACTAGTTAACTTCACGGAACTCACCTTTATAAAAATTAACAACTCTTTTTTCAATGTCATTAATTATTGCATATCTGTTAGATATATTTTTTCTATATGCTTCTATCTCATAAATTCTCTCAAATAAGTCTATGTTAAAATCTTCATCTTTGATGGCTTCGAGCTCTTCTCTGAGTTCTGTGGTTGTTGGTTTATCTACAAGTTTATTGAATCCCTGAGCGATTCTATATGCTTTATTTGATATATCACCATCTTTATTCCAATTTTGTTGGATAAGTTCTATTTCATCATCCTTGATAAGTTCTACTTGTTCATTTGGATTATAATCACTTGCATCTTTTTTCATTTTGTGGTAGTTGTTAGTTACATCAACTTCCGCTTGCAGTAACTCTTTTAAAAGTTCTCTTCTCACACCTGGCAAAAATGGACCAGCACCTGTAGCTCCATTTCTTCGTCTTGTATCTCTTTTTTCTGGATTGTTTCTATATTCGTAGAGTTTTTCTCTGTAGTTCCAAAGGGGCTGCATCCACTCCTCGCCATTTTTAAGCATACCTTCCATAGAGCGGTCTTTTTCTACAACAGTACAAACCCAACATCCAAATCTAGTTTTTCCACATGACGGAGAGTCAGGATTAAGAGCGATATTGCAATCGCCTTCGCTACTTCCTTTGTCGTACAAGCTCATCATGTAGCTATGGTTACCCCAAGGAAAAGGGTTTTTACTTAAATAAGTCCATACATCTTCATTTGACCAATATTTAATGGGAGCCAATACATAAGCATTAGGAATAGAATCATGTACAGACAAACCTCTATGGTTGAGAACTCTGCTCTCTATTGA
The DNA here is from genome assembly GCA_947498025.1 of Helicobacteraceae bacterium. Taxonomy (GTDB): domain Bacteria; phylum Campylobacterota; class Campylobacteria; order Campylobacterales; family Sulfurimonadaceae; genus Sulfurimonas. Next base: position 85,745 of record CANMJR010000004.1, read on the forward strand.
ATTTGCTCTTGCAATTGATTCATCTGTTCTAACACCAAGAAGCATAAGAATAGATTGGTGTTTATTTACTAATTCTTTTAAAAAATCTGTAGCTGGACTTATTTTAAGTCTCTCGGTACACCATCTAAAAGAGCTGGTTGGAGCAGGGTATCCAAGACCAAGCATTAAAGTCCAAAACGAATCTTCTATCTTTGGTTCTAATTTATGACAAGATAGTTTTAAATCAGATTCATTTGCAAATTTTGCAATTTGATTGAGTCTTGTGTTTGTGTATTTTTCGATTATGGGCATCTCAACTGTTGTATCGGAAGAGACAACATATGTATGCTTAGTATCTTTGCCTTCTGCGTGCAATTCTTGAAGCATTGTAATGACTAAATGAAGAACAGTTGTAGAATCTTTTCCCCCTGAATAGGTTACTACCCATGGTCTGTTGTCAGAAAAGTATTGTTCTTTTAATTGTTCGATTGTTTCTCTAGCTATTTTCATTGTGTACTTTTACTCATAATATTTGATTATTTAATTTATTAAAATATTATCCAAAAATCTTTAAGATTTCATCCGTTGAAGAATCAGCATGATATTTTTTCTTAACTAAAAATAAGTCACTTTACCTTTTATATACTATTTTTTCATGCAATCATTCTGTATGGAATGCAAGGCAATGGTTCTGATTTTTTGCATCAACTTTTTAAGCAAATGTACAAATAGAACAATAAATGCATACTCCTTCCATGAAAACGAAGGATGTATTTATGAATAATGATATTGCCAAAATTTCACCGAGCGTTCATTTTATTGGGGCTTTTGACCCGCAGATTCGTACTTTTGACATCATAATGAAAACAGCAAACGGCAGTTCGTACAATAGCTATCTAGTGCGTGGAAGCGAGGGTGTTGCTGTTATGGATACTGTCAAAAAAGAGTTTTCTGCTGACTTTTTTGAGCGTCTTGAAGCCTTGTGTAGTTATGATGAAGTCAAATACATTGTACTCCATCATTTAGAGCCTGACCACTCGGGTGCTTTGCTCGAACTTATGGTTAAAGCACCTCAGGCAAAACTCATTATCTCCAGTCGTGCTGTGATGATGCTCAAAGGTCTTATAAAAGTTGATATTCCTTTTGAAGTGGCAAATACTGGAAAAACTATCTCTTTGGGTGATAAAACCATCGAGTTTTTAAGCACACCGTTTTTGCATTGGCCCGATACTATGAGTTCCTACTTACATGAAGATAAAATCCTCTTTAGCGGAGATGTTTTTGGAAGCCATTACTATGATGAGCGGCTTTTTGATGATGCGGTGGGTGATTTTTCTTATGCTTTTAAATACTATTATGAGCATATTATGCGACCTTTTAAGCAGTATGTACTTCAAGCACTGCAACTTTACGCACGATTTGATATACAAATCATAGCTCCGCTTCATGGACCAATCCTTCGTTCAAATCCCCAATATTACATAGATAAATATGCCCAGTGGAGCAGTGAAGCAAAGTTTAGAAAACATGAATTTGGCAAAAAAATGGTTTCGGTTTTTTACATGTCGAGTTATGACAATACGCAAGCCATGGCAAAAAAAGTGATGCAAGGTGCGGATGAGGTTGAAGGTGTAGTTGCAAGTATGTACGATTTAGCCTCGCTGAATGAGCAAAATATGATAGATTTGCTTGAAGAGTCCGATGCTATTATGATTGGTTCACCTACAATCAACAGTGATGCAGTGAAACCTGCATGGGATTTGCTCTGCTGCATGGCGTATTTGGAAAGCGGAGGCAAAATCGGTGCTTCGTTTGGTTCGTATGGCTGGACGGGTGAAGCACCTGAGATGTTACATGACCGTATGCGTTGGCTCAAATTTAGACTCCCTGTTAAACCTCTAAAAATTAAACTCATTCCGACCGAAGAAGAGTTGGAGTCTTGCTTTGCTTTTGGAAGAGAGGTTGCAGAGATAACTATGGGCAAGATGGTGGAAATAAACATATGAATGCGCAACATGAAAAATGTATCGAAAATTTGACTCTGCTTCTTGATGATGTAATTTGATTCTTTGGAAAGTCTGTACTATAGGAGTTTCTATTGGATTGGTTGCGGAAATAGGATTTGAACCTATGACCTTCGGGTTATTAGCCTTATTTATTAAACTTTTCTATAATCCTTAAACTTACATAATAAGCAATAAACTACCTCGTTATAGGAGTTTTATAGACTTTGCTATTTTTTCTATATTCGGTTAAAATTGCTATAATATATAATCTAGGTGGGGAATAGGTGGGGGGAGAAATGGAGAGAATCAAAACTAAATTTACAGGCGTTTATTATATAGAATCAACAAGCAATGACAAGCCAGATAAAACATATTATATCAGATATAAAAACTCTCAACAAAAAGATACTGAAATTAAAGTTGGCAAATTTAGTGAAGGCATAAGAGAGCAATATTGTAATTTAAAAAGAAACGAGCTTTTAACAAAGATTAGATTAGGTGAAGAAGTACACATTAAACACCGGCAAAAAGATAAAATTTTTTTAAAAGAAATTGGAGACGAATATTTTAATACTAGAGCAGAACGGGACAGTAAAAATAAAGATATTTCATCTTATAAAAAACATCTACGCTCATATTTTGAAGATATAGATATAAATGTCATATCTAAAAAAGATATACAAGAATTTAAAAAAATAAAACTTGAAACTCCATTAGCTCCAAAAACAGTGAATAATATATTATCTCTATTGGGTACTATCATCAAATATGGCATTAATGAAGAGCTGCTAAAAAATGATATTTCAAAATTTATAAAAAAAGACAATATTGATAATGACCGAGAAAGATTTTTAACTGTAGGTGAAATCAAAAAGTTATACAAAGCAATAGGGCATGATAAAAGATTGTACCTGTTTTGTAAATTATCACTAACTACAGGTGCAAGACTTGCATCGACTATGAATATAAGAAAAAAAGACATAGATATTACTCACAAGATATTGACACTAAAAGATTTTAAAAACAATACAACCTATAAAGCTTTTTTAAAAGATGATGTAATTGAACTTTTAAAAGACTATACAGCTGAAATTGAACATGCCGAAAAACTTTTTGATGTGAGTGAAACAACTATTCAAAAGCCATTAAGAGAAATTATGAATAAGCTATTCAATACAAAATTAGAAAAAGATGATAGAAAGAATAGGGTAGTAGTTCACACACTACGGCATACATTCGCTTCACACCTTGCAATTAATGGAACACCTATCTTTACAATTCAAAAACTCATGAACCACAAAGATATAAAAATGACACTTAGATATGCAAAATTAGCAGACCATAGTGGCAGAAATGAAATAGATGGATTAGAATTTTGATTATATTGACAATAAGTTATCAAATATGATAACATTCTCGTATGAATAACTGGAATATATCATTTTACAGTGTTAGAGTTGAGAAAGAGACTTTATCTTTTCCAGATGGAATCTTAGCTGACTTTATCAGAATTGCTGAGATGATTGAAAAGCATGGACCAAATCTTGGTAAGCCTCATACTGATTCTTTAGGTAATAAGCTTTTTGAAATAAGAGCAAAAGCTAAAGAAGGAATAGGAAGGTCAATCTTTTGTTATGCAATTGAACAAACAAATGAAATAGTGATACTTCATTCATTTGTTAAAAAAACTCAGAAAACACCAAAAAAAGATATGGAAGTAGCATTAAAGCGAAAAAAGGAGCTTGAAAATGGAAATTAAACCATCGTTTAAAGACTTTAAATCAAAAGCACTCTCTGATAAGAATGTAAAAAAAGAGTATGATTTATTGGAAGAGAGATATAAAATAATTGACATGCTAATATCTATGAGAAAAGCATCTGGTCTAACTCAAGAAGAAATAGCTGCTGCATTACATACAAATAAAAGTAATATATCAAGATTGGAAAGTCATAGCTACTCTTCTTCTCCAAAACTTTCCACATTAGTAGAATATGCTCATGCAACAGGGCATAAACTAGAAGTGAATTTCGAGAGATTTTAATTTTTTATAATTCGAGTGCGGTTCTGCTGTAGCTTCATGCAACAGCGGAAACTGTCGCATGGAGTTTTAGTAAATCTTTAACCGTCAAAGACAATAATTGTACCACAAACAAAAAAATCTTCTCAATTTTTTCAAAAAAATCGCAATTCTTTTATCAACTAATTTAAAAATTTAAGATTAAAATCTTATTTCTCTAAAAAGCATTTTCTATAATCCTCAATTAACATAATAATACACAACTATGTATTATAAGGCTTGGTTATTTAACTCAGGCAAAAAACTTTTGAAATTACTATACTGCTACAGACAAAGAGAACTATGAAAATTAGGGATTTTTGAAGTTGTCAAACGAACTCTAAAAATGGGCAGTTAAATTTAAAAAAAGTTACATACTGAAACTTAAACCACCTCTTGTTTTTCTACCATTTTAGTTAAAGATTTAGCTCCAAACTTATAAATGTCTGAGTTGATTATTCCTGATTCTTTTTTTTCTTTTAGCCTATAACTTTCTCCTTGTATATTAATAACATGTGAATGATGCAGTATCCTATCAAGTATAGCAGTTGTCACAACTTTATCTCCTCCGAATACTTGTGCCCATTGGCTGAATATTAAATTTGAAGTAAATATTGTTGCACTTTTTTCGTATCTTGTAGAGATGATTTGAAAGAAATGGTTAGCATCCTCTTTAGACATATTGAAATATCCAATTTCATCAATAATAAGAACAGATGGCGTAGAGATGTTTTTTAAAAATGAGTCATATTTTTTCTCCCTTTTTGCTTTATTGGCATCAGAGATAAGTTCCATTATTGATGTAAATCTCACCTTGTATCTATGCAAGACAGCTTTATATCCAAGTGCAATCGCAAGATGCGTTTTTCCGACACCTGGTTGCCCAAGAAATATGATGTTTTCATGTTTTTTGACAAAGGCAAGAGAAGCCAGCTCCTCTATCTGCTTAGAGTTCACACCTATTGTAAAACTGTAGTCAAACTGCTCTATGGTTTTAATAGCAGGAAATCCAGCGAGTTTTGTGAGGGTGTGCTTAGAACGATTCATTCTGTTGTTAAATTCAAGTTCTAGCAGCTCATGAAGATACTGAGAATAGTTCCAGCTCTCTTTGGCTGCTAAGAGTGATTTTTCATTATAATGCTCTTGTATAGTTGCAAGTTTTAACTCTTCGCATAATTCTTCAATGCTTGTGTTTAGTTCCATAACAGACTCCCATTCATAGAACTTCCAGCATAACTAAGTGCCACAAATGCTGTGAGTGAAGGAATAAAGGCATCATAACTTTGCATGTCACGATTTGGAATATACACTCCCTTCATCTTTGCAGTAGATTGAAAAATCTTCTGATTTTTGGCTAAAATAACATTCACAGCCTTTGGATGGATACCCAAATAAGGTTTAGGTAGAGGTGACAGGTGGTAGCGTTCCTCTGCCAAAAGTGCAAATGGTATTTGAAGTGTTGTCTGATGAATTCGTTTATTGGCAACATCATCAAGCCATTTGAGTACTTCAGCATTTGCATTATCAATATTCATACTATATCGTTTCATAGCCAGTCTCACACTCAAGCTATTGTGAAAACTATATCTCAAGTAGTGATTGAACCTTTCAAATTTTCCTTTAGTTTTAGCCCGGTATGGCTTACAAACTCTTATCTTAAATCCGCAATGTTTAGTGAAATCCTCAAACATAGAATTTAATTGGTGTTTGCCGTATCCGTATGCATTTCTCTTTGTTATCACTGTACGCATGTTGTCATAAAGTGCCTCTTTAGGAACTCCACCGAAATAATTAAATGCATTAAGATGGCAGGTAATAAGCGTATTAAGAGTTTCATCTTCTACATACTCTACATAAGATGCTCTACTGTAGCCCATAGTTGCAACAAACGCAGAGAGATTATCTTTAGGAAATTCAATCCAATCCACCTGCATCTGTTGCCCATATTCTGTCTCAAATCTGATAAGTTTCTCTTCCTCTTTTGCTCTTTTTCTAAGATCATATCTTTGCATTACTGTTTGTAGCCATCTTAAGCTTCCAAGATATCCTAGTTTTACAATCTCATCATAAATTACAGTTGTAGGAATCTCAATTTTCTTCTCTTTTGCTATCTCTAGCATATGTGCAACATGTGGTAAATACTCATCGACTAGATTTTCAATAGGGGCTTTTGAAATTACAGGAATATAGCCTTCTGGTTTATTGGCGTATTTACGAACTGTTTCTCTGCTTATTCCAAGCATTTTTGCTATAGCAGACTTACTCATACCTTCTTTGAGCCACTTATGTACCATTTTTATATCTCTCCTCTTTAACACTAAACCTCCTATTTCAAAAATGAAATTAAAGTTTAGCAAAACTAATTTATTAGTTTAAGGTTCAAAAATCAAAATATAACTTTTTGTGATTTATTGACTGCCTAGTTTAGCAGTTCGTTTGACAGCAAAGGCTCACTCCTTAGCACAAACTACTTTCCAGTCACTCGAATAGATATAAATATGTTCATACAACATAATTTCAACTATCTTAAAAAAGAGATGATACTTTCTAAAAAGAAAAACCACTCTGCCAATATATCGGAGCGTTCAACTGGCTATGAGCTAGAGACGTACTATGTAGGTAAAAAACCGTTTCTTCTAAGAATTTACAACAAGTTAAAAGAACTAGAAACTGCATCAGAGATAAAAAGAGAACTTATGCACAACTACTTTTTAGTAAATAATCTCGATACCAGAAAACCAATCTTTAACGTAGAGTTTTAGTATCACAGAGAGTTTTTAAAGTTGTATGACATAGATTACAGTCGAAGATGCATTGAGTCGCTCTAAGAGCTTATTTGAGCTTGGATGCAAGTTTATAAAAGTCATAGATACATCATCACTCACAGAAGAACAGATAAACTCTACAAACAGAAAAAGAGCTGACATACTTCCGATATGGGAATACATCTCAACTCACTACGACAATAAATATTTTATGCAGATTGAAACACCACTAGAAAAGATTGAAAAAATCTCTTATAGATATTCTCTTGAAGATGCTCGTAAACCTATCAAGAGACAGATTACAAGATTACTTCTGCATGACAACTCGCCAACACTCTTTTATTTTTATGAACTTCTGCAAAACGCTAAAGAAGAGTTTGCACTAAGAGATAGTTATAAAGAACTCCAAAGAGAAAACATACAAGAGCAAAACAGTGAACCATCCATTACAGATGAACTGAAAAATTACTCAGATGAAGGTCTGCAAAACTATGAAGCAAGACTCTATAGTGACTTGGAAACTTTGCCTATAGATTCTCAGCTCTATAAAGATATTAGTGAAGTTTATGAAGCTGTAAATGCGGAGCTAGTTCGTCGTGGTGTTGTAGATGATGATATGTTTTAGGAGAGGGGCATGAATGTAGATTTTGAAAGTTTAAAACTACTTCCTCAGATGTTCGCCCTAATTGAAAAATTAAATAATCAATTAGAAGAAGGGCACACAAAAAGATGGTTAAGCGTAAAGGAGTTAGCTAATTATCTTAGCTATTCATCAGATAGAATCTATAAAATAAAAGAGGAGCAACTTATCGAAGGGATACACTTTTTTAAAAAGAGTGGTAAAATACTCTTTGATAGAGTTGCAATAGATTCTTGGGTGGTCAAAAAGGACACACATGAAACTTATAGCGCGCAACGGCAAATTGTGGATAACGTTTTATCATCTGTCAAACAGATATAGAAGAACTCTAAATCTAGATGATACAAAAGCTAACCGTAAGCAGGCACTTGAAAAAATAATACTTGAGATAACTTATAAGTTAAACTCAGGTAAGTTCTTTGAAAATGAAATAAAAAACAAAGTTCCAACAGTTGATGAGTATGCAAAAATTAGTTTTGAATTACACTCCAAAAGTAGAAAAATATCTACTAAGTACGATTATGAAGCATCGCTAAGATTGCATATATCACCGACATTTGGCAAAAAAAGTCTTGATAAAATAAAACCATCTGATATACAGCTTTGGCAGAATAAGCTATTAGATAAGTTCAAACCTAGACGAGTAAGAAACATCAGAGCTACATTTAGCACTATTTTTGATGATGCTCTTAGAGATGAAATTATAGTGAGTAATCCTATCTCGAAGATAAAAACACCAAAAATAGAAAAAATTGAGTCTAAGTCTTTTTTACTTGAGGAAGTCAAACTTATTATAGAAACTGCAAAAAATGATTTAAAAGCTTTTGTTGCATTGGGTTTTTTTACTGGTTTGAGAAGTGGTGAGATGATTGGTCTTAAATGGGAAGATGTGGATTTTAAGAAAAAAGAAATTCACATTAATCGTGCAATAAGAATGGGTGTTATATCTACACCTAAAACAAAAAATTCTATACGAACCATCGATATACTCGATAATTTAATGCCATATCTCAAAGCACAATATGAGCTTACAAGTAAAAACAATAGTTATGTGTTTTTAAATGAAGACAATAACAATTATTTTGATATAAAAGCTATTAGAGATGGTAGATGGAAACGCTTGTTAAAAGAGTGTGACATTGAGTATAGAACAATATATCAGATGAGACATACTTTTGCAACAATGATGATAGAAAATGGCGAAGATATATTATGGGTAAGTAATATGCTTGGACACAAAGATTCATCAATGACATTGCAGATGTATGCTAAGTATCGTAAAAGAGAAAATGTTAAAAGAGCATCATTTTTAGATAATATTTAATGGGCATCTTTGGGCACAATATGGGCACAGTATGTAATTTGATTCTTTGGAAAGTCTGTATTCTAGGAGTTTCTATTGGATTGGTTGCGGAAATAGGATTTGAACCTATGACCTTCGGGTTATGAGCCCGACGAGCTACCGAACTGCTCTATTCCGCGTTATGTCCTATAAATAGGGGATTTAAAGTGTGTTGTGGATGGGGTAGAGGGATTCGAACCCCCGAATACTGGTACCAAAAACCAGTGCCTTACCGCTTGGCGACACCCCAAAATGAAAACTTGGTTGCGGAAACAGGATTTGAACCTATGACCTTCGGGTTATGAGCCCGACGAGCTACCGAACTGCTCTATTCCGCGACACGAATTAAATGCCTCTAGTGCGTTTAATGGAGCGGAATTATAGGTAAAATACTATTTATTGTCAAGCCTTTTAATGCCGAATTTGCAAATACAGTTTGAACTCTTTTTAATTAATATTTTTATATAATAAAATCAAATTATCAAAAAGAGAATATATGACGCCTACGCAAAGAGTATTAGAAGCAATTGCAGAGATAAAAAAAGGAAATATGGTCATCATGATGGATGATGAGGATAGAGAGAATGAGGGAGATTTAGTTTATGCTTCTGCATTTTCCACTCCTGCACATGTTAATTTTATGGCTACACATGCCAGAGGTTTAATTTGTGTTGCAATTGGAAAATCAACTGCGACTAGACTTGAGTTAAACCCTATGGTAAGCTCAAATACCTCTTCATACGAAACAGCTTTTACTGTCTCGGTTGATGCTAAAAATGCATTGACAGGAATATCAGCAGCAGAGAGAGATGAGACTATTAGGATTTTAGCAAATCCTATCAGTCATGCAACAGAGCTTGTGAGACCGGGACATATTTTTCCTCTTATCGCAAAAGACGGTGGAACGCTTGTGAGAACCGGGCACACTGAAGGTTCTGTTGATTTGTGCCGTTTATCAGGGCTTAGCGAATCTGCTGTAATTTGTGAAATCATTAAAGAAGATGGAACTATGGCAAGACGAGATGATCTTGATATCTTTGCTGAAATGCATGCTCTTAAAACTATTTTTATTTCCGATTTGGTTGAATATCGTTTAGCCAACGAGAGACTTGTCAAAGAGACACAGGTTGAAGAGATAGAATTTTTTGGTGTGAAAGTCAAGCAGCACACATTTTTAGACCATGACAATGTAGAACATACGGCGATAGTTTTTTATAAAGCCGGCGAAATAGCAAATGTAAGAGTTCACAATGTTATATCGGATAAAGAGCTTCTTCTCAATCAACCAAAATACAATAATTTGATTCATTCCATAGAATATTTAAAGCAAAACAGTGGGGTTTTAGTTTTTATAAATAAGCCGAATCACCAAGATAATGCAGCAATGAAAGAGTTTGGAATCGGTGCTCAGGTGCTAAAATCTCTCGGTATCTCCAAAATGAATCTCATTACTTCTATGAAGCAGACAGATTTTGTAGGCTTGAGCGGTTTTGGTTTGGAAGTAAACGAAATAATTAATATATAACGATTTAATTTTGCTTAGATTTTTAGTTTTTCTTTTTATTTGTGTGTCTTTTTTAGATGCACAGATGCTAAGCAGAACAAAAGTGGGAATGGGGACTTTTATAACTCTGTCTCTTGAAGAAAAAAATAAAGACTCTATTGAAGAGGGTTTTGGCATTATGAAAGATGTTGAACTCTCCTTATCTTCCTACGATATAACCGCTCAGATATACAAACTCAATCACAATAAAAAGACAGGTATAAACCGATATACCTATGAAGCCCTCTCTTTAAGTAAAAAATATTATGAGCAGACGGATGGATATTTTGACATAACTGTCGGCTCCATTACAGAAGATTTGTACAGGTTCGGTGCCAACCAGAGAGTTCCGCATGCCAAGGAACTTGAAGATGCACATGTGGATTTTAAAGGTTTGTCTTTTAACAAAAAAGAGGCTTCTTTGAGAGAGAACATAAAAGTAGATTTGGGTGGTATGGGCAAAGGTTTTGGAGTGGATAAAGTAGCAGAGTATTTTAAAAGTAAAAATATTACCAAAGCCGTAATAGCTGCAAGCGGGGATATTAGATGTCTTGATGCATGCCACATAGATGTTCAAAATCCACATGGCGAGAATTATTTAGCGAGTTTTGACACTTTGAACAAAGAAACAGGGGTGAGTACGAGCGGAAACTATAACAGATATGTAGAATCCACAGAAAACAACCATCTCATAAATCCAAAACAAAAAAAGCCTGCACAGAATTTTATATCAATAACACTCATCTCCCACATGCCAAGCAGTGATTTGGATGCGTATGCAACGGCTGTGAGCGTCATGCCGAAAGAGAAAAGCTACACTTTTTTAGAGTCAATGCAAATCGCATATATTATTTTAGAGAGTGACAAAAAACTGATTGTTAGCAAAAATATCAACGAATTCGTTGAAAATTTAAAAATAGACTTCTTGCAAAACTCAAAACACGCTCACTAAGGCTTCGCTTACGCTGTAGAATCGTTCGCTTAGTTTTGAGTTTTGCAAGAGTTTAATGTAATAAAGTATGTTCCGCCAAAATTTTGAGACCAATCCCAATGAGGACTATACCGCCCAACTTTTCAGCTTTATCTTCGAGATATTCACCGCCCCTTGAGCCGATAAAGACACCTAAATAGCTGAATATAAAAGTTACTACACCGATAATTATCATAGATAGATAAGGATTAAATTGAAGTAGATTCAGAGTAAAACCTGCTGCCATGGCATCTATGCTTGTAGCTATCGCAAGGATGAGAAGTACTTTGTTTGTTATGAGTGCGATTTCATCTTCGGTATTTTCACCAAAACTCTCATAAAGCATTTTTCCGCCTATGATACTGAGTAAAACAAAGGCAACCCAATGGTCAATCGATTCTATATAAACACCAATTCCAAGGCTGGCAAGATAACCAAAGAGCGGCATCAGAGCTTGAAAAAAACCAAAAAACAAAGCGGCTTTAAGGGCTAGTGTTTTATCAAAATACTTATTTTTTACGCCAAGACCGATAGATACGGCAAAGGCATCCATACTAAGAGCGAAAGAGAGCAGAAAAACTTCCAACATGATTCACCTATCTAAATTTTATTTGTGCAATACTATCAAAAAGATATAAAACAATCGGAATAAGACCCATAAAAATAAAAAATGAGATGATTTTGAGGTAAATAAATATTTCAGAGATATTGATTACAAAAAACGGAGTGAAAATTTCAAAAAATTGAGAAATGAAAATGGTGTACAGCAACACCTTTACAAATGTTCTGTTTCTAAATTTTGTGAAGATTAAGAAGTGTAAAATTATCATGGATAAGAGTGCAAAACCAAAGATGTGCGGCAGAACTAACTTTAAAATGCCGCCATTCGTCTTGGCGGCAATAAACAGCTCTTTATTGCCCATATAGTAAGCCAAAGCTCTCTGTACACCAAAGCCTATTTTGGACTCAAAAATCATATATCCGCTTATTAATAAGAGAAGTGTAAATAGAGCAAAATAAAGAATAGAGATTTTATATGCTCTATGCATAATGGAGTCTTTTGATAGAATAGAGCGCACTAAAGAGTGCCAAAATATGCCAGATAAAAAAAGTTACAACATAAATATTTATAAAACCAGAGCTGAAAAAAAAGGCAAGAGGTAGGCTGATGAGTGAAGTAATCGCACTTATCATCATTATGTTGACTGCAACTATAGCACTTTTTGAAGCTTTACTTAGCCGAATATAAACGGTGCTTAGAGTAAACAGAATCATCATGATAAAAAAGATTTCCACATGCCAAAACTCTAAAAAAGATGCTTTGTTGATTGGGTCTAAGAACTCCTCCTCACTGCCAAAGAGTGTTGCATGTAGGGCATGTGGAAATAATCCGAAACCGCTATGTTTTACAAAAAAATCTGAGAGAAGATAGAGCAGGGTGAAAAAAAGCAAACCTGATAAAATTGGCTTCATCATGCTGTCTTGATTCAAATCTTTAATAATAGTGAACTTCATTCTTTCTCTTTTAGAACTTCATTGTAAAAAGCAAAAGCAACTCGCGAACTGTCCGTGACACTTCTAGCCGAAAGCGTCGCACCCGTTATGGTTGGAATCTCTTTTGAAAGTCTCAACATCTTTGTTGTAGGAATATTCTGAAATTGCGAATTCCACTCTTTGGATGGCAAATATTCAACAGGCTCATTAAAGGCTATGATTTCTATACCTTTTAATACGGACTCTCTCGTAATCATATAAAGAACCACAGCGTTTTTTGAACGAACTTTTTTGTTAATCAATATACCATAGCCAAGAGTTTTGTTCTCGGTCACAGCTTTAAAGACTTTAAATATTTTGGTATCGAGTACTGTTTGCGCTTCTTGACTTATTTTACTCTCCTGCTCTGAGGAGAGTAAAATATTATCTTGGATTACTTCACTGTTTTGACCATATGCGTATTTCATGGCATCCACGGGGGAGATCAAAACTTCTGCACTCAAAGGAGGTGCAAAAATAAGAAGTAAGTAGATGAATAATGTTTTAATAGTCGGCATTTAGTGCCTCCCTGTGCTCAATTTTAATTCTTGTCATAGTTCCTCTCTTCTAAAAAATAAAGCCCATAGAGATACTCGCTGTGTCACCGTCAACACTCCCTTTGCTTTTCACCGCATAGTCTAGCTTCAAGACAACTTGTTCATGAGGAAAGTAGTTTATACCTATCGTTGTTATATCTGTTTTATCTCCTGCAGTGCCGTCAACTCTTTTTTCTTCAGGATTATAGCTCTCAAATTGAACAAAAATAGGCAGTGAATCAGCCGAAGATGTTAGAGAGAGTAAGTCATAACTCATATTTATATAGCCACCTTGGGCGCTTTCAACAGCATTAGCCGCTATTTCGTCGGCATTTGAACGAGATGTCTGGGCATAGGTTCCATATACCCTTGCTCCGCCTATCTTATAATCTAAGTGCGCATCAACTATGGTTGTTGCAGAATTATATCCATTTACAGATGGAGCATAATACGCTGAACCACCTACTAATAATCCATTTATTCCTGTATAGTCCAATCTCGCTACACCACCAAGATTTGGGTCTGTTTGCTCAAACGATTCACCGCGCCCATTACGAATCCATTTAGAACCATTTATACCCGTTTGTAAAGCGCTGACACCGGCAACTTTATAGGATATGTTATCAATAATATCACCGTAAACCATTACTCCGCTCTCATGCCAAGTCGTCGGTAAAATATACTTTGAAGTTTCAGGTCGTTGAACGGTTGTAAAAAGTGTCGGTTCATGCTTCTCATTTATAAGACCCATAGGTATTAAAAAGTGACCGATTCTTAAGTTAGCATGTGGATTGATTAAAAAGTCGAGGTACATAAACTCTAAAATTACTTCCCCGCCTTCTGCGACTCCATCATTGTTCGCAACTCCGCCATGCTCAAACTCTAGTTCTGTATTTAATATTATATTGTCAGAAAATTTGTAACCTATATAGGGAACAAATCTATAAACATCCAATTTTGAAGTCCTCTTTCCTTCACTGTTTTCATTTGCATAATACATCTCTCCATAACCGCCAATTGAAAGCGGTGAAGAGGAGTAATAAACTTTTGATGCCGCACTACCCAATCCGTTATATGATTTTTCCGTATCTACTGTAGTGTAATTAAAACCTGATTTTAAATCGCTTGTTTCATCGATAAGTGATTTAGTCACTTCGCGAAGTTCTTGCATCTCTTTTTTTAACTGAGTTATTTCAGATGCATCATCTGCATAAACAGAACTTGACAGTGCTAATGCCGTAATTAAAGCTAACGATAGTCTTGATGTTTTCATGCTGTAAATCCTTTTTTTATCTATGATAATGATAGAAACTATCAGAATCATTTATTTTGAAGAATTCTACAATATTAATTTTTATATGTCAATAGTTTTGATAATCATTTTCATATAATTGTAGCTATCGCTTTTTTAACTGCCTTCTTTACCCTTTAACTGTTATGTACAATATTTTTAATAATCCAAAAAATAATAAAAGAATGACAATTTTGTATTAAAAACTAAAATATACTGCTAGAACACCTTATGCATTTACCTAAGTAATAAATGATTGTAGCTGCATGAAGCAAGGTCATTTGAATTCCTAAACAAATTATATATAAGGAGCTAAAATGAGCTGTAGTTCAAGCAATCCTAGCGAGTCTTTTCTGCCACAGGATATTCAAGATAAAATCCATAATCATCCATGTTATTCGGAGGGTGCGCACCACCATTATGCGAGAATCCATGTCGCGGTTGCTCCTGCATGTAACATCCAATGCAACTACTGTAACCGTAAGTATGACTGCTCAAACGAGAGCCGCCCTGGGGTTACGAGTGAGAGATTGAGCCCGGAAGAAGCGGCTAAAAAAGTGATGTTTGTCGGCGGAGAAGTCAAAAGACTGAGCGTTTTAGGCATTGCAGGACCGGGTGATGCTCTGGCAAATCCTAAAAAAACATTTGAGACATTCCGACTTGTGCGTGAGAGGGCATCGGATTTAAAACTTTGTCTCTCTACAAACGGTTTGGAACTTCCGAAATTTGTCGATGAGATGACAAAATACAACATTGACCATGTCACGGTTACAATCAACACCGTTGACGAAACAGGCGAGATTGGCTCAAAAATTTATCCATGGATTTTTTACAATAACAAACGCATCTATGGAAAAGAGGCTTCTAAAATTCTCCTCCAAAGACAACTTGAAGGGATGAAAATGTGTGTTGAAAAAGGGATTCTCATCAAAGCAAACTCCGTTTTAATCCCTGGAATCAATGACAAACACCTTGTGGAAGTTTCCAAAAAACTCAAAGAAATCGGTGTATTTTTGCATAACATCATGCCGATTATCTCAGAGCCCGAGCATGGAACTGCCTTTGGACTGGGCGGTGTTCCAAGCGCCACAGACCAGCAGCAGATGGAAGCGCAAGAGGCATGCGGAATGGATATGAAACTGATGCAACACTGCCGTCAATGCCGTGCGGATGCGGTTGGGCTTATCGGTGAAGACAGAGGGCAAGAGTTTAGCAAAAATGTTTTCAATTCTATGAGTTTTGATGAGCTTGAGAACCACTACAACATCAAAGCACGACAAGAGTCTCAGGCAAAAATAGAGGAGTTTAGATTCTTTTTGGATAAGGCAAACGAGAGAGTAAAAAAAGAAAAAGCGGAGCTAAGTAGCACCTCAGAGACAATTTTGGTGGCTGTGACGAGTGCAGGTCAGGGGATGATAAAGCAACATTTCGGGACGGTTAAGGAGTTTTTGATTTATGAAGCAGGAGATTTAGGAATAAGATTTATTCATCATCGCAAGTTAGATGTTGAGTATTGTGCAGGACCCGACGGTGCAAATCCGATAGAGCCGATTTTGGCAAAACTCAAAGATTGCAAGCTTATTTTAACCGCAAAAATCGGCGAATGTCCACAAAATGATTTGGCCGGAGCAGGACTCATCTCTGACCAAAGTTACGCAAATATGCCGATAGAAACTTCAGTGTTAAGCGCAACAAGAAAATATTTTAACATCTCCGAAGTTTATGAAATGAATAGCTTGCCTTCGGCAGAAATGTCTCGGTTGTTACAATTTTTATAATATCACTTTTTTGGAATCAATGATTTACCCTCGTTTTCAAAGAGAATGAGGTAAAAAAGGAGTAGAAAAATGGCACTTATAAATGACACAACACTCCGCGATGGCGAACAAGCTCCTTTTGTGGCTTTTAACACAAAAGAGAAACTTTCCATTGCCGTTTCACTTGTGGCATGTGGGGCGAACGAACTTGAAATCGGAATTCCTGCAATGGGAAAAAAAGAGCAAGAGGATATAAAAGAGTTACTTGCACTTGATTTGGGTGTTCGCATGATGAGTTGGAACCGTGCAAAGATGAGTGACCTTGAAGCTTCTCTTGATTGCGGAATAAAAGCGGTGGATTTGTCTATTCCTATCTCAGATATTCTCATAGATGTAAAGTTTGGCGGCAATAAAACAGTGATGCTCAGAGAGCTTGAGAGTGTTATAAAAGAAGCAAAGAGGGAGGGGCTTTTTGTCTGCATCGGGGGTGAGGACAGTTCGCGCGGCTCTTTGAAATTTATGAAAGAGGTGATGGTGCTTGGAGCGGCATGCGGAGCGGATAGATTTCGCTACTGCGACACGGTTGGCATACTCACACCTACGAAAACCTACAAAACTGTAAGTGAATTGGTGTCGCTTAATTTACTCCCTATCGAGATGCACACGCACAACGATTTTGGTCTTGCAACTGCAAATGCTCTGAGCGGACTAGATGCCGGAGCAGTGAGCGTAAACACTACGGTTATCGGGCTTGGCGAGAGGGCAGGGAATGCTTCGTTTGAGCAAATCTCTATGGCACTCAAACATATTTACGGGCAAAAGCGTTTTATTGACACGTACGAGATGAAAAATCTCGCACGGTTGGTTGCCGAAGCCGCGGGTGTGAGCCTTTCTTTGTCTGCTCCGATTGTAGGGGAACATATTTTCTCACATGAGAGTGGCATCCATGCAGATGGAATGATGAAAAACGGTTCTGCTTATGAGCCTTTTGGTGCGGAAGAGGTCGGAACGATGAGAGAATACCCTATCGGAAAGCACTCAGGCACGGGGACAATTTTGTACCATCTCAAAAAACTGGGTATTCATGCAGAAAAGAGCGCACTCCAAGGTCTGCTCCCTCTCATTCGAGAGATTGTCACTTCGCGTAAACGGGTGCTGAGTAACATTGAACTTGTAAAAATGTATAGAGAATTTGTATATTAAAATTGAAACAGGAAAAAAAATGAGTGAAGATATGAAAGAGTTAAAAAAAGAGTTAGCAAAAAGAAAACGCATTGCCATGGAGATTGCTTCAGAGATTCATGACATAGTTGAAGATACGATTTGGACGAACCATTTTAAGCTTCCCCAGCTGAGTCAAAAACTGCTAGCTGCAGTGGAAGAGGTTCATGCATTTGCTGCTGAGCATGGTTTATAACACTTCACTCAAATGAAAACTAAAGAACAAATCCTTGCAATGGAGATTTGCGAGTGCGGAGCAAAAAGCGTCGCACAGGCAATAGAGATATTTGGAGATACGGCACTGCCCTATAAAAAAGCAAAAAAGCTTGTAACAGAGTGCAATAGAAGCTGTTGCAGAGTTGCTTTGATGAAGGTGTACGATATGAATTTGTATGGGCAATTTGATTATGAAGAGATTGCGTATTTGATAGAACAGAGGTTAGAGAGATTGAAGCATTTGATTGAGGAAATGGAATAATGTACGATTACGAATGGGACAGATTAAGAACTTGGCTGAGCCAATATGGTGCGATGCAAGAAAACATTACGACACCTGAGGAGATTACGCGCCTCAATTTGAGTGGAAACTCTCTTAAAACGCTTCCAAATAACTTCTCTCTCCTGAAAAATCTTGCTATTTTAGATATTCGCAGAAATAGTTTTGAAGTGTTACCGGAAGTGCTCGGGAGTTTGCCGCTCCGTTTTTTAAATGCAAGCGGCAATAAAATCAGTGACGCTTCTATTTTGGGCAAAAGTGGACAACTCAGAGTCTTAGATTTGAGTGCGAATGCTCTCAAAGAGCTTCATCTTTCTCCTTTACAGGAACTTAGAAGTGTCAATCTCTCAAGTAATTTTTTAAAAGATATTGAAGCTTTGCTCCCCTCATTGGCAAATGTTATGAGAGTCAATTTTAACAATAATCTGATAGAGAACATTCCGGCTTCTATCGTCTTTTTGAGAGCTTTAGATGAGATTGAGATGATAGATAACCGCCTCAAAACCATTGATGAGGTCTTTTTTACCTTGAATGTAAGCAGTGCAAATTTTAGCTCAAACAGACTTGTCTCTTTGCATCTTCATGGTTTGGAGCGTTTGGAAGTGCTGACTCTTGATGAAAATCCTCTCAAATCAGTCACTTTTTCAGATGATTTTGCACCATCATTGCAAGAACTTTCATGTGATAGTTGCAGTTTGGAAGAGTTTTTGCTTCCTCCATCTGCTTCACTTGAAGTGCTTTGTTTCTCGTCAAACATCATAAAAAAAGTACCAAACGAAATAGGGCGTTATCTGCAGCTTCAAGAGTTAGATATTGAGGCAAACAAAATTGTCGATTTACCTGATACTCTTGCAAACATAACAACCCTCCAAACACTTTATGTCAAAGGCAATCCGATGAATGAACATGCAAAAAAAGTTATAGCCATTTTAGACCCGGAGATTTGTGATCTCAACATGAAATCAGGGATTACCATAGAGATGGCGAAAGAAGAAAATTTAAAAGAGATGGCGGAGTTACTCGGTGTTTTATTTGCCATAGAATCCGACTTTACCATAGATTACGAGAAGCAGTACGCCGGACTCAAACAACTCCTCTCTTACGAAGGGAGTAACCTTCTAGTAGCACTGCATGAAAATCATGTTGTTGGAATGCTTACAATGCAAAGATTAATCTCAAGTGCCGAAGGAAGTTTTGTCGGTCAGCTTGAAGATTTGGTCGTAAAAGAGGAGTACAGAAAAATGGGAGTTGCAAGCCGTCTCATCAATAAAATGAGAGCTTTGGCTGTGGAGTACGGATACAAAAGGATTCAATTAGCAGCAGATGTAAACAACGAAAATGCACTCCAATTTTATACTCGAAGAGGCTTGAAACGGACACATTTGAGTATTTATCATTATCTGATTTCGTGATTAAACTTTCCAGCCTAGCGAAGTAATGGCTTGCCTTCGCTTTTGTGTAGCTCTTCGGAAGCGATGGCTCTGCCTTCGCTCTGATGTCATGAAAGTTGCAAGATTTTTAGACGCACTTCCGAAGGCAGAGCCATCGGTTCCGAAAAAAAATAATTCCACATGCGACAATTCATGCCATAGATTATTTCAGCAAAATAGAGTATTCTTGCATTCTAAAATTGAACTATATGATTTTCAAGGAATACAATGGCACTTCATTTACATACCGAACTACAAAACGCAAAGAGTGAAGAGGATGTTAAAGATGCCTATATCAGAGCTCTGGGTCTAAAAAGTTTTACAAAAGGTCTCATAGATATCAAAACAGATGAGATTTGGTTTGAAGCAAAAGATACAGGTAAAAACTCTATTTATTATATGTTTACCCAGTTGCTTCATTATGTACAAAATGCAGTCAATAAAGGGGAACTTGTTCCGCCATTTTTGTGTGTCATTGACACCGAAAAAGCGGCGCTTATGAAAAGCAGTGATGTACTTCCTCTATTGGCAAAAAAAATCATAAAATGGGGACCATCAGGTAGTAAAGTTACTTCAGAAGCACTTGAAGAAATTTCTGCCCTTATCGGAACGCATTTTGTCTCTTTCAAAATTTCCACGCATGAAGAGGAGTTTATCAGCACGGTAAAAACTGCTATAAAATCGGGTGACATTATCCGCACGCCCATCACGCCCGACAACTTAAAACAAGTTTTTGACAAATGGGTCGAGATGATAGGACGCGAAATCAACGGTGTAAATGAAGAAGATTATGCACTGCTCTTTTTTGCCGACATCATGCATGACGGAACTATCTCTACACATGCCAATCTTCCAGCCGAACTGCTTCACAAAAATGATGCACCCGTTTTTAGTTTGGGCGGAAAACTTTATGAACTAGGCAACAAAGAAGGCTACCGTCAGTTTTGGGCAATTTACCATAAACCGCCAAAAGCGGAGTATCGTGACTATCTTTTAGAGCGTCGCGACTCTCTCATTCCAACCGATGAGAGAAGCTTCAAAGGAGCCTATTACACGCCTCTAGCCGTGGTGGACAAAGCCTATGACAAGCTCACTGAAACACTTGGTAAAAATTGGCAAAAAGAGTACATTGTTTGGGACATGTGTTGTGGTGTCGGTAACCTCGAAGTCAAGCACTCCAACCACCGCAATATCTACATGTCAACTCTTGACCAAGCCGATGTAGATGTGATGAAAGCGACCAAAACATGTGTTGCGGCGACACGGTTTCAGTATGATTATTTGAACGATGATATTACGGATGAGGGAAAGATTGATTACACGCTTACAAATAAAGTGCCGATGGCGTTGCGTAGTGCGATTGCCGAGGGTAAAAAGATTTTGATTTTGATTAATCCGCCGTATGCGGAGGCGGCTAATCGAGAAAATACATCACTTGGGATGGATGCTAAAACTAAAACGGGTGTTGCCAAAACTAAATTCTCTATTACAGCTATGGCAGATTATGGCAAAGCAAGTAACGAGCTTTTTATTCAATTTGTTGTAAGAATTTCACAAGAAATCCCAACTGCTACCATAGCAATGTTTAGCACGCTTAAATATGTCAATGCTCCAAATTTTGAAAAATTCAGACAATTATGGAATGCTAAATATTTAGGTGGTTTTGTAGTACACAATCAAGCTTTTGATGGTTTAAATGGAAAATTTCCCATTGGATTTTTAGCCTGGAAAACAGATTCTAATGCTATTAAAAAAACACCTATTATAGAAATATCAACTGAAGTGTTAGATAAAAAAGCTCAACCAATCGGAGAAAAAATATTCTATAATTTACCTAATAGTAGCTTTTTAAATGTTTGGTTAAAACGACCAAAAACAAATAAAATTGATGTGATTCCTCTCAAAAATGGGATTTCTCCTGCAACATCTAAACCAAGTGTTAAAACATGGTCTGATGGGGCAATAGGATACATGCGCTGTTCGGTAAATGATTTGCAACATGCGGAGCAGCATACAGCATTATTTTCATCAAGTTTTAGTGACGGACATGGTTTTTATCTTACATCAGAAAATTTATGGCAGTCTTCAATAATATTTTCAGTTCGTCGCTTAGTTAAACCAACTTGGCTTAATGACAGAGATCAGTTTTTACAGCCTACTGAATTCTTATCCGATGAATTTAAAAATGATTGTTTAATCTGGATGCTCTTTAATCGTTCTAATAGAGCCGCAAGTGCCAACGACCTCGAATGGAACGACAAAAAATGGTCAATAGTAAATCACTTTATTCCTTTTACAGAGCAAGAAGTAAACGCTCCTGAACGCTTTGAGAGTGATTTTATGGTGCAATATTTGAGTGGTAAAAAACTTAGCCCCGAAGCCAAAACAGTCATGAACGAAGGAAAAAAATTGTGGCAAGCCTATTTTTCACAAACCGATGTACGCACCGTGCGAGATGAACTCAAACTAAACCGCTCCGATGTCGGATGGTATCAAGTAAGAAAAGCACTTGAAGCAAGAAACAAAGACGCAATGGGAGTGGAAATAGACTTCTCAAATTTTAAATCAACCTACACCGCCCTCAGCGACAAACTCCGCCTACAAGTTTATGAACTAGGATTTTTGAGATA
>CANMJR010000005.1 GCA_947498025.1 Helicobacteraceae bacterium
ATCGGATGGAATGTACATGGCTTGCCTCGGTGTTGAATTGGCGCGTATTTTAGCACTAAAAATCTTAAGGAGGCGTTCTTTTCGTTTCTCATCTTTTTAGAAATGCTACTCAATTGCTACGCAATATCTGTACAATGGCGCCATTAAAATTGAGGGGGTTAATCTTGAACAAAAATGTAGTAATTATCGGTGGCGGATATGGCGGACTCAGAGCAGTAGAATTTTTGGCAAAGCACCATGATATTAACATAACCCTTGTTGACAAAAACCCCTATCACTACCTTCAAACGGAGGCATATGGCTACATTGCAGGCAGATTCGACATTCATGATGTTGCGATAGATTTGCAGAAGTGGTGTTTAGGATTTAAGCGAAAAGTTCTTTTTATAAACAAAAGAGCAGACTCAATAGACTTTGATAATCAATTGGTTCTTGTGGAAGAAAAAACACTCCATTATGATTATTTGGTCATTGCCACAGGTGCGCAAACAAACTTTTTTTCATTTATTGAGGGGCTCAAAGAGAATAGCCATGGAGTCAAAAATCTCCAAAGAGCGCATGATTTCAGACAGGAGTTTGAAGACATTATCTATAAACAGCTTCAGAGCGCGGAGCATGCTGATAAGCAAGAAATAAATCTAGCCATAGGCGGAGCAGGATTGAGCGGAGTTGAAGTGGCGGCAGAGATGGCAAATGTTATTCAAACATACAGTAAAACCATTGGCGACAGAGCGAGAGCTATAAAAATTTATCTCATTGATGCGGGTGAAACAATTTTACCGGGGATGAGTTCGTACATTATCTTAAATACTCAAAAAAGATTGGAAAAATTGGGCGTTAAAATTTTGACAAGTGCGTTTATCAGTAATGTTGACAACTCCTATATCTATTTTAAAGATGGAAAAAAATTACACTACCACTTTATGATTTTTACCGGTGGAATAAAAGCCGGAAATCTCAACAATGCCCTCGAGTGTGACAAAAACAGAATCGGTCAATTTATTGCCGATGAAGAGTTAAATATCAAGGGCAAAAAAAATGTATTTGCCATAGGCGATTGTGTTGAGATACGAGACAGCGAGGGCAATATGCTCCCCCCGACAGCTCAAATCGCAGAAAAAAGTGCGGAGTATGTTGCCGAGTGCATCCGAAAAAGAATAGATTTAAAGCAGACCGAGCCTTTTGATGCGAAAGTAAGCGGCATGTTTATAGCACTTGGCGGAAAATATGCCGTTGGAGAGATGTTTAAGTACATAAAAGTCAAAGGATACACGGCATATCTTCTCAAAAAAGCGATTACACATGCCTACTATCTAGGGCTTCATTTGAGAATCAATACGGGGTATAAAAATAGAAATATACCACGCTAAACCTCGCTGTTTTTAATTTGATTACTCAGGTCGGTTATATGACCATGGTCATCATGGTGAACAGTAACATATTGGCTATCTGCACACTCTTGCAATTCTTTGACATTTACATGAAAATAGTTTGCATAATCACTCGACTTATAGATTAAATGCTCACTTTGGGATTTATGTCTGTTGAGCCGTGACAATATAAATAATACTATGGGTGTTGCAGTTAAAATTATGATAGCATTCCCAAATGTTACACTGTGAATATTGTCATAAATCCAATCTGACATTTCATTTGCCGGTACTTCTAATGTAATAATTCTATAGAATACATGCAGTAAAGGTTTCCATAAATAGATAAAACCTATCCAAAGTAAAATGGTTACTACATCCCAAACCACTCGTTTAGAGAAAGGTAACTCATGGCGTTTGTTGATAATTAAGTTTTTCATATCCATCTACCCTTTTTGATTCAACTCTTGATGTACACCTCGGTCCGGACTAACCCATCTAGCTCGAGTTTTTTTATTAAATAGAACCTTTGGAACAGCTGTTACAGCTGTAAGCAGATTAATTACCCAGTATGCAAACGGATACCAAATCATCCAAAAATAATTTTTTCCTAAACCCTCGTCATAATGACCATCTAACCATTTGCTTATCGCGAACTGTATCAAACATGCACCAATAAGAATAACACTGCTTTGGTCTGGTAAAATGGGTGAATCTGTGGGCATTAAATATAAAATAGGCAGAAATAAACTAATTAACCAGACCAAAACTACTAGTACCATGCTATATGCCCAAAGCATGCTTAATATTTGTTCAACCATAAGCCCCCAAAGATGCGTTTGTTTGTGCATAAATAAAACTTTAAAATTTTTAAGCAAGACTTGAAAACCGCCCATAGCCCAGCGTAAGCGTTGTTTCCATAGTCCACTCAAGGTTTCCGGCATTAAAATCCATACCAAAGATCGAGGTTCAAAGCGTACATCCCAACCGTTGCGTTGTAATTTCCATGTAATATCAATATCCTCGGTCAGCATATCCGGACTCCAATAGCCTACATCATGGACGGCAGCTTTTCTGAAGCCCGTAATCACGCCTGATACTGTAAATATTCGTCCAAAACTACGCTGTGCACGCTTAATCATCCCTACAATTGAAGAAAACTCGCCAACCTGGATTTTACCCAATAAACTTGTGCGGTTGCGTATTCTTGGATTGCCTGTTACAGCGGCAACTTCCGGATAACGAATAAAATGCTTCACCATCCAATGAACACAATATTCATCAATTAAGGCATCTCCGTCTATGCACACCAAATACTCATATTTAGCTAACAGTGCACCTGCTTGGAGTCCTAAGGCTTTTCCCTGATTTTCCGCTAAATTAACAACTTTTAACTTTGGATTATCTTTTGCTAAACTTAGCAATATCTCTAAAGTATCATCCTTGCTGCCATCGTTTATAGCGATGACTTCAAATTCAGGATATTTTACATTGAGTGCATAAGTAATTGTCTCGACTGCATTTTGACCCTCGTTGTAGCAAGGAATTAAAATACTCACACCGGACCAGCTTTCATTGTCTCTCAGCGGTGGAATAATCTGTTTAGCGTATGGTTTTTCATTTTTAAAATAAAAAAATATTGCCCCTACTATCCACAAACTTGACATAAAGAGCGGATAATAAAATACATAACCTAACACTGTGTGCCATATTAATTGCAAAAATATAGGCAAAGTCATCAAAAATCCTTCTTACTTATTCGCATGGCATTACTTTGCGTTAATAGTATGCATACGCATCGGTTTTTGTGAAAACACTCGTTTCATCGTATCGGCATCAGGGTTGTTTTTAAATAAATCGTCAGGATAATACGCCACATGATGTACACCTAAATCATATAAGTGTTTTATTGTATCTTCCATTTCTTTAGAGGGAAGCGGCTCATTATTTTTTCTCCAATTTACCGATTGCAACTCAATTACAGTGCGTTCTAACCCACACTGCTCCTCTTTTACACGCTTAACAATGTCATCGTAAAACTGCACAGGGTCGCTAGCTTCTTCCATATACGGCATTGTCATAATTGCGGTGTAGTCATAATATTTTATCGATTGAGCGAGATTTTGTGCATACCACTCCTCGGCATTCTTATTTAAAGCAACTTGTGCATAGAGATTGCGTGCTGTCTTGAGCCCCGGATGTTGATTTCTTGCAACCTGAGCCAATTCCATTGCGAACTCATCTAAATATTGGGTTTTAAGTTTAGTCCACTCTAAATATTGTTTTCTATCGGCTCTGATTTCATTAACAGTTGGCGATAATCCCCATTTTTTATGCTGTTGACGTGCAAATTCACTATCATCTTCAAAATCTGAGAGAGTTATATCGTCATGAAACAATATACCGTCAAAATGGGATGATTTAGCCAAATCTTCATAAATTTCTTTAATCACTTTTTTTGATTTATCAGAAAACGGAGATAACCTTATATAACTCATGTTGAGATGTGTCGGATCAACTTGCAGTGTCACTACCATATCTTTGACCGCTTCATGGTTTTGCGGCAGTTGCCAAGCTAACATGGGCATCCAAGCATAAATGCGTTTAACCGGCGTGCATTTGGCAATCTGCCAAGCTACCCGATTAAATAAATCTGCACGCATCGGCAAATTTCTATTTGGAAAATAGACATAATCCGCTGAACCATTGGCATCAGGGTCAGCAAAGGCCTGCACATAAACCGTGTTGACTCCTAACTTGTTGAGACGCTCAAGTAAAATACCTATATTTTTTTCTGTCTGTACCGGATCTGGATCATATAAGTAATCTAAATCAATATGTGCTGCTTTTGTCGTGCGGGCGTCATCTGTCCAATTGGCATTTCGCAGCCACATGTCTGTCTCTAAATCTTTAAGTGTCATTTTTTGTTCAACCAGTATGCGTCGCATGCCCCATAGAGGCGCAGTGCGTGTATTGCTGCCATCGTCTAATGTTAATCCTAAAGGCATGCCCAACTGCTCTGCAATTTTACGTACCTCTTTATTATAATGCCCATAGGGCCAAACCATCACGCGAGGCTTTTGCCCTGTGTATTGCTTTAAAAAAGCACTGTTTTTTGCTAAATCATTTCGTATGCGTTGCTGATAACTTTTTTCATCTTCATAAACATTCTTATCTTTCAACCATTTGCGAGTTGTTATTGCCGGCTGCATACTGCCTTGAGGATTGCCTTCTATCCCTCCGTGAAGAGTATAACTGTGGCTGGCAATTTCTACAAGACCACTCTTTACCATCTCTTTAATCTCTTCTTGGCTCAAGAACTTACTGCGTGCAATTGTATGTTTATCAAAATCTACTTTATCTTTAGACTCTAGCCAACTACCGACTAATGCAATTACAACAGGAATTTTATATTTTTTTAGAATAGGAAAGGCATTCGCATATACTGATTGGTAGCCATCATCAAAAGTAATTAAAACTGCTTTGTTTGGCAACGGTTTTTTATTTTTTCGGTGCTTTAAAATATCATCTATGCCAACAAAGTGATAACCGTTACTCATCAACCAATGTATCTGTTCATCAAAATCCGATGGAGTAACCGCATAGCTTGAATCGAGAGTTTCACTTTTATTTGCGATTTCATGGTAGCTTAAAACCGTAAACTCATTGACATTTTGATCTCTGCTACACGCATTAGGCAACTCATTTGCCATAACATAACTACTTGTCATACCTATTAATATCAAAATTAATTTTAATATTGGTTTGAATATAGTATTCCTATCTTTCATTGTTGTCAGAAGAAGAGTTAAAATTTGCATTCATTTTTCCATTTAAGTGAGAGTATTTTAGATTCCGTGCGAGCATCGGAAAATCGCAAAATTGTATCATAAATCTCTCTAATCCGGTTACACTTTTTAGGACATATATAAAGATACAATACAACAGTATCTTTAAAAAAATATACTTATTCATTAGGGTATGTTTTAGATAAAAAACTCTCAAATTTTTGCAATTAAAAGCGGTTATATATAGTTCTAAGTTATAATATTAGGGAGTTAAATTTGAAAGAGAAGGAATGAAAATGAAGAGATTAGTTTTTTTGTTGGGGTTTGGTTTGATATTGGGTGTGAATCTGTATGCTGATTTGGTAGCGGACGGGTATGCAGAGTACAAAAAAAATAATTATGCAGAAGCTATTACATTATGGGGTAAATCGTGTGATAGTGGCAATATAGATGGATGTTATAATCTGGCGTTTATGTATGAAAATGGAAAGGGTATGATGCATAATGAAGTCAAAGCGAGTGAGCTTTATACTACTGCTTGTGATGCCGGAGATGCTAGAGCATGCTCTAATTTAGGGGTTATATATGAAAATGGAAAAGGGAGTGTAAAACAAGATTTTATCAAATCTAGCCAGCTCTATGCGAAGTCCTGCAATGCCGGAAATATTAATGGGTGTTACAATTTAGGAGTTTCGTACCATAGAGGGCGTGGAGCGGTAAAAGATTACCAGATGGCAAGTGTGCTTTACGACTACACTTGTAAAAAAGGACAGGTTGAGGGGTGTTATTATCTAGCAGAAATGTACAGAAACGGTAAAGGCATAGGGGAGAATAAGAGTGAAGCAAAAAGATTATATGGAAAAGTTTGCAACATGGGAAGCAGCAGCGGATGCAGCAAATTTAGAAGATTAAGTGATGAGGGTGTACAATAAAAAACAATGTCTGCTTTGAAGAGACACTTCCATTATAATCAAGGAAACAGGGATGAAATTAAATAAGATTAAAAACTTATTAGTATCAAAAGAGATTGAAGAGCTTAGACTAAAGCATTTTATCTATGCTACTCTCTTTTTATGGAGTGTTATAGTTCTCTTTGTTTTTGTCCTCGGTACTTGGCAAGAGAATAAGCAGATAAAAAGCATAGCAGAAAATATTGCCAGAGCCAACTTTTTGAAAGACCAGGCCTTTCGCGCGTGGGCATCTTCTCACGGGGGTGTTTACGTGCCTGCAACTGAGCGTACTCCCTCAAACCCGAAATTGTCCCACATACCCGACAGAGATATTACAAAACCCGACGGTACAAAGCTTACCTTGATGAATCCAGCCTACATAGTGCGTCAAATGTCGGATGAGTATAGTGGCTTATATGGCATAAGAAGCAAGATAACAAGTTTAAAATACCTCTACGAGGGGAACAAACCGGATGAGTGGGAAATAAAAGCTTTACAAGCGTTTGAACAGGGTAAAGAAGAGGCTTATGAATATACAGAGATAGATAGAGAGCCATATTTACGTCTGATGCGTCCCATGTATGTACAAGAGAGCTGTTTAAAATGTCATGCATTTCAGGGTTATAAGATAGGTGATGTTCGCGGCGGAGTCGGTGTTGCGATGCCTTTAAAAGAGTTATATGCTGTTTCCGAAAAACATAGGGTGAGATTTGCATTTTTGTTTATTTTTGTTTGGCTCCTTGGTATTGTTGGAATAACAATCTTTACAATTAGGGAATTTACATATTTACAAAAGAATAAGATGGCACATGAAGAGCTGCTAAAGAGTGAAGCCGAATTTCGCGCTTTATACGACTACGCTCCGGATATGTATGTTTCAGTTTCCCCCAAGGATGCGACTATTCTGCTATGTAATGAGACGGTGCTTAAAAAAACAGGATACTCAAAAGAGGAACTTATCGGTTCTCCTATATTTAAGATGTATGATGATGATTGTATGCAAGAGGTTCATAATACATTTGAAGAGTTTGTGAAAAGGGGTGTAATTTTTGATAGAGAGCTTATTTTAAAAAGAAAAGACGGAACCAAAATTGATGTCTCTTTAAATGTTAATGCAGTTAGAGATAAAGATGAAAATATATTATATTCTATGTCTTCGTGGAGAGACATCACCGAACATAAACAGATGGAGAGCGAGATTAAATCTACTCAGGAGTATCTTCAAACCATCTTTGATGCTACTCCAAATCTTATGATAACCACAGATGGAATTGCTATAAAAAAAGGCAATGCTGCAATGCTTAAATTTACAGGATATGACTCGCTGGAAAGTTTTAAAAAAGAGCATGATTGTATATGTGGTCTTTTTGTGAAAAAAGAGGGGTATCTATGCTCTAAGATGGGCGAGATTAACTGGTTAGAGTATATTCTGGCAAATCAGAATAAAATACATAAAGCGTGTATGATGAAAGATGGCAATCCGCATCATTTTATGGTCTTGGCACAGCTCCTTAATATAGATGCAAGTAGTTACACCTTAGTAATCTTTAATGATATAACCGAATTAGAAAGTGCCATGGATACACTTAAAGAAAAAGATGAAATTATGATATCACAATCTCGTCATGCCGCAATGGGCGAAATGATAAGTATGATAGCGCATCAGTGGAGACAGCCAATAAGTGCTATATCGATGGGTGCAAATAATATTCTGGCTGATATTGAGCTTGATATGATTGATGCAGAGAGTTTAAAAACCACCTCACTCACTATACTCAGTCAAACACAAGAACTTTCAAAAACAATTGATGATTTTAGAAACTTCTTTAGACCGGTGAAAATGGCAGAAGAGGTACTTGTAGAGGATGTTTTTACAGAAGCATTCAGTGTACTTGGAAAATCATTGGAAAATCATGACATAGAAGTGAAAAAAGAGTTTCATAGCTCAAATAAGATAGAGACCTATTCAAGAGAACTGATGCAGGTTTTTATCAATATACTTAAAAATGCAAAAGAGGCCCTTGTTGAAAACAGAGCCCGGAAGAGAGAGATAAATATCTCCATAGAAGATGGTTTGGATATCGTAGTTATAAATATATGCAATAACGGCGGTACAATCCCAGAAAATATTATAGATAAAATTTTTAACCCATATTTTAGTACAAAAGATGAGAAAAATGGGACAGGTTTGGGTCTTTACATGAGCAAAACTATTGTAGAGAAACATTTACAAGGTACGCTGAGTGTCATCAATATTGCAGAGGGTGTCTGCTTTAAAATAAGTTTGCCAAAAATTTTGAATAGGACTGTTTAGTGATTTTATTCAATGACCTTGGGTTAGAAGTCTATTCTGTCAAGATATTTTATACATTAATATAGTAGAATTTAATCACATTAATTTAAAGGATAACAATGAAAAAGATTTTAATAATCTTTGTAGGTGCATTTTTAGCACTAGGAACGAGTGTTTGTTCAGCAAAAACTCCAAATGTTGCAGAAGCAAAGAAGGGTCAAAATATTCAAGTGTTTAGTGTTGACAACTCAAAGGATGCAATTAACGCGAAAAGTATTGAACAGGCTTTTAATGCGAGTGGTTTAGTTGTTGATGTAAATAACAACATGAACTCAATTTTTGAAAAAAGATATAATCATATTCATCACAAAAGTTATAACTTAGCAATATTTCATAGTGATAAGTTGATTTTAAAACTGATTAAACAGTATCCAAATATAGGTTTGATTACCCCGCTATCCATGTCCATTTATTCAGATGATGCAAAAAAAACTATAAATGTTTCTACACTCTCTTTGACTGGTATGGCTAGAATTACTCAAATTCCTGTAACAAATCCAGATTTAATTGAATATGCCAAATTGGTAGATGATGCACTTCATAAAGCATTGCCAAACGGTAGTTATCAGCCTTTAAGCCATTCTATTAAACCTTCAAATAAGCCCTTAACTACTGAGTTTACAACAGAGTTCACTCTTGAAAATGGTGCAACATATACAGATGCAAAACAAGCATTTGAAGAAGAATTTGAAGGTGAGTTAGGACCGGTCGGGTTTTTAATACCAAAATCTTATAAATTACAAGAAGGTTTATTAAAAGAAAATAAACAAGAGGATTATGATTTCTACGATACATATTCTATAATAAGATTTAATGCAATATATCCTGTATCAAAGAATCATCCGGATGCCGGTGCTTTTGCTCCTTTTTCATTAGTTATTTATAAGAAAAAAGGTGAAGATAGCGTGCATATTGGTTTTGCTTCAGTGAATAACTGGATTAATGACCTTGATATTACCGACGAAGAGTCGATTAAAGCAGTGCATGAAACTCAAGGCATGATTGAAAATATTCTCAAAGAACTTGCTCAGTAATAAGTTCCCTATCCATCTTCTCCGGCTCTTGCACCTGCGAGTGTAAAGCCGGCACATCCTTTGCCTAAAACCTTATTTTTGGAGACTCTTCTAGTTCACTTTTGTTTATTCGTGCATGATTTTATTAGATATAATTTGTATTGTTTATTGAAAGGTTGGAAATGGAACAATGAAAGCATTTTTTTATGAAAGGGTACTATTTAGATGCAATAATTAGTTCATTTTTAACTAAGTATAAAAACTATAAAAGATACAATACAAAAAATTATTTTTTAGACTTTCAGTAGATGAATAAAGCAAAGTACATAGCTGTTATTATAAATGGAAATGATTTTTTGGCTGAAATTAAGGAAAAAAAAGAGTAAAAAGTCAAGGAGCATTTATGGTAAATGGTTTTATAAAAAAAGGTATAAAATTAGAGGTCATTGAAAATCTTTCTCTTTTAGAAAAAGAGACTGATACGACTAATATTATTTGGATTGATATGATTTCTCCCTCTATTGAAGAAGTGAAAACAGTTGAATCAATATTTAATATAAAATTCCCGACAAAGCAAGAGAGTGAGGAGATTGAGCTAAGCTCAAGGTACTGGGAAGAGGATAATAAAATAGAGATTAATAGTTATTTTCTTATTAATCATGATAACGCCGCACTTAACGAAACAGTTTCTTTTATATTGCAAGATAATCTTCTTATTTCAATAAGATATAAAAAATTAGAAAGTTTCAACACCTTTACAAGAAAACTATTGAATTCACCAAAAGAGTTTAAAGATGGATACTCCATCTTCTGCGAAATTATAGATATTAGAATTGATGCGGATGCAGACACTATTGAAAATTTATCAAAAGAGATAGCAAAAATCAGAAAACATGTCTTTACTGATTATGCTAATGATGATGAAGAGATATTGGAAAAAATATCTTCATTTGAAGATCTGAATATTAAAATCAGAGAGAATTTAACAGATAAACAGAGAATTTTAAGTGCACTTCTAAAGTCTAATAAACACGATGATGGTAAAAATATGATACCTATTATGATTAAAGATATAAAATCTTTAATCGAATATACCAATTTTAATTTTGAAAGATTAGATTATTTACAAAATATATTTATTGGTGTTTTAAGTATCGAACAAAATAAAGTTATAAAAATGTTTACTATTGTAAATGTAGTATTTTTGCCACCAACCCTTATTGCAAGTATTTATGGTATGAACTTTGATATACTTCCTGAGCTTCACTGGGAGTATGGTTATCTTTTCTCAATAGGATTAATGATTCTATCTTCAATTACACCTATTTGGATTTTTAAAAAGAAAGGTTGGATTTAGTAGGTTTACTCTTATTTAAAATAAGAGTAAACTCTTTTTGAAGAAGCCTTACAAATTTCTTGTAAGGCTCGCAGGGTGTAAATTAAACATGAAAATATCTACGGTTTTCTCCCCATTTTCTGCGTTTAAACAGATTTTTAAAAATTATGATAGTTTTATAAATCATTGTGTAACTCCTTAATTATTCACTGATGTTACGCACCTAAACGAACGCGTCCGTCTAGGTGGCAGGGACAAATGTCCCTACCACCCCCTAAAGCTACAAAAAACTCTGTTTTTCGAGAATAATAAGGTTTTTACGCGCTTTTTCATAAAAGTGCGTAACGTCAGTTATTCATGTATAAACTTATTTGCATGTTTAAAGCAAAATTAGTTCCAATTTTTGCAATAGAATAGTTTGTGTAAGTGCATTATATAAGTCAAGTTGCTACCTAAAAGCAACCCTCTTTATAGGCGGCTTGTAGTTCGGGTCTTTTCCCTCTACCGTCCATAACTTTTTACTCAAAGCACTCGTTGCTTTAAAAAAATTATCATCTATCATATCTAAAAATTCAAGCTGAGGAAAAAAGTTTTGAAGCAGCCCTTTTTCATCTTCAAATCTCTCCTGTTCACTCCTGTAAACACTCTCATTTGGCATAAGTTTGAGGTATTGATTTGTCTGAGTATTTGCTAAAAACCACATGCCAAGAAATTCCTCGGAATAAGTGTTAAGAACATGGTGAGAGAATTCCTCAAAATCTTTACATTCACTCTTCTCGAAAGTGGTAATTACAAGTGTTAAAAGTGAATGAAGATGAACAAGAGGAACCATTGAAAAAAGCATTCTTCCAACAGAAGTACCATCTGAATGCTCCGCTCCTATAAATACTCTGGCACCGCCCTCAGTGGCTCCAAAGTTATTTGTTTTTAATCCAATCAGCCCTATATCTGTGTGATGGTGTCTTCCACACCCTTTGGCACACCCGGAAAAACCAACTTCAATACGATGTTTACTGATGAGTTCAAGAGGGAGATAAACCGTCTCATTTTTGATGCTCCAAAAAGAGTAGGGGCAAAGGTTGCCTGCACATGCTAAGATTGTTGCACTCAGCTTCGGTGATTTAAAAGGCACATCTGCATTTTTTAGCCCTATTAGATATATGTTTTGGTCAACTCCTATGCGGATTTCTGCCTTATGTTCCATTGCGAAATTTGAAATTCTTTTTATCTCCTCCGCGCTTACCCTTGCAAAATCAGTTTGGTAACAAAAGGAGTAAGTTCCGTCTTTTAATATTCCATTTTGAGAAAACTCTTTTTTTTCAAGGAGTAGTACGCCACGCTCTTTGAAAGGTCTTTGATACTCGGTTTCTATAAGTTTTTTCAGTACATCCATTCCGATACTCTCAATCAAATAGAAAAGGCGATTTTTTGAACGAGACAAGCGTGAACCGTGAATGAAAAATGTTTCAACAAAAGCTTTGAAAAAATCAAATACCTCCTCTTGTAGTAAAAAAATGTCTGCATCTTTCGCAACTTCTGTATTTTTACCACCCATATAAACATTAAAACCAACCATCCCGTCTTTTTGTGCGAGTGCAAAATAAATATCGTTGGCAAAAAAAGAGGAGACATTAGAACGGTTCCCTGAAATACCAATAGAGATTCTTCTCGGTAACATGCCGACATAACGAGGATTCTTCAGTATATACTCTTGCATCTTCATAATTATGGGATAGGTTTCTACTTCACAATATATGCCAATGCCATCATAAACATCTGTGACAATATTTCGTATATTATCGCCAAAGCTTTGCCATGTGGTTAAACCAAGTGTATTCATTTTTTTAAAAATTTGGGCTACATTGTCGGCTTCAAGTCCATGAAGTTGAATCCCTGCTCGTGCGGTTAAAATGAGTTGAAGATTATATTTCATCGCCACATCGGACATGTACAGAAATTGCTCTGCACTTAACCTTCCCGCAGGGATACGAAGTCTCATAGTGAACTCATCTTCTAAAAAATCAGTTGTAAAGATGCCGAAATCTTGAAGATAGTATCTGTCCGATTCGGAGAGACTTTCAAAATTTAGTGTATCAAACTGTTCAAAATAGTCGTACGGTCTCTGGCGAAGCTTATATCGCTCTCGTTTGTTTAGTTGAACCTCTTCTTCATTCATAAATAGTACTCCAAGTTTAAGAACTGACTTTACGCATTTTCTATAAAAGTGCGTAAAACACCTTGTAATTTTCGAAAAACAAAGTTTTGCTAAAGAAACATTTTCGCTTTGCGAAAAGCGATTCTCTTGTTTTCGTAGCTTTAGGGGGTTGTAGGGACTTTAGTTCCTGCCACTAAAACGGACTTCTAAAGAAACATCGCTTCGCGAGCGATTCTCTTGTTTTGTTTGTTTTAGTGCGTAGCAATTTAAGAAGATAAATCTTACTGAAATGTGAAAAAATATACGATGACATGTATCAATTTTAGTTTGACAACTAAGTAACTATTTGTTATTATGATATGGTGTAAGTATGTAATATAAAACAATAACAAACGATGTTTGTGTTGATTTTTGTTTTATGAATGTTTATCTGATTTTGTAGCTTTTTTGTAATAAATTAAAAAAAACTGGGACAAAGTGGTGACATTTTATATAATATGTATATAATATTTACAAATAGCAATAGGGGTTTAATATTGAAATTGCATACTTATGAAATCGACTCAAAATATAAAACGAGTGTTGCTTACTTTTCTATGGAGTTTGGTATTCATCAGGGCTTGAAAATCTATTCCGGCGGACTTGGTTTCCTCTCAGGGTCTCATATGCGAAGTGCTTATGATCTGCATCAGAATATAGTCGGTATCGGGATATTATGGAGCTTCGGTTATTACGATCAGGGGCGTCAGTCCGATGGCAGTTTGAAAGCTGAATTTATCAGAAAGCACCACTATTTTTTGCAAGACTTGAATATCAAAATAAAAGTTAAAATTCACTCTGAAGATGTTTATATAAAAGCGTGGTTGTTGCCGCCTAATATTTTCGGTTCTGCTCCGCTTATTCTGCTCTCTACGGATATTGAAGAAAATAATTTTTTAGCTCGTACTATTACCCATAAACTTTATGATGCCAATGAAGAAACTCGTATTTCACAGGAGATTGTTCTAGGCATAGGCGGAGTAAAAGTTCTGGATGCACTGGGACACAAAGTAGATGTTTACCATATGAATGAGGGACATGCTTTGCCGTTGGTGTATGAACTTTATGCACAGTTGAGGGACATGCAAGAGGTGAAAAAGAGAGTTGTTTTTACAACACATACACCGGAAGATGCGGGCAATGAGAAACACAATATTGATTTGCTCTATAAATTCGGATTTTTTAGTGGCTTATCCATGGAAGAGGTGCGTCAAATAACGATGGTGCGCGATGACAGTTTTGGGCTTACGATTGGTGCTTTAAGAGCTGTGAAAATATCAAATGCGGTTTCAAAATTTCATGGCGAGGTAGCAAATCGCATGTGGAAAGATTGTGAAGGCAAATCAGAGATTATCTATATCACAAATGCGCAAAATCGCCGTTTTTGGACAGATAGGGTTATGTTGAATGCCTTTGATGCACATGAAGACTATGAATTAATCTCCAGAAAAAAACATCTAAAAAGAGTTTTGTTTGATGTTGTGGCTGATCAGACCGGACAGATGTTTGACCCAGAAGTACTTACTATTGTATGGGCTAGGCGCTTTGCAGAGTACAAACGACCTGGACTTTTAAAACAGGATTTTGAGAGATTTAAGAGCCTGATTACAAGAGTGGATTATCCGGTACAGGTTATTTGGGCGGGTAAGCCTTACCCTTTTGATACGAATGCAATTAATAGTTTTAATGAACTAATTGATTTGAGTAGGCAGTTTAATAATATGGCCGTTTTGATTGGATATGAACTCGAACTCTCACGCATGATGAAGAAGGGAAGTGATGTTTGGCTCAACACACCAAGGGTTTCAAGAGAGGCGAGCGGTACGAGCGGAATGAGTGCGAGTATGAATGGTTCTGTTCATCTCTCCACGAGTGACGGATGGCATCCTGAGTTTGCAAAAGATGGCATCAACTCTTTTACAATACCGCCCTCTGGCTCTCTTTCCATAGAGCAGCAGGATTATGAAGATAACAAGAGCTTAATGGATATTTTAGAAAATAAAATCATTCCGCTCTATTATGATGAACCTAAAAAGTGGATAAAAATAGTGAACAATGCCATGTCAGATGTTATTCCAGCCTTCGATTCCGGACGCATGGTGCACGAATATTACACCAAAATGTATGATGTTTAGATGTCAAGGGATTGAATGCTATCGAGTTAAATTAATAAACAAATGAGGAGCGTATAGATAATGAAAGCAGTAATATTAGCAGGTGGGTTTGGTACAAGAATTCAGCCCTTGACAAATTCTCGTCCAAAACCAATGTTGCCAATCATAAATAAGCCGATGATGGAACATACTATGATGAAATTAAAGGATTTAGGGATAAGAGAATTTATAATACTCCTCTATTTTAAACCTGAAGTTATAACAGAGTATTTTGGGGATGGAAAGAAGTTTGGTATTAATATTTCATATATCGTGCCCAAAGATGACTTTGGTACAGCAGGGGCTGTAAAGCTTGCAGAAGAGGCAATTGGAAATGATAATTTTATAATAATCAGCGGTGACCTTGTAACAGAT
The DNA here is from genome assembly GCA_947498025.1 of Helicobacteraceae bacterium. Lineage (GTDB taxonomy): Bacteria > Campylobacterota > Campylobacteria > Campylobacterales > Sulfurimonadaceae > Sulfurimonas. The sequence continues at coordinate 15,533 of CANMJR010000005.1, forward strand.
TTTAATTTTCAGAAGATTTTCCAGTGCCATACTGAGCGACACTCGAAGTTGACAATAACGCTGACATCCGTAAAAAATCCTCTCCAATTTGGTGTTGTAATTGCGGATGAAGATGGAAAAATAGAGAAATTTTTGGAAAAACCAAGCTGGGGTGAGGTTTTCAGTGATACGATAAATACAGGTATCTATATCTTAGAACCTGATATTTTGGAATATATTCCTAAAAATACAAATTATGATTTTGGAAAAGATTTGTTTCCTCTTTTAATGAAAAAGGGTGTCTCTCTTAACGGTTGCAGCGCTTCCGGATATTGGAGAGATGTCGGTAATCCTGAGAGTTATAGAGAAGTGTATGATGATATTTTGAGCGGCAGAGTTGACTTTGATTTTGGCAATGATGAGAAAATTTTCCCCGATGGCATACTTTATGGCGGCAAAGAGTACGAAGAACTCAACGGTGTTGAAATACTCGGAAAAGTGGTCTTAGGAAAAAATGTAACTATCGGAAAATGGGTAAAACTTCATAATGTGGTTATTGGCGACAATAGTGTAATCGGCGACTTCTGTAAAATAAGAAACACGGTAATATGGGACAATACAACGATAGGAAACGATGTGGCACTCGATAGCTGCGTTATATGTAACAATGCCATTATCGGAAATAACACACAAGCTAAAGCCGGTATGATTTTGGCGGAAGGGTGTGAAATAGGCATGTTAGTATCCATAGATAAAGATATTACAGTCTGGCCTAATAAAGTTATAGATAGTGCATCCATCGTCACGAACAATGTAATATGGGGAAGCAAATATAAAAACTCTATCTTTGAAAACGGCAGTGTTTTTGGTATCAGTAATATTGAACTCTCATGTGAGATGACCACAAAATTGGCAGAAGCATTCGCTTCTCAGCTTCCGATTAACAGTAAAATTTATGTCTCAAGAGATTACCATAAAAGCTCAAGAATGCTAAAACGCTCTTTTTTGGGCGGGATATTGGCATCCGGGGTAAATGTAATCGATATTCACTCCCTTCCATCCTCTGTTATGAGATACAACCTAGAGGCGAACAAAGATGTGGTAGCGGGAGTTCATTTTAGACAACACATGGGCGACCCTGCAAGTGTCAAGATTATATTCTTTAACGAAGATGGTTTGGAGATAAATTCCTCAATGGCAAAAAATGTTGAAAAGGCATTTTTTAAAGAGGAGTTCAGAAGGGTAAATTATGAGGATATCGGCGAAATTACAGAGACACACAACAATAAATATGAGTGTTTATCTTATAAGGAAGCCATAAAGAGCAAAATTAATAAAAATATTTTCACTCAAAGAGAATTTCACATGGTTGTTGACCTCATGTCAGGCGGCAGTGCGGAAATATTTCCGAAAATATTAAATGACTTAAATATAAACAATATATTACTTAATGCTTATGCAGATGAAAAAAAGCTAAGTCACTTAGATAGCGTAAAAAAACACTCACAAAGTGAAGTCTCTGCGATTGTGAAAAGCTTAAATTCAGATGTTGGATTTATGATTTATCCAAATGGTGAAAGGTTGGCTGTTATTACCGACAAAGGTGAAACTTTAGAAAATGAGACGCTTCTTTTTGTAGTTCTCTCTTTGATGAACATGCACAAAGATGAAACCAAACTTAGAGTAATCCTTCCATCTTGGGCTCCTGATATTATGGACAGCAGTTTTGATAATCTTGAGATTGAGAGAGGAAAATATGTTGATTATAAAGCAACAAAATTAAAAGAGTATGATTTAATCGCTACGACCAACGGAGAGTTTGCTTTTACTGAGTTTACTCTGCACCATGATGCTATGTTTTCATCTCTAAAGATTGCAGAAATGCTGACGAAGTATGATGTGAAGCTCTCGGATATAGTAAAAGAGATAGAACCGTTTTACTACATGCATTCAAAGCTTCCATGCCCTCAGGCGCTCAAAGGTGTCATGATGCGTAAATTTCTTGAAGCTGCCAAATATAAAGAGTCCTCATCTCTTGATGGTGTGAAAATTTGGAATGACAAACATGATTGGGTACTGATGATACCGGACCAATATGATGATGCTCTCAACCTTTACACACAGGCAAAAAGTCAAAAAAGAGGGGAAGCTCTTTTGGAAAAATATAAAGCAAAAATAGAAAAATGGGCAGAATAATTCGATGAGTAAAACAATGAAACTCTCCTTTTTATGGCACATGCACCAGCCTGATTACAGAGATGATGAGGGTGTTATGAAAATGCCGTGGGTTTTTTTGCATGCTATTAAAGATTATTACGATATGCCTTGGATACTCAGTACATTTCCAAATTTAAAGGCAACATTTAACCTCACTCCTTCGTTAATCGAGCAGTTAAAGCTTTATTCTGAACCTCTGAAGTATGACTATTTTTTGCAACTTTGGAGCAAACATCCATCGGAGCTCTCTTTTACACAAAAAGAGTGGGTGATAAAAATCTGTAAATCCCCAAATTATGAGACTATGATTAAGCCGATGCCACGATACGGTGAACTCTATACTCTTGAAACATTCAGCGAAGAGAAGTTTTTGGATTTACAAATGCAGTTTATGTTGGCATGGTGTGGAAATTATCTTCGCCAAAACAGTGAAGTCGTAAAGAACATGTTGCAAAAAGGAGGTGGCTACTCGATGCAAGATAAATCACTCCTGCTTGAGACCCTGACTGCTTTTGTAAGTGAGATTCTTCCGTTTTACAAATCTTTGTTACAAAAAGGGAGGATTGCAATTGCAACAACACCCTATTTTCACCCCATATTACCGCTTTTAATAGATATGGAGAATGTTCAAAAAGCAAATATCCATACCAAGCCTCCAAGCAATAAGTTCTCCTTTAAATCAGATGCAATCACACATGTAAAAAGAGCAATAGCCCTCTATAAAGAGACTTTTGATACAGACCCGATTGGTTTCTGGCCGGCTGAGGGAGCGGTTGATACTGAGAGTGTAAAGATTTATAAAGAAGAGGGAATAAAATGGATTGCAACAGATGAGACAATCCTTTTCAAGACATTAGAGGACAAATCAAGAGAAAACCTCTATAAACTCTACAGTTATGATGATGTTTGTATCGCCTTTCGTGACCACACCATAAGTGATTTATTTGGATTCGATTATAGATTTAAGCCATCAAGCGAAGCTGTTGAACACTTTATTAACACAATCGAACCGATAGCATGGAGTGATGAAGATAAGACACTCTTTATCATTTTAGACGGGGAGAATGCGTGGGAGTATTATCCGCAAAACGGCTATCCGTTTTTTATACAGCTCTATGAAAAACTCTCCAATCTTTCTTGGTGCCGGAGTGTTACCATGGACGAACTGTTGAGCGATAAAGCAGTTTCACTCAGCACGCTCGCTACGGGGAGTTGGATAGGGGGAGATTTTTCTACATGGAGTGGAAATGCAGAAAAAAATCGTGCTTGGGAGTTACTCTTTCAAACCCGCAGAGATGCAGACAATTACAGCCATGTGATAGATGAGAAGAGTGCAAAATTGATAGAAAATCACTTTTTGTCCGCTCAGTGCAGCGACTGGTTTTGGTGGTACGGCGATGACCACTTTACAGAATTCAGTATGGAATTTGACTCTCTTTTTAGAAAACATCTCATCAATATTTATAAACTTTTAAATATGCAGCCGCCGGCTGATTTGTTTGAGCCTATTAAAGAGCATAAGAGCACCGCTTCATTTATGGTGAAGCCTCAAGCACCGATATATCCGAAGATTGATGGAAAATTGTCATCCTTTTTTGAGTGGATTGGCTGTGGTTTTATTGATGAAAGTCGTCTTTTTTCTACCATGGATAGGGCAAGAGGTCCAATTCAGACAATACGATATGGGCATAACGAGAGTACGGTTTACATCTCATTTTATGGAGATATTGAGCAGCTTAAAGGTGAAAAAAGCACTTTGGAGCTTATTATTGAAGAGCTATCGGAATCAATCATTTTAGAGCTAAATAAAAATGAGCAACCTTTTGGTATCACTATTGGATTAGGAAGTAGTTTTGAAATTGCTATTCCAAAAACCGTCTTTGCCAAAATGCAAAAAGTTCATCTGCGGTTTGAGATTACGCAAGATAAAAAGATTATCCAAACTTTACCGGGGTTTGGGGCCTTAAAAGTACAATTGAATGAAGATTACAGCTCGAGCTGGTTTGTTTAGGAAATGATTATGGAAAATAAAACGACACTGTTATTCGGTATTCATATGCACCAACCTGTTGATAATTTCAAAGAGGTAATTACACATGCTGTTGATGTCTGTTATGCACCCTTTTTTGAGGTTGTAAGTCGCTATAGCGAGTTTAAGTTTTCGGTTCATTGCAGCGGTTGGCTTATGCAGCAGATACAAAATGACCATCCAAAACTTTTTAAAACTATAGTAGAACTCTCACAAAAAGGGAGCATTGAGTTTTTTGGTGCCGGTTATTATGAGCCGATTCTGAGCGTTATCCCCTCGAGGGATCGCGTAGCACAGATAAATAAATTAAGCAAAGATATAGAAGATAAGTTTGACCAAAAACCAAAAGGGCTTTGGCTGACTGAAAGAGTATGGGAATCTTCACTTATTCCGGACCTTAGTTCGGCAAATATTGAATATACGGTTATAGATGATTACCATTTTCAATCTGCAGGATTTGATGAGGAGATACTGGATGGTTATTACATCACAGAAGAGAGCGGAAAAAGTATCGGTATCTTTCCAATCAGCAAAAAGTTGCGTTATGCACTCCCTTTTGTAAGTGTTGAGAGCGCCATAGAAGTTATAAAATCCTATAAGCGGGAGAGCGATTCGGCAGCCATAATATTTGATGATGCAGAGAAGTTCGGCATGTGGCCTGGAACCTACAGCTGGGTCTATGAAAAGGGTTGGTTGGAGAAATTTATACAAGCCCTTCTCAAAGATGAGAATATCATTTGTGAACATTACGGCGCATACATGCAAAAGCATAAACCAAGAGGAATTGCCTATCTGCCGAATGTCTCCTATTATGAGATGGGTGAGTGGAGCCTCAGAGCGGATGATGCACTGAAACTTGAAGCCTTCAAAAGTGAGATGGGCGAAGAGCAGTATAACAAGAGTGGAGTGAAATTCTTAAAAGGCGGAATTTGGAAAAACTTTTTTGTCAAATATGAGGAGAGTAACCGCATCCATAAACGGATGTTGGAACTCTCAAATGTAAGAGAAGAAGTTAACGATAAAGAGTATGACGAGTATCTTTATAAACTTCAAACAAACGATGCTCTCTGGCATGGAGTCTTCGGCGGACTCTATCTTCCAAACCTTCGCGATAACGCATACAGCTACTTAATCGCCTGCGAGACTCTCCGGTATGGAGATAAAACTCTCATAATTACGGATGAGAGTGAAATGGACGGCTATACAAAAGTGAAAGCTGTTTCACCAAAATATATCTTTCGTTTTGACACTAAAGTAGGCGGGCAACTCGTTGAGTTTGACAGCAAACAAGAGTGCTTTAATTGGCAAAATACACTCACTAGACGAAAAGAAGCATACCATGAAAAAATACTCAACAAAGCATCTCAAACAGAAGATATAAAAAGTGAAAACGCTTCGGATGGAATTGATACAATTCACAACATTGCACACCGTGTGGATGAAGAGGTCACTGATGCTTTAGTTTATGACTGGTACTTGAAAAACTCATTTATAGACCATATCAGTGATAAATCAATATCACTTGATAGTTTTCGTCACTGTACTTTTAGAGAGTACGGAGATTTTGTAAATCAACCGTTTACGCAAAAAATAGAGGCAGATACAATTGTATTTGAGAGAGAGGGTGGAATTTATCTCCCTCAAAAACATTCGGCATCTCTTAAAAAAAGTTATACACAGACGGCATCCGGATTTCAGTTTGCAATTGATTTTCAAACTGATTTTGACTATTTTTTTAACTATGTTTTGGAGCTGAATTTTCATTTTGCCCAGTACGGCAAAGTCACAATTAACGGTGATAGCATCAGCATAGGCACTAAAAAAGAGAGAATAAAACTAATAGAGATTGAGGATGGATATTTGAGAAAAAAAATTACCGTAAGAGTTGATAGTCAGGTTGATATTTTATATTATCCACTCAAAAGTGTATCTCAAAGCGAGCAGGGGTATGAGTTAACAACGCAGTGTCTAAGTATTGCTCTGGTTCTTCCCTACTCAAAAAACTTTCTTTTAGAGGGTTCTTTAGAGGTGTCAGATGTCTGAAATCCGTTATAACAGATTAGAAGATAGTTATGTCATTATCGCTCCGGAGCGGCTTCATCGACCCGATTATATGGCATGGAGCAGGGGGGATGAAAACAGACTCCCTTGCCCTTTTTGTGAGGGAAATGAAGCAGTAACACCGCCGGAAATTTATGCAATTCGTGATAATGGAAGTTTTGCGGATGAAAAGGGGTGGCATACTCGGGTAATTCCAAATCTCTTTAAGGCAGTACAAATCGAAGCACCCTATATTTTAAAGCATGAGGGTGCAAATAAGGTTTGGGATGGGTTTGGTGCACATGAGATTGTAGTTGATTCGCCAAAACATTTGATGAGCATGTCAGAATGGTCACAAACAACCTATTTTAACTGGCTTAAAACAATTCAGACAAGAGTGAGAGATTTAAGAAATGATTTGAGAATAGCACATATCTCGATTTTTAAAAATCATGGGGTTTCAGCAGGGGCATCTCAGTCCCATCCACATACGCAACTCATTGGACTTCCTATCATTCCAAAAAATATACAACGTAAATATGAGAGAATTTATAGCCATTATATGAACAGCGGACGCCTGCTTATCGACGATATAATAGAAGAAGAGAGAAAAGACGGCAGACGAATTGTCATAGAGAGTGATTCGTTTATTGCTTTTTGTCCCTTTGCCAGTGAACACCCTTTTGAGGTGATGGTTACAAGCAGCACACTTCCCTCCGAGATAGATAAAATTGAGAATTTAAAACTAGAAGAGCTGTCAAAACTTTTACATGAACTTTTTATGCGTCTGGAAGTGCAACTTGGAAATTTTGATTTTAACATCTCTATCTCTATCGCACCGATGCATAAGCCTTTTACAACAGATATAAATTTTAGCAATATAAATCCAACATGCAGATTCAGTATCCGCATAACACCTCGCATCTACAGACATGGAGGTTTTGAACTCTTAACCTCGACTATGATAAATCCGGTAGAACCGGAGCGATGCGCACAACTTTTAAGAGAATCTAAGGAGGGAATAGTATGAGTAAAGTTAAAAAACAGGCAAAAGTTCTTTTTGTATCAAGCGAGGTGTACCCTTTTGCAAAGAGTGGCGGTTTGGCAGATGTTTCGTTTGGATTGCCGAAAGCGATGTCAGATTTGTTTGATATATCGATTATCATGCCTCTCTACGGCTCTATCGATAAAAAGCGATTTAAGATACGACAAGTAGAACAATTTGATATTTATCTTGGTAAAAAAAAGTATGCAGTTGAACTTTTTACCACTTCGCATGAGGGTATAAAGTGCTACTTTATAGAGTCCAATATTTTGTCAAATAAAAAGAATCTTTATGGAACGCCGCAAAACGGATATAAGGACAACGACCTTCGTTTTGGGCTTTTTTGTAAGGCTGTTGTAGCTTTTGTCAAACAAAAAAACAGTTATGATTTGCTCCATCTCAATGATTGGCAGAGTGCCTTATGTGCGACTTTTGTCAAAGAAGATGAAGCTATCAGAGCAAAAACACTTTTTACGATACATAACCTCTCTTATCAAGGTATTTTTGAAAAATCAACGCTCGAAAAACTTGGAATTTCAGAGAACTATTTTCATATGGATGCGTTAGAGTTTCATGGAAATATTAACTTTATGAAAGCGGGTATTGCCCATGCAGACGCTATTACAACGGTGAGTCCAAATTATGCCAACGAAATTATTGCCCCAGAGTTCGGGTGCGGACTTGAGGGCTTTTTGCAAAAACATCAAAACAAGTTCACCGGTATCCTAAACGGGATTGATTTATCACATTTTTCGCCGAGTACCGATAAAGCACTTGTGCAAAACTACGATGCTAAAAGCTATGATAAAAAAGCAGAAAATAAAAAAGCCTTTCTCAAAGAGAGAGGTTTAGAAAATAGTGCGCTTCCTCTTTTTGTTTTTATAGGTCGTTTTACATGGCAAAAAGGTGTAGATTTACTTATTGATGCTTTAGGGCAACTGGATGATTTAAAGCTTAACATCGCCGTTTTAGGGGAGGGTGAAGCTTCGTACCATAAGCAGATGAAAGCCGTCACTGCAAAAAGCAAAAATATCAATATAGAGTTTGGTTACGATGAGTCACTCTCACACAAAATGTATGCTTCTGCTGATTTTCTTCTTATGCCCTCACTCTTCGAGCCATGCGGGTTGAACCAGCTTATCTCCATGAGCTACGGGACTCTTCCTATTGTGAGCAGTGTCGGCGGATTAAAAGACAGTGTGTATCCTATTGATGAATATGATTCAGCGCTCACGCATGGATTTGGACTGACTTTTGAAGCGAACGAACCGAATGCACTTATAAAAACTATACAATCGGCTCTGGAGTTATATGAGGATAAAAAGCGTTTAAAAGAGATAAATATTCATAATATGGGATGTGATTTCTCTTGGAATGAGAGTGGCAAAATTTATGCTGCACTTTACAGCTCCCTTGTAGAGCGATGAAACTTTTTATAGATATCGGCGGCACGCATCTGCGAAGTGAACTTCAGATGCCCGGCGGAGTAATAAGTGAAAATGTCTCCTCGCAGGAGTATGACCTTGTCTCCTTTATAGAAAAAAAACTGGAGTTGTATCCTTTTATCACTTTTATCGGTATCTCCTACGCAGGGCAAATCTACAAAGGCGAGATTTTATCCGCCCCAAATATTGCACTCAAAGAGCCAAGGATTAAGGAGTATTTTGAATCAAGATACGATTTACGCCTAGAGATTGATAACGATTTAAACTGTGCCGCTATGGCAGAGTCGGCGTATTTTAAATCTGATTCACTCCTAGCTTTATATGTAGGTACCGGAATCGGCAGTGCTTTTATAGATAACGGTCGATTGGTTCGAGGCTCAAAAAATATGGCGTTTGAGATAGGGCATATTCCCTACAAGCAAACTCCTTTTGTTTGCGGATGCAAAAAAACAAACTGTCTTGAGCTTTACGCCTCGGCTTCGGGTTTAGAGAAGCGAATGAAACACTTTAACATGCCGATACTCTCGTTTGCGGAGCTTGAAAATTCGCAAGATGAACAAAAAAGTGCTCTAGCTTTGGATTTTAAAGAAGCACTTTTGTTCGCAACCGCTACGCTAATAACGCTCACAAATCCGAGAATTGTTGTTTTTGGAGGCGGAGTAATTGAACATAATCCGCAAATTTTAGAGTATCTGAAAAAAAATCTTGAGGGTCAAGCTTTTTCCGGTTCTCTGCATGGAGTGAGTCTTCACATCTCCTCTTTAGAAAACGGTGCAATGAGCGGAGCAAAACTTTTGGAGGAAAATAGTTATGAATAAACTTAAAATTTTTATAGTGGCGTCAGAGGTCGTCCCATTTGCAAAAACGGGCGGACTGGCGGATGTTGCAGGTGCACTGCCAAAAGCTTTGGCGGCACTCGGTCATGATGTGCGTGTTGTCATGCCACGCTATTATGTAGTTGATAAAAGCAAGTTTAAAGCACTTGATGGCGCTTTGGGCGTAGATATGGGGCGAGACGGAGAGGCTTGGGGTCTGGTTTTAGAGGGGGTGTTGCCAAACACCGAGATTCCGGTCTATTTTATTGAACACGAGGGGTACTTTGGTCGAAGCGGGCTTTATGATGCCGGAGACAACGGATATGAAGACAATCCCCAGAGATTCATATTTTTCTCAAAAGCTGCTCTGCAACTCTGTAAAAAACTTCACTTTGGGCCAGATATTATCCATGTAAATGATTGGCACACAGCCATTATCCCGCTGCTTTTAAATGTAATGCAAGATTCGTACTTTCAAAACACCGCTTCGATTCTGACTATACATAATCTTCAACATCAAGGAAGATTTACTAAAGATGTGATGGAGATTTTAGGCATAGGCTGGGGAAATTTCAACACATATGAGCTGGAGGACTTTGACGGGGTAAACCTCTTAAAGGCGGGGATTGTCCATGCGGATGCCATTACAACGGTCAGCCCGAAATATTCGCAGGAGATTAGAGGTTTCGCCTATGACTGGGGGCTTAAAGATGTTTTAAATGCACATGCTTATAAACTCCATGGCATTTTAAATGGCGTGGATTATGAGGAGTGGAGTCCAAAGAGCGACCACTACATAGCAAAAAAATATACGGCTAAAAGTTTATCAGGTAAAAAAGTTTGCAAAGCAGAGCTTCAAAAAATCTTTAATCTTCCGGTGCGAGCGGATGTTCCTCTTTTTGGTTTTGTGGGGCGACTGGCAGAGCAAAAGGGAGTAACACTCATAGCGAGCGAAATTTGGAATCTGCTTGAGATGGATATTCAAATCGTCTTGCTAGGTGCGGGGGAGAGATGGGCGGAAAGCTTTTTTAGCCATGTATCGGATGTTCAAAGAGAAAAGTTCGGCTGTTATATCGGGTACAGAAATGATTTAGCGCACCAGATAGAGGCAGGATGTGACTTCTTTTTAATGCCATCCCTCTTTGAACCATGCGGATTAAACCAAATCTACTCACTCAGCTACGGAACTCTGCCGATTGTAAGAGCGACAGGCGGACTGGATGATACGATTGAAAACTTCAATCCACATGCCAACACCGGAACGGGATTTAAGTTTTATGATGCAACTCCGAAGGCGTTTTATAACACTGTTGTTTGGGCGGTGGACACTTGGTATAACAATAAAGATGCGATTAAAGCGTTAATTAAAAACGGCATGAAAAAGCATTTTGGCTGGGATGATACTGCTAAAGTTTACGAGAGTGTGTATAATGAGGCACTGCAACAAAAGCGTCAAAAATAAAGGCTTAATCCATGAACTATGCAATACATTACGATGTGACACTTTTTAGCGGTTATGATATTCACCTTTTTTTAAATGGAAATCATGCAAAGCTTTATGATAAATTAGGTTCTCACTTTATGAATAGAGAGGGCAAAACGGGCGTTTACTTCAGCGTATGGGCGCCAAATGCCGGAAGTGTTTCGGTGCGTGGAGATTTTAACAACTATGTGTTAGATGCCCATCCGCTCAAAAAGAGAGAGGATGACTCCGGTATTTGGGAGTGTTTCATTGAAGATGTGGCGAACGGGGTGACTTACAAATATCACATCATCTCAAACTTTTATAACATTGTCCATGAAAAGAGTGACCCCTTCTCCTTTTCCTCAGAGATAGCGCCAAAATCAGCTTCGCGTGTATGGGATATAGAGAATTATGAGTGGAGTGACAAAGAGTGGATGAGTGAGCGATACAAACATAACGCACATAACGCTCCGATAAATATCTATGAAGTTCATCTCGGTTCATGGAGAAGAAAAGCGGATGAGAATAACCGCTATTTGACCTACATGGAGGTGGCGGATGAGCTTGTGCCGTATTTGGTGCAGATGAACTACACCCATGTTGAATTTATGCCTTTGAGCGAATATCCTTATGACGGCTCTTGGGGGTATCAGGTTGTGGGTTATTTCGCCGCAACCTCTCGTTTTGGAACACCGCAGGAGTTAATGTATCTCATAAATGCTCTGCATCAAAACGGTATCGGTGTCATTATGGACTGGGTTCCATCACACTTTGCGGTGGACATGCATGGGCTCATCAACTTTGACGGAAGTGCTTTGTATGAACATGCAAACCCAAAACAGGGATTTCACCCTGAGTGGGGAAGCATCATCTTTAACTATGGGCGAAACGAGGTCAGAGCATTTTTGATAAGCTCTGCCATGTTTTGGCTTGATAAATACCATATCGATGGCATAAGAGTGGACGGTGTGGCTTCCATGCTTCATCTTGATTATGCAAGAGAAGAGGGCGAGTGGATTGCGAATCAACATGGCGGCAATGAAAATCTTGAAGCAGTCCAGTTTTTGCAGCAGCTTAACCACACAACTTACGGCACATTTCCCGATACCGTAATGATGGCGGAAGAGTCAACTGCCTGGCCGATGGTTACCCGCCCGACCGATGTCGGAGGTTTAGGTTTTGGTTTTAAGTGGAATATGGGATGGATGCACGACTCTCTAAAATATTTCAGTTATGACCCGATTTATAGAGAGCACCACCATCAGCAACTCACATTTAGCATGTGGTACGCTTATGATGAGAATTTTTTGCTCCCCCTCAGCCATGATGAAGTTGTCCACATGAAAGGCTCCCTTATCAACAAAATGCCCGGAACACTCGAAGATAAATTCTCAAATTTAAGAGCTCTGTACGCTTACATGATAGCCCATCCCGGGAAAAAACTTCTTTTTATGGGTGGTGAAATCGCTCAATTTGCAGAGTGGAATTATGAGCAGAGTCTTGATTGGCACTTGTTAGAATATCCGCTTCATAAAAAACTAAACTACATGGTTTCTGACCTCAATGCCCTCTATAAAAAAGAGAAAGCCCTTCACATGCATGATGAAAAAAGAGATGGTTTTGAGTGGATAAATGACGCGGATTATCAGCATAACTGCATAAGTTTTATCCGTAAAAGTGATGATGCAGACGAGACTATTTTGGTAGTGTGTAACTTCTCAAATCAAGAACTCAGCCATTACCGTGTAGGCGTTCCGGATATTGGACAATACAGAGAGATTTTTAACTCGCAATCGGGCTACTATGAAGGGTATAACATAGGAAACACAGGGGTTTTAAACTCGGAAGATATCTCAGTGGATACAAGAAGATACTCTATCTCCATAACCATGCCGCCGGTCGGCGTTCTCTATTTTAAAAGAGTAATTCAATTAGAAATATAAAATAGTTCGTAATTTAGCTCTTTTTTGTCACCTTGTAGATAAAACTAAAAATTTCTGCAACGGCTTTATAGAGCGCTTCCGGCACTTCTTTGCCTAGTTCTACTTTTGAGAGAAGCTCTACGAGATCTTCATCCTTTCTTATCGGGAGGTTGTGAAGCTCTGCAATTTTTATGATGTTCTCAGCTGTTCTTCCTTCTCCCTTGGCTACTACTCTTGGAACATTTTCTTTCTCTTTGTCATATCTTAGAGCAGCGGCTTTTTTCATACCTTTACCTCAAATCCCAAATCTATAGGGTTGTAACTACTCTCATAGGGTGAGGCTACGCTTTTTTTAATTTCATCCAAAAGCCGTATCTCTCTAGGCGTGATTTGAGACTCTATGAGTGCGGAGCGAAGAGAGCCGATATTCTCTTTTATAATCTCTTTAAGTTCACTGCTGTTGGAGTATATTTGAATGTTTATCTGGTTTTTATCATAAAGTACCAATTTGAGTTTGAGCGCACCGTACTCTTTTAGTTTCAGATTAATATCGCAGTAAAATTTATCCTCTTTATCTTTTTTAAGATTTATAGTTCCCTCCTCAAGACCATCCCAAGAGAAGGGCAGATAAAGCGATGAAGAGTTTGAGAGGTGGGAAACAAGCTGGTAATAATCTATTTGAAGAGAGAGTTTATCTATCTGTTTAAGAAGTTCGGCTTGATTTGGATGAGACGATTTACTAATCTCATCGCCTGCTTTGAGTAAAATCGACTTCAAATCTTGCGATAAAATCTCTTTTACACTCTCATGTGCTGCCAGTTTCTCAGGGTTGCTAAAGGGTGCTAATTTTTTTGCAAGAGATGCACTCTCTTTTGAAAAAATTGGGTCTGCCTTTTCTATTTTTTGATGCTCCTCAAGTTTTGAGAGAATGTTTGCAACACTTTTTGCTACTTGCTTGAGAGCGGTCGGGTCATCTTTTGAAGTTTGTAAAAGGGCGGCGTTTGAAGCCTCTTTGAGCGTCGGATTCTCTAAGAGTTCTTTGATTTTTTCACCGATAATTTTAACGGTAAAAATATCACTTTTTGCAAGAGTTTTATCAAGTTTACTCAAGAAGCTTTTTAACTCGACTTGAGGGTTTTGTACATTTTTTAGTTTTGATTCTAAAAAAATGCCGGAGTTTTCAATTTTTTGTTTTAAAACAGGCGGATTCAACTCTTTGATGTTAATAAGAAAGTTCTTAAGTGTTGTTTCAATCGGAAGAGAATTTTTGTCGGATTTTAGAGTGCTTAATAAATCTTTTATAGTACTTGAAACATTGCCAAGCCCTTTGAGAGTAGGGTTGTTTTTTACAAGTTTCAAAAGTGTTTTATCGAATTGTGAAGAAGTTGCACTCTCTTTTAATAAAGAGTTTATGATGGATTTTAAATCTCTATCTTTTGTAATAGTTTCAAGTTGTTGTGGAGTTGCTTCTTTTAAAACTACCGCCAAAGCCCTGTTTGTGCTGGGTGCAATAATATCAAGCTGTTTACTGAGAGACAAATTAATCATGACAAAGTATAGCATTTGTAGAACAAAAATAAAAATGGAGCTTTGAAAAATTGTATAATAAGAGATAAAAAAAATATGAAAGAGTTCTAAAAATTATGAAAAAATATCTCATAACTTCAAGCGAATTTTGTGAAGAACAGCTTCAAACCTACATGCCGGAATATGTTTTGTACAGGGATAAAACAACGCCTCACTATGAGACACAAGCAGAGCATTTTATGGAAGTTTGTTCAAAGTTTTTGGAGATAAAAAGTTTTATACATCAGAATGTGAAACTTGCACATAAGCTCTCTGCAACGGGTGTTCATCTTACATCAATGCAGTTTGAAGAGATTTCTCTTGCCAAAGAGTTAGGACTTGAAGTTATTATCAGTACACATACCCATGCAGAGGTTTTAAAAGCCGAGAGTTTGGGTGCAGATGCCGTGACATACAGTCCGATTTTTGTTTCACCGGAGAAGGGTGAACCGAAGGGTGTTGAAGATTTGAGGGAGCTGCTAAAAAAATGCAAGATAAAAGTTTTTGCTCTTGGAGGAATCGTTGAAGCTTCACATGTTGAAGCTATAAAAAAAACAAACGCTTATGGCTTTGCTTCTATTAGGTATTTTACAAATTGATAAAATAGAGTTCTTGCAAATCAAATAGTTTATTAAAATATTAAAGGTTATCACAGCTTGCGTGTGAAAGAATATTGAATCTATATAAGAGAGGATTTATACTATGAATGTACTTGCCTCTCTGCTTCTTTTACTCTCCTCTCTTTTTGCTTTTGAAAATACCATGGGTAGTACTGGATATGGTCGTGTCCAAACATCCTTGCAGGATGAAAAAGAGAATGTATGTTTTAAAGCACCTGGAGCAGGTACAAAATATAGACTAGGCAATGAGTGTGAGACTTGGCTCGAACTTGCAGTATTTCAAGATGTGAAATTAGAGAATGGTATCATTATTCATAATCAGGTACGACCCATTTTTACGGGAAAAAATGAGAAGAGTGTTGATTTATTGCGATGGGAAGAGGTTTATAGTGAAATCTCAAATATTTTTGACAACTCTGCTTCTCTTTGGGTCGGTCGCCGCTACTACAAACGCTATGACAGTTTTATCTCAGACTACTTCTTTTTTAACATGAGCGGTACCGGAACCGGTATCAATAACATTGATTTAGGTGCAGTGAAACTCTCTTATAGTTACATGTTCGAAAATCTTGACCCAAGAATCGTAGATGGAGGGGATAAAGTTCTTTATCAAAGCCATGATGTGAGAATTGACAAAGAAGTTGAGCGCGGACTTTTTACACTCTTCTTAAATTATATGTATCTAAATGATAAAACATTCACGCAGACACAAAGAGTAGAGAGCGTCGATGGGTATGCTACGGGTTTTATCTATACCGACAAACAAATCACTCAAGAACTTTTTAATATGAAGGGTGAAAATATCTCCGGAATATTTTACGGAGAGGGTGCCGCCAAAGGTGCGGGGGCAAATTCGCCCTACCTTCAGGAGACACTTATAGATGCGATGCTTGCAAACAACAAAACAATTGAAAACTCCAAAACAGTCAGGTTGCTTAACTATAACGTTTTTGAAAACAGTACATTTGGAATTATGAGTAATATCGTCTATGAACAGCGCGATGATAGAGACTTTTCAGATATAAAACAGAACTGGTTTTCTGTAGGTGTGCGACCTTTATGGTTTATATCGCAGCATGTGAGATTTGTGCTTGAAGCGGGATATGATACTGTAGAGGAGATTACAAAAGACAAAACATATGCACTTTCAAAAGCATCTACTGCTCTTGAATTTGCTATGGAAAAAGGAGTTTCACAGCGTCCGGTTCTGCGTTTTTACTATACCAAAGCGTCTTGGAGTGAGAGTGCAAAAGGCTTAGTTGGGACAGACTTTTATGCAGATAAAACATCGGGGGATAATCTCGGAGTTCAACTGGAATATTGGTGGTAGGCGTTTATGAAAACTTTATATAAAGGAAACAGAATGAATCAATTGAAAAAAATAGTGACTTTTATTTTACTTTTTGTAGCAAGTACGCTGTTCGCCGCGGAACACAAAACAATAGCTTTTGCACAAGATACGATGGCAAATGATTTTAGAAAAGCACAAGTTTATGAGGTGCGGGATGCTGTTGCCAAATATCCGAATTTGAGTTTTATCTCTTCGGATGCAAATGGAAAAACAGCACTTCTTATAAAGCAGATAGATGAGTTTGTTAAGTCAAAAGTTGACCTTATTATTGTTGGGACAAATGACGCGGATGCGGTTGTGCCGGTCGTTGCAAAAGCGTATAAACAAAATATTCCGGTTATTATACTTGATAGAGGCGTGAGTGGGGATATGTACACTACATTCATAAATTCTGATAACATTAAAATCGGTGAAATCGGAGCTAAATATATTGCCGAGCGTCTTGGTGGCAAAGGCGTAGTTTTACTCTTTGAAGGTTTACAAAAAGCAGATGTAACACAGCTTAGAACAAAGGGTTTTATGGATGAGATTGCTAAAAACCAAAACATCCAAGTTATCAAAAGAACAGGTAATTACTTGCGTAAAGATGCAATCGTAGAGATGGAAAAACTGATACGAGAAGGCGTGCATATTGATGCTATATTTTCAGAGAGTGACAGCATGTTAAGTGGTGTTCGTTCAGCCATGAAACGCTACAAAATGGAACCTTCTTCCATTATAACTGTTGGGTGTGATTATACGAGTGAAGCAAAAGAGGCTATACTTAGCGGTGAGCAGAGCGGTTCAGTTTTGTTTCCTTTAGGTGGAAATAAATCTGTTGAGGTAGCCCTTGATATTTTTAATAATAAGAGTGTAGAAAAACATATTTTTATACCTGTAGAGTTAGTCACAAAAAGTAATGCGCAAGCAGTAAGTCCGATTTTCTGATATGAGATATTTTTTCTACAATTTCAATCTTATTAATAAGCTCTCTTTTGTTTTTATCCTCAGTGTGATTGTATCAATCAGTTTTCTAGGTCTTTATTTTGATACTTTTTTACAGGATACATACTTTAAAAGCACTAAAAAACGAATATACCATGGTTATGAGAGAATTTTTTCTGATATTCAAAAGATTGAAAATGAATTAAAAAAAGGGATTGCATTTATACAAAGCGATGAAAATTTATTAGCTTCGATTGATTTGGTGAACAACTATCAGGATAAACAAAATTATAATGCTATTTTGCTTGATGAAGAAAAAAAGAGTATTGCAAAACAGCTTCTTGATAGGGTGAAACTTTCACTCAATGATGAGATTGCACTTTATGATAAAAACAGTGAATTAATAGCTTTTGTTGTAAAAGAAGAAAATGGTTATTTCCAATGTTTTACCTCCTATGAAAATGGTGAAATGGTGAGATATATTAAACATGAGAATGAGCTTTTGTACAAAAAAAGTGAAACATTAAGATACCGGCATATGGATTTTAAACATAAAGCATATTATAAAGAATCAGAAATTATCAACGAAAGTACAGTTACTTATCATTATTTAAACGAAGAAGTAGTTATTAAATCTCATCAAGGTATTTATGGTAATGATAATAAATCAATTGCACATATAGAAATGTCGCATATACTTGGAAAAACATATTTAGCATCGCTTTCGAGTGATTTGGATATGAAGATTTTCATAACTAATAATGGGGAAGATGTTCGAGGCAATAACAATTTGCTCAATAAAGAGGAAATTGAAAATATAAATATAAAACAAACAGAAAAATTATATTTGGGTGCAGCAACTATTAAAACGCAAGAGAGGGATGTTTATTTTATAGTCTCCCTCGATAAAGCTACGCTGACTAAAACTTTGTATGAGAGTAGAACTAAACTTGTAATCATTTTATTTGTGGTTGTTTTGTTAATGTTGCTTATATTTCGTTTTTTATTTACAAAAATTCTGGCAAAACCAATAGAAAAGTTAATGTTGCAAATCTCTAAAGTGGAGTATGGTGATTACTCAAAATCAGAGATAATATCTACCGGTGATGAGTTGCAGAGTATATCAAAAAATATAAATCAGCTTGCCACAGCGGTTCAAGAGAGAGAAAATGATTTGCAAAAATCAAGAGAACATCTTGAGTACACGGCATATCATGACGCACTCACCGATTTACCCAATAGCAGACTCTTTAGTGTAAAGTTAAGCCATGCACTTGAAGTTGCAAAAAGAAATCATAGTAGAGTTGCTGTTCTTTTTCTTGACCTTGACCAATTCAAACAAGTGAATGACACTTTAGGACACAATGTAGGAGATGAATTACTTAAATCTGTTGCACAAAGATTGTCCAAAACTCTCAGAAGTGTAGATACTTTAGCAAGAATAGGGGGCGATGAGTTTAACATTTTGATAGAAAATGTACAAGAGATTGAAGATATTGAACTTATAGTTCAAAAATTGATAAATGATTTTCAAAGTAATTTTAAATTTGGAGAACATGAAATCTCTAGTACAGTAAGTATTGGTGTTGCCGTATATCCTGATGATGGGAAGGATAGTGTAATGCTGATAAAACATGCTGATTTAGCCATGTATAAGGCAAAAGATATGGGGCGCAATAATTATAGCTTTTTTTCAAATTCTCTTTCAGAATATATTGAAGATAGAATAAAAAGAATAAATGCTCTCAAATATGCAATATCTGTACAAGATGAGTTTTTCCTGCTTTATCAGCCAAAAATCTCAATGAAAACAAAAAAAATAGTAGCGGTTGAGGCACTTATTCGATGGAATAGCGCCTCTCTTGGCTTTATAAGACCTGATGAATTTATAACTATTGCTGAGGAGACGGGACTTATTATTCCCATAGGAGATTGGGTTTTAAGACAAGCATGCAGTGATTTTGTACTCTTACAAAAAGAGGGCTATCTGCTTGAGAAAATCAGTATCAATATGTCTGGAATACAGCTACAAAAATGCAATATGCTAGAAAGTTTGGAAGAAATTATAAGTGAGATAGGAATAAAAGCGAATCAAATAGAGATTGAAATCACAGAGAGTTACATTGCGACCAATGAGCAAAAAGCAGTGAATACTTTGATGGAACTAAGAAATATTGGAATTGATTTGGCAATTGATGATTTTGGAACAGGCTACTCTTCTATGAGCTATTTACAAAAACTACCTGTTACAAGACTCAAAATTGATAAATCTTTTGTGGATGATTTACCACATTCAGGCGAAAGTGTAGCCGTTGCAAAGGCAATTATAGCACTTGCAAAAACATTCAACCTTTCTATCACGGCAGAGGGTGTAGAAAATGAAAATCAACTCAACTTTTTAGATGAGAATGGGTGTGATGAGATTCAAGGATACTACTACTCTAAACCTCTTACCTTAGATGCTTTAAGAGAGTTTTGTAGAGCCTCTTAATTCTATTTTAGCTCCCCCGCTAAAGCTCCGCTGGCAAATGACCATTGCAAGTTATAACCTCCGCATGGACCATCAAGGTTCATAACTTCTCCGCAAAAATATAAGCCGTTCACGATTTTGCTCTGCATGGTTTTTGGATTTATCTCTTTTAGATTGACTCCTCCGCGGGTTATCATCGCCATTTTAAAGCCGTCATGTCCCGTAACTGTGAGTGGTGTCCATGCAAGAAGTTGCACTAGTTTAGCTTTTTTTACACCCTCTATCTCTTTGTATTTGGCATGCAAACTTATATCACAGAGCAAACATAACTCAGCAGAGATGGCTTGTGGAAGCAGGGTGGCTACGAGTTCGACTATCTCAAGATACGGATTTTTTGCAGTTTCATTTTTTAAATGCGTTGAAATCTGCTCTTCGTTCATCCCTTTTGTGAGATTCAAAAGCAGTGGAACTTCACCATGTTTTTCTAATAACGGGGTGATTTCTCTTGCAAAGTCTAAAACCACCGGACCTCTTACTCCGTCATTTGTAAAAATTAAATCACCCGTAGCCCTAAGTTTTTTATGTTTTGGCAAATCAACTTTCATCTCAACTTTAGCGATGGTATCGGCACGGCAATTTTTCACAAAAGCTTCTTTTACCTTTAGGGGCATCATAGCCGGGTGAAGCTCAGTTATTTTGTGCCCAAGTTCTTTTGCTAAATGATAGCCATCCCCCTCAGCGCCTAAAGTCGGATAGCCTAAGCCACCGGTTGCTATTATGACATTGGGTGCATGGAAGATTTGTATTTGTGTTTTTACGCCTCTTATTTGGTTGTTTTCCTGAACTATCTGCTCGACTTTTTGAGAGCATAGTGTCTCAATTCCCACTCTCTGCATCTCGTTTTGAAGTGCTGAAATAATGGTTGATGCACTGTGTGAAGTGGGGAAAATTCTAAATCCGTCGGGTGCATGGGTCTCAACGCCGATTTCTCTGAAAAACTCTACCAAAGCCTTGGAATCAAGCGTCGCAAGTGCATCTTGCATAAATCTGCCGTCGCGTCCGAAACGAGCCATAAACTCCTCATTTGAGAGCGTGTTTGTAAGGTTACAACGACCTCCTCCCGTTGCTTTGAGCTTTGAGGCGATTTGTGGCAATTTTTCTAAAAGAAGAACTCTCTTTCCGGCTCTGGCAGAAACTATCGCAGACATCATTCCGGCTGCACCGGAACCTATAACTATAAGGTCATACTCTCTACTCAAATTTACTCACTTTTTTTCTAATTATAGTGTGAATCTTATAAAGGAAAGGATTCTGTGTTACATATAAAAATATAAAAAAAGTGACAATAGTATGAAAAAATCTAAGTCGATTTTAGATAGTATTTAAAAAATAAGGATTTAGTGAATGAAACAAATTGGTGAGAGTAAAATTTTTTTAAATAATATGAAGCTTCGTGTGTTGTGCGTTTGATGGGTAGAGATTTTGGTATGGATACCTTTTTTTTAGATTTTTTGCACTCATTAACAATTTTGTGTGTTGAGAGTGATGCAGAGCTACATCCACTTTATAACGAAATTTTTGAGGATATTGTGGATAAAATTATTTTTGCTGGTGGGTGTGAAGATGGATATAAAAAGTTTATTGACAATAAGATTGATATTATTATAATTGCGTATGAGATGCCTGTTTCAAACGGTTTAAACTTGGCAAAGAGAATCAGAAAAGAGAATCATGATATTCCGATTGCATTAGTTTCGCAAGTTCAAAGTGTAGAAATAGTTATGGATGCATTAAATACTAACATAAGCAGCTGCATAAAAAAACCAATTATAGATTATAAAATTTTGGAAGCAGTTATAAAAAATTCTAAAATTTTATTGGCAAATAAATATATAAAAGATGAAGAAGAGAAAAAAAATAAAGAGCTCAAAGAAAAAGAAGCATATATTACTTTTCAAGAGGATTCAGCATTTGCAAAAGAGTTGAGTATTCTTAGAAATGATTTTTATTATCAGATGAATTGTATTGATAAAAACAGTGTTT
The DNA here is from genome assembly GCA_947498025.1 of Helicobacteraceae bacterium. GTDB lineage: Bacteria > Campylobacterota > Campylobacteria > Campylobacterales > Sulfurimonadaceae > Sulfurimonas. Next base: position 37,464 of record CANMJR010000005.1, read on the forward strand.
CATTGATAGATTTTTTATATAAACCGCTGGATGTCATGAGCGGAGATGCCTATAGTGTACGAAAAATAGATGAAAAGAGAGAATTTTATTTAGTGGTAGATGGCATGGGAAAAGGTCTCTCCGCATCGCTGACCTCCATGTTAATGACTTCTTATATCAATCACATTATAGACAAAATGAAAGCCAAAAACAGCTTTGATTTAGAGAAATTGATTTATAAATCTATAGAGTATATTAAACCGATTTTGTTAGAAGAAGAGGCTTTAGCGATTGATTTTATAGTTTTGGATAGTTCTAAAAACAGGATAGATTATGCAAAATTTGCAATGCCGGCTATCTTAATGCTAAACGAGCAGAGTGAGGTAATAAAATTAAAGTCAAATAATGCACCCCTTCATAAATACCATGTAAGCTTTAAAATTTCATCTTACGACACCTCTGATATCTCAAAATTCCTTTTTTATAGCGATGGATTGATTGAAAATAGTACCAATATTCAAGAAAAATTGTATGCTAACTTTATAGAGGAAGATTTTAAAAACTCTTTTACAAGAGAAGATTTAAAAAATAAAATCTTTGAGAAAATAGATATTTTTGAAGATGATATTACTTTGATTTTTATTAATAAGTTAGATTTTTCTAAGAGTTTGATAGTGCAGAGGAGCTTTAACAGCTCACTTGAAGATGTAGATAGTGCAAATCAGTGGTATGCAGAAGTGTGGGAGAGTTTAATTGATGATGAAAGTGTTGCTTATAATGCAGGAGTAGTCTTTACAGAGCTTTTTATGAACGCTTATGAGCATGGTAACTTAGGTCTTAGTAATATAACAAAACACATGCTTATTGAAGAGGATAAATATTTTGACACATTGGCAGAGATGGAAAAATTGTCTATTAAGAAAGTCATTGTAAAGATTGATAAAATAGAAGATAATGCATCAACCTATATTATTACTCAAATTACGGATGAGGGAAATGGTTTTGATACTCAAATATTGAGTGAAATATTTAGGAATTCAAAAAAATTTAATGGAAGAGGCGTTTTCGTATCAAGAAAAAATTCGCTCGGTATTTACTACAATTCTAATGGAAATTCGGTTTTATATCTGAATAAAATTTAGTTATAATCGTCGCTTAAATTTAATATAAGGCTTATGTATGAAATTAGGGAAAATAGTAGTTAGCGGCTTTGTATCAACTCTTTTAAGTGTCACACTTTTAGCAGAGGGGCATGGTACGCATTGGGGTTATACAGGGCATGAGGGTGCAGAACATTGGGGTGATTTGGCTCCAGAGTATAGCATGTGTAAGTTGGGTAAATCTCAGTCGCCAATCAACATAGATAAAAAAGTCCTTGCATGTACAAGTGATTCGCAGAAGATAAAATTTAATTACACGACAGCCTCAAAAGAGGTTGTAAATAACGGTCATACTATACAAGTAAATATTGAAGATGGCAGCAGTATAAATGTTGACGGCATAGAGTTCGCGCTCAAGCAGGTTCACTTCCATACTCCAAGTGAAAATCAAATAGAAGGTCAAAGTTTTCCACTTGAAGCACACTTTGTACATGCATCCAAAAATGGCGAATTGGCAGTTGTTGCGTTGATGTTTGAAGGCGGAGCTGCAAATGAATTTATTAAAAAAACATGGGAAGTTATGCCAAAAGAGGCTGATAAAACAGCTTCTTTAGTAATTTCGGCAAAAGAGATGAATGAACTTTTACCGCAAAACAGAGATTACTACAGATTTAGCGGTTCTCTTACTACTCCGCCATGCAGCGAGGGTGTAAGATGGCTTGTTCTTAAAAAATATGCAACAATCTCTGCGGCTCAAGTTGAAGAGTTTTTACATGCAGTGCATCATGAAAATAACAGACCTATTCAGCCTATAAATGCAAGAAAGGTTATGAATTAAATTAAATTAGACTTCTTGAGTTTGCAAGAAGTCTAATTATTTGTTGAACATGACGGAACCGAGTCTTATCATGTTCGAGCCACACTCAATTGCCAGTTCAAAATCTCCGCTCATTCCCATGGAGCAGATTGTTGCACCTTCGCACTGTTTGAAAATTTCAAAAGTTGTATCAAAACTCTTTTTGATTATCTCTCTATCCTCGGTGTGAGCACCGATACTCATGACGCCTTTGAGGTTTATATTTGGACACTCTTTTTTGATTTGTGCATAAGCCTCACATGCCGACTCCGGCATAACTCCATGTTTGCTCTGCTCTTTTGCAGAGTTGATTTGAAGCAGAGCATCGAGAGTCATATCTCTGGCTTCTAACTTCTTTTGCAATTCGTGGGCTAACTCTAAAGAGTCAAGTGCATGAAAGAGAGCAGGGTGAATGTCGAGAAGATTATTGATTTTGTTCTTTTGCAAGTTACCTATAAAGTGCCACTCAAGCGGCAAATTTTCAAGCGCATTTGCTTTTTCTTTTAAATCTTGAACCTTGTTCTCTCCAAAAGCTCTTTGACCGATTTCGTAGAGCTTTTTTATTTCATCGGAGTTAGAATATTTGCTAACCGCTACGACTTTAACTATATGATGCGGACTCACTTTGAGTCTCGCACTCTCAACTCTTCTTATAACAGCATCTATATATATCTTGTACTCAGTCGTATTCATGGTTTATCCTATTTATATCGTTTTCTTTAATTAACTCTTATAACTTCTACTAGATCTTTATAGCTACTCATATTAACTTTATCTGAATCCAGATGTCTATATTCACAGTAGAGATTATTTGTTTTTAACATGTTTATATCATTTATGGTATCAATATCGATATCTTTATGAACAGTATTTAAAATAACAAAATCATCACCAAAGATACGAAAAATTTTAGAATTTATAAATTCTGATTGTAAATATGTGGCAAAGTCACTTAAAAAAACATCTCCTTCATTCCATCCATGTAGTTTATTGTAGGGTGTAAAGTTTTTTAGGAAAATAATATTTAAGCATACAAATTCATTTTCATTTTTACTTTTATGTAATACAAAATCAAGATAAACATGATTATAAAGATGTGTTAATGAATCTTTAAAAAAATATGCAAAACGCTCATCATCTATATTAGAGATAGGTTCTTGATTTATCTGTTCATCAATATGAACTGATTTTAAAACACCGATAGCTGCATCTACCACTTGCGAATCATAGAGAGTATTACTAAATTTATTCAGTTCTTCAAGCGCTTGAGGGATAGTTTTTCTTGCTTTATATATTCTGCTGGTTGTCATAGCATCAAATGAATCAGCAACCATCATTATGCGTGCAAATATTGGAATCTTATTACCCTTTAGGCTGCTTGGATACCCACTTCCGTCATACCTTTCATGATGAGCATATACAATATCAGCAATATCTTTATACATTGGAATGCGTGAAAGTATTTTAAATCCCGCAAGAGCGTGATCTTGAATTAATACATATTCATCTTGTGTTAACTTTCCCGGTTTTAACAGTATTGAATCAGGAGTAATTATTTTTCCGATATCATGTAATATTCCTGCCTGATATATCAAATCGCACTCTTCTTGGGAAAACCCCATAGCTTTTGCTATATCTCTTGAATATGTTGCGACCCTTTCACTATGCCCTCCCGTATATGTATCTCTATCCTCAATCATTTCCACCAATGAGCGTATTACATCTTTATGGTTTTCAAGCATGTCATTTTCTAGCTGCAGAACAGTTTGGGTTCTCTCATCAACCATCTCTTCAAGCTTTGTTTTATACATCTCATTTTCACGAAACGCTGTTAATTTATTAATAGATTGTTCTAGTACATTTAATATTTGAGTAAATTTAACCGGTTTAATTATATATCCGGTTACATTGAGCTCTATTGCCTGTGTTAAATAAGTAGAATCGGTATAAGCAGACACTACTATTATCTCTTGAACTTTACTCTTTTCTCTAATCTTGTGTATAAATTCTATACCATCCATTTTTGGCATAAGAATATCTGTTATAACAATATCGTATGGCTTGTCAAGATATTTTTTTAATCCTTCTGCACCATCAGCGGCTGTGTCAACTTGATTGAATAGTTTACTTAAAAAACTAGATACTTTATCCCGTAATATTTGCTCATCTTCGACATACAATACAGAAAAATGAGAGGCCATTTTTTTTATATTTTCTGAAATCATTTTTGGCATTTCCATGTTATACAACTCCTAAAATTTAATATACTTTTGTTAATTACTTTCGATAATAGGCAATCTAACCTTGAAACAGGTGTCTCTATCTTCACTTGAAACTTCAATTTTACCTTTAAGATGTTCTTCAATAATCATCTTACTCATGTAAAGACCCAGACCTGTTCCTGTTTTTTCATCTTTAGTAGTAAAGTAAGGATCAAATATTTTTGCTAATATCTCTTTAGCGATACCGGCTCCATTATCACATATCTCAGTATTCACATATTCCTCATCATCATATACTTTAACCGTAATCACAGCGTCTTCTATCTTATTAGCCACTAATGAATCTTTAGCATTGTTTATAATATTTACAAATACTTGCATTAATTCTCTTGGATATGCTTTTACTTCCGTATCAGAGTCATAGGAAGCCTTAAATTCAATAGTATTATTTTTAAGACTGTCTTTTACAATTGCATGCGTCTCTTCTATGATATCTTTTAATTTAACAGTTGAAAGTACTTTATCAGGTTTGAAAAAGTTTCTAAAGTCATCTATTGTTTTAGATAGATGTTCTGTCTGATTGATAATACTGATTGAGTACTCCTCAGCTTTATTAATATCAAACTCATTAAGAGCGATATCCAGAAGCATGTTATTTGCATCCATAGCTATTCCTGCTATTGGTTGTCGCCATTGGTGCGCTATCATTCCTATCATCTCTCCCATAGCCGCTAAACGCGATTGTGAGATTAACATCGCATCTTTTTTCTTTAGTTCTGTGATATCCATGGCTGAAGAGATTATTGTTCGTTTTCCATCTATAATTCCTAAAGGAGCTGAGTAGAATACCCAAATAATTTTTTCACCATTTTTAGCAGTGATTTCAAATTCACCTTCTTTTACTCTCTTTGTGATTTTATACAAACTATTTATATGTTTTTTTCCACTTTTATGACCGTTTAGCGCAACCTTTTTGGTCCATTTAGAAATAGAGTCTATTTCATCATGCGTATAGCCTGTCAACTCTTCCCACACCTTATTTATCATTAAGATAGTACCATCCTCATTATGTATAGCCATGGGTGTAGGTGCTTCATCAAATATTGTCTCTAACTCTTTTTTCTTATCTTCTAATAATTTAAGAGCAACACGCTTATCTGTTATATCTTCAATCATACATAAATGACGTTTATGACTTCCATCATGTTCTCTAAGCGGAGAAATAGCCATGTTAATCCAGACAATCGATCCATCTGAATGGATGTAGCGCTTATTCATCTTATAGTCATTTATCTCTCCGGCATTTAATTGTGCCATATTATCCATGTCTTCTTGTATATCATCCGGATGAGTAATACTAAGCCAGTCAATACCTGGTATTTCATCTATAGTTCTACCTATAATATCTGCATACGACTGATTTATTTTGTAAATATGTCCCGTGAACGAGTCAATAACGGCTATTCCGAGTGGAGACTGATTAAATATAGCTTTGAAGCTTTCCTCACTTGCAAGAAGTGCATTCTCTGCTTGATTTTGTTTAGTTAAATCCACTGAATTACCCACAATTCCGAGTACTTTTCCTTCAGAATCAACCAATGGTGTTTTTACTGTTAAGAGGTAAACTCTGTCTCCGTTAGGATAAGTTACCCACTCAAAGTTTGATTCTGCTTTATTTTCTAAGAGTGTTTTTTTATCATGTTCACGGAAGAAGTCGGCTAGTCTTTTATCAACAATATCATAGTCACTTTTACCGATTATCTCATCTTTTGATTTGCCTATGAATTTTTCAAAAGCCTCATTGCAAGTTAGATAAATACCGTTTAAGTCTTTTACAAAAAGTATATTTTCTACACTATTGATAATATTGCCGTACAGTTCTTTCAAATAAAGTACAGTTTCTAGTGCCTCTTTTTTTTCGGTAACATCAAATATAATTGAATAAAGTACTATATCTCCATCAAGTTCAATCGGACCGGAATAAACTTCAACATCACGAATTTTTCCATTTGCCAGTTTATGCTTAAAATTGAAGGAATAACAGTGTCCCTCTTTTGCTAGTTGCATCTTATGCATAATTTCAGTAGGGGGCAGAATATTTATCTCACTGATTAACATATTTGTCATTTGCTCATAAGTGTATCCATAATATTCTAAAGCTGTTTGATTGCAATCGACTATATGCCCATCTTTAAAATTTATAATGAGCTCAATTGCGTGACTACCGCTAAATAAGCTATGATAACGCTTTTCACTTTTTTTCAAATTATTTTCAATGTCAAGGTTGTAAAGTGCATAGGCAATATCACCTGCCACTTCATCGAGGAGTGCCAATTCATCACTATCTGCAATATATTTATTATTGATAGATAGCGTTAAATAGCCGTAGATTATTTTATTATTTATTAACTTTATAGTAACAGCACTTTTACTATCGTACAAATCCATCAAAGGACATACTTGACAACTATCCTTTGTACTTTCTATAGTAGAATATATTTCATCTGTTTGGGAAACTTTTTTTAAACAAAAAGGTAGCCAACCACTCTCTATTTTTTCTTTAAATAAAGTAGCATTTTCTGATGTATCTGTATTAATAAAGTAATCGATTTTCTTGTCTTTATCCAAAAGAAGTATCCATGCATTTCCATATACATGTTTTGATGTTAGAATATTACAGCTCTCTTTTAGTAACTTTTGTTTATCTTTTTCTCTTACAATAAGCTGGTTGATATCTCGTATGACAGATAAAACACTCTGAAGGTGCTCATTTTTATAGATAAATTTTGCAATTCTATGAATGACATAGAATCCAACAGATGTAAATATGAGCAAAAACAATATGCTTATTGAAAAACTAATGATTTTTAACTTTTCAAAGCTGGATTCAGATTTATTTTTAAAATCTATTGCCTTATTTTGTGCATATTCATAAAGATGTGATGCGGACGCTTCCAGATTTTTAACATGATGAGCTCCTTTTCCTTGCGTTATGTCTATAGCTTTTCTAGTTTGATTGGCTTCCATAAGTGCAATTACTTCATCGCGTATCGGTTTCCAAGACTCAAACATTTGTTTAGTGTTTTTTTGAAGGGTTAATCCTTCTTCTCCTAATATGTTTTTTTCTATAGCATCCAAGTTTTCATAAACACGTTGTTCATGTTTATTCACTTCTTTAATAAGTTCTATAATTTCTTTTTGCGAGAGTGATAAAACAATATCTTTCATATCTCTATGTATTTTATATACATCAACATTTATAGTAAGTGCTGCATTCGTTACTTTTAGAGGATGCTCAAATATATCAGTAGTGGTGGTGCTCATTTCTTGCATAGTAAAATATTCAAAAGACTTAGCACCTGCACTAAGTATTCCGATGAGTATAAATACCAATATAAGTAAATTAATCTCTTTTTTACTTTTTATTTCTTGTTTCATAACGAACTCCTTTTATTATATCTCATCAGAATTGATTGACGCTCAAAAATCTATCTTCATGCTTTTCATCATCAAAAAGTCTTAAATTATTCTTCATACTGTAGTCCTTTAAATTCTCGAATAAGTTTCATTTGTCTTTTAGCTATATAATCTACAAGAATTTTATTTATGCGGGCATCTGCATTCAACACTAAAACAAGTTCAAAATTATTTTTTAATTCTATTATTCGAAAAACTACTGCATCTACATGAACTATTATAGGTTTTTTATCTTCATTTAATACCATGTTTATTGTCACCATATCTTTTACTTTAAGACCTGCCGGCAGAAAATTAAGTGATAATTTGATTGCATCAATAGAAAGATTCATGATATGCATCTCTGTATCAAACCTATGTTCATTATAAAAAAGTGTGATTTTATTGTTTGAATCAGGAGTTAGCGTGACATGTCGTCGCATAGTTGGAGTGCTTTTTATCATTTTACAGTGCGCAATTTCTACACTCTGATGTTGAAAATCAATTAGTTTAATATCATTTGATTCTATATCAAAAGGGAATAATTCAGATGTTAATATAACTCTTTTTTCAAATGCTATTGCTTTTTGCTGTAGATAAACTGTTTTCAAAACTATTTTTTCTTTTGAAACAGCTGTAACTGTAGCACTATGCGTAACACTCAACCCCTCATAATAATTATGTATTTTTATTTCTGCTTGGTTGTCCTTAGCGGCTTTTAAAAGATTTAAAACACTATTCTCATCTTTGAAAGCTTTATCATGGTCTAGCGATTTTTTATCAAATAGTCCCAAGAGATTAAGTTCTGTAATATCATTTAATGAGAGAAGATAAAAATTTTCTTTCTCCTGTATAGAAGTGAGTTTTAAGAGTAAATGATGAGGATTATCACTTTTATCAATCATCTTTACATTATAAAGTCTCCCTTGATTGTTTTTTAGCTCTTGCAGATAGTGAATGTCATCATGTTCATACAAAAAAGTATCATGAGCAAGCAAAAGAGAACCAAAATTTTTAAACTTCTCTCTAAATTCATTTAAATCATTGAATCCGAAAAAATTTAAAGAGTAGTCATTTACTAGAACAACACCTTCATCGTTAATCATAAAAAGTAAATTTTCTTGATTATTGAATATATGATACAAGTAATCATTAAATATATTTTTATTTTTTTCATCTACAATATCTTGTGCAACTTTAGAAAGTATATTTGTAAGCGCATCAATTGTTATAGGTTTTTTTAGATAACTTACTACCCCGATATCTATCGTTTTTAAAAGATACTCTTTATCATCGTATGCAGTTGTTATAATGATTTTTACATTTTTATCTATTTTTCTTATGGCATTAGCCATCTCTAAACCATCAACGTCAGGCATTTGTATATCTGTAATAATAATATCGGGATGATATTTTTTAAAAAGCTCCAACCCCTCACTTCCATTTTTTGCTTGATATACTTTATCAAAAAGCTTTTTAAAAAAATGACCGCCTTTTTCTAATAGGTTAGTATTGTCCTCTACATGGAGTAGAACAAGCCCCTTTAATAACTGTTTCAATTTTTCTATGTTATCTCTATAATCCATAACAAAAATTATACTGTAAAATTAGAGTTTGTAAAATAAACTGTGTAAAACCTTCCCTATCTAGGTTTGAAATGAACCTTTAGATTTTGTTTTTCTTATAGTTCAATTATCCGATTAGTCTATTTATATCGTTATAAAGCCCAAGACCCATAAGTGAAAAAAGCAGAACCCATCCGGCGATTGTGAGCTTGATGATGACCGCTTCACTCGGTGTGCGTCTTGAGATGAATTCATAAAGATTGAACATTATATGTCCGCCATCAAGGGCGGGAATAGGGAGCAGATTTAAAACGCCCAAATTTACGGAGATGAGGGCCGCAAAAAAGAGAACACTCATCCAACCGGCGTCTGTTGCGTCGGAAGTAAGTTTTACTATGCTTATAACTCCACCAAGTTCATTGGCAGGAACATCGCCTGTGATTAGCTTTTGAAGACCTGTAAAGATAAGCGTAGATGCAAAAACAGTCTGCTCGGTTGCGTAGGCAAATGTTTCGCCGATACCTAGCTCAAGTTTATGAGAAACTCCTGCACTTCCTATTCCAATCATCTTTTTTTGAACCACTTCATTGTACAAATTCGTGCTTTGGCTCAATTTTGGAGTAAGTGTCAAAAACTGCATGTAGCCGTCCCTAACAATTTGAATATTTAAAGAGTCTCCAGATTTTTCTATAATTTCCGCCATCTCTTTCCATGTAGAAATCTCCATGCCGTTGATAGATTTGACAGTGTCGTTTGTTTGGAGTCCGGCAACCTGTGCCGGTGAACCATCAACAACTTTGCCAATGACAGGTGAAAGTACATTCGGACCTCCAAGAGCAATTATAAAGTACAAAACAAAGGCTAAGATAAAGTTTGCAAGAGGACCGGCAAAGAGAATAAAGATTTTTTGCAAAGGTGTTTTGACATTGTAGCTATCGGCATCCAAGCTTATTTTTGTCGGGTCTGCGTCGTCTTGACCTTTCATTTTTACATAGCCGCCAAGGGGAATAGCAGAGATGCTCCACTGGGTTCCCCATTTATGAAACGAGAAGAGTTTTTTCCCAAAACCTATGCTAAATACTTCAACAAAAACACCCACGAATCTTGCCGCAAAATAGTGACCTAACTCATGAAAAAAGATGAGTGCCGAGAGAACTAAAAGGGAGACTAACCAACTCATATGTTTTTACCTCTTAAAAGTGCAGCTCGAAAGCCATAAAGATACTCTAAACCTGAATAAACCGTGAGTGCAACTGCAAACCAAAGAAGCTCCCTTCCAAAATTCCAATGCATAAGTAAAAAACCGATGGCAATCATCTGTGCAACTGTTTTTATTTTTCCTGCCCATGAAGCTTTTACACTGATGCCCTCAGTGACTGCAATAGTGCGTATCCCGGTTATGAAAAGCTCACGGACTATGATGATATAGATAGCCCATGCAGAAGCTTCACCAATCATCATAAGCCCTAAAAATGCGGCAAGTGTGAGCATTTTGTCGGCGAGAGGGTCTAAGATAGCTCCAAGCAGTGTGGATTGATTCCACTCTCTTGCGATGTAGCCGTCAAAAAAATCAGTTGCGGAGGCGAGTACAAAAAGTAAAGATGCAATATAGTAGGTCCAGCTTACATGGTAGCCGTTATCTGTAAAAAGCTGAGGGTTGAGGATTATCCAAAACATAATCGGTGCTAAAAGTATGCGAAGAGATGCTAAGGCATTTGGAAGATTTAACAAATGTATCCTTGTTGTTGAAATGGCGTGATTTTAGCCTCTTATTACTTATTTATACTTTATAGTTTTTTTTTTACATTAATTGACGCATATCAAGTTAAATTTCAGATTGACAATATACAATTAGCAATCAAAAATTTGGAGATATAATATGAGAAAAATCGTTACTTTAGTTGCAGTTTTAGGTTTAAGTACATTGGCTATGGCTGATGCGTTCACGAAGTGTGCTGGTTGTCATGGTGCTGCCGGCGAAAAAGCGGCACTTGGGAAGAGTAAAGTAATTAGTGAAATGAGCAAGGCAGATGTTGCTGCTGCACTCAAAGGCTACAAAGATGGAAGTTACGGCGGAGCGATGAAAGGTTTAATGGTTGCTCAGGTTAAAGATTTAACAGATGCTGATGTAGCTGAAATAGCTGCTAAAATCGGTAAATAGTCCCTCTTCTTTTTCCCAAAGTTATTCTTTGGGAAAATTTCTCTCAATTTTTAAATACTTCAATCATAAAAAGAATCAAAAATGACACACTTCTGTCCACTCTGCAGTAATCTCGCAAACAGTTACGCCGAGTATAAAACTACCCACTATCTTCATTGTCCAAATTGTCATGCTGTTTTTATGGATGAGAAGGATAGACCGGATAATAAAGCGGAGAAATCACGCTATGAACTTCATCAAAATGATCTCGAAGATAAAAATTATCAAAAATTTGTCTCACCAATTACTTCAGCAATTTTAACAGAGTTTACAAAAAAGTCAAAGGGGCTTGATTTTGGTGCCGGCAAAGAACCTATAATCTCTAAAGTGCTCCAAGACAGCGGTTTTAATGTTTTTCAATATGACCCCTATTTTCATAATGACGAGAAGTTATTGCAAGTGGAGTATGATTATATTGCCTGTTGTGAAGTGATAGAGCATTTTTATAATCCACACAAAGAGTTTTTACTTCTTAAAAAGCTGTTAAAGCCAAATGCAAAACTCTACTGCATGACAGATCTCTATGATGAAAATAGAGATTTTGCTTCTTGGTACTATAAAAATGACGCAACCCATGTCTTCTTTTATCATAAAAAAACATTTGATTGGATTAGAGAAGAGTTTAATTTTTTAGAAGTTGTTGTTAATGGCAGGTTGATTACTTTTACTGAAAAGTAGTTCCGCCATCAATCACTATAGTTTGACCTGTGAGCCAAGAAGATTCATTGCCGCATAAAAAGAGACATGCACCTGTTAAGTCCGTAGCTTCACCCATTCTTGAAAGTGGAGAGCGTCTTACAACTTCGTTTTTTACCTCTTCATAGTTTGGAAATGCTTTGAGTGCATCTGTGTCTATTGGACCGCCGCTTACCGCATTTACACGGATGTTTTTTTCACCAAGCTCGGCTGCAGCGTAGCGAACCATCGCCTCAACGGCTGCTTTGTTTGTTCCATGCCCTGCGTAGTTTGGAGTGTAAACTAGGTTTCCGGTTGAACTCATGCTGATGATACTCCCTCCGCCAACTTTTTCCATTCTTTTTGCAGCTTCTTGAGCACCTACAACAAAGGCATCCACGGTTGCAGTGTAGATGTTGTTAAGACCTTTTGGTTTGAGTCTCATAAATGGACCGAATCCGCCAACAACGGCTCTTCCGGAGATAATAGCGTTGGATATAAAATAATCAAGTCTCTCAAAATCTTCATCAAAAAGTTTATAAACATCTTGATACATTAAAGGTTCTAAAATATCCAGTTTATAGGCTCTGCACTTTACACCATATTGAGCTTCAACATCCGCAATAATCTCATTTGCAGTATCAGCGTTTGAAGCGTAAGTAAACGCTACATTACAACCTTTTTGTGCAAAAGCGTAAACGATAGCCTTACCGATTCCCCGAGTTCCGCCACTTACAAATAGAGTTTTTTCTTGCATGTTATAGTCCTTTGATTTCATAATTTTTCATAATTAGTTCCAGCTTTTTCATGTTTTCCACGCTTGGATGCACGAGTGGAAGTCTGTACTCTAGAGTTTCGATGAGTCCTGCGATATACATGGCAGCTTTTATCATCACCGGATTGGATTCAAGAAAAAGAACTTTATTGATAGGAAAGAGCATATCGTTTAGGGATTTTGCACCTGCAAAATTACCGCACAAAGCTTCTCTTACTAATTGGCTTTTTAAATCAGGGAGTAAGTTTGAAGTAACGGAAGTTATTCCGGCACCGCCATTCGCTAATATCGGGAAGTCAATCGCATCATCGCCCGAAAATACTTTTAACTCAGGTCTGCGTGAGAGCAGTTCTATGGTTCTCTCTAAACTTCCCGTTGCCTCTTTGATACCGTAGATATTTTCAACATCATCAAAGAGTCTTATTACCGTATCTGCACTTATGTCAACAACTGTTCTACCCGGAACATTATAGAGCATAAATGGGAGTTCCGGCACACAAGAGGCGATTGCTTTGTAGTGTTGGTAAAGTCCCTCTTGGGAAGGTTTGTTGTAGTAGGGTGCAACTGAAAATATCGCATCCACACCACATTTTTGAGCAGTTTTTGCAGCTTCTATCGCTTCTGCGGTTGAGTTGCTTCCTGCACCTGCTAGAACTTTGGTATTCGACCCTCTGCACACTTCAACAGCTATCTCCATGCATCTTCTGTCTTCATCATAAGTCAGAGTGGCACTCTCACCCGTTGTTCCAACAGGACAAACTGCATTAATGCCGTTTTTTATCTGCCTTGTTATGAGGCTTGCATATGCACTTTCGTCTAATTTCCCATTTTTAAAAGGAGTAATAAGTGCCGTTGTTGAACCTGTTACAATCTCCATTTAGTTACCTTTTTTTAATATAAGAGTTGTTGATTTGTCAAAGTTGAAGTATTTATTTGCCACTTCTTTTACTTTTTGAGCTGTAATTTTATTGATATTTTCTTCATAATTCAGAAGTGGAGTCAAATCGCCTCGTACAAAGTAGCTTCCGAAAAGTTCAGATACCGAAGTTGAACTCTCCAGCGAATAGATAAAATCAGATTTTGTATTGATTTTTACTTTCTCAAGTTCAGCATCCGTTACTTCTGTAGTTTTCATAAGTTCTATCTGAGCGATAAGCTCTTTTTCGACATCTTCAGCTTTTACACCTTGGTTACATGTTGCTAAAAATATAAAGAGACTCGGATCGATAGCCTCCATATTGTAGGCATAAACAGAGTTTACAAGCTGTTTTTTGTCTATTAACTCTTTGTAAAGTCTTGAGCTTTTTCCAGAGTATAAAATTTCAGAAATCATGCTCAGAGTCGGCTGGTCTGCATTTTTGAAATTTGGAATATGAAAAGTGATAGCCAACATTTCAACTTCACTATCTTTGTGAATCATAACTCTTTTGGCGCCGTCCTGTTCAGGTTCTACAAATTTAACCTCAGGAATTTTCGCCTTATTTATTATGCCGCCAAACTCTTTCTCGGCTTTTTTAAATACCTCTTTTGGATTCACATCACCGGTAACCATTAAAATAGCATTGGCAGGTTGGTAGTAGGTTTTATGAAAATCTTTTATATCTTTTATTGTCCATGTGCGAATGTCGTTCATAAAGCCTATCGGTGTCCAGTGGTATGGATGGTAAGTGTAGGCGTTGTTAAACATTTTAAAGTAAAGGTAGCCGAGAGGAGAGTTGTCTGTTCGCCATTTTCTCTCCTCTGTTACAACATCTCTCTCCGGCTGAAACTCTTTATCTTTGAGGTTAAGATTTTGCATAAGTTCTGCGAAAAGATTTAAAGATTTACCAAGGTTTTGGCTGCTTGATTTTATGAAGTAGTGAGTGTAGTCAAAGCTTGTCGAGGCGTTATTGACTCCGCCGACACTCTTCACCTCTTTGTCAAACTCGCCGGCTTGAAGGTTTTTTGTGGATTTAAAGTTCATGTGCTCTAGCATGTGGGCTATTCCGGTTTTGCCCATAACTTCATTTCTGCTTCCAACTTTGTAAAAGATATCCGTGCTGATTACATTTGTATTGTTGCCAAGAGGGATTACAACGATTTGCAATCCGTTTTCAAGGGTCTTTGTTTCGTATTTTGGTAGTGATGATGCCATTAAGGTTCCTAAAATAAGTGTTATGCCGAGTAGAAATTTCATATTATTTTCTACCCGCACCGATTGCCTGAGTGATATTTGTATATCCATCCGCTTTTAAGAGTTCAATCAACCCTAAATTTATATCTCGAATCATATCAGGACCGCCAAATATAAGCCCGCTGTAAATTTGAACAAGCGAAGCACCGGCTTTTATACGTCTGTAAGCTTCTGAAGCAGAGTCGATTCCGCCTACGGAGATAAGAATCGTTTTGCCGTAAAGCTCTGCCGCAATTGCGTCAAAAATCTCAAAACTCTTCTCTTTTAAAACAGCACCGCTGAGTCCGCCGATATCTTTGGGCTCTTTTACAAGCGAGTAATCAATAGTAGTATTTGTTGCAATAATACCGTCCGCACCTTTTGCAACAGCCATTTTTGTAAGTGCAACGGCATCCTCTTTGCTCATGTCAGGGGCAATTTTGAGTAAAATCGGCTTCTTTGTTATGGCTTTTGCCTCCGCGAAGAGTCTAGTAATAAACTCCTCATTTTGTAAATCTCTCAAACCAGGAGTGTTGGGCGAAGAGATGTTGATAACCAGATAATCACCCAAAGAGTGGAGGGCTTTTATAAGTGTTGTGTAGTCGTTTATAGCTTCGCTCTCAGGTGTGAGTTTATTTTTGCCGATATTTACGCCGATTGGCGTTGTAAAAGGGTATATTTTTTTAAGTTTTTGTTGTGCTTTGAGTAAGCCCTCATTGTTAAAACCCATTGCATTTTGAAGAGTCTCCTCCTCTACATGCCGAAACATTCTCGGTTTTGGATTTCCATCTTGGGGTTTTGGCGTCACTGTTCCAATCTCTGTGAAACCAAATCCTAGAATCTGTACTCCTCGTATCATCGTAGCGTTTTTGTCAAATCCTGCACCTAAGCCGATAGGATTGAAAAATGTACAGCCAAAAAGTTCTTGAGTTAAAATTTCATCGGCAATGAAGTGAGATTTTAAAAATGGGTTAAAAACCATCGGGCAGTAGTTTGGAACTCTTAGGAGACATTCGGCAAGATTATGGGCAGATTCGGGTTGCAGCTTAAAAAGCCAAGGTTTTATGCTTTGATAATTTATCATATATTCCACTTTTTAAAAATTTGGGAATTATACTAAATTAAAGGTAAAATTTTAGCCCAATAAAAACTAGGGAGTTTAAGAATGAAAAGCATAAAAGTATTAGTGCCGTTGGCATGTGGATTTGAAGAGATAGAAGCGGTGAATATTATTGATGTTCTACGAAGGGCAGAGATTGAAGTTTTGGTTGCCTCTTTGGATAAAAACAGATTGGTCAAAGGTGCTAACGGCATAAGGGTTGAGACAGATTATGAAATAAAAGATGTAATCGTTGATGCTTTGGATATGATAATTTTGCCGGGCGGTCATGGCGGTTCACATATTTTAAGCGAGGATGAAACCGTTCAAAATATTCTCAAAGAGATGGACGCAAAAGGTAAAAATATCGGAGCGATTTGTGCGGCACCGCTTGCACTTCACAGAGCCGGAGTTTTAAAACACAATTATACATGTTATCCATCGTACGAGAAAGAGATAAGAGAAGAGGGCTACATAGGCGATAAATCTATGGTTGTTGTTGATGCAAATATTACGACATCAAGAGGACCTGCAACAGCCATCTGTTTTGCTCTGCAAATCGTTAAAAAACTTCGAGGTGAAGAGAGTTATTTGAGATTGAAAAGAGGGCTTCTGGCTGATTTTTGCGAGTAATTTTAGTTGAATTTTTAAGAAAGATATGTTATTGTTAGACCTAGAGCATATTTGTGGGTTTTTAATCCAAAATTGTGGCAATCCTCCCTATTAAATTGGAAAATATTATGAAAAAAATTATTTTATCGGCAACCGCACTCTTTGTTATTTTATTGAGTGCACTGTTTATGTTCGTAAAAAGTTCAGATACTCAAAAAGCGCACGATGTCACTCTAAAAAAAGAGAGTGACATCATTGAGTTAAAATTTGGACATCACATGCCAAAAGAGAGTGTTTTAGATAGAGCAGCTCTGCGATATGCCAATGAAGTTGAGAAAAAAACAAACGGAAAAGTTAAAATCACCGTATCTCCGAATCAGGAACTTGGAGATTCTCAGCAGATGATGGAACTCTCAAGACTTGGAGAAATTGATATTATTGCTACTCCGACAGCTAAACTCAGTGTGGCAGTTCCCTCGATGCAGTATGCGGATTTGCCATTTTTATTTCCAACGAGAGAAGATGCTTATGCACTGCTTGATGGCAAAGTGGGCGATTTGTTGTTAAAAGATTTGAATGATATTGACTTTTTGGGAGTTGCTTTTTGGGACGCCGGTTTTAAAAATTTCACTGCAAACAGACCACTCCTGAAAATAGAAGATTTTAAAAATTTAAAAATGAGAGTTATGAAGAGTCGCATTATCATGGAACAGTTTTATGCTCTAGGCGCTAAGCCTATAACTATTGATTTTCATGCAACCAAACAAGCTCTAGAAGAGGGCGCAGTAGATGGTCAAGAGACTCCTTTAAACGGAACGGTCGGTATGGAGTTTTACAAAGTGCAAAGTGATATTACTCTAAGTGAGCATGGATATTTAGCGTATGTTATAACTTTGAGTAAAAAAAGTATCTCAAAACTTCCCCTTGAAATCCAAACTATTTTAGTCCAAACAGCAAAAGAGATAACGCCATGGGAAAGAGAAGAGTCACTTATAGAAGAAAAAAATCTATTTGAAGTTATCAAAAAATCCGGCATAAATATTCATACGATAGTTCCCGAGGAAAGAGAAAGGTTTGTAAAAGCTACATCGCATATTATGAAAGAGTACGAAAACATTATAGGCTCTCACATTATCTCTCAAACAGAGGAGTATTTATACAAAAAATACAATAAAGAAAATATCATCGCAATAGGGGTAGATGCAGACCTCTCTATGGGCGCGAAAGGCTCAGGGCTTGCGATAAAAAGAGGGGTAGAACTGGCAGCAGATGCCATCAACAAAGAGGGCGGACTCCTTGGTAAAAAAGTGGTTGTTGTAGCAAAAGATCATCTAGGTATCTCAACACAAGCAAACGAAAATATAAAAGAGTTTATATCCGATAAAAATATTATAGCTGTAATCGGCGGTAAACATAGTGCTATTATCTCCTCTTACATGAAAGAGATTCAGGAAAATAAGTTACTCTACTTCTCACCATGGGCGGCGGCTCCAACCGTTACAGAAAATGGATATGAAGAGAACTATGTTTTCAGGGTATCTCTCAATGACAGACATGCTGCAAAATTTTTGGCACAAGAGGCACTCAAAAAGAGTTCAAATCCGGCAATAGTGCTAGAAAACTCTCTCTGGGGTAAAGAGGCTTTAGAAAATATTAATCTCTATTTAGAATCCAAGGGTTTGCCAAAGCAGGATGGAATCATAATAAACAGGGGTGAAGAGCATTTTGATAAAGTTTTTAATAAAATAAATAGCGAAAAATATGACTCGATTATTATGGTGCTCAATTCACAAGAATCTTCAAAATTTGTTGCCTACATGGGAGCCAATAATTTTCATACCCCTATAATTTCTCACTGGGGCATGGTTGGAGATTCGTTTTTTGAGACAAATAAAAATTATCTCAAAGATATTGATTTAAGATTTATTCAAACTTTTTCTTTAGTAAACAACAACAAAAAAGAGGCAAAAGATTTAGCAAATGAGTATATGAAAACTTACTCCAAATTATCAAATGAAGAGATAAACGCTATAACGGGCGTTGCTCAAGCTTATGATTCTGTGATGCTTTTGGCACAAGCAATAAAAACATGTAATAGTTTTGATTCAAAAACAGTGAAAGATGCTTTAGAAAATAGTGATAGTTATGAGGGCGTGTTGAAAAGATATAAAAAACCATTCAATAGAATAAATCATGATGCCCTCACCATAGAAGATTTTTTTATGGCAAAATTTGATGCACATGGTAGTATTGTACCCATGAGAGACTGAAAATGTATTCTAACGGTAAGTTTACAAAAAGCATTAAAAATAAGATTGTCCTTCGGGTAACTGCTCTAATCGCAGTAATTTTAACGCTTTCAATTGCTTTTATAGTATATTTAAGCATTACTGGTCTGCAAGGAAAAGCAAGTTTAGATTTAAAAAATAAATCTGAAAATTTAGCACATGATGTAGAACTAAGGCTAGAGTATCTGCAAGAGAGTACAGAACGTTTGGCACATAATGAGCTGCTAATAAATGCGTTTATTGATGAGAAAGATAGAGAGAGGTACCTGCTTCCGCTTATCAATAATTTTAAAAATGGTAAATATCTTGGAAGCTTTAGCATTGTTGATTTTGATGGAAGAGTTATCTTTCAAACGGACAGAAGTACACCTACATTTAAGCAATCAAATGAGTTGCGACTCTCTTTGAGTTTATCAAAAATAGTAGCGTACTTTAATAAACAAGAGAGTGAAGTTGTATTTATTGTACCTATAAAATATTATGCAACAACACAGGGTGCAATAGTGGTAACTTATAATATGAAAAAAATCATTGAAATATATAATAAAAACGAAGATTTTATCTACACGAAGTTCTTTAAAAATTCATTCGAATACTATAGTGAAAATTATAATAATAGTAAAAGTTATTATAAATATAAACTATTAGACAATAAAAGTTATGAGCTTTTACATGCGTTTGATATGACGATAGAAATGGGAGTGCTAGATAGTGTTTACCTAGAACCTGTAAAAAAACAGATACTGCTCTTAACACTTTTTGGAGTTTTAATTTTAGCAATCGGCATGTGGATATCTTACTACCTTGCCACAACAATAACAAATCCAATCCTAGCACTTTATAATAGGGTAAATAAAGGGCTATCACAAGATATAAATGGCGAGTATGAGCCTTTGGGCAGTGATGATGAGCTAGAAATACTAGGATATGCTTTTTATGCAAAAGAGAAAGAGCTAGAAGAGTTCAATGAAAGCTTAAATATAAAAGTAGAAGAAGCTACGAAAGAACTGCTAGAACAAAGAAACTTCAACCGCTCTTTGGTGGAGAGTGCAAACTCTATTATTGCGGTAATTGACAAAGACGGAGTGATGATAGATATAAATCCCTACGCAGAGCAATTTACAGGTTATACCAAAAAAGAGATAGCATCGGAGCCTTTTTTTTGGACTCGGTTTTTACCATTAGAGATTCAGGATAAAATTTTAAAGATGCTAGAGAGTGCTAAAAAAGGTGAAATTGTCAAACAATTTCAAAACTCTTGGGTATCAAAGAGTGGTGAAATAAGAATTTTTGAGTGGTCAAACGCACTCATAAAAGATGAAAGCGGTAATTTGAAATACATTACCACGATAGGTATAGATATTACGGATATGATAAATTATCAAAAAGAGCTAGAAATTGCAAAAGAAGAAGCCGAAAAAGCCAACAAATCAAAATCAGAGTTCCTGGCAAATATGTCCCATGAGATACGAACACCTCTTAACGGGGTTCTGGGTTTAACTGATTTGGTCTTAAAAACAAACCTTGATGATAAACAAAGAGATTATCTCGAAAAAGCAAAAACCTCTTCTAAAGCGCTGTTACATGTAATAAACGATGTACTGGATTACTCAAAAATAGAGGCAGGAAAACTTGATTTAGAGCATAAGGCATTTGACCTTGATAGCGTCATGAATAATATAAAAGATTTGTTTGAATACCAAGCAAATAAGAAGGGATTATCGCTCAATATATCCGGTAATCACAAACTAACCCTTGTCGGCGATTCACTTCGTCTGACTCAGATACTTACAAATATAGTAGGCAATGCAATCAAATTCACAGAAAAAGGCTCTATTGATATAAACGTTGAGTCTATGCATGAGAATGAACATCATAAAAAATTAAAGTTCTCTATAAAAGATAGCGGTATGGGAATGAATAAAGCGCAGCAAGAGAATCTCTTCAAAGAGTTCACTCAGGCAGACAGTTCTATAACACGCAAATACGGAGGAACAGGACTTGGTCTTTCTATATCCAAACACCTTGTTCAAATGATGAGCGGTGAAATCTGGGCTGAAAGCAAAGAAGGAGAAGGGAGTACATTTATCTTCAGTGCCACTTTTAAAAACAGTGATGAAAAAAAAGAGGATAAGTTAATGGTGAAACCGGAGACTCCAAAATCAAATGCTGATTCAATTCAAGGTGCACGGATATTGTTAGTAGAGGATAATAAAATAAATCAGACGGTTGCCTTGGGAATGTTAGAAAATTTGAATCTGCATGTTGAAGTAGCCAATAACGGCAGAGAAGCAGTTGAGATGATAGAAGCCGGTAACAAGTACGACATTATTTTAATGGATCTTCAGATGCCGATTATGGACGGATTTGAGGCTAGCAAATTAATCAAAAAAATAGATAAAGATATTCCAATCGTAGCACTCAGTGCCGCTGTCATGCAAGAAGACTTAGTCAAAGCAAGTGAGGCAGAGATGTCCGCACATTTAGCAAAACCCATAAATGAAGAGGAGTTGATTCGTACTTTACTTCAATTTATAAAACCAAAAGAGTCTAACAAGGAGTCTTTAAATGAAGAAGTAGTAAAAGAACTCCCTTTCGATAATTCCACAATAGAGTTTTACGGAGTAGATTTAGAAGATTTTAAACATAGAATCGGAGATAAACCAAAAATGGTTAAAAAGATACTTTTAAACTTTTGTGAGGAGTACGCAGATGCTGAACAAAAATTTGATATATCTAAAATAGAGACAGAGGAATTTGAGAGAGCCATACATTCGCTCAAAGGGGTAAGCGGAAATATCTCTCTCAACGAGATATACAAACTCTCAAAAGAGATATATGAGATGCAAGATTTGCAAATAAAAAAAGAGCTGACACAAAAACTTATTGAACTGATTAAAGAGACAGTCAAAAACTTAAAAATTCAATTGGATGCGGTGGATAGTAAAGTTTTCGTGAAAGAGTACAATAAAGTGGAGGTTCTGAAATATTTGCAAGAGATTCAAGACGATATAAAACACTTCAGAGCTATAACGGGAAATAGGGTAGCTCAACTAGAAGAGATGTTATCGGGGCGTGCGCAGATAGAGATAATCAAAGAGCTCAGTTCGTATCTCCAAGGCTATAAATACAAAGAAGCGGATAAAATACTTAACGATATTTATAAGTTATTGGTGAATTAAGATGAATAAACAAACCGTTTTAATAGTAGATGATGAGAGTACGAATATATCTGTTTTGGTAGAGATACTCGGCGAGGAGTATAACCTTTTGGTTGCCACAGACGGTGCGACGGCATTGGAGATTGCAAATTCACAGAGTGTAGATATTATTTTACTCGATATTGTGATGCCTCTCATGGATGGTTATGCAGTAGCACATCGACTCAAAGAGAGTAAAAAAACAGCTGAGATACCTTTCATATTTTTAACGGCAAAGAGTGACCCTCAAAGCATTGTCAAAGGTTTTAAAGCGGGAGCTGTTGATTATATCTCTAAGCCTTTTGCAAAAGAGGAACTTTTGGCGAGAGTTCACAATCATCTCCAATTTCATACGCTCAACAGTGAATTATTGCAAAATAAAAACTTTTTACAATCTGTTTTGGACTACTCAATGCATGCTATTATTGCTACAGATTTAAATGGAATCATTACACTCTTTAACCGAGCTGCAGAAAATATGCTTGGATATAGTTCAGATGAGCTGGTAGGTAAAGAATCAGCAGCTATTCTTCATGATATGAACGAAGTGCAATTAAGAGTAGATGACCTTTCAAAAGAGTTGAATAAAAAGGTTGAAGTGGGACTTGAGTTATTTAATAAAACGCAAGAGTGGAAATATGTAACAAAAAATAAAAAGATAATTATTGTAAATATTGCAGTGAGTGAACAAAGGGATGGTGCCGGAAATATAACAGGTTATATTGGCATAGCAGAAGATATTACCCAGAAAAAAAGAGATGAAAAAAAGATAGCACAATATGTAAATATTATGGATAAAAATATCATCTCCTCTTCAACAGATTTGGATGGGACTATTGTGGATGTTTCAGAAGCATTTTGCAAACTAACCGGCTATGAAAGAGATGAGTTTATCGGAAAAAACCACAATATTTTACGCCATGTGGATATTGCAGACAGTAATTATAAAATTATGTGGGATACGATTATCAGCGGACAAATATGGCATGGCGAAGTTAAAAATGTAAAAAAAGACGGTTCTCTCTACTGGGCGGATGCAACGATATTTCCACTTCTGAGTGATGATGATATTAAGATTGGATACATAGCGATTAGGCAAGATATTACAGACAAAAAAACGAAAGAGGCACAACAGCTAGAGATTCAAAAGAGCGAAGAAAAGATGAAAAAACTTTTTGACCACCAAAGAAATATTATCGTCATATCCGATGGCAAAAAGTTAAAAATGGCGAATAAGGCTATGTATGACTTTTTTGGGATTGAGAAAGTCGAGGAGTTTACCAGATTTTATTCAGATATATGTGATAAGTTTATGGATATGGACAACTATTTTAGTTTAGCAAAAGTTCCGCAAGGTGAAAATTGGATAGGAGTTTTAGAGCCGCTGTTTGGCGATGCAAGAGTGGTTGCCATGCATGATTTAGAGAATATTCCACATGCCTTTAGTGTCTCTGTCGGTCAATTTGATGCAGATGACTTTATTGTTTCTTTTACGGACATCAGTTCCACCATGATAGAAAAAATTAATTTAAGCAACCAAGTGACACATGATAAACTCACAGGTGCTTTTAATAGAGAGTTTTTAGATAAAAATCTGCCCCATATAGTGAATAAAATAGCCGATTCACGCCATTTAGGTTTGGCAATTTTGGATATAGATTTTTTCAAAAATGTAAATGACACCTATGGTCATATTAAGGGAGATACCGTTTTAAAAGAGTTAACCAAATTAGTCACTTCATCTATACGAAATGAGGATTTTTTCATTCGATGGGGCGGTGAAGAGTTTATTATTTTGATAGAGAGTGAATCCATAGAATCTTTAAAAAGAGCATTAGAACATATAAGACAGAGAGTCGCACACCACTCTTTTAGTGATGTTGGAGCGCTCACATGCAGTTTTGGGGCAACGCTTCACAGAGTCGGCGAAGATATTGACACCATCATACAAAGAGCAGATAAAGCACTCTACAGAGCAAAAGAGAGTGGAAGGAATCAGGTTCAGATAGAGGAGTAGGGAGAATATACAGCTGCCGCTAAAACCGGACTTCTAAAGAAACATCGCTTCGCGAGCGATTCTCTTGTTTTGTCCGTTTTAGTGCATAACATCAAATAGTATTAACCGTCGTTTGTAATCGTCTCAATAAGCTCTTTTAAAACTTTTTCAGCTTTGTCGTTGTCTATTTGACAAGTCCCCGCAGCATTGTGTCCGCCGCCGCCGTATTTGAGCATTAACTCGCCGATGTTTGTTTTTGAACTTCTGTTAACAATAGATTTCCCCGTTGCAAACACCGTGTTCTGATTTTTGAATCCCCAAAGAACATGTATGGAGATGTTTGTTTGAGGGTTGAGTGCATAAATCATAAAACGGTTACCCGGATAGATAATCTCCTCGTTTCTTAAATCAAGAACTATAAGATTGTCATAAACAGTTGAACATCTCTCAAGCTGTGCTTTAAAATCATCTTTATATTTGTTGAAAAGTTCAACTCTCTCAACCACATTCGGAAGCTGCATAATCTCATCAATAGTGTGGTTGATGCAGTAATCGATAAGATTCATCATAAGTTGATAGTTTGATACGCTAAACTCTCTAAATCGTCCAAGACCCGTTCTTGAATCCATAAGAAAACTCAGCAGCTCCCAACCCTTTGGATTTAAAATATCATCCACAGTAAATTGAGCAGCATCCGCTTTGTCAACGGCTATCATCATATCTTCTCTAATCTCAGGAAGTTTCTCTGCACCGCCGTAGTAGTCATAAACAACTCTTGCAGCACTCGGAGCGTCCGGAATAATAATGTAATTATCCGCTTCCCCATTTCTGATTGATTCACTCTCATGGTGGTCAAAAACTAGGTGCGCATGTGCAACATAAGGAAGATTCGTAATTATGTCATTAGAAGTTATTTCTATAGTTCCATCCTGCATATCTTTTGGGTGAACAAATGTAATCTCATCTATTAAGTTAAGTTGCTTTAAAATAACCGCACACACTAAGCCGTCCATATCACTTCGAGTTACAAGTCTAAATTTTTTTGTCATTTTTATTTCCTAACCTAATTTTTATTATTCTATCTCAATCTAATTTAAATATAAAACTAAGCCTTTTAAAACTTAGCTCCATAGAAGCAAACATTTTCCATAATTACATCACTTACATAGACTATGGTGCATTCTATCGTTGTTTTATGCTCAATAGGTGTTGAAAGAGTTAATGTTACTTTATCGCCTCTATTTTTTCTAACTTTATTATCGACAAAATAAAAGGATACTCCGGTATCTGAAATATCAAATACAAAAGAGTGTCCATTATCCTTGTCTGTCGCTAAAATAGGTGGTGTTAGTACAGTTCTTTTACTTGTTCTATTGTCTAAAACAACTTCAAACCCATCCGCCAAAGTTTTTAGTTCTGCACTCTTATGGGAGATGATCTCCATAATATGTTTTGTTGACTCTGCATTTATAAGTAATAACTTACTCGATTTTTCTACATCATTTAAATTTTGATCAACATCTTTAAGCATTTTAGACTCATCTAAAAATTCACGATTAAAGTTATGCAGCGAAGATGAGATTAAATCAAAACTGATTTTTATTTCATCAAAACTTTTATTTAAACTGTGTGAATTGTCTATTAAAGATAAAACGCTCTCTTTAGAGGATTTCCCGCTTTGCACAACCGTGTCTATCTGATTTTCAATATGAACTAGCGTCGCCGACATGTCAATTGCATTTTGACGAGAAACTTCGGCAAGCTCTCTAATTTTATCTGCCACAACAGAAAAACTTCTGCCATGCTCACCCGCTCTTGCCGCTTCTATGGCAGCATTGAGAGAAATTAGATTCGTTTCATCTGCTATGCCTGTGATAACTTCAAGCATTGTTGAAACTTCTTTTGACAACACTCTTAAGCCATTAATCGTATTGGATGTCTGATCCATAGATTCGGTTGCATTTCTTCCTTTTTGAACATTGCTTGCTACATCTAATTGACTTTTTTCTATCAACTCTTTTGAACTGTTTGAACGGTTTATTAGTCCGTCAAGGGAGACTCGCATGAGTTCATTTTCGTTTAAGACATTTGACAGTGTCTCTTTAGAATTGCCGATATATTTATATTGTTGTTGCACATAACCGTTGGTTTGGTCTATTTTGACATAGCTGTAGCTCGACTGAAATGCCATGTTTTTACTTGCATCTACAACATTTGAGATAACGGGTTTGAGGGTGTCAACCATAGCTTTGAGGTGTCTAAAAAGTCTGTCAACCTCGTTTTTACTGCTGCCTTGCGCTAAAGGCTCACCTGCAATGATATCATCTATTATAAAGTTCCCTTTTTCTACCCTAAATATAAGTGTTAAAAGCTTATTTATTCTACTTGAGACATATTTATTGAACAAGAAATGTGTAAGCATTAAGATAATGACTATGTTTATAAAACCGGTTAAAATATTTAAAAATATATTACTGCTAAGAGCTGCATGAAAATCTTTCATGTCTATTCTTACATTCTCAATTGCGATAACATTGCCTACCGTCCAAGTCGGATGACATGCTATACACTTCTCTTCTGCAATCATAGGACGAGCTAACATGTAGTACTCTTTGCCCGACTCTTTTACTACTTTTTGTATCTCTTTAAGCTTTTTATTGTTTGCAAACTCATCTATAGTTTCTGATTCATATTGTGTCGCTAAATTTTTAGTGTTTACAGGTGTTTTTGAGGCCTCTTTAAAAAATACCTTTCCGCCTGAAACACTTGTAAACTTATCAAAAACTTCATTTTGTATAATTTGAGGAGTTTCTCCTGATTCGCCGCTAAAAAATTTCTCATTTCTCGACTCAAGAAGCACATCTGCAAAATCTAAAACAGTCGTCGCTTGAGATTTTAAGTTTAAGTTTAAAACATCCGCCTGTTTCAAATAGTTATAGTAGTAAAACACACCGGATATAACTATGAACGCACCGGCAAACATAATAGAAAACATCGTGGCTAACTTATATTTTTGAACATTCATCTTCTTCTCTTATTTTGGATTATCTAAGGACATTGTAACACGGTTAAACTGATTAAATTATGACATAATGGATAATTTAGGAAAAGTTTAAAAAACTAAAGCTACCTATTTACACTTTTTCCCAGAAAGTACCCTGCGGAGTGTCCATTATGCTGACTCCGTACGATAAAATTTCATCTCTTATTTTGTCGGAAGTTGCAAAATCTTTTGCTTTCTTTGCTTCGTCTCTTTTTAAAATAAGCTCTGTTATCTTTGTTTTTGTCTCATCATCCACCCCGCTTTGAAAATATTCAAACGGGTTTTTAGAACCAAAACCTAAAATCTCTTCTATGTAAGCTAAATTTGAGAGAGTCTCGGCTTTTAGCTCTTTATGTTTTCCGGCGGTGTCGAGTGTTTCGTTGGCATGTGTAACCATTTCGTCAATAAGAGCCAGAGCATTTGAGATATTTAAATCATCGCTTAAAGCTTTTAAAAGTTCCTCTTGAAAAAGAGTTTTATCTCTATCTTCTGCTAAGCCGAAGAGTCGTTTTTTTAATCTGTAAATCTTGTCAAGCCGTTTTTTTGAGGCGGCTAAATCCTCTTGGTTAAAGTTAAAATTACTTCGATAGTGTGTGCTTAAGAGGTAAAATCTTAGCACTTCACCATCATAAACTTTGAGTGCATCTTTGAGAAAAAAACTATTTCCCAAGCTCTTCGACATCTTTTCACCGTCTATATTTACAAAACCGTTGTGCATCCAGTAGTTTGCCAGCGCATGGTTTGTACCGCACCTTGTTTGTGCCGCCTCGTTCTCATGGTGAGGAAAGAGCAAATCCGCTCCGCCGCCATGGATATCAACGGCAAAATTCATATCTTTATCAGCCAAATGTTTTTCTATCATGGCAGAACATTCTACATGCCACCCCGGACGACCCGCTCCAAAGGGAGAGTCAAAAACTACTGTCCCATCCTTTACGCTTTTCCAAAGAGCAAAATCTGCACTGTTTTTTTTATGCGAAGAATTCTCAACACGGTTTATCTTCTCGTCTTCATTTTGGACTCTTTTTGAGAGAGTGAGATATTGGCTATCGCTTGATGTGTCAAAATAGATATCTCCATCTTCTGTTTGATAGGCATGATTTGAGTCTATAAGCTTACGAATCAGCATATACATGGCATCTAAGCTCTCTGTGGCTTTGGGTTCTAAATCAGGGCGAGAGACACCAATCTGAGCCATCTCTTTATGAAAAGCATCTGTATAAAACTCTGTAATCTCTTTTATGCTTTTATTTTGTTCCACTGCTTTTTTAATGATTTTATCGTCAATATCCGTGATGTTTCTGGCATAAGTTACGGCGTAACCATTGGCTCTTAAAACTCTTACTAACAAATCAAAAACTAGAGCACTCTTCGCATGTCCCAAATGTGCATCATCATAAACAGTAGGTCCGCAAACATAGAGAGTTACTTTGCTCTCATTTTGAGGAGTGAAGAGTCGTTTTGTTTTTTGTACTGAATCAAATATATGCATGTAGAAAATCCTTCAAAAATGTAAGTAAAACAGTCAAGAAAATAGTGCCGATAATGAGATAAACAGCATACTTATTGAGGAGTATATCAAAAAAGTTTTTTGTTCCGAAGGCTCTGATTGTCAAAAAGAAACTTACAAAACCGCTGATAGTGCTTGCAAGTGCCAAGCCGCCGGCTCCCATCGGTGCGATAAGAGAGACCGAAAAGAGTATGTAGGTAATGAGAGAAGCCGTTGCGATTTTTGCAGCATGCATCTGCATCTCTTTTGCATAGAGCCAGAGCAGAAGCAGTTTTTGAAGCCCGAATGGAATGAGTCCTATCATGTACATCTGCAAAACAAAAGTGGTCGTGTGCGTGTCGTTTGAGGTAAATGCACCTCGCTCGAACAGAAGCTTCGTCATTTCGTGAGCTAGCATGTATCCTATGATTGTACTTGCAGTGAGAAGAAATGCCAAAAACCAAAAGGCTTTTTTCATGTAGGCAAGAGCTTTTTCTTCATCAGAGTTGTTTAAAAATCTTGCAATGCGCGGAAAAAGAGCTATGGATGTTGCTATGGCGAAGAGTGCCAAAGGAAGCTGAAATATGCGATTTGCATAGTAAAGATAGCTGATGGAACCCGTTACCAAAAATGAGGCAAAAAATGTATCTAAAAATCCGCTCACTTGCGCGGTAGAATTGCCCCAGACAGCAGGGAAAAATTGGGAGCGGAATTTTTTTGTCTCATGTTGAATGATTTTTGACTTTACTCTTAGGTATCTAAACCCGCCATGAAAGAGTTTGCATAATCCTAAATTATAGATTGCTATTGCATGTGCGATGAGCTGCAGAACTCCGCCGATGACAACACCAAAACTGAGGTAATAAACTATTTCGCTTTGGCTTTTATTTTCTGAGAAATAGAGAGCCAAAATAAGTGATATATTTAAAAGAGCCGTAGAAAAAGCCGATGTAGCAAAGTGGTGTTTATATTGTAAAAGTGTACTTAAAAATGTAACTATAAAAATAAGCGGAAGATACCAAAAATTTATGGCTACAAAGGGTGCTGCTAACTCTACTGTTTTTTCGTCAAAACCGATAGCCACTGCATTTGTTGCTAGAGTCGGTAAGAGATTTACCAGAAGAGTTATGATGAGAATGATGGAGAGAAAGATTAAAAATATATTGGCCGAAAAAACAGATTTATGTTTTGAACGGGCAAATGCCGGCATGAAAGCTTGCGTAAAAGCTCCCTCTGCAAAGATACGGCGAAAGAGATTGGGAAGTTTAAAAGCGATAAAAAAAATATCGCTATAGATGTTTGCACCGAGTGCGGAGGCAGTCATCAAATCTCTTAAAAATCCTAAAACTCTTGAGAATAGAATCCCGAAACTGTTAGTAAAAATAGCTTTAAACATGGGCTTCTCATAATTTTTACGAAATTTTAACAAATATTCGGTTAAAATGAAGACCCTAAAAAATTAAATTTTGATAAGGATAGAATACATGGCATTTTTTGGCTCAACAAAAAAATCTGAATCAGTATCAAAAAGTATGCGCCCCACTGTTATCAGAACCCAAAATATAGCCAAGGAATTAATGACATTAGCTAAAACTTATGATACAAAAATTGAGAATATAGATTTTAATATTTTAGATATTCAAACATATGTTAGAGAAAACAAAGATGGCGCAGAACATGAATGGGAAGAGATTACGGCTGACGAGCTTTATGAACTCGATGAAAAAGAAGCATTTTTAAATCCAAACTTTCAAATGAAACAGATGTATGAAATTGAATTCTTTCAAAAAGAGCAGGACGAAGATTTATACAAAGATTTTAATCTCGCAGTCGGTGCGAATGCCACAAAGTGTAAAGTTTATCTCAGCATCAAAGAGGGTTCTAAGGTAGAGTATAACAAAAACTTTGAGCAAGACCTTTTGATGATGATAAATAAAAGGAAAATTCGAGCAGGAGTGTTGGTAAATATTTTTGATGAAATGTTGGGTGATGCAGTCTTCAAGCTCTCTTCGCATGTGAAAGTAGAAGAGAAAGTGATTTATAACAAATCCGAAACTCTGTTGATTGCGGAGAGCATTGAACCTACGATTACTATAGACGATGCTTTAGTTTTTCATTACAAAAAAGAGAAAGAGCAGCATGCAGATAATGAAAAAATTGATCACTCTGCCCGCGGATTTATAAAAAGTGTAGTTAAAGATGAGCTGCTTATAGAGTATATAAAACCGCAAGAGGGTAAACCCGGCAGAAATTGTCGGGGTGAATTTATGGTACCAAAACCGCCTGAAGTTAAAAATGAGCCAAAATTTACAGTGGATGATACAATAAGAGTGGTGGATGATACAAAAAGTACCAAATATCTTGCCAATGTAAACGGTTATATTTCACTGGAGGGAACAACCTATACTATAAAAAAAGAGATGGACATAGGTGCGATAGATTTTAAATCAACAGGTTCAATCGAAACGGCTTTGAGTGCGGATGTTTCTATAAATGTTAAAGAGGCTAACTCTGATAAAGATGCTGTCGGAAACGGCATGATAGTTGAAGTTACTGAAATACATATTGAGGGAAATGTAGGTTCGAATGCAAAAATTAATGCTATAAAAGCAGTTGTGGAAGGTCAAACGCATAAAACTTCACAAATACGGGCGGAGAGTTTAAAAATAAATATTCATAAGGGAGCAGCTTACGGCAAGAAAGTCAATATTACCAGATTAGAACATGGTATTGTTGATTGTGACGAAGCTCTTATAATGCAAGCCATAGGCGGTGATATCCGTGCGAAAGAGATAACCATTGAAGTGTGTGCATCTTACGTAAAAGCAACAGCATCCAGATTTATAGAGATAAAAAAACTCCATGGAGGCGAGAATATTTTTACTATTGACCCCTTACTTAAAAAAGATGCGAAGAATAGTGTAAATAAAAATAAAGATAAAGTAAATGAGATTGAAATTGAGCTTAGAGATAGTAAAAAAGAGATAGTGAAGTACATGGGTCTTATTGAGGAAAACGCTACAGCTTTTAATGATGTTAAAAAAAGATTGATGCACTATAAAAAAAATGGTGTAAAAATGCCGACCTCTTTTGTGAGACAGTATAAACATTTTCATGCAATGCAGGAGACTCTTTCTACTTTAAAAAAAGATTTTGATGTAAAAAAAGATACGCTTCAACTATTAACTGCAGATTCGGCATCTTTGCAGGATAACATATTTGATGCGAGAGTCATAAATAGAGACCACTGGGTCGGATATAATGAGATAAAATTTAAGCTCATTGACCCGCCTATTGATGTTGTCTATTTTCCAAAAGAGGGTTCACATGAAAAAGTTTTTGGTTTGGTTGAGGTTGATGATGGCATCTTTGAGATACAGGCTGTAAAAGAGTGATAGTAGGTTTAAGAGGAATACTCGAGTACAAGGAACCGACCTTTGTGCATGTGGAAGTCGGAGGTGTAGTTTATGAAGTTTTTATCTCTTTAAAAACATTTTCGGCTCTGCCGCGTAGTGAGGTTAAACTTTTTGTTTCGCATATTATTCGTGAAGATGCACAACTCTTATTCGGGTTTTTAGAGAGTAGCGAAAAAGCACTCTTTACCAGACTTTTAAAGATAAATGGCGTTGGTCCAAAGGTGGCAATTGCCATCTGCTCCACCTATACGCCATCCCAGTTTGCGGCTGTCATAAACAATAAGGATATTAAGGCGGTTCAAAAAGTTCCTGGAATCGGTCCAAAAAGTGCAGGGCGTATTCTTGTTGAATTGAGTGGTTTTGATGAAGAGATGCTAGTTGCGGCTTCACCAAAAACAAAATCATTCAATGAAGCAAGTGAAGCATTGGAATCTTTGGGATTTACAAAAGCAAAAATAGTAAAAGCTCTTAGTGCATGTGAGAGCAGCGATACTGCCGTACTTGTAAAAGAGGCACTGAAATTATTACAAACTCTATAAGGAAAAAATATTGAAATTAACTATTTTATTTGGAGGTGCTAGTTACGAACACGAGATTAGCATCGTAAGTGCGATAACGCTCAAGGCTAAGTTGTCAGGATTTGATTTAAGTTTCGTTTTTTGTGACCAAGACCACACTTTTTATTTGATACATCCATCAAAAATGAAAGCAACCACCTTTTCAAAAGGCGAGCATAAAAAAATGCCAAAATTGAGTCTGATAAACGGCTCTTTTTCTCAGAAAAATCTCTTCTCGTCCACGGCGCATGCTGGCACTGTTTTAAATCTTATTCATGGAGCCGATGGCGAAGACGGAACGATTGCGGCGCTTTTAGATTTTTACTCTATCAAATATATCGGTCCTAGAATGAATGCTTGCGTGTTTTCGTATGACAAAAGATATACAAAATATTTATGCACGGCAAAAGAGATAAAGAGTCTTCAATATGAAGTTTTAAGTAAAAATGAACACAAAGATATAGCAATTCCTTACCCGATTATTATCAAGCCTGCAACTCTTGGAAGCTCTATAGGCGTGAGTATAGTCAAAGAGGAGAGCGAACTCGATTATGCACTCGACACTGCTTTTGAGTTTGATAATAATATTTTAGTCGAGCCATTTATTAATGGTGTAAAAGAGTATAACTTAGCCGGTTTTATGGCGAACGGAAAAATGCACTTCTCTATTGTAGAAGAGCCTCAAAAAAATGAGTTTTTGGATTTTGAAAAGAAGTATATGGATTTTTCAAGAAGCGAACAGGTTTTAAAAGCAGAAATTAGTGATAAATTACTCACAAAACTTAAAGCAAATTTTGAAAAGGCGTATAGAGGTTTATTTGAGGGCGCGTTAATTCGATGCGACTTTTTTGTTATCAATGATGAGGTCTATTTAAATGAGATAAATCCAATTCCGGGCTCCATGGCAAACTATCTTTTTGAAGATTTTTCTACATGTATAAAGTCACTCTCAAAATCGCTTCCACATACCAAAAGAGCAAAAATTTCTTATGAATATATTCACTCCATTTCAAGTGCCAAAGGCAAATAATGGCGATTAAGTCTATCCAATATAATCAACATACTATTAATATGAGTTATGAGATAGTCAATCCGGCGGCTAAGGTTGATTTGATACTCTTGCATGGCTGGGGGAGCAACAAAAATTTGATGAAACAGGTGTTTTCTCAACACATGAGCCATTTTCGTCACATCTATATAGATTTACCTGGATTCGGCGGCTCTACCTGCAACCTAACACTCCAAACAGCAGATTATGCAAGAATCGTTGAGCTTTTGATGGTGCATATCAACGCTCAAAAAGATATTATTCTTGGTCACTCCTTTGGCGGTAAAGTAGCACTTTTGCTTGAGCCTAAAGTGCTTGTTTTGGTTGCAAGTGCGGGGATTTATGTCACAAAATCTTTAAGAGTTCAGGCAAAAATCGCACTCTTCAAACTGCTTAAAATCTTTGGATTTACAACACTCAAAAATCTTTTTGTGGCAGAGGATGCTAAAAATTTAAGTGAGCCCATGTATCAAACTTTTAAAAATGTTGTCAATGAAGATTTTAAAGATACATTTGCATCTTATGGCGGAAAAGCTCTCCTCTGCTGGGGTGAGAAAGACACTGCAACACCTCTTAGCTCTGCAAAAAAAATAAACTCGCTTATAAAAGATTCTACACTTAAAGTGTATGAGGGCGATCACTACTTTTTTATGAATCAAGCCAAAGATATCTCTGAAAATATCGAAGCAACATTTTTAAAAACTTTGGAGCATTAACATGGAGGAGTATAAAATCTTCATCGCATTTGTGACAAATCTCCTTTTTGTTATGGTTTTAGGTTGGTATTTCATCACAAATCTTCAGTGGTATGATTATAAACTTTCCCGTGTTGTGCTCAAGCACCACAAGCCGCAATGGCATTTCATCTATTTTATTCTTCCTTTTGTCGCCTACTATACGATGGGACAATATTTTGCAATATTTTTTTATATTGCTCTTCTTCCGGCAATTTTCATCTGGCATAGAAGATTAGATAAAAAGCTTGTACTTACATGGAGGGTTAAAAGATTTCTCATCCTTCTTCTCTCTTTGGTGCTCTTTTTTAATCTGCTCTGTACACTTAAATCGGCATGTGGAACTTACAGTGTATTTATGCCTTTAGCTCTTGCATACATTGGCACTACTTTGATAGAAAAGTTCCTTTTTATGCTCTATAAAAAAGAGGCGAAAAAAAGAGTCGCAGAGATGAGTGATTTACAAATTATCTGCATAACGGGAAGCTACGGCAAAACAAGTATCAAAAATTTCGTGGCGCAGATTTTGAGCAAAAAGTTTAGAGTCTATGCAACTCCAAGAAGCGTCAACACAATAGGTGGAATTGTAGGCGATGTCAATAACTCACTTCCGCTTGGCACAGAGATTTATGTGTGTGAAGCAGGTGCGAGAGAGAGCGGCGACATTTATGAGATTACTACATTTTTAGAGCCTCAAACAGTCGTAGTCGGTAAGGTGGGTGCGGCGCATATTGAGTATTTCAAATCTCTAAAAAACATCATTGCAACAAAACTTGAGATTATGCAGTCGCCGAGGCTTGAGAGGGCGTTTATTCACACTTCCGTAACAGACGAGCCGCATGCAAAGGTGACATTCTTCGGTGATGATATACAGAATTTAGTTGCGACCCTTGAGGGAACGAAGTTTGAACTTAAAATCGGTGATGAAATTTTTTCTCTCCACACAGATATTTTAGGCGAATTTCAAAGTATGAATATAGCTGTAGCTGTTAGAATTGCTAAAAGTTTTGGCATGTCAAATGAAGAGATAATCCAAGCAGTAAAAGAGTTAAAACCCGTAGAGCACAGACTTCAGATGATAAAAGCAGGCGGAAAACTTATCATTGACGACGGTTATAACGGAAATATCGACGGCATGTTGGAGGGCATAAGACTTTGCTCACTTCATGGCGGACGCAAAGTGATTGTGACTCCCGGTTTAGTGGAAAGCAGTGAAGAGCTCAATCTCAAACTTATCCATGCCATAAATAGTGTCTTTGATATTGCAATAGTTACAGGCGCACTTAATGCAGAACTCTTTGAGAAAAATTTAGATGTAAAAATGAAAATAATGTTGCCGGACAAGTCGAAACTTGTAAATGTTTTGGCAGAAGAAACTAGGGCAGGGGATATTATTTTATTTGCGAATGATGCACCTAACTTTATTTAGTTTTTTTGTATTTTTAGAGGGAGAAAAAAGATTATGAAAGAGATTTTATATGCCCCATGGCGAGATGAGTATATTGCAGGTCATGAAGCAGATAGTTGTGTTTTTTGTAACATAACTCTTACCCCTCAAGATGATGAAAAACATCGGGTGCTTTATAGAGATGAGTACTGTTTTATTGTTATGAATCTTTACCCTTACACTCCGGGGCATTTTATGATAATTCCGCATCTCCATACAGATAAACTTGAAGAGTTGGAGAGTGCTGTTTGGCTGCATATGAGCGATTTGGCTCAAAAATGCGTTAGGCTTCTTAAAGAGGGATTCAAGGCACATGGCGTAAATATAGGAATGAACCTCGGAGCAGCGGGTGGGGCAGGGATAGCTGAACATATCCATATGCACTTGGTTCCAAGGTGGAATAGGGATACCAACTTTATAACTTCTATCGCCCAGAATAGGGTTTACTCAACTGATTTTATTAAAGTATATCAAAGAATCAAGAGTCTGATTCCTAAATATATAAAAAGTGATTAATTTCGTTAATGAACCAGTTTTTATATACTGTCTTGTATAAAAGTTAAGAAGAGAAAGTGAAAAAATATAAATTTTTTAATCTCTAAAAGAAAGTTACTTTCTATCCTCTTTTTTTTTTCTTAATATAAAGAAAAAAGCTCCAAGAATAGATAAAAGCACAAAAGTTCTTATCCCAAGTGTCAGTAGGTCATTCGCAGTATCTTCCAAATTGTTGCCTTAATAAAAATAGATTGATTTTGTGGATGGGGTGGAGGGATTCGAACCCCCGAATATCGGTACCAAAAACCGAGGCCTTACCGCTTGGCGACACCCCAAAGAGCTGTAGAAAAGTAGAAATTTTAAGGCTTTATAAAGTGCTTTAAAACGGGTGGGATTTTAAAGTAAAAAGCCTTATAATATACTTAATTTAAACCCCATTTTTCAAATCTTTTATCGCTTGCTTATCCATAATCGCTAACTCTTGCTCAGCTGTAAAAACTGTTTTTATATCCATTTCAAAATCAAGTGTACGGCTTTTTCCGTGATAATCAACTTGATTCAGGATGAGTTTCATAGTTTCCAATCTTGCCTTATGTTTATCGCTAGAACGAATTACATGCCAAGGTGCCTTTGCATGATTTGTATCTTTTAGCATTTTGTACTTAGTCTTTGTAAACTGCTCCCACATGCTCTGTGCTTGAAGATCAATTTCGCTTAGTTTCCACTGACGAAGTGGGTCTGAGCGGCGTTGCTCAAATCTCTGTGCCTGTTTCTCTTTGCTAACGCTAAAGTAGAGTTTTATAAATATTGTTCCCTGCTCAACCAAAGACTCCTCAAAAGGAATGACATGTTTCATAAATAGCGCATGCTCCTCTTTTGAGCAGAAACCAAAGACAGGCTCTACCATCGCACGGTTATACCAGCTTCTATCAAAGAGCACAACCTCTCCGCCATGTGGAAAGTGCTTAATATAGCGTTGAAAATACCACTGCGTAAGCTCCTCTTCGGTAGGGCGACCAAGAGCCACTATGCGGTAATGTTTAGGGTTCATATATCTGCTAACACTTCCGATAACGCTTCCCTTTCCTGCCGCATCGCGCCCCTCAAAAAGAATGATAAGTTTTTTCTTATGTCTCTCAAGATGCTGTTGTAGTTTAACAAGTTCAGCTTGGTAAGGTTCTAAAGCGAGCGTTTCAGAGTAGGTGTTAATCGCCTCTTTAAGCTGTTCCTCCGTGAGTGTGTGTAATTCCATCGGTAATCCATAACGTTAATTTATATTTTTTTACGAAATTATATCGAAAAAGATAAATAATTTGCCAACTTAAAGCCCTAGCAAGAACCCATTCAATATAAACCCCAATTTAAGAACGCTATTTACTTGAATGAATATAAGAACAATTAAGTACCTAAATTTAAATTATTTTTTTATGAAAGGTATGCAACCGCTGTGGATTTCTTTGCGTGTATTCTTGATGAGAACTTGTATTTCGATATTATCTGTAACAACTTGATCAAGTAATTTTAATGCCTCATCTGATCTGTTTGTGTGGCATAAAATATCAGCCAGATTATTTAAAGCAAATGGATGTTTAAAATCAATCAATAATATTTTTCGATAAATCTGTTCAGCTTCAGTTATCTGATGCGAATTATAATAGGCATTTCCTAATGCAAAAAGTGTAGGAATATCATTTGACCACCGTGAAAGAGCACTTTTATAGGCTATGATGGCTTCATCCGGCATTCCTATCTTTTCAAGATCATATGCCGTGCGCAAAAATTTTTCTGCAGTGGCAGATGCAGGCAGTTGCCCCGAAGGTAAAAGCACAACTCCCCAATTACCGCTTCTTTCCCATAATGCCGCAAATGTTTCTATCGGCACGGCTTCATTAGGAGTATCGCCGAAATGCATCAAAATGGTTTGCTCCTTCGCATCATATCCCGTAACAGGAGCATAATGCCAAAGAGGATACCAAGAATAACTTCTATTTACCAATACAATTACAGGGTGATGCTCGGAGAGTTCAGAAAAAAGTGCATCAAATGTCGGTTCAATCGGATAAGCAAGCAGACCATTGGCCCTTGCTGCGGCAATTAGTTCTATCTGCAGCGTACCGCCTTTTGCAGGAATCAATGTTCGCTCATCCAACTCGGAGAGTGACAAGCGAGGAACATAAGGCATCAGTGTTTGCCAATAAGATGAAACCATCCCTATGGATGTTGAGGCACAAAGTTCGGAACGAGGAGTTACAAAAGGAACATATATCTTATATGAAGAGTAATTATTGTTTAAAGGCAGAGGATTTTTAGGTGCGCAACCACTTGAACTAATCAAAGTGGCTACTGCAAAAAATAAAGAGAAAAATTTGGTTGTTTTCAATTTGTTAGTTGCGCATAGATTTTGTAAAGTTGAAAACTTTTGTTACTCCAAGAATATCTGTAACGAGTAAAACTAGAAAAATAAAAACAATAGTACCGAGTACCGACATGCCTGCATCTGCGCCGGCCGGCAATGTGTCAATTTGATGTGCGATTTTTGAAGCCTCTTCGTCCGTCATAGAAGCAACTCTTGCCTCAATTATTTTTGAATCTACACCCAACTCCTGAAAACTTTTTGCCACATCCTCTCGGGATATGATTTGAACAAGCTTTTCTTTAGAGGATGACACAGCAGACTGCCCAAGAAGTGCCTCAGTAGAAGCTATCTGCGCCGATAGAACTTGAGTAAAAAGAGAGACACTCAAGACAAATGATAGAAGAAGTTTTGAAACTTTCATATAATTTCCTTTAGATAATTTTTAGCAAAATAAGAAACTAGAACTTTCAAGATGCATTGCACATTCTAATCGCATAAAGCTTCATTTAAACTTCCATGAATAACTCTGGCTTCTCCTCGATATTGCGTTGTAATTTTTCATATTCTGCTTTTGGCAAGTTTGTTACATTATCTTTATCAACAATCTGAATCTTTATTATATTATTGCTGTCATCTCGTAAATATTTTAATATAAGTTTTCCAAGGGCAAAAACTTCTTGTTTGATGATTTCGTCATTGTCATTGTAAGTTGTACTTTTACCATGTAGCTTGCCGTCGTCATATGTTTTGGTGCTTTTTACGCTTTTGTTTGCTTTAGGGATGAAGTATTTTGTCTCTACACCCTGTCTCTTGTCTTGCACAAAATACTCCAGCTTTGCCAAAACACCTTTTACAGTAAAGTGCTTAATCTCTTTTGTCCCATCTGTTAAGGTTATGAACTCCTTGACATAAGTACTCTTATCATCATGGTAAAGCTTTGTTATAAATGCACCACCCTCATAATAGGTTTCAGATTTTATATTTTTACTGGGAAAATCGGTTCTTGTATATTTTTCTTTCATAAGAGTCCTTGTAGGCAGAATTGTATCACATTTAGGTTTGGTGCGACACTAAAACAATCCAAGTTCCATTTTTGTAGACTACCTTATCATTGAGTGTAAAGCTCTGTGTGTCTGGAATTTGTTCGGTAGCGCTGTGAGCGAAGCGAGGAAGTTCCCTTGGGGGGATGGATTTGTTCGGCATGTGGATTTGGCTGAAAGCCAACAAGTTAGCTTTCAGCAATCTAAATTAAAATTTAGATTGTTTTTTAGAGCATGGTATGTTAACTTAATTTTGAAGCATAAGCAGTTCTTGTATTTTTCATAATAAAACTATTTAGTCCTTCACCTTTTACAGCTAACTCCTTCATTTTGGCAATATTGCCAACGCCTGCACTTGCATTAGTGTACAAATATTGTCCACCATTAGTAAATTGTACGATAATTCCATCTTCTTGAATTTCATATGCAGAAATACCTGAATCACCGCCTTGGTTACCATATCTTGTCATTTTTTATCCTTTATCCTTTATCCTTTATCCTTTATCCTTTATCCTTTATCCTTTATTCATTTATGAAATTATTTCATTTATTTTTTCAAATAACTTTATTACGGGTTCTATACTAATGATTTCCTCCTTTGTTAAGAATGTAGCAATTTTTAAAGAAATTTCTGGTTTACCAATAGACTGTTGACAGCCGCTACTTAACATTATTTTTAAGCTTTTTGAAAATTTTTCATCTCCTCTAATATTTAAAAAAGCTTGTTCATTCCATTCTGAACCATCATGTTTTTGAAAATAAATATTGCATAATGCTTTATATTGAGTATCAGTAAATACATCTTCAAATTCTTTTGTACCGATGAAAAAGCAATTTTGAATTAGATAAGAAGCATCAAAACCAACAGTTTCTAATTTCTCTTTAGTAACTCTACTATTAGAATCAGGATATTGTGTATCAGAATCTAAAAATAATACTGTAGAGTCTTTTTTATTTTTATTTAGAAATTTTAATGCATTAGTCCATTGACCATTTGTTTGTAAGTTAATTAAAATAACTCCATCTTCAATTAAACTTCTATCGGTATATTTTTTATACATAATAGGTAAAGCATTTTCTTCACTTTCACCTTCAACTAATAAAAAACATTTTTCATAAAAAATATTACTATTTGTAAATCCACTAACTTCAGATATTTGATTTAAAAACTCTGCAATATCACCATCATTATCGGCTGTTAAAAAATTGATTCTAGACTTATTATTTGTTTTAATGACATGATTTATACATTTTGCAGGTGCTCTGTCAATCATGGTTAGCGCATGTGTACATATGATTGATTGTATATTTGAGTTTTCAGCTTCTGCCAAATCTCTGATTATATAAAACATCTCTCGTTGAGCATGATAATGCAAATGGGCATCAGGCTCGTCATATGCCCTTATAATATTTCTATTACTAGTATGAGCCATGTTTATTTCAGCATCCCATTCTAAAATAGATAAAAAAACTTTTTTCTTAGAGCCATCTCCCATTTGTTCTAATGTTTTATGCCTACCTGAACCATCATCAATATTTAAACCTGAAAAAGTTAAACCTTTAGTGAAGTCAATATTGTAATTACCACTGATTGATGCTATTTCAGGCTTGTATTTTTTTATATGTGTTAATAGTTGTGTTTCAAGTTGATTGTTTAAATTTCCTTCTATTTCAGTCTGTAAACCTTGAAAATTTGTTTTAAGAGATTCGTTACCGTATTCATCAATATTATAAAATGATTGCCTATATACTAATTCTAAGGTTTTTCTAATTGAAGATGTAGGATTGCCATAATCACTTGATGAATATCTCTGAAAAATAGGGATATAATTAACAAGTCTATTCCATTTTACTTCAACATATTTTTCTTCTTTTTCTAAATCATTTGTTAAAATATATTCTTGTACAGACTCTTTTCGTAAATCTTGATTAGATTGAGGTTCAAGCTCTAATCTAATAAGTAAATTTTTTAAATCATTTGCATTCATATCTTGAAATATGTTTAATTCATCATCTACGAAAGCTTCTCCAAGTAGTTCTATTGTTAGAACGCCATCTTTAAAAAATGTTTTTTTAATTGTCAAGCAGCCATCTAAAATATAAGTAGTTAAATCTTCAATTTCTTCAAGCACATTAAAAATACAAGTAATTTCTATTTCATTTATCTCTTCTCTAAAATCATTACTAAGCGGTTGTTTATTATCTAAAAAATATTCTAATGCATCAAATATTGTAGATTTGCCAGCATCATTTTCACCAATAAATACGGTTAAATTATGGAAAGGAATCCATCCTGAATCTTCATAACATTTTAGACCTTTCACATATAGCTTGTCTAGTTTTAAACTCATACGAACCTCATAAATTTTAAATTTTACAACTCCACAACCCGTTCAAACATCTCTTTAATCTCCATCTCGTGGCTAATCAGAAATATCTGCCGGTATTGCTCTTTGATGGTGTGAAAAGCTTCTAGTATCTCCATCCTTCTTGCCTCATCTTGACTTCCGAAGACTTCATCAAACGCTAAAAACCCTATGGAGCTTGCTCCGCTTAGTTCCGTAAGTGTTTTTGAGATGGCGATGCGTAACACCAAGTTTGCCAAGTCTATTTCTCCGCCTGAAAATCGTTCTATCGGGTACTTTTTGCCCTCGTCGTAGATGAAAAAGTCGAAGTCGTTGCTTACTTCTATGTGTTGGTATTTTCCTTTGGTAATTTGGCTGTACATGGTTGAGGCAATGTCGGAAATCCTTGGTGCGACTTTTGCGTTGAGTTTGGTTTTGAACTCTGCGAGGCTTGTTTTGATTTTCTCGTAGTCGAGCAAATCATCTTTTTTAGTCTGCACTTTTTTCTTCTGTTCTTCGTTGTTCTCTAAGGCGTTTTGGATGGTTTTTATCTCGCCGTCTATGCTTGCAATTTGCACTTTTATCTCATTTAAAAGAGTCGTTTTTGTCTCTATGGTTTTTAGAGTTGCTTCATGCTCGTCAAGCGTGTGTTTATGCTTTACATCTTCGTAGATGACGAGGTTGAACTCTGCTTCTTTCGCCTTTTCTGCCACTGTGAGTTCTTCTATCTTTTTTATGACGACAGTAAGTTCTGCTTTTATGAGCGGTGCGCGTTTGAGCTCTGTTTCTAGGCTCATCACATGTTTGTATTGCGGTTCTATGAGTGTGAATTTTGCTTTTGTGTCGTTGTGAAGTTTCTCATCGTAGGCGTACTGCTCGAGCTCTTTGAGTTCCTCTTTGTTTTTGAGACCTTTTTGCTCTACCTGCTTGAAATGCTCTTGTGCGATTTTTAGGTCTTTAAGTTTGCTCTCGATAACTTTAATGGTGTTTGAAAGCTCCAAAAACTCTTTCTCTTTTACTTTTTTTTCTGCTTCAAATGCACTTTTTTGCGTCACTACATTTTGGAGCTGTTTTTGGTATGCATTTATCTTCGTTTGGTGTGTGTTGTTTACAACTTCTACCAGTGAATTTATGACATTGTCATACTCTTCCAAAAGTGGTCTTGTGCATGTAGGGCAGGCCGAATCGCTTCCGAGTTCTCTTAGTTTTGCGATTTTTTCGTTTGTTACATCTATCTGTTTCTGTTCGCCGGCACATTCGGCTTTGAGTTCGTTTTCTATGGTGTGTTTGGTGTTGATTTGCTCTTGTAACATGGCAAGATTCAGCTCCAGATTTTTTGCACCAAAAACTAGCTCTTCGTAATTTCCACATGTCGTCTCTAAGGCTTGAATGTCGCTTTTGCTTTTAGTATATTGTTCTCTGAGTTGTACCAATTCTTTGGTCAGCCCTTCTTTTTTGAGGTGAAACTCTTTGAGTTTCTCTTGGATTTTTAG
The DNA here is from genome assembly GCA_947498025.1 of Helicobacteraceae bacterium. Classification (GTDB taxonomy): domain Bacteria; phylum Campylobacterota; class Campylobacteria; order Campylobacterales; family Sulfurimonadaceae; genus Sulfurimonas. The sequence goes on from CANMJR010000005.1 coordinate 81,102, forward strand.
CTCTTCTTGAAGTGAGAGGTATTTTGTTGTTACATGTGAGAGTTCTTTTAGTTTTTCCTGCTTGTGTTCCAATTCATGGTTCTCGGCAATGAGTTTTGCCTCGTTTAGAAGTTCCAAGCTTTTTGTGTTTTTTATGAGTTCAAGTTCTGAAAAAAGCTTCTGTTTCTGCTCTTTGGTTTTGGCAAATATTTCTAGCTCTTTTTTTAGCTTTTGCTCATTGAATTTGATGGCTTCTAGCTCTTTTGTTTTTAGCTCCACATCTTTGGAAAATGCCTCTTTTTCAGTTTGGTTGGCTTGAATCTGCTGCACTTTTTCTTTTGCATCTTCACTGCTTAAAAGCACTTCATCAAAAGCGATTATCTCCCGTTTTAGCTCACGGCTTTTCTCCACCAAAGCGTTCTCAATGAAGTCGATTTTTTCTAAACCCAAAAGTTTTCTTATCATCTTTTTTCTATCTTCGTTTTTGAGCGTGCTGAGGCTTGTCAGCTCTTTTTGAGAAGCAAAAAGGGTGTGCATAAATGCCTCTCTGCTCATCTTTGTGAGGTTGATTATGGCGGCGGTTACCTCTTTTGCTCCCGAGGTTGTGAGTTCTGCGTTTTTGTAGAGTTTTGCGTTTGCGGTGAGGCTTTTTCCGCGGAACTCTCTTTGTACTTTGTAGAGAATATTTTCAAATTCAAACTCCAATTCAACGACTACAGCATCTTTAACAGAAGCCTTTGCATTTCGCAACACATCTTTTGTGCCCCTGTTTTTGAGTTCACCGTAGAGTGCAAAAAGTATCGCTTCAAAGATAGTCGATTTTCCGCTTCCGTTTTTGCCTATAATGCCCACCAATCCCTCACCAAACTCGATGTCATAAGCGGTGTATTTTTTGAAATTTTCTAAGCGGAGTTTAGAGAGTATCATCAGCAGACTCCTCATATTGGGCAAATAGTTCTGTAATTTTGTTTTTTAACCGTTCAAACTCTGCTTCATTTGCATCCTCTTTGATGTGTGCTAAAAAATACTCTTCCAAAGAGAGGGCTTCTATGTCGGCTAGATTTGTTTCGTTTGTGCTAAGCTTAAATTCCCGTTTGACGGTGACACTCATGGCATGTGGAAATAGTTTTTTGATGTCTGCATTTTGAATGTCGATGGATTGCAACGGTGTTAGGTTCGTGAGTTTTACTTCGACTATGGCGTTTTTTGTGTCGCTTGCATCAATGAGTGTGTTTTCATAATCTTCGCAGTCGAGCTCTTTTTGGACGATGGGGCGTATGCTTATCTCTTTGAATTCAATACTTCTTGGCATATGGAAAAGAGAGGCAGTTTTGGAGTTTGTTTTATCGTCTAGGTTAATCTCTACAAACCCTTTTGAGTTGCGTTTGTCGCCCAGGCTTGTGCGTTCGGTCGAACCGCTGTAATAGACATTTTCATGTTTGCCGACACGACCGAAACCATGCCAATGTCCGAGTGCTACATAGTCCATTTTCTCAAAGATGTACTCTTTTTCACGCGGAAATACCCATTCGCCGAACTCCTGCATGAGGTAACTCGCACCGACGGAGCAGTGCATCATCATGATATTTTTTTTGCTTGCGTCAATCTCTGCTTCGCAAAGTTCGATTTGAGAGAGAGCAGTTGTTTCGTCGTTCATGTGGGGCAGGGTGTGAAAAACTATCTCTTTAAACTCTATTTTTTTGTATTTCTGCTCGTAGGAGACAAAAATATTTTCAAAGTTTTCAAAGATTTTGAGGATGGGTGCGCTTAGGTTTGTCCGTGGAGTGGAGTGGTTTCCGGCGATGAGGATAAAAGGAATTTTTAAAGAGTCGATGATTTTAAACTGTTCAAGGGCAAAGGTGATGGCACGGTTTGAGGGGCTTGAGCGGTGAAACAGATCGCCGGTGTGGATGATAAAATCCGGTTTGATGATTTTTATCTGCTCTACTACCTGAGAAAAAGCATCGTAAAAGTCCGCTTCTCTTTGGTTTATGTTCTCTTCGTTTATTACTTCAAGGTCATTGTAGCCGAGGTGGGTGTCGCTGAAATGGATTATTTTCAAAATATTTCCTGATAGTTTTGAATAGTTTATCTAAAAAATTTATCCTTTGATACAAATCAAGAAATTTATTTCTTTAGTTGAATAAAATGCAGGTTCAATAAAAAGGATATTTATGAAAAAAATGTTATTTCTGCTCATTGCGTTCTCATCGCTCCTCTTTGGGGGTCTGGAAACGGAGACATGTGTAAAGTGTCACCCGACCATTGTTGAAGAGTTTGGGAGTTCTATGCACAAAAAATCTTCCGTAAATGAAGATAAAATCCACAAAGCGGTTTGGGATAAACATCCGGCTCGCGAGAGTGGCGATTATAAGTGCGCGAATTGTCATACGCCAAATATTAAAAAAGAAAATGCTGCAAAAACAGACGAAGTACAGCAAGGTTTTTCATGTTCAAGTTGTCATACGATAAAAGATGTAGAGCTTCATGCGCAAGAAAATAAAAATATTAATACCACCGAGGATAAAACATTTTTCTCAGCCGAAGCCGGAAGAGAAAAAGAAAAAGTGAAGTACACACATGAAACTTCCATGCTTGGTTTAAATAAAACAACTGTCGGTTCGCCTTATCATGCGATTGACTACACAAATGAGAAATTTTATACAGGCGCGGTGTGCATGGGATGTCATTCTCATAAACAAAATGCGGAAAAATTTACGATATGTGAAACAGATGAAAAAGGTGCTAAAGATAAAAAACAAAATTGTATCACTTGTCACATGCCAAAAGTTGAAGGAAGTGCAACAACGATTAGGATGAGTGAAAAACACGCTTTTCACGGTTTTGCAGGAGCTAGACATAAGCCGGAGATGTTATCGAAGTATGTTGAACTTGGGTTTGAAAAAACAGCGAACGGTTTTAGTGTTGTTGTAGAAAATAAAGCGCCGCATAATCTTATGACGCATCCATTAAGAGTTGTGCAGTTAAGAGTAAATCTTATAAGAGAGGGTAAAACTACGGCTTTGGAGACGCAAACTTTTGTTAAAGTACTTGGTCGAGACAATGCGCCGTCTATGCCATGGACAGCCAATGCAATTTTAGAAGATACGATGATTAAGAGTGATGAAAAACGGGTTGTAAACTACAGCAATGCACTTCTTGCTAAAGATAAAATAGAGGTGCAACTTGGATTTTATGTTGTAAATCCGAAAGCTCTTAAGGGGTTGAATCTTGAGGGAGATAAAGAGTTGGAGAAGTTTACGATACTCAAAGATAAATATTTTACCGTAGAGTAGCAGTCTGCTACTCTCTAATAAGCTATTTACCAAAAAATTTGTAGTAGAAATCTTTGATGGTTCTTAATTTTTCTCTGTTTATAGCTAAAGAACCCTTTTCGATTTTACCGCTTGGGAGTGTCGTTCCTGCGGCTATCATGACATCGTCTTCTATTATAAGAGGTGCGATGAGTTGACTGTCGCTTCCGATAAAAACATTTTTGCCTATGACGGTTTTATATTTTTTGATACCGTCATAGTTACATGTGATTACACCTGCTCCGATGTTTGTTCCCTCATCTACCTCTGAGTCGCCGATGTAGCTTAAATGCCCGGCTTTTACCCCAATGAGTTTACTTTGCTTGACCTCTACAAAGTTTCCTATGTGCGTGTCTGTAATGTGAGAAAGCGGGCGAAGGTGCGCCATTGGCCCAACATCTGAATTTATAACAGTAGAGTTTTCTATAACGCTTCCTGCTTTGATGTGAGACTCTTTTATATGTGTGTTCCCCGTAAAGCGGCAGCCGTTTTCAACAATACATTCGCCCTCAAAAACTACTCCCTCTTCAATGTAGATGGTGGATGGAAGCTGCATAATGACACCGGCATTCATCCATGCAGATTTAATTTTATCCTGCATAATTTCCTCCGCATGTGCCAAATCAAGTTTTGAATTGATACCTTTAAAACACTCTTCATTCACCACAAGAGGGGTAATGTTGCATCCATCCGCCTTTGCCATGGAGATAACATCCGTCAGGTAGTACTCCTGTTGGGCGTTTTCGTTGCTTAGTTGCGGAATGTACTTCTCTAAAACACTCTTTGAAAAGGCGTAAATTCCGGCATTCACGCTTGTCACTCCAAGCTCATATTCTGAGGCATCCTTTTGTTCAACTATGCGGACAACCTGCTCATCTTCTATGATAACACGACCGTATCCGTCTGGATTTTCTAATTCAAAGATTGACATAATAATGTCAGCTTCTATTTCTAAAAAACCTTTGAGTGCATCTGCGGTAATAAGCGGCATGTCACCGTTTAGAACTAAAACTTTTTCATTCTTGGGTGCAATATTTTTCATTGCTCCACCGGTTCCTGGGAAGTTCTCTGCATCTTGAACTATGAAGTTAATATCGTCAAAATAGAGACTCATCTGTTCAATTACAGCCTCTTTCTGGTGGGCTACAACTACACTGATATCATCTGAAATCTCTTTTGAAGCTTTGATGATATGGTAAAGCATAGGTTTTCCGCTAATCGTGTGGAGAACTTTTGCCTTTGGGGATTTCATACGGCTGCCTTTGCCGGCTGCTAAAATTACTATGCTTATGTTACTCACTGTTTTTTCTCCACACATGTTGAATTGTCTTTTTTGATTGTAAATTCATCCGCAATTTTGCCCTCTATGGTTAAAAATTTAGAGCTTAGAGTGGTCGGCGTAATGTCGATGATGAGTGAACCCATAGTCTCAAAGCTAAAGGGCATTGCAGGGTGTTTGAGCTCCGCATGGTCAAGCTTTGAAGAGGAGCCGCAAACTTGGTAGATTGTTCCGCTGTTTTTTGCAGCTTTGAGGGGTTTGGTGTAGCATGTGGAGCTATCTTGCAGAACATGTTTTTTAGCATCAAAAGTATCGCTTTTTCCTGTGTGGTTTACCAAAAGTTTTGAGCGCTCATAGTCATGCGAGTGTCCGCTCACAACCAAATCAACCCCAAACTCATCAAAAATAGGAACAAAAGTTTCTCGCATCTCTTTTAATCTTCCTCCGCTGTCGTAGTCGCTGTCAGATTTATGTCCGCCGTCCGTATAGGGTGGGGTGTGAAAAGCAACAATGACCCATGGTTTAGTATTTGCTTTTAAATCTTCTCTGAGCCATGATGCCATTTCGCCGTCACTTTTTCTACTTACTGTTTCGCTGTCTAACATGACTAAATGAAGATTACCGTTATCAATAGAGTAAAACTCCTCATGTTCGCTTGGCACACCGCCGCTCTCTGCGTCTGTCGGAAAATCCCAGATATTATAAAAAGCCCATCTTCTTGCATCATGGTTGCCTATAATAGCCCATGGAACAAACTTTTGCACCAGCTCTTTATAGGGTTCAAACAAACCTTCGTTATACTCTTTTTGCGTTCCGCTCGTGTAGGCATTGTCTCCTAAAAGAATCCACATGTTAAGATTGTTTAAATCATCGCCTATATATTTTAACATCTCTTGATACACTTTTGTCTGATTTTCACCCTTTTTACCGCTATCGCCTATAAGCCAGAGCTTTTGAGATTCAGCCTTCTGGCATAGTGTCGTAAAACTTCTCTCTTCGTTGTTTATCTCCATAGAGGGAGATTTCACCAAGTAAAAATATTTTGTACATTCGCCTAAATTTGAGAGAGTGATGGAGTGTTTATCTGTTGCTTTGATGTCGCTTACGGTCTCATTTTTTCCTTCATTTGAGAGACCGTAACTCACCTCACCAATCTCTTGCTGGGGACTTTGCCATTTTATAGTTATGGAGTTGTCGGTTTGCATCACCATATAGGGCTGTCGCTCAAGAAAGGCATAACTGCCGTACGTTATGTCGATAACTCTAAAGAAACCATAAGCTACGGCAATAAAAAATATAAGGAGTAAACCTTTTTTAATATTTTTTTTCAATTTTTTCCTTCATTTTTGAATAGATAAACATAGCCGATAGTGTTCCTACAATTATACCAGCAAAGATATCACTTACGAAATGGTCGCTGTCTAAAATCCTGCCAAAAACAAGAATAGTAGCAATGCTTAGCCATAGATAGAAATACTTTGGAAAAAGAATGCAAAGGTAGGTAAATGCAGCAAAAACAGTCGTCGTATGACCTGATGGAAATGAGGAATAGGTCGTAGGAGCATTTATTAGCGTAAAAAAATGGTGTTTCATCTTCTCTATAAAACCCATCTCAAAGTTTTGAAAAAGTAAAAAACCGTATGTATCTCCTCCCTCTCTTAGACCCCAAGGACGAATACGCCCGAAAATATTTTTCAGTACTAAACTTATAAGCCCTGAAAAAAGATTTATGTAGAGTAAAAACAGAAATCTTTGAGCAAAGAGTTCTGTTTTTTTGATAAATTTGAAAATAATAAATCCAATAATTGCAGTGGCAAAGTACCAATGCGATTCGCCCCAGATGCTTATAAAATCGCCAAGAGTTTCGAAAGTTTCTTTATTGGTTATAAAATATTTTGCAACCGTTTTATCTATAAAAAAGTAAGAGATAAAAATGAGAAATAGTAAAGATGCGATATATAAAAAGTACTGCTTTTTTGAAAAAATCATTTGAGCCCTTGGTAGTTGGTGCATGTTACAAAATGGACTTTGTTTACTCTGTTTGAGCTCAGAATTATATCAAACTCGGCATGTGGAATTACTTTGTCACATCGAGCGTATTGCGATATCTCTTTTTTAAAGCAGTAGGTATTTATAAAGAGTAAATCTTTACCGATTGCGGACTCCTTCTCCCAGATGTCAAACTGATCTTTTCTGTCGTCGATGAGAAAAACGGATGAGTTGTAATCACGGTTGTAATACATGGCACGGGAGGCAAGTGTCCAGTTTGTAACGGCAAGTGCGCTACTCGGAGTGTTTGCTATTTGCTCATTTGCTTTTTCCATAATCATATCCCAACCGTAAATATCACGGTGCGGTGACTGATAATCGGGAAAAGGCAAGAACTTAAAGCCAAGTTCCGCATAGGCTATGGAGCTCAAAAGCAAGCCAAAAATTATTGCAAATTTCAGATACTTTTTCATTTTTGTGCCCAGTTGCAGAGCGTAGTTACTGCCGATTGGTATAAAAAGAAGATAAAAAAGAGCGCTCCAGTGAGGCAGGGCGGTTTTATGGAGTGAGGCGTAGCTAAAAAATAGAATAAAAACTAAACCAAAAAGAGCGGTGAGAAACAGCGTGTCGTTTTTGCTGCGCAGAGCCTTATAGAGTCCATAAAAAGCAAGTGGAAAGAGAAACGGATTGTATGCCGCAAACTGAGCGGCAATGGAGCTAAAGAATGCACTCCATTTAATTGCATTTGCACCCACAACATGCTCACTCTGATAGGCAAAACTTGACCAGTCGTTTTGGATATTCCAGATGATTACCGGAGAGATAATGATGAGAGCCATGAAGATGGCGGGGATGATTTTAGGAGTGTAAAAAAGTTCGTATCTTTTTTTTATAATGAAGTATAAAATAATCGGAGCAATAAAAAGAACTGCCGTGTATTTTGCTAAACCTGCCAAACCTAAAAGCGTTCCGAGCAGAATCCAGTTGCCAAGGGAGCTCTCTTTTTCTAACTTGATAACGGCAAAAATAGTCGGCAGAATAAGTAGAAAAAGAAGCGTGTCGGGCATGAGCATCAAAAAGAGAGCATTGAATAAAAAAGAGGCATGAAGCACTAAAACAGCTATGAATGCCTCATTTTTGTTTTGGTTAATATCGTAAATAAGTTTATATACAAAAAGAGAGGTAGCAAAGCCGATAAGTATGGCGGCTACTCTTGCCCCAAACTCATTTGTACCGAAAATGGAGGTGAAGATGTACTGAATCCAGCCAACCAAAGGAGGGTGATCAAAATAGCTCAAATCTAGGTTTAAGGCGTAAAGCACATAGTGCGCTTCATCCACTCCTAGCCCTACAAAAGGGGCTAATGAGAGCCTTAAAAGGGCTACAAAAAGAGTGAAGTATAAAAAAAGAGCGTGCTCTTTAAGAAACAAGCGCATCAAGTTTAAATTTAAGAGTGTTAAATACCAAATCGGCTGTAATAACTTGGATACATTGGTTGTCCGAACATGGTGTTTTTCTGTGGTTTGAAGCACTGACGCAAGGACTGCATGCCATTCCTGCATAAATAGGAGTTGTAGAACCTAAAGAGCCGTAGAGTGCGGGTGTCTCAGGACCGAAAATTACAAATGTATGCATGTCGGTGATTGAAGCAAAGTGGGCAGGCCCTGAGTCGTTAGTGAGCATAAATTTACTCACACTGTAGAGTGCAGGAAGCTGTAAAAACTTCACCGCTCCGGCAAAGTTTATACATCTTTTGTCGTTTACATATCTTGTTAAGAGTTCCGCTCCCTCTTTCTCAGCCGGTGCACCCGTGAGAAGAATCAATGCATGCGGATTGTAAGCTAATATTTTTTTAATAACATCACCGTAGTTTTCTCTGTCCCAACGGCGTTGCGGAAGAAGGTCGGAGGCGTTGGAATTTACCAAAATAACAGGATTTTTCTCTCTGTTAAATCCCTCAAACATGTCGGCAATAGTTGCTTGAATGCTCAGTTGCTCCTCATCGCTTATAACCGCTTTTGCAATTACAATTTCAGAGTCAGGAATAACTCTTTTTGTGTAGGGAAGCTCTACTTTTTCACAGAGAAGTGCATCTACCAAAGAGATAAAGTTTTTTGCAATATGCTGGTGCGGATTGTAGGCTACTTTTTTTGTTAAAAAATCGCCGCGGTAAAGCCCTTCGTTATGAAATGCATGAAAACCAACACAGTTTGTAGCTCCGCATGCAGCGGTTAAAAGTGCTGTAAAGCGAGAAAAAAGCTCTAAATCAATTACGGAGTCTATCTCGTTTTTGCGGCACCATGAAAGAAAGTTTAAAGAGCTCTTCGCCAAGTTTACAATACTGCTCTCATCGATAGTGTAGATATTTTTTTCTTTTACGGTTTCTAAAAGTTGCAAACTCACCTTGTTTTTAGAAAATATTACAAAAAAGAGTTCACCCTCAATATTTGCTTTGAGCTTTCGCATGGCAGGGTCAACGATAATGGCACTTCCCATCTCTGAAAGCTCAATCAGAAGCACATTTTTTGGTTTTACAGTTCTTGACGGATAGAATAACTCTACTATTTTTTTAATTAAAGTACCGATAAATGCAAGTGGAACGCCTGCATAGTGGTCAATATTTCTCATTGTATCTACATTCATGTGATTGAATCCTTTGTAATTTTTAAGTTGCTTTTTTGCTTTTTATCCAAAAGTATGAACCGGGGAGCGAACTGATAATGAGCAGTAATCCATAGAGAATACTCATCGCCAAAACTTTTGTCTGGTCTGCTCCTATGAGCATAAATATCCCAACCATTGCACCCTCTCTGATTCCCCAGCCTGCAAGAGAGATAGGAACAATCGTAAGCAAAAATACGGGTGGAACGGCTATAAGAAAGATTTGAAACGGCATGTGAAAATCTATGCTCCAAGCGAGCGCATAGATGGTTAAAACCGAAAAGAGATGAACTACTACGGAGATAGCGATATGTTTTAGAAGCAGAGTTCTGTCTGCGTAAAGAGTGTTTAACCTTTTTGCCAGACGATGGAAAAGGTTTAAAAATTTATAATTTGCTAAAAATGTGATTTTTTCAAGTTGAAAGAGAAGTGCAAAACCGCTGATTCCGCTGATTGCAATAAAAATAATAAGCAGTGAAAAGTCACTGTCGAATGCACCGAAAAAGAGGGTGGTTGCCAAAAGATTTAAAACTAAAAGCCCAACCAAACCAACAACTCTGTCCACAAATATGCCATAAAAAGCATCTTTTTTATCATACCCTTTTTGAGAAAGATCAATGATGCGTACAGCGTCTCCGCCTATACTGCTCGGCAATACCTGATTAAAAAAAGAGCCCTTAAAATAGCTTTGTACATAGTAGGAAACGCTCTCTTTAAAAACCAAAAGACGCATAATGAGTCGCCATCTGTATGCCGCTATAAAAGTGCTTGCAACTTGAAAAAGAAGGGCAATTGCGATGGTTCCGCCATGGGATTTTGCAAGAATATTTAGAAGATTTTCAAAGTTCACATACTTAAATAGAAAATAAAACATAACAATTGTGATGATAAGTTTTATAATATTTTTCATGTTTCACCGTGCTTAAAATTAGTGTGATTTTATCAAAAAAACGATTAAATATCTACTTTGCATCCCAGACTCGATAGATATAAAATGTTTTTTCATCCTTAATCCCTTTTTTGACTTTGAGTGTATCGACCAAATCTACAACATTGTATATCTTTTGAAGTCCCTCTAACTCTGGTTCTCTTGTTAAAACTAAGCCCTCTTTTAGAAAATTCTCTTTTCTCCACATGTCATATTGCGAAAATCTTGTAGGAAGTGCAACATCTGTCTCTGGATGATTTTTAAGGTAATATTTAAGATATGCAGCGGTTGTCAAGTGGTCGCCGTAAAAGCTGTCATTCTCTTTTACATGTTTTTGCAGAAGCTGTACAGCCTCTCTGAATCCGTCCATTCTCTCTTGAACAACTTCCAGATAAAAGAGAAATCCAAAACGACCTAGGATCGTTAGAGTTAAGGCTATCGCCAGAGCGACTTTGAAAGTTTTAATCAGTTTGTAATGCTCAAACATGTAAGCACTCAGTATAGCACCTCCGATATATGCGGGAGCGGTGTAGTTGAGTGCCATTCTGCTATAGAAACTTTTGTAGAAGAAAAAGAGTAAAACGACTGCCACGCTGAGTGAGAGAAAAAAGAGTTTGTTATCTCTGAAATAGAGTCTCTCCTTTACTAAAAAGTAGAACAAAATAGCGGTAAAAACAGGTGAGAAAATTCCAAACTGCCCTGCAAAAAATTCAAAGAAAAGATGAGGATAAAAATCAAATGTCTCAGTTGTGCCATGCCCTAGTTGAAAAGCAAAACTAATCCAATCATTTTGAGCGTTCCATAAAAGCATAGGAGAGACAATAAAAAGAGCGATGAGAGCCGCTAGAAAGAAGTTTATATTCGTCAGAATATCCCTTCTTTTAAGGAGTATAAAAATCAAAAGTATAAAAACAAAAAGTATGGCCGTATATTTGCTCAGCATCATAAGTCCGAGCATAACACCGGTTAAAAGATAGTCGCTTCTTCTGCCGTAAAAAATGGCTTTATAGGAGTAATAAAGTGTGAGTGACCAAAAGAGAATAAGAGGAGAATCAGGAGTGGTTAAAATATAGCCTGCATGCACGATAATAACGCTTGAGAATATGAGAACCGAGGTAAGAGCAACTCTCTCGTCAAACATCTCTTTTGAGAGTTTGAAAATATAGAGGGCTGCGATGCTCATGGAGAGGACATTTACCAGTCGAACGCCCCATTCCGACTCTGAAATAAAATTGGTAAGGTAAATCATGTATGCAATCATAGGCGGATGGTCGTAGTAGCCGCTTTGAAGGTGATGGCTCCACATCCAGTAGTAGGCTTCATCGCCATGCAGAGGCAGATAGCCATTATAAATAGTGCTGAAAAGTGCCAAAAATAGGATGATAAGATAAGCACTTTTTGTTGGAGTTTTGTATAAAAAATTGAGCATGTTTTGATAATCCATAGTAAGTTTGAGTGTGTAATTGTACTGTTTTAGACTTATTTATTTGGTATGAAAGAGAAAAGCGGAATTCTTGGCATAGTGGATATGTGGAGCAGAAAACGACAAGTAGCTTTCAGCAATAAATTAGTAAGTAGGCATTCCACCTCGGGAGAGGATGGAACGAGAAAGTATTAGAAATTCTTTTATCTTGCTCCTACACTGTGTTTTTAATCTTCCTCAAATAAACTTGGTTGAATAGACAACCCTTGCTGTTTTCTCATATTCTGTTTGAATTTATCAAGATTAGAAGAAATTCTTAATATTGATAAAACACCACCTATTTGCAGCGTTAATTGTTGCGCTCCAAACTCCGATAACCATTGATGAAATCTTGCCTTTCTTTTTCCATCATCATTTATATTTAATTTATTCAACTCTTGTTTTAAATAGCCTTTTTCAATAGGTTCATAAACATATAGATTTATAAAATTTCCATAATATTTTGGTCTTGTTCTTGATGTAGTTTTTGGATTATTGTAAATTTTATCAAGTTCTATAAAAAAATCATCAGGAAAGCGTTTAACCCATTTTTGTATGCCTTCATTAATGTATTGTTCTAATAATAAACGAAGAGCATCATACTTTCTTGAATATTGAAAACCTGTTGCTTCATCAACTAGTGCAATAATACCTATTTCTGATAATGCGGATTGTAATATCTCAGCTTTTGCTGCAATGTTTTCCTGTGAAGAAATTAATTCTCCGGCTCTTCTGGCATCTAAATATACTGAACATAATTTAGGAAGTATTCTCGCATTGTAGCCTTTGGCTATTTTTGTTCCATCTAAATATTCCACTTGTTTTAACATTCCAATTAACTCTTGGCTAATAAAAGGTTGTAAATTTTTAGCCGCTAAAAATGGAGGGATTTGAAAATTATCAATTTCTAATCTTTTATTTTGACCTTTTCTAGGTCTATCAAATGCTTCAAACACGGCACTAGTATTTATTAATCTTGTGTTATTTTCGTCGTCTAATACAGAACATATTAATTCAGTATCACCTATTTTTAATGGTGCACTGACAATTGCTTTTGGATATTCTTCTGCCACTTATTTTCCTTTGCATTAATTTGTTAAATTTTATCATAAAAGCTCCATTATATAAAATAATATTTCAAAATGCAATATTTATTAAAATTACTCCAATCTTTGATTTGTCTGCAGGTATCACTTGTTAATATCTAAAATGTTTCCACATACAAGCGATAAAAAAACAATGATAAGCGAAAAAAGTTATCGGATAAATCAGAAAATACTTTCCTCAGTAATATTTTTCAAATATCTTTTGTGGTACTATAAGAGTAATTTTTACTTCAAGGTATTTGTTTGCAAAAGAGACCCTCTCGTACCATTTTAAGACTTCTTATTTTACTTTTTGGCATTGTTACGGTTCTTGGTGCGGAGTCTGCGCAAATCCCGACTATGAACTTTGCCCTCTCTGCTCCTGATACGCCTAAACAGCTTGTCGGCTCTTTGAATGTACTTGTAATTTTAACGCTTCTCTTTTTGGCTCCTAGTTTAGTTTTGGTTATGACTACTTTTACCCGTTTTGTCATTGTATTCGGATTTTTGAGACAGGCGCTTGGAACGCAGCAGGTACCTCCAACCCAACTTCTTGTAATGCTTGCCATGGTTTTGACTTTTTATGTCATGGAACCCGTCGGCACGCAGTCGTATGAGAACGGAATAAAGCCCTACATGGCTGAGAAAATAGGGTATGAAGAGGCCTTTGATAAGACGGCACTCCCTTTTAAAAATTTTATGGTTCGAAATACGAGAGAAAAGGATTTAGCGCTTTTCTTTAGGATAAGAAAGATGGAGAATCCGCAGAGTATTGCAGAGGTTCCGCTCTCTATAATTATTCCTGCTTTTGTAATTAGTGAACTCAAAACATCCTTTGAAATAGGGTTTTTGCTCTTTTTGCCGTTTTTGGTCATAGACATGGTTGTAGCCTCAATACTTATGTCAATGGGTATGATGATGCTGCCACCTGTTATGATTTCTTTGCCCTTTAAGATACTTATTTTTGTTCTTATAGATGGGTGGAGTCTGCTTATAGGCAATTTAATATCTTCAATAAAATAGGAAATAAGTTTGGAATGTAAATATTTTGGTGCATGCGGCGCCTGCAGAGTGTATGAAAACGGTTACGAGGCACAACTGAGCGATAAAGTGGCACTCAACCGTGAGAGATTTTTATCTTATTATAGCGGTGAAATTACGGTTATTGAGTCTCCTCAGGAGCATTATCGCTTTAGAAGCGAGTTTAAAATTTGGCATCAAGATGACAACGAAATAGAGTATGCTATGACAAATAGCGAAAAAAACGGTGTAGTTTTTGTAGATGAATGCCCGCAGGTAAGTGAATATATCTCAAATCTCATGCCAAAACTCTTAGCTGCAATACGTTCACACAAAATAGGTTTTAAACTTTTTGGGGTTGATTTTTTAAGCTCAAGCAGCGGTGAGATAGTTGTTTCACTCCTCTACCACAGAAAGCTCGATGAGGCTTGGAGTGAAATCGCAACTAAAATCTCAAGAGAACTTGCTATTCATATAATCGGGCGAAGCCGTAAGCAAAAAATAGTCATCGGGCAGGATTCTGTTTTAGAAACTCTAAATATAAACGGCGAAACATATAAATTCAACCATATTGAAAACAGTTTTACGCAACCGAATCCGCGGGTGAATGAGCAGATGGTTGCATGGGCGCTTAAAAATCTTTCAAATATTGGAGGAGATTTACTGGAACTCTACTGTGGTGCCGGTAACTTTACAATACCTTTTGCAAAAAAATTCAACAAAATTCTGGCAACTGAAGTCTCTAAATCCTCCATAAATGCGGCTAAAGCCAACATGCTTCTAAACAGTGTAACAAATATAGAATTTGTCCGTATGAGCGTAGAGGAGTTTGTGATGGCGCTTGATGGGTTGAGAGTGTTTAATCGAATGAGTGAAGTGGATATTGACTCGTACAGTATAAAAACCATCTTTGTTGACCCTCCTAGAAGTGGTATGGATGATGCTTCATGTAGGTTTGCTTCAAGATATGAGCATATACTCTATATATCTTGTAACCCTCTGACGCTTTTGAGAGATTTGGATATTTTGTGTCAAACGCATGTAATTACGGACATGGCGCTGTTTGATCAATTTCCATACACGCATCATGTGGAGATGGGCGTAAAATTAATACAAAAGGAAAACACTGCAGAATGAGGATTAAAATGAAATTTTCAATGTTAGCTTTGGCTTTTGTGTCCATTTTGAATGCAAATGAGATGGCTAGAATAGATGCGATAATAGAAGATATATCTAAACTTAGAGATAGCTATGCAAGCTGTAAATCGGAGTTGGAGTCTAAAAAATCTCATAGTACTCCCGTACTCAGTACGCAAAAAGATAACAGCTCTCTCTGCCAAGCTAAAGAGGGTGAACTCAAAGAGTATAAAGAGTTATTAAAAAAAGAGCAGCAGAAAAATAGTTTATTAACGGATAAAATAGAATCAAATACCAATACAAAATCAAGCTCAAATACCCCAAAAGAAAATCAAATAATTTCAGAATTAGAAAAAATGCTCGAAGATCAGAATAGGGCTTTAAAACTCAAAGAGAGTGAGATTAATTCTTTAAAAAAAGAGCTTGCCGAAAAAACAAAATACAAAGAGATTCCGATAAATTCTCCAAAAAGCAGTAAAACGAAGACAGCAGAAGTAACAACAACCGCTCCGATAATAGAAGAGAATAAATTTCCGAAACTAAAAATGAAAGAGGATGAAATACCAAAAGATGTCCCAAAAGAGGCAAGTTACTCCTCAGCTGCTTCGTTTCGATTAATAGCTGATTGTGAAGTGTATGATTCTGCCGGAGGCACAACGATTGTGGCTACATGGATTAAAGGCAGATCTTTCACATCGAATCAGAGAACTAAAAACTGGATAAAAGTAACCGGATATTTTGTGGATAAAGTTTGGCAGAAAGCTGAAGAAGAGCTTTGGATTGAAGAGGCAAATGTAGCTGTAAAATAAAAGCTGATACAATTGCAAAAAAATTTAAGTTGAGATTATATGAAAAAAGTTCTAATTATAAGTGATGGTGAAGCCGGTTCACAATTTATCCAGCGGGTCGCACAAACATATAGCAGTGAAAATATATATTATGTAGTTCAACTTAAAGCTAGAGAATATGAGGATATAAATCCGACTAAATTTAAGTTCTATGAGTTTGACCCGACAAGTCTCTATAAACTCTCAAATTTGCTTAAAATGGATTTTATTCAGGTGTTTATCGCCATGGATAATCTGGTAGATGTAGAAAATACCATAAAAAATATCAGAACAATTAAAAAACAGCTCCGCATTATAATCCTTAATAATTGGAAATTAGAAAACGAAGACTCCAATATTGTTTTGATTAATTCAAATGAATTTTTGGCTTCAAGACTCTTAGATTATTTGCCGAATGTACCCGTCATCGCACAAAATGTCGGAATGGGCGAGGGTGAAATAATGGAAGTTTTGGTTCCCTTTGGCAGCTCTTTTGTCTATCGCCATATAGGTGTCATTGAGCAAAAAAATTGGCGTATAGTTGCAATATATAGAAACAGAAAACTAGTTATGCCATCACGAAGAAGAATGATTCAGCCAAATGATTTGCTGCTTTTGGTTGGAGACCCAACGGTTCTAAAATCAGTCTATCGAGCTATTAAAAGGGAACTCGGGCAGTTTCCAGAGCCTTTTGGCTCTAATTTGTATTTGTATATAGACATGAACCTCATAAACCATGCAACCATAAAAGAGTTGGTGCGACGGGCAGTTTTTGCACATAAAAAATTCAAGCACAACTTGATAATTAAAATAGTGAATCCAGGGAATATATCTGTAATACAGCATGTAAAATCTTTTAGAGACAGCAATGTGATTATAAATATTGAGTATGATAAAAAAAATTTGCAGCAAGAGTTTTATAATGATATAAAATTCTATCATGTCGGACTGGTTATCGTTTCAAAAGAAACATTTAGCAGTTGTAAAATGAGAACAATTTTATATGAGTCGCATGTACCTGTACTAAAAATATCTGATAAATCTTTTTCAGCAGTAAAAGATGCCGTGCTGATTTTATCTGATAATCGCGATTTAGAGAAAATCTCTACAACGATTTTTGACATCTCCGAACAGCTGGGTTTTAATATTGAAATTTACAACTATTTGTCAGAATATCAAGATGCAAAAGAGCAGGTAATTGAGCATTACTACAATCTCTCTACAATTTTTTCAAAGTCTATAAAAGTTGTAAAAGAGAATGACAATCCTCTCAGAACTCTGCAACGAAAAGAAAATTTTATACAAATTCTGCCTTTTACGCAAAAATTAACACAAAGAAGAATCTTTTCACTCTTTTCTGTTGACAATGAAAAACTTTACCACAAGCTTGACGATTATCATCAAATTTTTATACCGGTTCAGCTGTAAAAGTTGCTGATTTAGCGATTTCTCAGACTTTTTTAAGTATTATATTTCCATTTTATAAATTACAATTTTGGATAGATAATGCAAGTAAATATTTCTTTAAAAAAAGTCGTTGACGACTCATACGACATAACAATAGACCCGCTTCCAACGCTTCACTTTAACACAAAAGTAGCCATCGTTACAAACCCTAAAGTGGCAGGACTTCATCTGGGATACCTTCTTGGTAAAATCTCTGCTAAAGAGCTCTATATAATTACTGTTCCAGACGGCGAAGAGTATAAAAACCAGCACGCAATCGATACTATTTTAGAATCACTTTTTAATCATCGCTTCAACCGTAAATCTATACTGATAGCTTTTGGTGGCGGCGTTATAGGCGATATGACGGGATATGCGGCGAGTATTTACCAAAGAGGAATAGATTTTATTCAAATTCCTACAACGCTCCTCTCTCAGGTGGACGCAAGTGTCGGCGGAAAAACAGGCATGAACAACTCTTTCGGCAAAAATTTAGTCGGAGCCTTTCATCAGCCAAAATCGGTTTATATCGACCCCTATTTTTTAACTACTTTGCCTTTGAGAGAGTTCGGTGCCGGAGTGGCTGAGATTGTGAAAATGGCTGTTACTTTTAACAGAGAGTTTTTTGAGTTTTTGGAACGAGCTGATTTGAACAACCCGTCCATTTTGCAAGAGGCTATTAAACAGGCAGTGCAGACAAAAGCGAATGTAGTTGCAGAAGATGAAAAAGAGCATGGTCTTAGAGCCGCACTCAACTATGGTCATACATTCGGGCATGTGATAGAAAATGAGACTGCCTATAAAACTTTTTTACATGGCGAGGCTGTGGCTGTTGGGATGGTTATGGCAAATGAGTTGGCAGTTGCTTTGAACTTGATGAGTCAGGAAGAGGCTCTTAGAGTTAAGACACTTTTAGAAAAATATAATCTCCCTGTAACATACAGAATAAAAAATATAGAAAACTTTTATGAAACTTTTTTCTTAGATAAAAAAAGTTCGGACGAAAGCATAACTTTTATACTTTCAAAAAGCATTGGTGATGTTGTTATTACGGACAAAATCGATAAAGTGAGTGTTATCTCTGTTTTAAATAAGTTTGGGGCATTCTAATGAACAAAATAGTTCTCTTACTCTTAACCTCCTATCTGCTTTTTGCACAAAATGCAGTCAAAGATGAAAATGCCATTTCTTCTAAAACAGAAATTAAATTAACAGAACAAGAAGAAGAGCAACTAAAAAAGAATAGAATTTTAGATTACAAATCAGAGCTAAAAGCCTTAGAAAAAGAGATTAACAAAGAACAGGTTTGGACAAAGAGCTACGCCTCTTATATTACTTCACTCGAGGTGAGAGAAAATTTAGAGAAGATTAAAGAGAGAATCGAGTATCTAAAGAAAAAAGGCTCTTCGGTAAGCGAGAAGGATGAGCTTGGTGCTTTAATATCGAAAGAGAAAATTTTAGCATCTCAAATAGAAAAAATAAAAGAAAAAGATAGTGCGCCATTCTCAAAGTTACTCACTCCTTCAAATATTGATGTAATTCCTACTATAGCAAATCCATTCGATATATTCACGGGCATCTCTCTTATTAAAACCCTAAATACTGATTTTGATGACTACATAAAAAGAAAAAAAGAGTTAACTGAACTCATAGAATTAATCAGAAGAGAGAACAAAATATATGAAAATATTGAAGCACTGGATACTAAAAAAGAGTATGCCCAAGAGATAGAATATAAGAAAAAACAGCTTGAGAGGTTTGAAACGGCATTGGATACTATTACAGTAACAGCGGATGTTTACAGACAAAGATTAGAGATAATAAAGCTAAATACAAACAAAGAAGTTGAAGGGCAACTCTATAGACTTGTCAATATCGGTATTGTTATTTTGGTTGTTTTTATTATATTTTTCCTGCTTAAATTGGTTGTTAAAAAGTATATTACCGACAATGAACGCTTTTACATGGCAAATAAAATCATTACTTTTACAAATGTAACGCTCATTATTTTGATACTGTTTTTTAACTATATAGAAAATGTAAGCTATCTGGTTACGATACTGGGGTTTGCATCTGCCGGTATTGCGATTGCTATGAAAGATCTCTTTATGAGTATTTTGGGCTGGTTGGTCATAGTTATCGGTGGAAGTATTCATGTCGGAGACAGAATCAGAGTGAACATGGAGAGTCTAATTTATGTAGGAGATGTTATGGATATATCGCTCCTCCGCATAACGCTTCTTGAAGATATTACACTCACCTCTGTTCTCGAAAATAGAAGAGCGGGCAGAATTATATTTGTTCCAAATAATTATGTATTTACAAAGATGATAGCAAATTACACGCATAGCTCTCTGAAAACTGTTTGGGACGGCATAAAAATAACTATAACTTTTGATTCAAATCATAAAAAAGCGATGCACCTTTGTAAAGAGATAACCAAAAAGTACTCTAAAGGTTATACAGATATTACGAGAAAACAGTTAAATAAACTGAGAAATCAGTACAGCCTCAAAAATACAAATGTTGAGCCTAGAATTTTCTCTTTTATTGAGTCAAACGGTATCTCCATTGACGCGTGGTATCTCACAAATGCGTATGCCACTCTCACTTTAAGAAGTGTTATATCTACTGAAATTGTGGATGCTTTTAACAAAGAGGAGGACATTACCATAGCGTATCCTACTCAGAAAATTAATATTGAGAGTTCTAAAAGTAGGTTGATGCCTAGCGAATTGGAGATTGTTTAAATGAAAAAAGTCTATTTTAAAACATTCGGATGCAGAACAAATCTTTACGATTCTCAGGTGATGATGAGCTCATTAAAAGAGTATGAAATTACCGAAAATGAGGATGAAGCAGATGTTGTCGTTATCAACTCATGCACGGTTACAAACGGCGCTGATTCACATGTCCGCTCCTATATCTCTCATGTGGAAAAAAGCTCAGCCGCTAAAATATTTTTAACAGGATGCGGAGCGCACACAAAGGGTGAAAAACTTCTTAAAGAAAACAGAGTGCATGGTGTTTTTGGGCAGAGCGAAAAACAGAAGATTGATTTTATGCTCTCACAAGAGAAGCCTTTTTACAATCCGGGGGATTTAAACCACATCGATGACCTTATAGTGGATGATTTTATCGGAAAGAGCAGGGCGTTTATAAAGATTCAAGAGGGGTGCAATTTCCGCTGCTCCTACTGCATAATCCCTCATGTCAGGGGGGATGCAAGAAGCATGGATGAGGGAAGAATTTTAGAGCAAATCTCAAGACTTGCACTGAATGGTTTTGGAGAGTTTGTACTAACAGGCACAAATGTGGGGAGTTATGGGCAAAGCACAGGCAGTTCAATCGCAAAACTTATGAAAAAAATATCTCTAATTCGTGGAGTCAGACGCATTCGACTTGGAAGCGTGGAACCTATCCAGATAACAGATGAGTTTAAAGAGATTCTGGGTGAACCTTGGCTTGAGCGCCATCTGCACATCGCACTTCAACACACTTCTCCTGCCATGCTCAAACTGATGAACAGAAGAAATGTTTATAAACAAGATAGAGAACTTTTTGAATTTTTAAAAGACAAAGGTTTTGCAATAGGGACGGATTTTATTACAGGACATCCGGGTGAATCTGAGGAGCTTTGGAGTGAGGCGATGCAAAATGCAAGAGAGTTGCCGCTCACCCATCTTCACGCTTTTACCTACTCAAAAAGGGATGGAACTCCATCTGCCGTAATGAAGCCGGAAGTGAACGGAAAAGAGGCTTCAAAGAGGCTTCATGAGTTGGAGAGTTTGATACATGAGAAAAATATTCTCTTTCGAAACGCTTATAAAGGCGAGCTTGAAGTGCTGGTTGAGAGTGAAAAAGAGGGTCTGTTTCACGGATTTGACCAATATTTTAATAGAGTAGTGGTTGAATCGGATGAAGATTTGGTAGGAAACTGGATAAAAGTAGAGAACTATGAAGTAAGAGGAGATTGCAACTATGTTAAACTCTAAAACAAACAGAGTAGCACTTTATGTCTCCGCTTTTTTTGTTGTAGTGCTTGTTTTGTTTGCACTCCTGCGAGATAATGCAGAAAATATTTCGCTCAAAGATGCAAACAAATTGCTTGATAACAAAACTATAAAAAGCGTAGTGACTACAAAAGAGTATGTATATTTAAAGAGCAGCAGCAATGTCTATAAGATAGCTTCTTCGCAGGTAAATCCAAAAATGTTTACCGATTATAAAGTAGAGGTTAGCAGCGGTTCGGATGTGATTATTTATACTCTTTTTGCAATTCTGTTTTTAAGTGTGGGCACGTTGGGCTTCAGATGGCTGCAAAAAAACAGCTTCATGACTCAAAATTTCGGTGGTCTAGGCGAGGTCAAATCATCCAACTCTCTGGAATCAAATACTCCTGTTGAAGCTATAAAAAGCGATATTACCTTTGATGATATCGGTGGAATCTCCGATGTAAAGATGGAGCTAGAAGAGATTATAGACTTTATGAAAAATCCAAAACGATATAAAAGTTTTGGAGCAAGAATGCCTCGCGGCGTTCTTTTGGTCGGTCCCCCGGGGGTTGGAAAAACCATGATTGCAAAAGCGGTAGCCCATGAGGCGGGAGTGCCGTTTTTCTATCAGAGCGGAGCCTCTTTTGTTCAGATTTATGTAGGAATGGGTGCAAAAAGGGTGCATGAACTCTTCGTTGCTGCAAAAAACAACGCACCTTCCATAATTTTTATCGATGAGATAGACGCTGTCGGTAAAAAAAGAGATGGACAAAGAAACGATGAGAGAGAGGCGACGCTCAATCAACTCTTAACAGAGATGGACGGATTTGAGGGTTCAAGCGGTGTTATCGTAATTGCCGCAACCAACAAAATAGAGGTGCTTGACTCCGCACTTTTGCGTGCAGGAAGGTTCGATAGAAGGATTTTTGTTGAATTGCCTACAAAAAGAGAGAGAGAATCAATCCTTTCAAAATATCTGCTAAAAGTTCCGCATAAACTCGATGTAACCGCGGTGGCAAATATGACTATCGGCTTTAACGGTGCATCTTTGGCGGCTCTTGTCAATGAAGCGGCACTTCTTTCACTCAGACAAAATGAGTTCCATGTAACGATAGAACATTTCCACCTTGTAAAAGACAAGGTTATGTTTGGAAAGAAAAAACTTCAAATGTTGAGCGACGAGCAAAAAGAGTACCGCATTACCTATCAAGCCGGAAAGGTTATTTGTGCCACATTTTTTGACCTCCCTTTTGAAAAACTGATGCTCTCAAACGAGAGGCTCACTCCATCAACGGATGCTCCGCTGATTAAGCATGAGATAGAGTCGATGATAAAGATGCACATAGCAGGAATCGTGGCATGTAAAATGAAATATAATGAACACGCAAGCAACGCAAAAGTGGATTTGGATGATGCCAAAGAGCTTCTAAAAAATATGTTGCACTCGTATGGCATGGGAGCTTCACTTCTTGCAAGAGAGCATGAAGAAGAGGAAGTGATGCAAAGATTATATGATGAAACGAAAGTGCTTTTAACAACAATGTCATCGATTATGAAAAAGGTAGAGATTGTGCTAAACGAGAAAGAGAGCATAACAAAAAGCGATGTTAAAAAGTATATAGATGAGATTTTATAGCAAAGGGAAAAAATGAGAAGTGAAAAAGAGTTAGATTTTTTAGAAAATCATATTCCAAGCTTGGCAAGTAGTGCCGTGCAAAAAGCCTATATAGATGCACTCAGTAGTGGGAATAGTGTAATGGAAGCTATAGATGGAGAGATATTTGAGATATTTCCTGATGGAACCCGTAAATTTATCAAAGCTATTTTTGCCGATATCGATGTCTCAAAAAATAAAAAGATTTTTATAAAATGAATTTACAAACTCCTAGGCTCAGAATGTTTGCCGGACCAAATGGAAGTGGAAAAAGCACTATTAAAGAGGTTATAAGCAAAGAGCTTTTAGGAATATATATTAACCCTGATGAAATAGAAAAAGAGATACAAAAATTTGATTATTTAGATTTTGACAATTATGAAATTGTTACAAATGAAGAAGAAGTTTTGGAGTTTTTTATGAACTCTACACTTTTAAAAAATGCAGATATGCTTGATGAAGCAGAGTTTTTAAAATTCAATGACAATATACTTGATTTTTTTGAAGTATCTGTTAATTCCTATTTTGCCTCTGTCTGTGCGGATTTTATTCGAAAAAAACTTCTTGAGAGTAGAAAATCTTTTACTTTTGAGACTGTTATGAGTTCGTATGACAAAATAGAGCTTTTACAATTGGCTCAAAAGTTAGGTTATAAAACTTATCTCTATTTTGTCGCTACAAGTGATCCTATTATTAATATTTCGAGAGTGAAAAATAGGGTTCGTTTTGGTGGGCATAGTGTTCCGGAAGAGAAAATTGTAAGCAGATATTATCGCTCACTTGAATATCTGAGTGAAGCTATTAAATATTCAAATCGAGCGTATATATTTGATAATTCAAATCATTCACGAACTTGGATTGCTGAGATTACACAAGCCAAAGAGATAGATATTAAGATAGATAAAATACCTGCTTGGTTTAATGAGTATGTTTTGAAAAAATTTAGCCAAGAAGAGTTTGCAAAATGAAATTTTATAGCGGTTTTTCTCTCAAAAATGAGTTCCATTTTTTTGAGGCATTTATAAAAGATACTGAGTTTACGGTATGTGGATTTAGTTATGGTGCTATCAAGGCATTTGAGTATGTCAAAAAAGAGTTGGCATGCGGGCATAGAATCGACACTTTGCAGCTCTTCTCTCCGGTTTTTTTTCAGAGTAAAACAAAAGAGTTTAAACGGCTTCAACTTATGGCGTATCGAAGAAATGAGGAAGTGTACCTCAGACAGTTTATAAACGCTTGCTTTGCTCCGCATGCCTTAAAAATTGTAGAATCCTCTGTGACAATTTTGGATGAGCTGGATGAGCTTTTATATTTTCAGTGGGTTTTTGATGAACTTCAGGAGATAGTAGAGCAGGGCGTAAAGATAGAGGTGTATCTGGGTTCTGAAGATAGAATTATCGATGCAGAGAGTGCAAAACACTTTTTTTTACAAGTGGCAACTGTGACTTACATCAAAAATGCAAACCATTTTTTACAAACAAATTAGAGGAATTAGAGAAATGAGCGAAATTAAAATAGGCGTAATTACGGCAAGTGACCGTGCAAGCAAGGGAATATACGAAGATATCTCCGGTGTTGCGATACAAGATACTATGAAAGAGTATCTCAGGAGTGAATTTGAGGTAGTTTACAGATGTATTCCTGATGAACAGGATGTTTTAGAACAAACCATGGTAGAGCTTTGCGATAATGAAGGGTGTTGTCTGGTTGTTACAACGGGCGGAACAGGACCGGCTCTTAGAGATGTAACTCCGGAGGCAACAGAGAATGTGTGCCAAAAGATGATGCCCGGATTTGGTGAGCTTATGCGTCAGGTGAGTTTACAGTATGTTCCAACGGCAATTCTCTCAAGACAAACAGCGGGAATACGAGGCAAATCTCTTATCATTAATTTACCGGGAAAACCAAAATCTATCCGTGAGTGTTTGGACGCAGTTTTCCCTGCTGTTCCCTACTGCATAGATCTACTTGAAGGTCCCTGCATGGAGACAAATGAGGATGTAATAAAGGCTTTTAGACCTAAAAAGTAGAGTTAGATACTTATTCTAATCCCTTTTAGTTTGAAGCTATACAGTTCTTTAAGATAGCTATTTTGAAGCTAGTCCTTGTATAGTCCGTATCCTATGTAATTCTATTTTTTAAATTATCTTCTTCATTTTAGTAAACTTCATAATTGATTTTTAATTGTAACGTAATAGTACTAATCTTTCATATTATTACTCACCGCGAAAGCTTACGAAATGTAATGAAGTAAGTCGTGGATGAGTCAGCAAACGAAGTGCGTTAGTGTTCTAAAAAGTGTACGACAGAATGAAATATTATTTAAGAATAATTTATTGATTTACAAATAAATTATTATATAATCCTGACCAATAATAAAAGGTAAAAAATATTATGCAAGATATTACAACTACAACAAATATAGATATAAAATCAAAAATCTATATGATTAGAAATACACAAGTAATGCTAGATAGAGATTTAGCAGAGCTTTATGGTGTAGAAACAAAAGTATTTAATCAAGCAATAAAAAGGAATATTAAAAGATTTCCTAAAGATTTTATGTTTCAACTTACAAAAGATGAACTAAATAATTGGAGGTCACAATTTGTGACTTCCAATTCTGAGAAGATGGGTTTAAGAAGATCTCCTTATGCTTTTACGGAACAAGGTGTATCTATGCTTAGTTCTATTTTAAAGAGTGATATTGCTATAGAAATAAGTATTGAAATTATTAGAGCATTTGTTAATATGAGACAATTCATATCTCAAAATGCTTCTGTATTTCAAAGACTTGAGATATTAGAACAAAACCAACTCATAACGAATACAAATTTTGATAAAATCTTTAAAGCCATAGAAGAAAAAAATCCCATACAATCACAAGGTATATTTTACAACGGACAAATATTTGATGCTCATAATTTTGTATCAGATTTAATAAGAAATGCTAAAAATAGTATTGTACTCATTGATAATTATATTGATGATACAACTTTACTTTTACTCAGTAAAAATCAGACTGTAGATATTACTATCCATACTCATACAATTACAAAAGCATTAAAATTAGATTTAGAGAAATATAATACACAATACAAGGCAATATCTCTAAAAACAAATAAAGACTTTCACGATAGATTTTTAATAATTGATAATAAAGAAATTTATCATATAGGTGCTAGTTTGAAAGATTTAGGGAAAAAAGTTTTTGCTTTTAGTAAAATGGAAGACTTTAATAATCATCTATTAGAACATATTTAAAAATCCCGATTGGTTTTCGAGATTAACTAATTACTTTTTTCTAATGTAAGCAAAAAGTAATATAGATTTAATGCGGATTTAATATA